>NZ_KB908090.1 GCF_000382345.1 Massilia niastensis DSM 21313
CTGCGCGCCTGGCGAAGCTGGCTGAAGATGGCAAACGACAGCGGGATCGAGCCGCTAAGGAAATTCGCCACCAAGTTAAAACCCTACTGGCGAGGCATCGCAGCGCGGCTGCGCTGGCCGATGCATACCGGCCAGCTCGAGGGCATCAACAACCGTATCAAGGTGATGAAGCGGATGGCCTATGGCTACCGGGATAGCGACTTCTTTTTCCTCAAGATCAAAGCCGCGTTTCCCGGAAATCCGTGATGAACCTTTTTTTATGGCCCATCAAGGCATTCAGGGTCAGGTCTGTCATTCGGACACCGAGCGGGCACCTTTGCTCTATCTCAAAATGCTGACGTGTTTATCCCAAACTCGTCCATGCTCGGCTCACCTTTGGCTCCGAAACCCGCGCATCACGGACAATGTCGGAAGTCGAAAAAGGTGCCAGCATACTTAAAAACGTTCTGAGATTCCGCAAGGGTTGTGCGCCCATGTCCGAATGACAGACCTGACCCCGAATGCCACGACAGGCCTGGGTGGCGGCTATTGAATTGCCGGGTTTGCTCTGGCGTGGCGGACCCATGTATGCCCGAGATCACGCTGCGCATGCCCGCGACGCGCGTGCCGGAACAGGTGTAATCTCACCGGGACCGGTACGCCGCGAGAGGGGCAGATGGCCATGAAAGATCCTTCCGAACAGGTGACATTCCTGACCGATGACAAGGGCACGATCGCCGCATGGAACCCTGCATGCGCGGCCCTGTTCGGCCTGGAAGCGGCCGATAGCGTGGGCCAGCCGCTCGGCCGCCTGCTCGCCGACGGCCCGGACTGGCCGAGCCTGGCCGCGGCCGGCGGCGGCCGCGTGCGCCTGCGCACGGCCCACGGGCGCCAGCAGCGCGCCTCCCTGGCGCTGGTCGCGCAGCTCGGCGCGAGCGAGGCGCCGCGCGCCTGGAGCGTGACCGCGGCGCTGGGCCTGGATGGCGCTGCAACGGAATCCGACTGCGTGGGACACACGCCGCTGGCCGAGATCGTCGACCTGCTGCCCGGCACCTTCTACGCGATCAACCGTGAGGGCCGCTTCGTGCTGTGGAACCACAACCTCGAGCGCCTGTGCGAAATGATGCCCGACGAAGTCGCCGCGGCCCATGTGATCGACATGTTCGAGCTGCGCGAACGCCCGCAGGCCACCGAGAACATCCGCCTCGTGTTCGAGGAAGGCGTCGAGGTCTCGATGGAAGCCAACTACGTGTCGCGCAGCGGGCGCGAGACCCCGATGCTGCTGGGCGGCGCGCGCATCGCCTGCGACGGCAAGGACTACCTGTTCGGCATGGGGATCGACATCTCGGTGCGGCGCGAGCGCGAGAACCGGATGATCCTGTACGAACGGGCCCTGCACGCGGCCAGCAACGGCATCGTGATCACCGGCTGCGCCGGCCGCGACAACCCGATCGAGTACGTCAACCCGGCCTTCGAGCACATCACCGGCTACCGCGCCGCCGAGGTGCTGGGCCGCGATTCGCGCTTCATGGCCGCGCCCAAGCTGGATGTCAATGAACGGGCCCAGGTGCGGCTGGCGCTGCAGGAGCGGCGCCCGGTCCAGGTCACGATGCGCAACCTGCGCAAGAGCGGCGAAGTGTTCTGGAACGACCTGAGCATCACGCCCGTGCACGACGAGCACGGCGAGGTCACGCATTTCATCGGCATCGTGGTCGACGTCACCGCCACCAAGCAGCGCACCGCCCACCTCGAGCACGAAGTCAACCACGACGCCCTCACCGGCCTGGCCAACCGCAACCTGCTGTGGGACCGCCTCGGCAACGCGCTGCACCTGGCGCACCGCCACCATTCGATGGTGGCGGCCGTGCTGGTCGACCTGGACAACTTCAAGGCCATCAACGACACCTTCGGCCACGCCGCCGGCGACGTGGTGCTGAAGGTGGTGGCGCGGCGCCTGCAGTCGGCGGTGCGCGACAGCGACACGGTGGCGCGCATGTCCGGCGACGAGTTCGTGCTGGTGCTGGTCGACCAGCCCTCGCTGCGCTTCACCCTGCGCATGGTCGAGCGCCTGCGGCGCACCATGGTGATGCCGGTCGCCTTCGACGGCAACGAGATCCCGGTCGGCGCCAGCCTCGGCGTGGCCAGCTACCCGCACGACGGCCGCACCCCGGCCGAACTGGTGCGCGCCGCCGACATGGCGATGTACCGCGCCAAGAGCTGCGGCGGCGGCGTCCATTTCTTTTCGGCCGAGCTGCGCTCGGCCAGCGAGGCGCGCGCCGCCCTGGCCGGCCGCATGCGCTCCGCGCTCGAGCATGACGAACTGTTCCTGCTGTTCCAGCCGCGCATCGATGCGCGCAGCCGCAAGGTACGCGGCTTCGAATCCCTGCTGCGCTGGCGCCATCCCGAGCACGGCGTGATGCTGCCCGCCGCCTTCCTGGCCGAAGCCGAGGAAAGCGGGCTGATCGTCGAGATCGGCGCCTGGGTGCAGGACCAGGCCTGCGCTTTCCTGCGCCAGCTGCGCGATGCCGGCCATGACGACCTGCCGGTGGCGGTGAATGTCTCGCACCGCGAATACAGCCGGCCCGACTTCAGCGCCGGCATCGCCGCGCGCCTGCAGCAACATGGCCTGCCGCCGGGCTGCCTGGAAATCGAGATCTCGGAATCCGACCTGATCCGCTGCCCGGGCCTCGGACGCGACCTGGCCACCCAGCTGCGCGAGGTCGGCGCGGTGCTCTCGGTGGACGATTTCGGGCGCGGCCTGTCCGACCTGCCCTTCCTGCAGCAGCTGTCGGTGCGCCAGGTCAAGCTGTCGAAGTCCGCGGTGCACGGCATCGCCAAGGATGACAACGGCTCCTCGCTGGCCAAGGCGCTGATCGACATCGGCCACAACCTCGACATGGCCGTGTTCGGCGAGGCGGTCGAAACCCAGGCCCAGGTCGAGTTCCTGACCTCGCACGGCTGCGACCAGCTGCAGGGCGTCTGGTTCAGCGAACCGCTCGAGGCCGACGCCGCCGCGCGGCTGCTGGCCCAGCCCCAGCACGCCTGAGACGTCAAGCGCGCTGTCAGCCTTCGTCGGTGATGCGCTTGACCAGGGCGTCCAGCACGTCTTCCGCCATGTCGCTCGACACCTGGCAGGTGCCGGCGTTCTCGTGCCCGCCGCCGCCGTATTCGAGCATCAGGGCGCCGACATTCGTCTTTGAGCTCCGGTTCAGGATCGATTTGCCGGTGGCGAACACGATGTTCTGCTGCTTCACGCCCCACAGCACGTGGATCGAGATATTCGTGTCCGGGAACAGCGCATAGATGATGAAGCGGTTGCCGGCATAGATCACCGGTTCCTGGCGCAGGTCCAGCACCACCAGGTTGCGGTGCACGCGCGCGCAGCGCCGGATCTGTTCCTTGCAGCGCTCGCTGTGTTCGAGGTACAGCGCGATGCGCTCGCCCACGTCGGGCAGCGCCATGATCTCCCTGATCGGGTGCGTGGCGCAGTGGTCGATCAGGTCCATCATCAGCTGGTAGTTCGAGATCCGGAAGTCATGGAAGCGGCCCAGGCCGGTGCGCGCATCCATCAGGAAGTTCAGCAGGTCCCAGCCCTGCGGGTCGAGCACTTCCGCGCGCGAGAAACGCGCCGCGTCGCCCTTGTCGACCGCCCGCATCATGTCGTCCCAGGCGCCAGGGAAGGTGGAGGCGCCGCCGTAGTGGTCGTATACCACGCGCGCGGCCGAGGGGGCATCCGGGTCGATCACATGGTTGTCGTGCTGGCCGGTATGGCGGATGGTTTCCGACAGGTGGTGGTCGAAGGACAGGTAGGCGGCCGCGACATAGGGCAGGTTGGTCGTGATATCGCGGCTCGTGATCGCGATCTTCCCGTCCTGCATGTCCTTCGGGTGGACGAACAGGATGTCGTCGATCAGGTCGAGGTGCTTGAGCAGCACGGCGCAGACCAGGCCGTCGAAGTCGCTGCGGGTGACAAGGCGGAATTTGCTGGGAACTGCAGACATCGGCACATCCTTTCAGCGTCGGATTGCGGGATTGGGCCGGCGGGCGCCGGTCCGGCGGTTCGTTGCCAGGCAAGAATCCATCATACCTTGCTATGTTTTCAAAAAATAGCTTTTGCGCAAGCTCATTCCGGCCGGGTAAGGCGCAGGCTATGCCGCGATTCCTGCAGGCTGTCGCAGCGCACTGGCCGCCCTGCCCGCCACAGGTTAAAGTTGCAACATCCCAACAGCCAAACTGTCAGGGAAAGGGGGAAACCCTCCCGGGGGGCGCCAGGCGTTACACTCGCCGCTGGCAGCACCATTGGATCAGAATCAGGGAATACGACGACGACATGCAAGCACGGAGCACAACCCAGCATTATTTTTCGAGCCTCCTGTCCTGGCTATACCGCTGCTTCGATGCCGTGGCGACCTGGGTCACCCAGCTGTCGTGGTGGAAATTCTTCCTGTTCGCCATCCTGACCCTGACCGCCGGCGCCATCCTGCAGGAAGAGCTGTTCAATGCCCCGGCCGAGGAAGAGATCGCCCGCGCCGAGCGCGACGCCGGCCGCCGCAGCGACGCCAGCATCCTGATCGACGAGAGCGGCATCCATTTCAACCCGCGCAAGCCGCGCCCCGGCGCAACCCCGGCTACGCCCGAGCCGCCGGTCCCGCCGGACGCACCGCCCGCGCCGCCCGCGCCGCCCGCATCGCCCTCGTCACCTGCTTCTCCCGCTTCTCCCGCTTCTCCCGCTTCTCCCGCGACGCCGGGGGTGCACCCGAACGGCGACTCGGTCCACATCGAGCTGCCGCCGCAGATCGGCGAAGAGCTGTCGAATGCGATCGAGGCGGCGGTCGAGGACGCCGCCGAGCAAAAGGTGTCGCGCTACCACAAGCAGGCTTCGACCTGGTTCATGAACTTCGTGCTGCTGCTGGTGCTGGCCCTGTTCGGGACCAAGGCCCTGGTGGGCGGCAAGAAGCGCGCCGACGCCGAGGCCCAGGTGGCCAATGCCGCCGCCGAGCGCGAGGCGATGCAGCGCCAGTTGTCGGAAACGAAGATGCAGATGATGCAGGCCCAGGTCGAGCCCCACTTCCTGTTCAATACCCTGGCATCGGTCGAGCACCTGATCCAGGTCGATCCGCCGCGCGCCTCGGCCATGCAGCGCAGCCTGATCCAGTACCTGCGCGCCGTGCTGCCGCAGATGCGCGACAACGCCGTGGTCACCGGCCTCGGGCGCGAGGTGGACATGGTCAAGGCCTACCTGAACCTGCTCAAGATGCGGATGGAAGAGCGCCTGACGGTCGACCTGCAGATTCCGGACGGGCTGCGCAGCGCCGCCTTCCCGCCCATGATGCTGCAGTCGATGGTCGAGAACGCGATCAAGCACGGCCTCGAGTGCAAGCCCGAGGGCGGCACCCTGAAGATCGTCGCCGAGGTGGCCGACAGCAAGCTGCGCGTGACCGTGACCGACGACGGCGTCGGGTTCGGGGTGGTGCCGAGCGACGGCACCGGCCTGGGCCTATCGACGATCCGCGAGCGCCTCAAGCTGCTGCACGGCGACGCCGCCAGCCTGCATATCGGCGCCAACAGCCCCAGCGGCGTGATCGCGACGATCGAAGTGCCCTACCAGCTGTCGAAATGAGGCGGGCGGCTAGCTGTGGGCGACCAGCCGCGGGCGACCAGCCGCGGGCGGCCAGCCGCGGGCAGCTTGCCTCCAGCCCGGATTCGTTGAATAATTGATACCCTTTTCCTAGCGACGAGATCACCATGCCTACCGCGATTATTGCCGATGACGAAAGACTGATGCGTGACCAGCTGCGCATGCGCCTGTCCGAGGTGTGGCCGGAACTGCAGATCCTGGGCGAAGCCAAGAATGGCGAGGAAGCGGTCGAGCTGGTGAGCCAGCTCAAGCCCGACCTGACCTTCCTCGACATCCGCATGCCGGGCAAGACCGGCATGGAGGCGGCGCGCGATATCGGCGACCGCAGCCAGATCGTGTTCGTGACGGCCTACGACCAGTACGCGGTGGAGGCGTTCGAGCGCGGCGCGATCGACTACGTGCTCAAGCCGACCGAGCCGGACCGCCTGCAGATCACGGTCGACCGCCTCAAGCAGCGCCTGGAGCGCCCGCACGAGAACGTCAACCAGAGCGTGACGGCGATGCTGTCGCAGCTGGCCGAGAAGATCGCCTCGCCCAAGCCCAAGCACCTGCAATGGATCCAGGCCAGCATCGGCCAGGACCTGCGCATGATTCCGGTCGAAGATATCCTGTTCTTCCGCTCGGACGAGAAATACACCTGCGTGCAGACCGCGTCGTTCGAGGCGCTGATCCGCAAGCCGGTGCGCGACCTGGCCGAGGAACTCGATCCGCAGCTGTTCTGGCAGATCCACCGCGCGACCCTGGTCAATGTCAATGCGATCGAAGGGGTGACGCGCGATATCCGCGGGCGGCACCTGGTGCAGATCAAGGGAAGGCCGGAAAAGCTCGAGGTCAGCAGGAGTTTCCTGCACTTGTTCAAGCAGATGTGATCGGGCGGCGCTGCGCTCGTCACGAGCGCGCCTGCCACGACCAGCGCAAGCGGCCGTTTATCCCCCCTCAAGCTTCCTGTTGCGAGGCGGCGTAATGTAGAGCCTCACCCCCACGTCGCCAATTTCGCATGGGCAGGTCCCGCATCACCCCACAGCGCCGCTTCCGCCGGAGGATCCCGCCCCCGGCGGCGCTCGTCGCCGGGTTCCTGGGCGGCTACTGCGCCGGCCATCTCGCCGCCGCCCTGCGCCGCGCGCGCGCCCAGCGCCGCCCTGCCCGCGACCTGGACGGCCGCCGCATCGTCCACAACGCCAGCGACGCCATCCTGTCGGTCGACCGCCAGACCACCATCCTGCTGGCCAATCCGGCCGCGGCCCACATGTTCGGCACCAGCGTCGCCGCCATGCAGGGCAGCCTGCTGGCGCGCTACATCCAGCCGGCCGGCGCGGCGGCCGGCACCCCGCTCGACTACTTCCCGGCCGGCGGCGGCCGCGCCGGGCGGCGCGCCACCGACTATGCGGTCACCGGCATCCACGCCAACGGCCACCTGTTCCCGATCGAAGGCTCGATGTCCAGCGTCCACCACGACGGCCGCGAGATCTGGACGGTGATCCTGCGCGACGTCTCCGAACGCCACCTGGTCCAGCAGACCCTGGCGCGCTCGCACGACCAGCTGCGCCAGCTGTCCTCGGCCCTGCAGACCATCCGCGAAGAGGAACGCACCCACATCGCGCGCGAGCTGCACGACGACCTTGGCCAACTGCTGGCCTCGCTGCGCATGGACCTCACCCTGCTGGCGCGCTCCGACCCGCTGCACGACGCGAGCCGCCGCCTGATCCAGGGCATGGAAGCCAACCTGCTCACCGCGATCACCTCCTTGCGCCGCATCGCCACCAACCTGCGCCCGCGCGCGCTCGACGAAGGCGGCCTGTATTTCGCGCTGCAGGGCCTGCGCGACGAATTCGTCGAGCGCCACGGCATTGCCGTCACCCTGCTGGCCGAGGAAGCCGAACTGCGCCTCGACGATGCCGCCAGCACCGCCGTGTTCCGCATCGTGCAGGAAGCGCTGACGAACGTGGCCCGCCATGCCCGGGCCAGCAGCGTCCTGCTCAAGCTCGACCGGATCGACGGCGAACTGCTGGTGACGATCCGCGACGACGGCTGCGGCATCCGCGCCCAGGACATGGAAAAGGCCCAGTCCCTGGGCCTGGTGGGCATGCGCGAGCGGGTCTGGAACATGGGCGGCGAGATCACCATCGGCAGCGACGACGCGCCCGGCACCCGCATCGACATCGTGCTCCCCCTCGCAGGCCACGCCACCTGAGGTTAAAAACTTGCAACATAGCAAGTTTGTCATGAACTCGACATATTCTCTGGGTAAGATCGCCGTCGATCTGAGTTCACTTATCAACTCAACATCTTGTCGAAACCAAAGGAGATTTTCATGAAGTTCAAATGCCTGGCTGCCGCACTGCTGTCGTCCCTCCCGCTGTTCGCTCACGCCCAGACCAACGTCCAGGTCTACGGTGTGCTGGACGCGGCCATCGCGGTCGAGGACACCGACGCACCGGGTGAAGACCGTCGCACCGTCATCAACTCGGGTAACCAGTCGAGCAGCCGCCTGGGCTTCCGCGGTACCGAAGATCTCGGCAACGGCCTGAAGGCGCTGTTCAACATCGAGTCCACCGTGTCGCTGGACACCGGCGCGACCGATGCCGCACTGTGGGGCCGCCGCGCCGTGGTCGGCCTGCAAGGCAACTTCGGCACCCTGACCGTGGGCCGCGAGTACAGCCCGATCGCCGCCGTCGCCGCCGCGACCGACGTCCTGGGCCAGGGCTTCTACGGCAGCAACCTGTCGGCCTTCGGCACCAACCGCATGACCCGCCGCCTGTCGAACTCGGTCAACTACAAGAGCAACGACCTGTCCGGCCTCACCGTGCTGGCCGCCTACTCGGCTGGCGAGCGCACCGTCGATCCGTCGGGCGACCTGATGGGCGTGGCGCTGGAATACAAGATCGGCGGCCTGTACCTGGGCGCCGGCTACCACAACTTCGAGCGCGTGGCGACCGGCGACGACAAGGAAATCGCCTTCGGCGCCGGCTACAGCTTCGGCGCATTCGAAATCAAGGGTAACTACCTGGAAGCCGACCCGACCGGCGCCAACAACGAGTACAAGAACGCCAACCTCGGCGCTGCCTACACCTCCGGCCCGAACAAGGTGTTCCTGAACTTCCAGCAGCAGAAGCTGGAAAACGGCGCCAAGGGCAATACCGTGTCGGTCGCCTACAGCTACGCGCTGTCGAAGCGCACCAACCTGTACGGCAGCTACGCCCAACTGCGCAACAACGGCCAGGCCGTGTTCGCGATCAACTCGTCGTCGACCAGCGTCGCTCCGCCGGCAACCGCCCTGGGCGCCGATCCGTCGGTGTTCAGCGTGGGTGTGCGCCACAGCTTCTAAGAAAGAACGGTGCGCCGGGCACGCAGCACGCTGCGTGCCACGGCTTCCCTCCGCCCCCGCGTCCGCAGGGGCAACTGATGCCGGCTACGCCGGCATTTTTTTTGCGCTGTCAGTGAACCTCCTTGCAGTGCACAGCCTCCGGCCTTAACGGTTTCTTAACACCAGGCTAACACCTGTTTAACGCCCGATAACCTAGCATGGGCCGTTACGCCTTTCCAATGGGCGGGTATCCTGTTGGCCAAAATGTCGCTTCCTCATCCCAGCCATGGACTATATTGCTGAATGAGCAAGCCGGCAATCACTGCCGGCACAGCCGGATCCGGTCGACCATGCTCTTCACCAAGCAACAGGCATTCAATCCAATACCTATGAGCAGTGTAGTATCAAGTAATAGAACAAGACTTCATGGCTTTGCGGCTCGGTTCGCACAGCTCAGCCAGTGGGCAGGCCCTTTCAGCAGCATTATTCACATGTTGCTCATCGGACTGATTGTTCTCTCCCTCTCCCGGCTTGCCCTGGTCGCGTGGCAGTGGGACCGGGTGCAGGCCACGGGCATTCCCATCACGGTGCTGGTTCAGGGCGTACGCGCAGACTTGGTCCTGCTTGGTTATGCCCTGGCAATTCCCCTCGTGTCGGCCCCCCTGTTCGCCTACTCCTATTTTGCCCGCTTCTGGAAGCTGGCCGCGGTTTCCTGGGCGACCATCGCCCTCGTCTTCATCCTGTTCATGGAATTGTCGTCGCCGCAGTTCATCATGCAATACGATGTCAGACCGAACCGTCTTTTCGTCGAGTATCTCGCCTATCCGCAGGAAGTCTTCTCCACACTGTGGAACGGTTTTCGCTTCGCGCTGTTAGCCGGCATCGGCCTGACGATCGGGCTGGGTCTGTTGATCTTTTACTTGCTGAAACATGCCTCCGACGGCACGACAATGTGGCCAGCCAGGAAGTTGTTACTGGTATGGCCCTTGTTATGTCTTATCGTGTTCATGCAAATACGGTCCACGACGGGACACCGGCCAGCCAATCCCGCGTTGTTCGCACTGACGGGCGACTCCATGGTCAATTCGCTGATCATCAATTCATCATGGTCAGTCTTGGATGCAATTAGTTCCATACGAAAAGAGGCAGTCTCTTCAGAAATTTATGGAAAGTTTCCTCGAGAAAAAGTTCTCCCTGAAGTGAAGTCGGCAGCCTGGCTGCGCGACTATGCGTTCACCCATCCTGATATCCCTACACTTCATTTCCAGCAAGCCGCTATCCAGCGGGACAAGCCTCTGAACCTGGTAATTGTGCTTGAAGAAAGCCTGGGCGCGACGTTCGTGAAGTCCCTGGGAGGGCTGCCTGTCACTCCGGAACTCGAAAAGCTGAAGGCCGAAGGATGGTGGTTTGAACAGTTATATGCGACCGGCACCCGTTCGGTACGCGGCATCGAGGCTGTCGTGGCCGGCTATGCCCCGACGCCCGCGCGCAGCGTGGTCAAACTCTCGCTCGCCCAGCAGGATTTTTACACGCTTGCTGCCGGACTAGGCCAACAGGGTTACCACACCGAGTTTGTCTACGGCGGCGAAGCCCATTTCGACAATATGCGCAGCTTCTTCACCGGCAATGGATTTCAACGGGTAGTCGACATTCGAGAAATGCGTCCGGCCTTTACCGGCAGCTGGGGCGCCTCGGACGAGGACCTGTTCAACAAATCGCTGGAACGCCTGGCGCAATTGCATGCACAGGGCAAACCCTTCTTCAGCCTGATCTTCACGTCGTCGAACCATGAGCCCTTTGAATTCCCTGACGGGAAAATTGCGCTTCATGATCCGGTCAAGCAAACAGTGAACAACGCGGTCAAATACGCAGATTACGCGCTTGGCAAATTCATGACCGAAGCAAAGAAACAGGCTTACTGGAAGGACACCCTGTTCCTCATCGTGGCCGACCACGACAACCGGGTCTACGGTAACAGCCTGGTGCCGATCAAGAAATTCCATATCCCTGGACTCATCCTTGGCGCCGACATCAAGCCGAAACGGATTGACACCATCGCCAGCCAGATCGATCTTGGCCCGACCCTGCTCTCGCTGATGGGCGTCTCGAGTGCACACCCGATGATTGGCAGGGATCTTGCCCGCGACAGCACCGCACCCGGCCGTGCACTGATCCAGTTCAACAACTACTTTGCGTGGCTGGAAGGCCAATCGGCGACGATCCTGCGTCCTGGCCAGCCTCCCCTGCTGGGTCGCTACAAGGCTTCAACCGGTGAGATGGATGCGCATGCGGGCACTCCGGACAAGGCACAGGTCGACAAGGCCATGGCGCATGTGATCCTGCCCTCGCTGCTCTATCGGGAGCAAAGGTACAGGTTGCCCGAATAGCCGACAGGTTTGGCCGCCACGCCCGGCAGCGATCCCCTAGCCCAGGAAGAGCGGTCCCACGATCACACCCCACGTTATCGTGGCGACAAGCACCGCCAGGAAGACAGCCGCGCTTCCCAGATCCTTGGCGTTTTTGGATAAGGGGTGCCGTTCCAACGAAATCCGGTCCACGGCCGCCTCGATCGCGGAATTGAGCAATTCAACGATCAACACCAGCGCGAGCACCGCCACGAGCGCCAGTTTCCTGATGTCGGAAACCGGCAGCAGGGCGGCGATGGCCATCGCCGGCATCGCTACCAGTAACTCCTGCCGGAACGCATGTTCCGACTTCCATGCAAACCTGAGACCTTGGACCGAATAGCGGGACGCGGCGACGATGCGGGCAAATCCACTTTTGCTCTTGAATTCACTGATTTGATGTTCGTTCTGCAACATTGACGAGTGTCCTGTATGTCTGTTGGCGTATCCGGGTGAGGACGACGCTTGTTAAAGAATTGATTCGGAAATGTCCGTCTCATGTGTCGGCCTGCGCTGGTCTGTCACCGGCGCAAGCGTGGGGACGGCCGCAACGCTCGACCGGGTTCTCTTTGGCTGTAAGGCGATGATCGCAACCAGTACAATCGCGCACGCAATCCAGATCGACCAGAGCGTATGCGTCAGGAAGTGTGCCCCGCGTAGCTGTTGCAGGAAGCCGAGCATCCCGCCCAGCGTGATTCCCGCGAAGGCCGCCGTCCGCGCCGCGCGTGGATGGCATGGAGGCCAGTAGACCCCCAGCGACAGAAGCCACAGTGCACTCGATGCGTGCCCCGCCGGCAGGCAGTGTCCTGGAATGGCGCCGACCGGCAAGGCATCGAAGATGCGCACGTAGTCCTGGTTGCCGCCGTAACGCGCCAGGTCCCATGGGCAGTGCGACGAGCTGACCTGCTTCAGCGAACTGGTCACGATCGGCACCAGCAGCGCTGATAGTGCAACGATGCGGATGCGCAGGCGGCCAAGCGCGCCGAATCGCGCCATGGGCCTGATCGCATCGACCAGCGCGCATCCGATGAACCCCAGGGCCACCAGCATCAAGAGCCATTTCAGGATGACGTGGCTGAAGGTTTCGGTGAGCCATGCGTGTTGCCAAGGGAAGGCCTTGCTTGCGACGTCGAACAGCGCGTCGGCCAGCACCAGATCGGTGTCCGTGTAGCGCCCCAGCCAAAGGGTGAGCAGCGCCCCCGCGATCATCGCGGCGGAGATCCGCCATATCGTTCCTGGGCCCAGCAGGGTCGGGTGAGCGGCGTGGCCAGGCCGCACCTCAAGCCGCCCTAATGCATGAGTGAAACAGGTCGAGCCGCGGATTGAGTACCGCAGTATTCACGTCCAGCATCCCGAGCACGGAATGGAAGATGTTGTCGTGCGAAAGCGGCTGGTTGCGTCGCTCGTCCAGGCAGCGGCGATCGATGTGGAAGCGTTCGCCAAAGCCTTCCGACATCCACAACATCATGGGCACCTCGGTTTGCTCCCGCGGCGCAAAGAAATAGGGCGCGCCGTGGAGGTACACATTATTCTCCCCCAGCGATTCTCCGTGGTCGGAGAAGTACAGCATCGCCGTATCGACACCCTCTCCTTCGGCAGTCTCGCGCAGCAAATCGATGGTCTTGCTCAGGAAGTAGTCGGTGTAGACGATCGTGTTGTCATACGCAGCCTGGATGGACTCGCGCGTACACTTTTCGAACTGGTTGGTGGCGCATACCGGTCCGAATCGGGCAAACTCGCGCGGATAACGGCTTGCGTAAACAGGACCATGGCTGCCTTTCTGGTGCAGCACGACTACAAGATCCCTGCTGCTGTTGCGAAGCAGTTCCGGCAGCCCTTCAAGCAGTCGCTCGTCGTAGCATTCGTCGCCGGCGCAGTGGCTGTCGTGCCCAGTCGGCCGTGACACGTCCTCATACTTCACGCGATCGCACACGCCCTTGCATCCGGAATTGTTATCGCGCCACACCACCGCGAAGCCGGCGTGCGTGAGCACGTCGAGCAAACCTTCCTGGCTCGACGCTTTGGACTGGCTGTAGCCATCCCGGCCCAGCGCGGAGAAAACGCATGGTACGGAAATCGCTGTCGCTGTCCCACACGAACTCACATGCGAAAAATTGATCAGTCCAGCTTGCCGTTCCAGGAGTGGATTGGTAAGGCGGGAATAACCGTTGAGCGAGAAACTTGCAGCGCGCGCCGTTTCACCAACGACGATGACTGTCAGCGTCTTGCGATGTTGCCCTGCCCATGCCCTGCCCTTCACGGCATCGCGTCCAAGCGGCGCAACCACGATGCCAGTACTCCACCGATTGCGCAGGTAGCCGTGCATGGCCTGAATGAAATTGGTGGGCGTGAGGAGGAAGCGCAGTTCGCGATGCTCGCGCAGCGCCGGCGCAAGGCTCTTGAAGAACAAAACCAGAAGCAAGGTTGCCAGCAACAGCGAGCCCCCCGCGATACCAGTACGCTTCAGAAGTCCCCGCGCGCCGGGCGGAAATCGAATATCGGCGCGCGCGATCAACAGTGACGGCAGCACGCCTAGAAGGCCAAGCTTGGCAGCCAAATTCCAGCTGATCAGTTCAGTTGCTTCCCGCGCATCGGTTTCAAACACATTCTGGATCATGGCCTTGTCGATGACAATTCCATAGGCGGCAATGAAATAGCTTGCCGCAGAAGCCGTCAGTACCAGTGCGATCAAGACTGGTTTGGCGACATAGCGGAAGCTTGCCATGGTCAGGCAGGCGTTGAAAAAAAGTACGACGATAAGGAAGGCGCCCGCCAGCAGGGGCAGATTGGCCAGCGAAAAGCCACCGGCTGCATGCGTGAATATCGACCAGAACTTGACGTTACCGGCACTCGCCAGCAGAAGCGCTACCACCAAGGTGAGTACCGGCGCATCAACACGTCTTACCAACAATTTATCCACTCCGGGACCCTGTTCAAACACTGCAGTCCGAACTGGACCGCATTGCTCAAAGGATAGAGATGGACGGATTAGGCCCTCGTCAAATGCGCGTTAGGTTTGCGTGAACTCCGATGGAAATGTGATCGTGAAACGGCTGCCGCCTCCTTCGCGATTCTCATGGGCGAGCGAAGCGCCCAGGTATTCGCAAATGCGCTTTACCAAGGACAGTCCCAGTCCTGTTCCAGCCGAGCCACTGGACGGGATGACGGCAGCGCCCTCGCCGAGCGTTTGTCGTACGGACAGCGGCAAGCCCGGTCCGGTGTCTTCGACGACGATCCGTCCCGGTTCCAGCAGGACCGTCACCGTCCCCTGGTCCGTGTACTGGCAGGCATTACGAACAAGATTGGCGATCGCCGAGGTGCATAGTTCGGCGGGAGCGCGTACGCTGACGGATGCATGGCCTGCACAACGCAAGCTCACCGGTTTACGTGCAACCATATATTGATAACGCTCGGTTTCACGCTGCGCAATATCGCTCACCGACACAGGCGCAAACAGGCTGACCTCTGGCGAGCGGGCCAGCAAGAGCAAGACGGTGACGCACTCCGTCGCTTCCTGTGCGGCCCGGTAGATGCGTTCGGCAGGCGCACGGTCCTCGTTATTCCCTCCTCTTTCGAGCAGGATTTCAGCAGCTCCCATGATCACGGTGAGCGGAGTGCGAAGTTCGTGGCTGACATCGCCTGTAAAAAAACGCTCCCGATCGAGAAATTCGCGCAGTTCGGACGTATGTGCATCGAGAACGCGCGCAAGAACGCCCAACTCGTCCTTACGCTCCTTCAGCGGCAGTGACGACGCGCCATGCTCGACAGCGTCGACGAGTTGACGCACCGGCGCCACGATCCTGCGTCCGACAAACCGGCCAAGAAAAAATGCCAGCAACACGAAACCGGTAAAGAAAGCGGCAAACATCGAATACACAAGCAGCTCGACCTTCTCGTAGTCGCTTTCATGATCGACGACGACATACGGTCCACGTTGGTCAGCACCCGACAGCACGTGCAGGCCAATGCCATCGACCTCCTTGTCCGAAACGCCGGCAGGCAGCCCGCGTAGCGATAGTGGTATATCCCCGCCCCGGTGAAAGCGCAGGCCGGCAGGCAGGTCCGCATTGAAGCCCGCCGCTTCGCGAGGGCGTGCCCATTTCTCGACTTCCGTCAGCCGGTTATCGACCAGGTAGACTTCAATACCTTCGACAGCGAGTGCTGCAAGCACGGCAAAGAATACCGACAGCACGAAGCCAAACAGAATGAAGGCGGCGACAATCGGCCGGCTCAGGGAATCAGCCGGGCGCATCAGGTAGAGCGAGTCGGTAGCCAACCCCAGGAACGGTATGGACCATGGCGAAAGGAAAAGGTTTATCGATTGCCTGGCGCAGCGCATGGATGTGCGTGCGCAAGGCGTCGCTTTCAGGCCGGTTTTCGCCCCATACCGCTTCCTCCAGGACTTCGCGCGGAACGATACGCGGGGCAGCGGCCATCAGGCAACGCAGCAGCACGTAGCCCGTCTTGGTTAGAACGATCTTGACCCCGTCGCGCGCAGCATCCTGCAGTTCAGGATCGAAGGTGAGCCCGCCAAAGCGCAACCCCCGGCCGATGACATGCTGCCCCCCGGCCCGGCGCACCAGGGCCCTCAAGCGTACGTCCAGTTCGACCAGCGAGTAGGGTTTGATCAGGTAATCGTCTGCGCCGCTTTCGAAACCGGCAACCTTGTCGGGAAGGCTGTCGCGTGCCGTCAACATGAGGACAGGTGTCGGGGTGCGCAGCTCCGAACGAAGCTTATGGCACAGCTCCAGCCCGTTCAAACCTGGCAGCATGACATCGAGGATGATGACGTCATACTTGTTTTCGGAAGCAAGGGCAAGTCCGCCATATCCGTTTCGGGCGGAATCAACCGTGTAGCCTTTCGGCTCCAGGAAGCCATACAGATTGGCCAGAATGTCGGGGTTGTCTTCTACGATGAGGATACGCATCCAGCTATTGTAAGTCGAAATTTCTCAGGCACAGGGACAAAAAGCACAGCCTGGTTCAGGCTGGCAAAGCCTGCCGCAGCTGCATCCTGTTGCCACCAACGACATCTCCACCCACCTTCGCAGCCGGGTGTGACAGTGCCCCGTCAATCCCGTGCCCGCCTCTGCCCCTCCATGCGCCGCCCCGCAGCGTCCAGGGGCATCGAGCGCGGACGAGGTCTTCCTTCCCAATGAAAAAAACCCTCCTGGCCTAGCCAGGAGGGTGACGCTCGCCCGCCAGCGACGAGACTGCGATCAGCGTTCGCTACGCTGCCGACGGCTTAGAACTTGAGGTTCGCGGTCAGGGTCGCCGAACGTCCCGCGCCGACGCCGGCATAGTGCGGAGACGAGACACGGTCGAAGTACAGCTTGTCGGTCAGGTTCTGGATGTTCAGCTGGAACGACACGTTCGGATTCAATACATAGCTCGCCATCGCATCCCAGCGGGTGTACGCCGGCGAGTACTTGGTGTTGTTGATGTTGGCGAACTGGCGATCCACGAAGTTCATGCCGCCGCCGATCGTGAAGCTCTTGTTCAGCGCATAGCTCGTCCACAGCGAGGCGCTATGCTTCGGCGTGGTCGGGAAGGCGTTGCCGTTGAACGGGGACGGGGTCCAGACCGGACGCGCGGTGGTGCCGGTGTTCACGAAACCGTTGTCGGCGATGATGCCGTCCAGCCAGGTGTAACCGCCGAACACGGTCCAGGCATTGGTGAGCTTGCCCGAGAAGCCCAGCTCGACGCCTTTCAGTTCCTTGCGGCCCACGTTCTGGGTGGTGCCGTCCGGCGCGGTGACGCGGGCATTGTCCATGTCGCTTTCGAAGTAGGCCGCGGACAGCGACAGGCGGCCGCCCGGCAGCACTTCCCACTTGGTGCCCAGTTCGATGTTGCGGCTCTTCTGCGGTTGCAGGTTCTGGATCTGCACGGTCAGCGCATCCAGGCCGTCGCCGCCGTCGTTGCCCGGCGGCGTCGCCGAGGTCGCCCACGACAGGTAGATGCTGCCGTTCGCCTTCGGCTTGTACACCAGGCCGGCCTGGTAGGTGTCGAAGTAGCTGTGGACCTCGGCACGGGTGGCGGCGGTGCTGCCGACCGCCGGGGTATCCAGCACGCTCTGGAAGTCATCCCAGCGCGCGCCCAGGTTGAGTTGCCACTGCGGGCTGAACTCGATGGTATTGAAGCCATACACGGCGCGGGTCGTGGTCTTCACGCTGGTCAGGGTCGGCGACTGGCTGCGGGCATAGGCCCACGGCTCGTACGGATTCGGGTTGACCAGGGTGGTGCAGTTGTACAGCGTGGCGGCGCCCGAGGTCGGGCAGGTGAAGGTGCCGGTCAGCGGGTTGTTGGTGCCCGGGCTGAACACATAGCTGCCGCGGTCGGTGTCCTCGCGGCTGAACTCGACGCCCACGTTGAAGCTGTGCTTGATGCCGCCGGTCAGCGCGGTGCCGCTCAGGCTGGTCGCGTTGGCCACGGTTTCGGTGTCGACGACACGGGTGTTGGCGCGGCGCCAGACGGTGCCGTACAGGACGGTGTTGCCCTTCGAGTCGTCGGGCTGGGTCCAGACGTAGTCCTGGCTGCTCTTGCCGTAGCGCGTCACGTTGCGCAGCGCCAGGCCGCTGCCGAACTCATGGCGCACGTCGACGGTGGCGACATCGGTTTCGGTATCGCGGAAATCGCGGTTGGCCAGGCCGTAGAAGGCTTCGCGGTCGACCGTGAACGGGGTGCCGCCGCCGTTCTTCGACACGTTGGCGCCGGTCGTGATCGGGTTGTCGAACGGGATGCCGGTATCCGGGATCTCGCTGCTTTCCATGTGGTAGTAGCTCAGGATCGCGCGGGTCGGGCCGGTCAGGCCCAGGGTGACGGTCGGCGCGATGCCCCAGCGGTCGCCGCCGACGACATCGCGGCCGGCGACGTCGGCCTCATGGGCCATGGCGTTCAGGCGGAACGCGGCATTGCCGCCCAGGACGCGGTTGACGTCGGCGGTCACGCGGCGGTACTTGTCGGTGCCCAGGCCCACGGTGGCGTTGTTGAAGTCGTATTCCTTGGCGCTCTTGGTGACGATGTTGATGCCGCCGCCGGCCGACGAACGGCCGCCCATGGCCGAGTTCGGTCCCTTGGTGACTTCGATCTGCTCGATCGCGAAGATCTCGCGCGACTGCGAACCGGAATCGCGCACGCCGTCGATATAGGTGTCGGTCTGGGCGTTGTAGCCGCGGATGAACAGGTTGTCGCCCACCGGGTTGCCGCCCTCGGCCGCGCCGATGGTGATGCCGGGCACGGTGCGCAGCGCGTCGGTCAGCGACACGGCGCCGGTCTGCGAGATCACGTCCGACGTGACGACCGTGACCGATTTCGGGGTGTCCAGCAGCGGTGCGGTGAACTTGTCGGAAGCCGAGCGTACCGGCCCCTGGATGGCGCGATCTCCGTTCGCGTTGATGTGGACCTTCGGCATGTTCGCGCCATCAGCCGGTTCCGGCGCCTCGGCTTGGGCCGCAAACGGGATAGCCAGCGTCGCGAGAACGGCGAGCGCAGGCGCCGACAACACGGGACTACGGGAATGAGCTTGACTCTTGATGAAGGTGCGGCCTGCCTGCATTGCAATCTTGGTCATGTTGAAGTTTCTTATTGAGCGAAATTCGGGAAATCGGAGCCCTCGAGTCGAGCAAGCCCGGGGAAACAGGAATGAGAATGATTCTTATTATGCTTTGTGTATAGCCCTTTGACAAGAACTATAAGGTTTGAGGCTTCAATTGATTGTTGCAATTACACATCTGCCGCGTCAGCGCTTCGATCCCGACCGGGAACCGGTCGCGCCGCGTCAGCTTCTTCCTGCCGGCGTATTCGGCAGCGGAAAGCGCATTGGCGTCACCGATCGGGCTCCCGATCGGACGCTCCCCCATTGTCAGTCGCGCCGGCAGCGGCATCTGGTTGCCGAGGCCGGTTCTTGACGCGTTCTTAACATTTCCTTCACAACGCTCTTGCTACAGTGGCTGGAGTGCCGATTCGTCGCGCGCCGCGGGGACCGGATCCGATTGCCGACATGAAGAGTCAACCAACGTGCAGACCGCCTGCCGAATTTCTCCGCTGCTCGACACCCCTGGAGACGAGCTGGAATTGCCCTATGCGCCCGCGCCTTGGGTATTGAAACAATGCGCACGAACGGGGATCGTCTTTCTGGCCAATCCGCCTGCTTATGAGGCGTTGAGCGAAGACTTTGCTTATGAGCTGACGTTCAAGAAAGAGTCGGCAGCCCGCAAGCAGGCCGAACCGGTCCGTTATGCCTTCAGCACCGCGCTGAAGCGCCTTCGTGGGCGTGTACTCAAGCGCAACAAGACCCTGCATCTGTTACGTGGACTGATCGAGGCCTCGGAGTCGGGGAGCATCAACGTGCTTGACATCGGCTGCGGATGGGGGGAATTGCTCGAAAACCTGCTGCACTCCCTGCCCGCCCGTGTTGCCGGCCGCTGCATTCCACACGGGATCGAAATCTCGCGCAAGCTGGCCGGCCTGTCGGATGCGAAACTGCGCCGGCTCCGCGGCCGCTGCATCCATGCCTCGGCACAGGACGGGATCCGGGAATTCAATGATCGCTATTTCGATGTGATTGTCATGGCCTCGTACCTGGAACACGAAGCGAACCCCTTGCCAGTCCTGGAAGGTTGCCGGGATCGCCTGAAATCCGATGGGAGCATTCTGATCAAGGTCCCCAATTTCGCATGTCTCAACCGCAAGTTGCGCGGCGCCAAGTGGTGCGGCTTTCGCTGGCCCGATCACGTCAATTACTTCACGCCGGTTACCTTGCAGGCGATGCTGGAGAAGGCAGGCCTGGAAATCGTCCGCATGACAGTGCTCGACCGAAATCCCCTGAGCGACAATATGTATGCGGTGGCGCGCCGGCGCTGACGGCGGCATGCGATCGGGATAGGGGCGTCCGGCGCGCGCTCCCCTTTCACACCATCCGGCAGGCGGGTCCGCGCCGGTATTTCGACGAGTCCGGCCCAGTCCGGATCGGTCGACCCCGGTCAGTCGCGCACTGGCTTCCTGGCCGCATGATGCTCGACCGGGATCTCGGTCCAGCCACGATCAAGGTAGTGCAAGGCCAGGATGTCCTGGATTCCCATGGCATAGGCGGCCCGCACCATGGGCAGGGTGAATATCAGCACCCAGGCGCCTGCCAGCAGTGCCGGAACGAAGACGATGACGCCCGCCATCAGGGCATGGAACCACATCCGTTTGTACGCCAGGTACAACATGCCGCCGACAAGCGTGAGAACGGGGGAAGCGCCGCTGACGATTTCCTTCCGCCTGCCGCAAGGCGATATGAATACGCGCACAATGAAATCCGCTGTAAGGAAAAAATCATTGTACTGACAACATCATCCAACTAAGTCACGAATTGTTTCTTTTTAAAAATTCATGCATCGATCATGAGGCGATTCAGTACAGGGCATGGAAGCTACAGCCGAGGTACCTCGAATCAGCAAACTCATCAGCTCATCGGCAAGGGCCCTGGTGATGAGGGAGATGTCAAAAAGAAAATCTTGTGCAAACTCCCCCCCATGTTATCGTCCGGCAGCCAAAAATCGCCCCTCGCCAACTGCGTCGTTCTTTCCATATTTTTCTAAAATCGAAAGCATGTCGCCCGGCGAACGATGTCACTCCTGCTACTGCTGCTCAAGCAGGTCACTCGTTGATCTGTTCGACCTTGCCATTCCTGGGGGTGGCGTTTTCATGAAACAGGTCGCCAAGGTATTCGGCCAGTTCGTGCTCGGCGACATCGGCCGGCACGATGAAGTCGGCCGGCCTGCGCTTGCCGTCGGCGCCGAGGTAGTAGGCCTGCCACGCACCTGCCGCGCCGGCGACGGCCACCGGCGTCCCGAACACGCGAAAGCGGAATTCCTTCATCTGCCGGCTCCTTTCGTCGGATACATCTGCTTACAGTCGAGCAACGGCGATTTACCGCTGCCTAACGGACAATGATTTCATCATAAACAAGCCCTGCGCATCATTGCAATGCGGGATACATGACGATGAAACCATTACGCGTGGCCGTCGCGGCCACCCTGCTGCTTGGCCTGGCGCGCTCCAGCTGGGCGATTCCGGTCGGCGAATGGCGCGCCGACGACCTGATGGCCCAGGCCGTGGAAATGAAGAAGAGCCTGGGCCTGAACCCGAACCAGGCCACCCTCTGGGACCAGAGCACCCGCAACGCGCGCGCCATCCTGCGTGCCCGCGCCGGCCGGCGCGAAGCCCTGGAAGCGCAGCTGAAGAAAGCCGCCGCCCATCCCGACGCCGACCTGCGCGCCCTCGCCCGCCCGATGGACGAGGATGCGGCGGCGACCGTGGCCGAAGACCGCCAGCTGCGCGAGATCTGGCTGACCGTCAACGATGCGCTCGACGACCGTCAGCGCCGGCTGGTGCTGGAGCAGTTGCGCAGCCAGCTCGAGCGCCAGGAGCGGCCGCCGGGCGCCGGCGCGGAGCACGAGCGGCCGCAGGGCCGGCCGGGCGGCAGGCCGGAAGGCGGCGCGCGCCAGGGACACGGGTCCCTGGAAATCGGCGGCGGCGTCGGCGGCGGCGCGGGCAACCGCAACGGCTTCTAGGCCCGGTCCCGACAGTATTCACCAACGAAAGGACGCACCCATGCGCCGACTTCCCCTGGCCGCAGCCCTCTGCCTGTGCCTGAACACCCTGGTCCACGCCGCAGACCGGCCCGTGACGATTCCCGACGCGGACATCGAACAGCTGCTGTCCGCCTACGCCCTGGTCAAGGCGCGCTATGTCGAGCCGGTCGACGACCGGAAGCTCCTGGGCGCGGCGATCGACGGCATGCTGGCCTCGCTCGACCCGCACTCGCAATACCTCGACAAGGACGAACTGGCGGAACTGGAACAGGGCCACCGGGGCGAATACGCCGGCATCGGCATCGAGGCCGAATTCGATGGTCCCGACATGGTCGTGGTCTCCGTCAGCGAAGGCGGCCCGGCCGACCTGGCCGGCATCGAACCGGGCGACGTCATCGTCAACGTCGATGGCGAGCCGGTCGCCGGCCTGCGTTCCAGGCAGGTGGCGAAGCGCATGCGCAGCACCGCCGGCAGCCGGCTGGCGCTCGGCGTGCGCCGCGGCGCCAAGGGCGCGCTGCGCAGCATCGGCCTGACGCGCGCCACCGTGCAGGCCGAAACGGTCAGGATGCGCGAGGCCGCGCCGGGCGTTGCCTGGATCCGGGTCTCCCAGTTCGAGGAAAAGACCGCCGCCGACCTGGTGGCGCTGCTGCACCAGCTCGATGGACAGGGCGCGCCGCGCGCCATCGTGCTCGACCTGCGCAACGATCCGGGCGGCCTGGTATCGGCCGCGGTCGGCGTCGCCGGCGTCTTCCTGCCACCGGACGCCGTGGTGTTCTCGGCGCGCGGCGCGACCGGCGCCACCACCAGCACCGTCACGGTCAACCCGCGCTTCCACCGCGCCGCCGGCGAACCCGACATCCTCGCCGCCCTGCCCGCCTGGACCCGCACGGTGCCGCTGGCGGTGCTGGTGAACGGCAGCTCGGTCTCCTCCGCCGAGCTGGTGGCGGGCGCGCTGCAGGACCATGGCCGCGCCAGGGTCGTGGGCAGCCAGACCTTCGGCAAGGGTTCGATCCAGACCGTGTTCCCGCTGCCGCACGACAGCGCGATCAAGATGACGGTGGCGCGCTACTTCACGCCGAACGGCCACGAGATCCAGGCGAAGGGCATCACGCCCGACCTGCCGGTCGCGCCCAATCGCGGCGCGAAGGACGCCGACATGCCCCTGCTGCGCGAGGCGGACCTGGCGCGCCACCTCGAAGCCACCCAGGACGCCACGTCCCCTGCCGGCGCCAGGGCAAGGCGCGGGACGCTGGAAAGCACGCGCAGCTTCGGCACCGGCGACGACCGCGCGCTGGCGGCCGCGGTCAGGCTGCTCACGCCCGGCAAGGGCCTGGTGTCGGATGCCGGCGCCCTGCTGCGCAAGCTGCGCATCCGGTAGTCCTTACGACGCGCGCGCCCCGGCGCGCCGCGGCGATGCCGCCGCCTGCGCCACATGCGGCTCGGGCGCGTGGGCCGCGACGCGGTCGCGTCCGGCCGTCTTGGCGTCGTACATGGCGGCGTCGGCGCGCGCCAGCGCCAACCGCAGCTCCTCGCCCGGCGCGAACACGGTGACGCCGACGCTCAGGGTCAGCACCCGCAGCTCGTCCGCTTGCGGATGGCGCGCGATCGCGTCGCGCACCGCATGGCGCAGCTTGTCGCCCACGCCGACCGCGCCGCCCAGGTTGGTATCCGGCAGCAGCAGCACGAACTCGTCCCCGCCATGGCGCGCCAGGCAGTCGACGCCGCGCAGCGACTGCCTGGCGCTGTCGGCCACCAGCTTCAGCGCCGCGTCGCCGGATTCGTGGCCGTGCCTGTCGTTGATCGCCTTGAAGTGATCCAGGTCGATCAGCAGCAGCGCCAGCGGCCTGCCGGTGCGCGCGGCGCGCGCGACCTCGCGGACGGCGATCTCGTGGAAGGCCTTGCGCGACTGCGCGCCGGTCAGGTAATCGTGGTTCGCCGCATGTTCGGCGCGCACCACGACCTGCCGGTGCGCGATCAGGAGTCCGCCCGTCGCCAGGGCCGGCAAGGCCAGCGACACCGCGGTCAGGAAGAACACGCTCCATGCGCTCGGCTGCAGCAGCGAGGTCGGCGCCTGGTCCGCGAGCGCCACCCACAGCATGCGCCCGCCATGGCCGAGGGCGACCAGGGCGCACATCGCCAGCACAAAATAGTAGATGTAGAACGGGCGGCGCCAGGCCTGGCGGCTGGCCAGCACGGCGCGGGCGATCTCCGCGCACACCAGCGCCTGGAACAGCGACACCACGGCGCTGCGCGCGGCGAAGGAATCGAAACGGTAGTGGAACAGCGCCACCAGCACGCCCAGCAGCGCGACCTGGGCCGCCAGCGGCCAGGCGCCGGCCGGCTGGCCGGCCAGCCGCCGGTAGCCGGCCACCAGCGCGGCGCCGGCGCCGGCATAGGTCACGTTGGCGGCTTCGTAGGCCAGCAAGGGCGGCAGCTCGCGTCCGAACGCGTACAACGCGTTGCCCGCCATCCCCAGCAGCGAGGCCAGCAGCAGCTCGCGCATCCCGCGCACGCCTTCGGACGAGACCGACAGGAGCGCGAGGAAGCTCAGGAAGCAGAGCAGCGAGGCGATCAGGAATATCTGCTGGGTGGCGAGCATTCGGTGGCGGGCGAGTCGAACGAGGGGCGGTGCGGCGGGCTGGTAGGTTGCTCCAAGGCTATATTATGGCGCGCATGCCGGCGAGCGCCGAGCGTTTCCTTGCGGAGGTGACGGATTTGCCACACCGGTCCTGGCTGGCCGGTATGGCGCCCGCAAGCGGGCGCACCGGATTTATTTGAGCCGCGCGCTCAGCATCCAGTAATGGTCCCAGCGCATGATCCTGATCTCGCGCACCACCGGCCCCAGCCGCTTGCGCAACTGGCTGTCGGTCGGATATCCCTTGGGCAGCTCGTGCCGCGTGCCGTCCGCATCCGCCTGGATCTCGAAGGTATTGCCCTGCAGGTCGGTACGGGCGATCGTGAGGCTGCTGCCCTCGACGTATTCGTCGTCGAGCAGCACCAGCAGCACGTCCTTGCCGAGCCGCATGCGCAGGTGGGCCAGCAGGACTTCCTGGCGCTCGCGCACCAGGTGCGACCACAGGAAACCGACGAACACGGCGCTGAAGCGTTCCAGGTCCTGCGGCAGGTCGAAGGCGTCGGCGACCCGGTAGTCCACCTTCGACAAGCCCCGCCCGCGCTCGCGCGCCAGCGCGACCATGGCCGGGCTGGCGTCGACCGCCACCACCGACGCGGCCACCTCGTCCAGCAGGGCGGTCCAGTAACCGGTTCCGCAGCCCAGCTCCAGCACGGCATGGCCGCCCAGCAGCGCCTTGACCTGGGCGCGCACCCCGGCCAGGTCGTCCTGGCGCTCGGGACGGTCGTAGCCCTTGTCGTAGCGGGCCGCGTTGCGTTCGTAATAACCCGCGACCGGATCGTTCTCAACATTCATGTAATGCTCACAATTCGTAGTTTTCACCGCCGCGCATCGCCGCTTCGACCATCTTCCGGTTCAGCGTCGGCGCCAGCAGTTCGATAAAGGTATAGATGTAGCTGCGCAGGTAGGCGCCCTGCTTGATCGCCACCCGCGAGGTGTTCATGCCGAACAGGTGCCCCATCGGCAGCGCGCGCAGGCCGCGGTCGCGCTCCGGATCGAAGGCGATGCCCGCGATGATGCCCACGCCCATGCCCAGCTCGACATAGGTCTTGATGACGTCGGCGTCGATCGCTTCCAGCAGCACGTCCGGCTTCAGGTTGCGCAGCGAGAATGCATGGTCGATCTTGCTGCGGCCGGCAAACGCGGCATCGTAGGTGATTACCGGATAAGTGGCAATCTCTTCCAGCGACACGGCGCGCGACTTCAGCAGCGGATGCTCGGGCGGCGTCACCAGCACGTGTTCCCACTGGTAGCACGGCAAGGTGATCAGGCCGTCGACGGCCGCGATCGACTCGGTCGCGATCGCCAGGTCGGCCTGGTCGTTCTTGACCATGTCGGCGATCTGCTTCGGATTGCCCTGGAGCAACGACAGCCGCACTTTCGGGAACTTCTGCATGAAGGCCTGCACCACCTTGGGCAGCATGTAGCGCGCCTGGGTATGGGTGGTGGCGATGGTGAAGCTGCCGCTGTCATGGGCCGCGTATTCCTTGCCGATCCGCTTCAGGCTGTCGATTTCCTGCATGATCAGCTCGACCGACTGCAGCACCAGCCGGCCGGGCTCGGTCAGCCCGCGAATGCGCTTGCCGTGGCGGGTGAAGATGTCGACCCCGAGCTCTTCCTCGAGCTCGATGATCGCCTTCGACACCCCGGGTTGCGAGGTGAACAGGGCCTTGGCCGCGTCGGTCAGGTTGTAGTTCTGGCGCACGGCTTCGCGCACGAAGCGTAGTTGATGAAGATTCATTCCCGTTTGATTTGTTGGATTTGGTTGGCTTTAGTCGACATTTTAAGATGCTTATTCAAGTTACGCATATAAGCAAATAAATTCTCAGTAGTTTGGAATATAGACTCATCTACGTATGATCGGGAATACTTTAACGGGTGGACAATTTATCCATCGTCCAGGAAGAGACTAATGTACCGCTACGATCAATACGACCACCTCATCGTCCGTGAACGGATTGCGCAATACCGCGACCAGGTCGCGCGCCGCCTGAACAATGAGCTGACCGAAGAAGAATTCCTGCCGCTGCGTCTCCAGAATGGCCTGTACATGCAGCGTCACGCCTACATGCTGCGCGTCGCCGTGCCCTACGGCCTGCTGTCCTCGGCCCAGGTGCGCATGTTCGCGCACATCGCACGCAAGTACGACCGCGGCTACGGCCACTTCACCACGCGCCAGAACATCCAGTACAACTGGATCGAGCTGGAGCAGACCCCGGACATCCTGACCGACCTGGCTTCGGTGGAAATGCACGCCATCCAGACCTCGGGCAATTGCATCCGTAACATCACGACCGACGAGTTCGCGGGCGTGGCGGCCGACGAGATCATCGATCCGCGCCCGTTCGCCGAGATCCTGCGTCAATGGAGCACCTTCCACCCTGAATTCGCCGCCCTGCCGCGCAAGTTCAAGGTCGCGATCAACGGCGCCGTCGAAGACCGCGCCGCGATCGCCGTGCACGACATCGGCCTGACCGTGGTGCGCAACGACGCCGGCGAAGTCGGCTTCAAGTTCATGGCCGGCGGCGGCATGGGCCGCACCCCGATCCTGGGCAGCGTGATCCGCGATTTCCTGCCGTGGCAGCACCTGCTGACCTATACCGAAGCCGTGATGCGCGTGTACAACCAGTATGGCCGCCGCGACAACAAGTACAAGGCCCGCATCAAGATCCTGCTGAAGGCCCTGGGCGTCGAGGAATTCGCACGCCAGGTCGAGGCCGAGTGGGCCGACCTGAAGGACGGTCCGGAAACCCTGACCCAGGAAGAATTCGACCGCGTCGCCAAGTGGTTCCAGCCGCACGCCTACGCGCAGCTGGACGACATCGACGCCGCCGGCGCGCACGCGGACAACCGCGCCTTCGCCAACTGGCTCAACCGTAACGTGAAGCCGCACAAGGTGCCGGGCTACGCCGCCGTGGTGCTGTCGCTGAAGAAAACCGGCGTGCCGCCGGGCGACGCCACCGCCGAGCAGATGGATTTCGTGGCCGACCTGGCCGACCGCTACAGCTTCGGCGAAGTGCGCGTGACGCACGAGCAGAACCTGGTGCTGGCCGACGTCGAGCAGGGCAAGCTGTTCGAGATCTGGCAGCAGATCAAGTCCAAGGGCATGGCGACGCCGAACATCGGCCTGCTGACCGACATCATCGCCTGCCCGGGCGGCGACTACTGCTCGCTGGCGAACGCCAAGTCGATCCCGATCGCGGCCGCCATCGCCGAGCGTTTCGACGACCTGGATTTCCAGCACGATATCGGCGACATCGAACTGAACATCTCGGGCTGCATCAACGCCTGCGGCCACCACCACGTCGGCAACATCGGCGTGCTGGGCGTGGACAAGGACGGCGCCGAGTGGTACCAGGTGTCGATCGGCGGCGCCCAGGGCAACGCCTCGGCCATCGGCAAGATCATCGGCCCGTCGTTCTCGGCGGTGCAGATGCCGGAAGTCGTCGGCCGCCTGCTCGAAGTCTATGTGCGCGACCGCATCGAAGGCGAACGCTTCGTCGACACCGTGCAACGCCTCGGTATCGCGCCGTTCAAGGAACACGTCTATGCCACGCCGATCAAGGGTGGCGAACTGGTTGGGGAAGACCACTATGCTTAACGCGCACAAACAGATCATCAAGCACCGCGAAGTCGTCGAGGACGACTGGAGCGTGCTGCGCCTCGACGAGGGACAGGCCGCGGAAACGGCCGAGGTTCCGGCGGGCAAGGTCATCGTGCCGCTGGGCGTCTGGCTGGCCCAGCGCAACACCCTGTCCGACCGCCCGCTGCTGGGCGTATGGCTGGCCCCGGACGAGCGCGCCGAGAGCATCAAGGACGACCTGCACCGCTTCCAGGTGATCGCGGTCGACTTCCCGAAATTCACCGATGGCCGCGGCTATTCCACCGCCTTCAACCTGCGCAAGCGCCTCGGCTACGCGGGCGAACTGCGCGCGATCGGCGACGTGCTGCGCGACCAGCTGTTCCAGATGCACCGCTGCGGCTTCGACGCTTTCGCGACCCGCCAGGACCGCAACATCCATGACGCCCTGAAAGGCCTGTCGGTGTTCTCGGAAACCTACCAGGCCTCGATCGACCAGCCGCTGCCGCTGTTCCGCCGCGCCCACCGCGACGTGCCGGCCGAGCATCGCGACGCCGGCGCCGGCATCTAGGAGCCGGCCATGAGCGACCTGCACCATCGCGTGGAAGAATCCCGCGCGATCCTGGAGCGTATTGCGCGCGATTTCTCGCCGGCCGTGTTCGCTTCGAGCCTGGCGGCCGAAGACATGGTCCTGACCGACCTGATCCTCAAGAACAGGCTGCCGATCGCGATCTTCTCGCTCGAGACCGGCCGCCTGCATGCCGAGACCCTGGCCATGCTGGACAAGGTCAAGGAAGTGTACGGCTACGAGATCGCCCTGTACCGCCCGCAAGCGGAAGCGGTGCAGGCCTATGTCGAGCAGAACGGCCTGAACGCCTTCTACGACAGCGTCGAGATGCGCAAGGAATGCTGCCGCATCCGCAAGGTCGAGCCGCTCGGCCGCGCCCTCAGCGGCAACAAGGCCTGGATCACCGGCCAGCGCCGTTCGCAGTCGAGCACGCGCGCCGAACTGGCGGTGCAGGAAGACGACGCCGCGCACGGCATGCAGAAATTCAACCCGCTGGCCGACTGGTCCGAGCAGGACATCTGGGATTACCTGCGCGGCAACGGCGTGCCCTACAACGCCCTGCACGACCGCGGCTACCCCTCGATCGGCTGCGAACCCTGCACCCGCGCAGTCCAGCCGGGCGAGGACGTACGCGCCGGCCGCTGGTGGTGGGAAAACCCCGAATCCAAGGAATGCGGCCTGCACGTGGTCGACGGCAAACTCATTCGCATCAAATCCGTGGCCGCATAAGCCACGACAAGCACAGGCACAGCTGACATGACTACAGTTACTGAACAAGCGCTTTTGACCGACGTCAACGCGCGCCATCTCGACGCCCTCGAATCGGAAGCCATCCACATCCTGCGCGAAGTGGCCGCCGAATGTTCCAACCCTGCCCTGCTGTTCTCGGGCGGCAAGGACTCGGTCGTGCTGCTGCGCCTGGCCGAGAAGGCCTTCCGTCCGGGTAAATTCCCGTTCCCGCTGGTGCACATCGACACCGGCCACAACTTCGACGAAGTGATCGCCTTCCGCGACGCGCGCGCCGCCGAACTGGGCGAGCGCCTGATCGTCGGCAGCGTCGAGGATTCGATCAAGCGCGGCACGGTGCGCCTGCGCAACCCGGCAAGCGATTCGCGCAATGCCGCCCAGGCCGTCACCCTGCTGGAAACCATCGCCGAATACGGCTTCGACGCCTGCATCGGCGGCGCCCGCCGCGACGAAGAGAAGGCGCGCGCCAAGGAACGCATCTTCTCGTTCCGCGACGAATTCGGCCAGTGGGACCCGAAGGCCCAGCGCCCCGAGCTGTGGGACCTGTATAACACCCGCGTGCACCCGGGCGAGAACATGCGCGTGTTCCCGATCTCGAACTGGACCGAACTGGACGTGTGGCAATACATTGCCCGCGAAAAGCTGGCCCTGCCGAATATCTACTTCGCGCACGAGCGCCAGGTGATCCCGCGTAACGGCCTGCTGGTGCCGCTCACCCCGCTGACCCCGGCGCGCGAAGGCGAGACCGTCGAAACCCGCGTGGTGCGCTTCCGCACCGTGGGCGACATCTCCTGCACCTGCCCGGTGGCCTCCGATGCGGATACGGTCGAGGGCATCATCGCCGAAACCGCCGTCACCGAAGTGACCGAGCGCGGCGCGACCCGGATGGACGACCAGACCTCCGAAGCCTCGATGGAAAAACGCAAGAAAGCTGGATACTTCTGATGAACGCCATGACCGACAACTTGACCCAGAGCGGCTTGCTCCGCTTCATTACCGCCGGCTCCGTGGATGACGGCAAGAGCACCCTGATCGGCCGCCTGCTGTTCGACAGCAAGGGCATCTTCGCCGACCAGCTGGCCGCCGTGTCGCGCGCCAAGCACAAGCGCACCGTGGGCGACACCATCGACCTGTCGCTGCTGACCGACGGCCTGGAAGCCGAGCGCGAACAGGGCATCACGATCGACGTGGCCTACCGCTACTTCGCCACGCCGAAGCGCAAGTTCATCATCGCCGACACCCCGGGCCACGAGCAGTACACCCGCAACATGGTCACCGGCGCCTCGACCGCGGACGCCGTCATCATCCTGGTCGACGTCTCGAAGGTGAAGCTGGGCGAGGACGGCAGCGTCGAGCTGCTGACCCAGACCAAGCGCCACTCGACCATCGCGAAACTGCTGCAGATCGAGCACGTGATCGTCGCCGTCAACAAGATGGACCTGGTGAACTACGACCGCAGCGTCTACGAGCGCATCGTCGCCGCCTACGGCGAGTTCGCGCAGTCGCTGGGCCTGAAGGACGTGACCGCGATCCCGCTGTCGGCGCTGACCGGCGACAACGTGGTGGACGCCTCCGCCAACATGCCGTGGTACGAAGGCCCGACCCTGATCGAGCTGCTGGAAGCGCTCTCGGTGTACGACGAAGCGCACGCCGCGCCCTTCCGCTTCCCGGTGCAGCTGGTGGCGCGCCACGGCGGCCACGAGGCGAACGACTTCCGCGGCTACATGGGCCGCATCGAATCGGGCCAGGTTTCCGTGGGCGACACCCTGGTGGTCCAGCCTTCCGGCAAGACCGCCACGGTCAAGGACATCGTCACCTTCGACGGTCCCCTGCAGTCGGCCAAGGCCGGCCAGTCGGTGACCCTGGTGCTGAACGAATACGTGGATGTCTCGCGCGGCGACATGCTGTCGGGCAGCGAGCAGCCGGCGACCCTGCTGAAACAGGTGGTGGCGGACGTGTGCTGGATGGCCGACGAGCCGCTCGACGTGCGCCGCAAGTACTGGATCAAGCACGGCACCCGCCAGACCGCCGCCAAGCTGACCAAGGTCGATACCATCCTCGATGTCAACACCCAGCAGCGCCACGCCGCCGACGGGCTGAAGCTGAACGACATCGCGCGCGTGCACCTGACCGTGCAGCAGCCGCTGGCGGCCGACGCCTACGACGACAACCGTGCGACCGGCGCCTTCATCCTGATCGACGAGGTGACCCACCAGACCGTCGCAGCAGGTATGATCAGGCTGGAACAGCAATAAATCACGAAAGGGGCCGCATGTCCGTGCTGGGGAAAGTCTATCTTGTAGGAGCTGGCCCCGGCGCGGCTGACCTGATCACCGTCCGCGGCGCGCGCCTGCTGGAGCAGGCCGACGTCGTGCTCTACGACGCCCTGGTCACTCCCGCCATGCTGGCGCTGTGCGCGCGGGCCGAGAAGATCTCGGTCGGCAAGCGCTCCGGCCAGCGCTCCACGGCCCAGGCCCTGATCAACCAGCAGCTGGTCGACTGCGCCCGCAAGTACCAGCTGGTGGTGCGCCTGAAAGGCGGCGACCCGATGCTGTTCGGCCGCGCCGACGAGGAATTGCGCGCCCTGGAAGCCGAGGGGATCGAGGTCGAAGTCGTTCCCGGCATCACCACCGCGGTGGCGGCCGCCGCCGCGACCCGGCAACCGCTGACCAAGCGCGGCCTGGCGCGCAGCGTCGCCTTCTTCACGTCCAGCACCGCTCCCGACGAGCCCGACCACCCCGCCCTGCCCGAGACCGATACCCTGGTCCAGTACATGGGCGGCCGCGAAGCCGCCGCCACCGCCGAGCGCCTGCTGGCCGAAGGCCGGCGGCCGGACCTGCCGGTGGTGGTGGTGGAAAACTGCACCCGCGAGGACGAGCGCATCCTGCGCCTGACCTTGACCGACCTGGCGCGCGGGCTGGAACCCGGGCACGGGCCGGTGCTGGTCATGATGGGCGAGGCGCTGGCGATGCGCGAACATCAGCGGGACGATAGCCGGGCTGGCTGACCGGCCACCCGCAGCGCTCACGCAAACGGGATGAACTCGATCCCGTTCTGGATCGCGCCAATCACCTGCGCCTGGTTTTCCGCGCTTTCGCTGAAGGCGGCGAGGATCTGCTCGCGCGGTGCATGGTGCACGGCCAGCGAATCGATCCAGAACTGGCGTCCAGCCGCCTCCGCCTCGCGGTGCAGCACATTGTGGTACAGCAGGTCGACGAACTGCGCATCGTTCGGCTTGCTGCCATACAGGTCGGCAAACTCCTTGCTGCCAATGAACCCGGCCGCGATGTCCTCCAGCGACTTGCCGCTGTCGAGGGTCTTGATCCAGTAGCCCAGTCCACCCTTGTCCGGCGCGCGATCGAAGGCTGCGGCGTACAGCCGGTATGCCTCGCCGGCATTGCCCTGGATGTCGAGGCCCACCGATACATCGGAAAACGCGATGCGCTCGACATTGACCAGGGTGTCGTTGCCCCCCTTGCCGACCTTGTCGACCACCGTGGTGGCGCCCGTGCTCCCGATCGAGATCGAGAAATTCTTGCGTAGCGCGCCGTAGCTGACGGTATCCACGCCGCCCATGCCATCGATGCGCTCGCTGCCGGCCGCCGCGCGCAGCAGGTTGGCGCCGTCGCTGCCGTTCACCATGGCCGACACGCCGCCCGCGCTGCCCGTGCTGCCGCCGCTGGCGGTCGAAGGAGCCGGCTTCGGCGTGGTGACCACGGGCGCAGGGGCGGTGACCACCGGCGCAGGGGCGGTGACCACTGGCGCAGGCGCGGTCACTACCGGCGCAGGCGCGGTCACTACCGGCGCAGGAGCCGTCACCACCGGTGCGGGCGCGACGACGACCGGCGCCGCGGGGACTTCCGGTTCCGTCGTGACGGTGCTCGCCGGCGGTTCGGTCACCGCCGGCACGGTGACCGGCGCGGCGCCGGCCAGCACCCGCGCCTCGACCTGCACGTTGCCGCCATCGCTATCGACCCAGGCGCTGGCGAAGCCGCCATTGGCCAGCGCGGTCAGGGCCGCCCCCGACTGGTCGCCCTGGCGCACTTCGTTGATCTGGAACTCCTGCAGGTCGAGCGCGTTGCCGTCGGCGCCGAAGCGGCGGCCGAAGATGCCGTTGCCGTCGAAGTCGCCCGACTGCGATTGCCACGCGATCATGAAGCCGCCATTGCTCATGGCCGACACCTCGGCGCCATAGCGGCCGCCGCCGCTATCGACGTTCGCCTGGGTCATCGCGCCGACCGGATTGCCGGCGGCGTCGTAGCGCTGGAAGAAGATGTCGCTGACGCCGAAGCCCAGCGGCGAATTCGCATAGCTGTCCCATGCCACGACATGGCCGCCGCCGGCCAGCGCGGTCACGCTCGGCAGCGGTGCGGCGGTCGTGATGCTGGCGGCCAGGCCGTCGCCGCTGACGATGGTGGCGGCGCCGCCGGCGCGCGCGGCGTACACGTTGCCGTCGCCGATCTCGCCCCAGGCGACGGTATAGCCGGCGCCGGTGGCGGCGATGCTCGGGCTGTAGGCGCTGCCGAGCGCGCCGTACAGCTGCTCGGCGCCCAGCGGGCTGCCATCCGCGCCGACCTGGCGCACGTGCACCTGGCCGTCCGCGCGCCAGGCGATGGCGAACGAGCCGTCGCCGAGCGCGGCCACGTCCGGCATCGCGGTGTCGGCGCCCGCCGCCGCGTCAATCAGCCGCTGCGGACCGATGCTGCCGTTGGCTTCGACGATCTGGTAGGCGATGCGCGATGCGCCATTCACGCTGGTGGTGTAGGCCACCACGAAGCGCCCTCCGGCCAGCGCGGCGACCGCTGGCTCGCCTTCGGCCGCGCCGTCGGCGGCCGGGCTGACGGCGAAGGCCGCGCCGCGCGCGGCGCCGCCGGCGTCGCGCACCTGGGCCCAGAGCGCGCCGCCGTCGACGCCGCTGGCCTGCCAGACCGAGACGAAGCCGCCGTCCGACAGCGTGGCCAGGGCCGGATTGGCGGCATGGGATCCGGCGCCGAGCGCGAGGTCGCTGCCGAAGCCCGCCAGGTCCCGGGTCGTGCCCGCCTCCACCGTGTACACCAGCGTCTCGGCGATGCCGCGGCCGGGCAGCGGATTGCCGCTGCTGTCGATCTGGTAGCGGTCGTAGTAGTGGGCGGTGACGCTGAGCGACTGGCCGGCCGCCGGCATCAGGGAGGCATTGGCGACCACCAGGCGCGCCTCGGTGTCGACCGCCGGATTGTAGGAGATGCTGAACAGGCCCGGAACCGACTGCGCGTCGATGATCCAGCGCCCGCCCGTCGGCAGGCCGGTGTCGATCGGGGTGAGCACGGCGGCGACATCGCCATTGCGCAAGGTCGTGAAAAGCGTATCGCGGTTGTCGACGATGCCTACCGGGGCGTAGTCGAGGCTGGTATCGGTGCTCATGGGCTTGTTCCTGAAGGGTTGCCGCGAAGTGAAACGCGGAAAGGTCAGGAACAATAATGCCGTAGGCCAACTTTTATTAAAAGTGGGAAAGCAAAATTCCGTACGGCAATACGACACAAATCCAACAGATGTGTTGGCGAAAATGCAGTTGAGTTAGCGAAAAACCAGCAGATCTTTCAAAAAGAAAAGATAAGTCGGCAAGGATTCGCTCAGGATAGCGCGCCGACGCAATAATTTGCCATGGCTTGCTGCACGCCCGGATCCTCGCCGATCGGCCCGACCACTTTCAGCCGCAGGCTTGGGTGGGCTGCGCGCAAGCCGTCGGCCAGCGCCGGCAGGTCGCGCAGCAGGTGGCCGCCCTGCCCCAGGAACACCGGCACCACGGTCAGCTCGTCGACCCCGCGCGCCATCAGCGCGGCGGCGGCGTCGGGCAGGCTGGGCGTCATCAGTTCGAGGAAAGCCAGCACCACCTCGCAGTCGGGCAGGCGGGCCTGGGTCTGGTCGCGCAGGCGCTCGAAGGGCGCGGCCCAGGACGCGGCGCGCGCGCCGTGGGCGAACAGGATCAGTCCGCGCGCCATCAGTGCCGCTCCACCCAGCGCAGGGCGCCGACCGCCAGCAGCAGGAACAGCAGGCTGGGCGCGGCCGCCGTGATGAAGGCCGGCCAGGTGGTCAGCACGCCCAGGTGCGAGAACAGCGCATTGATCAGGATGAAGCTGACCCCGATCATGATGCCGATGAAGATCTTCAGGCTCACCCCGCCGCTGCGCGTGTGCAGGTAGCCGAACGGCAGCGCCAGCGCCATCAGGACGAAGATCGACAGCGGGTCGATCAGCTTCTTCCAGAACGCGACCTTGAAGCGGTCGGTTTCCTGGCGGTTGTCGGCCAGGTGGCGCGTGTAGACCGCCAGCTCGGTGGCCGACATGCGCTCCGGGTCGGAACGCGACACCAGCAGGATCTTGGGCGTGATCTCGGAGGCCAGGTCGAGGGTGGCCAGCTTGCGGGTCGCGATCGCGGCCGTCTCCTGGCCATAGGTGCTCAGCCTGGTCTGGCCGTTGGGCAGCGGCGCGCCGGGCGCGGGCAGCTCGCGGCTGTTGGTGAACATGGTCTCGGTCACCTCGTTCAGGCGCCAGCTGTTGTTGCCGCTGTAGCTGCCGCTCTTCGCCGTGATCAGCGAGCGCATCCGCAGGTTGTTGTCGAACTCGTACAGGCGCACGTCTTCGAGCTGGCCGTCCGAGCGGATCTGGCGCACGTTGAAGAAGCGCGAGCCGGTGACCTTGCCCTTGACGCCGCCCTCGTGCACGCTGTCCTTGGTCCAGACGCCGGAGCGGAATTCGCCCGACACCGAGCCGCCCTTGGCCGACAGGCGCAGGCGTTCGGCCAGCGGCGCCGTGCGCGGCGTGATCAGTTCGCCGAAGATGAAGGTGATCACGACGAACACGATGCCGATCTTGGCCAGCATCCAGCCCGCCATCTGGGTCGACATCGACGAGGCGCGCATGATCGTGAATTCGGAGCTCGAGGCGAACTGCGCCATCGTGTAGATGGTGCCGATCAGCGCCGCCACCGGCATCACCTCGTACACGTGGCCCGGCACCAGCAGCAGCACGTACAGGAAGGCGTGCTGGATGCCGTAGTCGTTCTTGCCCACCGACGGCAGGATGCTGGTCAGGTCCATGAAGGCGATCAGGGCCAGGAAGGCCACCAGCACGAAGGCGACCGCCTGTGCGATGTTGATCGCGAAGTATCTCTGCAAAATCTTCATTCGGCCTTGGCCTCCTCGCGCGGCGTGGCGGCCTGGTCCTTGCCCTTGGCCTGGCGCTTGAACAGGCGGTGGCGCTTCCAGGCGTTGATCAGGACCAGCGGATGGTAGTGGTGGTTGACGTTCAGGCGCCAGGCGAACAGCCCGACCACCACCAGCACCGCGGCCAGGTGCAGCGGCCACCAGGCCATGCCGAAGGAGACCTTGCCCTGCTTGACGCTGGCCTCGACCAGCCTGACCAGGTTGTTATAGGTGAAGAAGATCAGCAGCGCCAGGATCAGGTTGGCCGAGGAACCGGCGCGCGGGTTGACGAAGCCGAGCGGGATGGCCAGGAGCATCAGCACGAGGCACACGATCGGCGCGGACACGCGCGACAGCAGCTCCGACATGGTGAACCGGTTCGGCAGCGCCAGCAGCGCCGGCGTGGACAGCGCGTTGACCGGCACGTCGGCGCCCAGCACCGGCATCTGGGTCGCCACCCGCATGCTGTAGCGTTCGAACTCCATGGTCTGGAAATCGGCCTGTCCCGGCGTGCCCTGGTAGCGGCGGCCGTTGCTCAGGACGATGAACTGGCCGCCCTTGCCGTCGGACTGGATCACGCCTTCCTTGGCCACCACGATCGCATGGCCGTTGCCGTCCACGCTGTTGACGAACACGTTCTGCACCACGGTCGCGCCTTCGGTGCTGCGCTCGACGAAGAACACGCGGTCGCTGGAGCTCGATTCGCGGAACTGGCCGGGCGCGACCCGCTTGAGGTCTTCGCGCTTCTGGAAGCGCTCGACGAATTCGGCGCTCTTCATCTTGGCCCACGGGGTCACCACCAGCGACAGGGTCGCCACCAGCGCCACCATCGGCAGGCCGAGGATGAGCACGGGACGGATCCAGCCCAGCAGCGACTGGCCGGAGGCGAACCAGACCACCATCTCGGAATCGCGGTAGCTGCGCGTGACCGTGGCCACGACGGCGATGAAGCTGGTGAGGATCAGGATGGTCGGCAGTAGTTCGGCGCCGCGGAATGCGATCAGCGCCAGCACGTCGCCGGACGCGACCTTGCCGCCCGCGGCCTTGCCGAGGATCGCAATGAGGGTCCAGGTAACGAGTACGGTAAACAGCACCGTGAAGGTGGCGCCGGCAGAACTGGCCAATTCACGTTGCAGGGCGCGTCGGAAGATCATTCAATAGTTATAATTGCAGGTTAGGCAGTCCGCCGCCAAAAAACGAAACGGAGAATCAAATGGACTTTAGCATAAAAGCATTCGACACAAAAAACACCCTCGCAGCCGCGAAATCCGGCTGCGTGGCAGTGGCGGTGTTCGAGAACAAGAAACTGTCGACGGCAGCGAAAGCCCTCGACGTCAACGGTGACATCACCGCGGCGCTCAAGTCCGGCGACATCAGCGGCAAGGCCGGTTCGACCCTGCTGCTGCGCGGCGTGGCCGGCGTGGCCGCGGCGCGCGTGCTGCTGGTCGGCATGGGAGCGGACGAGGTCCTCACCGAGAAAAACTTCTCCAGCGCCATCGGCGCCACGCTCAAGGTGTTCGGCACCATCGGCGCCCAGGATGCCATTATCGCATTCCCGCTGGGTGATGTGAAAGAGCGCGACCTGAATTGGGCGCTGCGCGCGATCGTGATCGGCGCCAACGAAGCCGAATTCCGCAGCGACGCCCAGAAGAGCAAGAAAGAGCCGGCGCCGACGGGCGTGCGCAAGATCACCATCGCGGCGACCGAAGCCAACCAGCTGAAAGGCACGCTGGCGCAGTCGATCGCGATCGCCAACGGCATGAACCTGACCAAGGAACTGGGCAACCTGTCGCCGAACGTCTGCACCCCGACCTACCTGGCCAACACCGCGCGCAAGCTGGCCGAAGACCATGGCTTCGACATCGAAGTCCTGGAGCGCAAGCAGCTCGAAGCCCTGAAGATGGGCAGCTTCCTGTCGGTCGCCAAGGGCAGCGACGAGGCGCCGAAGTTCATCGTCCTCAAGCACAACGGCGGCAAGGCGAAGGATGCGCCGGTGGTCCTGGTCGGCAAGGGCATCACCTTCGACACCGGCGGCATCTCGCTCAAGCCGGGTCCGAACATGGACGAGATGAAGTACGACATGTGCGGCGCCGGTTCGGTGCTGGGCACCTTCCGCGCCATCGGCGAGATGGGCCTGAAGCTGAACGTGGTCGGCATCGTGGCGGCCTGCGAGAACATGCCCTCGGGCCGCGCCACCAAGCCGGGCGACATCGTGACCGCGATGAGCGGCACCACCATCGAGATCCTCAACACCGACGCCGAAGGCCGCCTGATCCTGTGCGACGCGCTGACCTATGCCGAGCGCTTCAAGCCGGCCGCCGTGGTCGACATCGCGACCCTGACCGGCGCCTGCATCGTCGCGCTGGGCCACCACACCAGCGGCCTGTTCACCCGCCACGACGCGGCGCACGACGCGCTGGCCGAGGAACTGGTCGACGCCGGCAAGCAGGCGGGCGACGTCGCATGGCGCTTCCCGCTGGGCGAGAACTACAACGAGCAGCTCAAGTCGAACTTCGCCGACCTGGCCAACATCGGCACCCCGGGCGCAGCCTCGATCACCGCGGCCTGCTTCCTGGAGAACTTCACCCGCAAGTACACCTGGGCGCACCTGGATATCGCCGGCACCGCGTGGAAATCGGGTGCGCAGAAGGGCGCGACCGGTCGTCCGGTGCCGCTGCTGACCACCTTCCTGCTGAATCGCGTGTAATTGTTGGTCGGCCGGGCTGGCTGTCGCCATGCCCGGCCGCGCCCGGCGGTGAAATAAAGTTTTACAAAAAAACAGCCCCGCATGCGGGGCTGTGATCGTTTACGGCATCATTTTCAGAACATGCGGGTCTCGACCGGCGCCTCGCCGGCCGCCCCTTCCCGCCCGGCCGGCGGCTGCATCAGCACCGTCAGCGTGCCGGGATAGGCATACCCCGCCCCCGAATACCGGTCCACGAACTGCCCCAGCCCCGCGCTGATCACGACGTTGCCGATCAAATTGGCCGTATCGGCGCGCGACGCCACCAGCTCGGCGGCCGTGCCCTTGCCTGCCTTCTTGCAGCTGACCTGCAGCGGCTTGCTGCTGCGCGTGACGGTGACGCGCCCCGGCGCGACCACGTACCAGCGGCCGGCGTCATTGCTCAGGATGCAACCTACCCCGCCGATCTCCCGGTAATCGAGGATGGCGTGCAGTTCGAGCTGCTGCTGTGGGGAATCGGAAATGGTCGCGCAAGCGCCCAGCAGGGCGAGCGCCGCGAGGGCGCACGAACGGGACAGGGAGAACATGAAAGGTACCTGGATTTGCCTCATGTATTGCTTAACGGCAGCATGAGGCAAACCTGAAGGCGCCGGTACTGTTCAGCCCAGCGGAGCGAAGCGCGGGAGCGCCGCGCCGTCGATCTCGACAGTCTCGAAGAAGGCGGTTTTCGGGCGCACCCAGACCTGGCCGTCCTGGCCGCGGTACACCACGACAGGGGTGTGGTCCGCTTCCAGGACAGCTTCGCAGACGAGCTCGTAGATACCGCCCTTGTAATGCCGGTAACGCATCAGGCCTTTTCGGCCAGGGCTTTCTGTTTCTTTTTCAAGCCCTGGATGACCTTGAACACGCCTTCCAGGCCGGCACTCTCGTCGAGCTCGCTGAAAGCGTCGAGCACTTCGTTGAGCACGCGATTGCGTACGCTCGCCTCGTCCGGGGCCATGATGCCCGGTTTGGGTTCGATACCCGGATCCCTGGCGAACTTTGACGGCGTTTCCGCCGCCGTCCTGGCGCCATGCGCCAGGGCCGCCTGCCAGATGACCCAGCGGCGTTGGGTTTCATAAACGAGGTATTCCTCGGGCTTGTCTTCGCGGCGGCGAACGATGTGGCCCTCACGCTGGGCCCACGCTTCAAATGCAGTGCGCATCTCTGTCCTTTTCAATCTGCGTTCGGATTATTAACTATGGAAACCGAATATTTCACAATAGTACCACTACCGAGCATCGTTGGTTCTGCGACAGCCGTGTAGCTTAGCCGACCGAACATGTTTCTCAATACGCCAATGGTACAACTTTAGTTTCCACAGTGCAACTTATATCATTACCCTGAGGAAATACTTCCGCTGACATAGCGTCCGGTCCACTGCTCTTCACGTAACAAAGTTTAGCGCCGATGCCTTCTTTCAGTAACAAACTTTGTAAGTTTATCAATATTTTTTTATATCAAGCGTTATGATTCTACCAACAAACGTACAATATTTCTACATATTTGTTACACGGTCTTAGCAACTAGTGGTTTATTGTCCACTAGTCCAAACGGATCCTGATGGGATATGCCATTCTCATTGATTTTCGATTAATTGTCAAAAATGAACTATTTGTTGTGTAGGTAATACGACAACAACATTGGCATCGGCATCGGCAGCGGGCGGCATGGCGCCCTCGCCCTCGAAGGCGAGCCGGGTCCCGGCTCCCTCCTCTTTCGGCAGAGCCGGTCAATATCCTGCTCCGCATCCCGGTCGCATAAACGGGCGAATGACTCTACGCGACTTCCCTCAGCCAGGCAAGCCCCGGGCGCCGTCATGGAATCGGACAAGGAAGGTCGGTCCTGGTACTCGCGACGGTCTTTTCAAGGTCGGGGCCGAGGGCTTGGTCGACTGCGGGTAACAAGCGCCGCGTGTTTCTTTGTGGAAAAATATCTTGAATCAAAGAAACAGTTGTGCATACAATGTTTTCCGTTGTTCGTTTCTAGCATGTAATCCGCCCCACGCACTACCCAGTGTTACCCGGTTCACCAGGAAGGACTCGCCCCAATGTTAAAGAACATCAATGTAAGAACGCTCATCGTGCTGACGCTCGGTTTTCTGGTCGTCGTGCTGATCGGTATCGGCAGTATCGGACTGTTCAGCGTGCACAAGGCCACGAAGGCCCTGCAGACCACCTCCATGGAGGACATGCGGATCCGCGCCGAGGCCGAGCGCATCCGCTTCAAGATGGAGGTCAACCGCAGCCAGATCCTGCAGGTCCTCCAGCACAACCCGGCGATGGAATGGCACAAGCTGCACGACCATCCGATGTCCGTGCATTTCAAGATCATCGACGACACCACGGCCGAGATCAACAGGCTGTGGAACGCCTACTCCGCCGCCATCGCCTCGCCGGAAGAGCGCAAGCTGGCCGATGCCTGGTTCAAGAGCAGCGGCAGCCTGGGTGTGGATGCGGTCGGCGCCGCCAGCCAGGCCATCCAGCGCGAGGAATGGGATGTCGCCGAGGACATCCTGATCAAGCGCATCAACCCGCCCTACCGCGTGTCCGACGATGCGCTGCGCGCCCTCACCGAGCTGCTCAACGCACGCCAGAAGGCCGACGACACCGCGGTCGCCGCCACCATCCGCTCGACCACCCTGGTCATCGGCGCGGCGATGGCGGTCGCCGCGCTGCTGGCGGTCGCCGCCGGCGTCGTGCTGGTGCGCGGCATCTCCACACCGCTGCTGCAGGCGATCGGGATCGCACGCCGCGTCGCCGAGGGCGATATCGGGCGCCGCATCGAGATCGCGTCGAACAACGAGATCGGCCAGCTGCTCAAGGCGCTGGCCGACATGGACAGCAGCCTGGCGCACATCGTGAAGGACGTGCGCGACGGTACCGGCACCATCGCGTCGGCGGCGCACCAGATCGCGGCCGGCAACGACGACCTGGCCCGCCGCACCGAGTCGCAAGCCAGCGCCCTGGTGGAAACCGCGGCCTCGATGGAGCAGATCACCGGAACCGTGCGCCGCAACGGCGACAACGCGCGCCAGGCGAACCAGCTCGCCCTGTCGGCGGCCGAGGTGGCCGGCAAGGGCGGCCAGGTGGTGTCGCAGGTGGTGGACACGATGGGCTCGATCAACGCGTCGGCGCGCAAGATCGTCGACATCATCGGCGTCATCGACGGCATCGCGTTCCAGACCAATATCCTCGCGCTGAACGCCGCGGTGGAAGCGGCGCGCGCCGGCGAGGAAGGCCGCGGGTTCGCGGTGGTCGCCGGCGAGGTGCGCAGCCTGGCCCAGCGCTCGGCCAGCGCGGCCAAGGAGATCAAGGCCCTGATCGACGACTCGGTCGACAAGGTGCAGCTGGGCACCCAGCTGGTGGACCAGGCCGGCGCGACGATGGGAGAGATCGTCGTCAGCGTCAACCGCGTCACCGACATCATGAGCGAGATCGCCGCCGCCAGCCACGAGCAGAGCGAAGGCATCGACCAGGTCAACGTCGCCATCGGCCGGATGGACGACGCCACCCAGCAGAACGCGGCGCTGGTCGAGGAGGCCGCGGCGGCCGCCGTGTCGCTGGAACAGCAGGCCAGCAGCCTGGTGCAGCTGGTCAGCGTGTTCCAGGTGGCCGAGGCCCACGCCGGCGGCCAGCAGCGCCCGGCGCTCAGCCTCGCGGCCGGCGCCGCCGCTCCCGCCCCTGCCGCCATTTCCGCCCCCGGCCGTCCGCCAGCGCGGCAGACGGCGCCCCAACGCCTGGCAAGGCAAGCATGACCGCCTAGCCGTCCCTTTCGCGGCGCAAGCGCACCGCTCGGTTTGCACTCACAACAATAGCGACGCCAGGTCTCCAGTCCGGAGAAGGACTCCCCTTCTCCGGCGGGGGAGCGTCCACCATTTGGAGATGACATGAGCAGTTCAATCCGTCCAACCCGCCCGCAGGGCGTCCCGGCCATCCTGGCGCTTGCAGACGGCACGGTGTTCCGTGGCGTCTCGATCGGCGCCACCGGCCATGCCAGCGGCGAAGTCGTGTTCAACACGTCCATGACCGGGTACCAGGAAATCCTGACCGACCCGAGCTACAGCCGCCAGATCGTCACCCTCACCTATCCGCATATCGGCAACACCGGGGTCAACCCCGAGGACGTCGAATCGACCCGGGTGCACGCGGCGGGCCTGGTGATCAGGAACCTGCCCCTGCTGGCCTCGAACTTCCGCAGCGTCCAGTCGCTGTCGGATTACCTGGCCAGCCAGGACGTGGTCGCGATCGCGGGCATCGATACGCGCAGGCTGACCCGCGTCCTGCGCGAACGCGGCGCCCAGAACGGCGCGATCGTCGCCGCCCCCGGGTCCGACGAACAGGCGCTCGCCCTGGCGCGCGCCTTTCCCGGCCTGGACGGCATGGACCTGGCCCGGACCGTGAGCACCGCGCAGCCCTACGAATGGCGCGAGGGCGAATGGCGCCTCGGCCACGGCTTCGAGCGCCCCGCCGGCCGGCGCTACCATGTGGTCGCCTTCGACTTCGGCGTCAAGCACAACATCCTGCGCATGCTGGCGCAGCGCGGCTGCCGGATCACCGTCATCCCGGCCCGCTCCAGCGCCCTCGACGCCCTCGCGCTGCGCCCGGACGGCATCTTCCTGTCGAACGGCCCGGGCGATCCCGCTCCGTGCGAGTACGCCGTCAAGGCCAGCCGCGAACTGATCGAGGGAGGCCTGCCCACCTTCGGCATCTGCCTCGGCCACCAGATCATGGCGCTCGCCTCCGGCGCCCGCACCGTCAAGATGAAGTTCGGCCACCACGGCGCCAACCACCCGGTCAAGGACCTCGACAGCGGACAGGTGATGATCACCTCGCAGAACCACGGCTTCGCCGTCGATCCGGCCTCGCTTCCGGCCAACTGCCGCGTCACCCACGTCTCGCTGTTCGACGGTTCGCTGCAGGGCTTCGCCCGCACCGACCGTCCGGCATTCTGCTTCCAGGGCCACCCGGAAGCCTCCCCGGGCCCGCACGACATCGGCGTGCTGTTCGACCGTTTCACCGCGATGATGGAGGAATACAAACATGGCTAAGCGCACCGACATCCGCAGCATCCTGATCATCGGCGCCGGGCCGATCGTCATCGGCCAGGCCTGCGAGTTCGACTACTCCGGGGCCCAGGCCTGCAAGGCGCTGCGCGAGGAGAGTTACCGGGTCATCCTGGTCAACAGCAACCCGGCGACCATCATGACCGACCCCGACATGGCCGACGCCACCTACATCGAGCCGATCACCTGGCAGGTGGTGGCGCGCATCATCGGGCGCGAGCGGCCCGACGCGATCCTGCCGACCATGGGCGGCCAGACCGCGCTCAACTGCGCGCTCGACCTGCACCGCAACGGCGTGCTGGAACAGTACGGGGTCGAGCTGATCGGCGCCTCGCCGGACGCCATCGACAAGGCCGAGGACCGCTCGCGCTTCAAGGAGGCGATGACGAAGATCGGGCTCGGCTCGGCGCGCTCGGGCATCGCCCACGACATGGCCGAGGCCTGGGCGGCGCAGAAGGAACTGGGCTTCCCGGTCATCATCCGTCCCTCGTTCACGATGGGCGGCAGCGGCGGCGGCATCGCGCACGACGCCGGGGAATTCAGCGCCATCTGCCAGCGCGGACTGGAAGCCTCGCCGACCTCCGAACTGCTGATCGAGGAATCGCTGATCGGCTGGAAGGAATACGAGATGGAGGTGGTGCGCGACCGCAAGGACAACTGCATCATCGTCTGCTCGATCGAGAACCTGGACCCGATGGGCGTGCATACCGGCGACTCGATCACGGTGGCGCCGGCGCAGACCCTGACCGACCGCGAATACCAGATCATGCGCAACGCGTCGATCGCCGTGCTGCGCGAGATCGGCGTGGAGACCGGCGGCTCGAACGTGCAGTTCGCGATCAACCCGGCCGACGGACGCATGATCGTCATCGAGATGAACCCGCGCGTGTCGCGCTCCTCCGCCCTGGCCTCGAAGGCCACCGGCTTCCCGATCGCGAAGGTGGCGGCCAAGCTGGCGGTCGGTTTTACTCTCGATGAGCTGCGCAACGAGATCACCGGCGGCGCCACCCCGGCCTCGTTCGAGCCGTCGATCGACTACGTGGTGACCAAGATCCCGCGCTTCGCGTTCGAGAAATTCCCGCAGGCGGACGATCGCCTCACCACCCAGATGAAGTCGGTCGGCGAGGTGATGGCGATCGGGCGCAGCTTCCAGGAGTCGTTCCAGAAGGCGCTGCGCGGCCTGGAGGTCGGGCTCGACGGCCTGGCCGGGACCGGCGCCGGCGCCGACGTGATCGAGGAAGAGCTGCGCCGTCCGGGGCCGCGCCGCCTGTGCTACCTGGCCGACGCCTTCGCCCGCGGCTACTCGCTGCTCGATGTGCAGCGCCTGAGCGGCATCGACCCCTGGTTCCTGGCGCAGATCGAGGACCTGGTGCACACCGGGGCCGCCCTGGCCGGCACCCGGCTCGACCTGCTCGACCGGCGCGCCCTGTTCGCGCTGAAGCAGCAGGGCTTCTCGGACCGGCGCCTGGCCACGCTGCTCGGCGCCGACGAGCGGGCCGTGCGCGCGCGCCGCCAGGACCTGGGCGTGCGCCCGGTGTACAAGCGGGTGGACACCTGCGCCGGCGAGTTCTCCACCAGCACCGCCTACCTGTACTCGACCTACGACGAGGAGTGCGAATCCAACCCGAGCGCCAGGAAGAAGATCATGGTGCTGGGCGGCGGCCCGAACCGCATCGGCCAGGGCATCGAATTCGATTACTGCTGCGTGCACGCGGCGATGGCGATGCGCGAGGACGGCTACGAGACCATCATGGTCAACTGCAACCCCGAGACCGTCTCGACCGACTACGACACCTCCGACCGCCTCTACTTCGAGCCGCTCACGCTGGAGGACGTGCTGGAGATCGTCCACCTCGAGCAGCCCGAGGGCGTGATCGTCCAGTACGGCGGGCAGACGCCGCTCAAGCTGGCGCTGGCGCTGGCCGACGCGGGGGTGCCGATCATCGGCACCTCGCCCGACATGATCGACGCCGCCGAGGACCGCGAGCGCTTCCAGCGGCTGCTGCACCAGCTCGGCCTGCGCCAGCCGGAGAACCGCACGGCCCGCACCGAGGAGGAGGCGCGCCGCCTGGCCGGCGAGATCGGCTATCCGCTGGTGGTGCGCCCCTCCTATGTGCTGGGCGGGCGCGCGATGGAGATCGTCGACGAGCCGCTCGAGCTGGAACGCTACATGCGCGAGGCGGTCGAGGTGTCGCCCGATTCGCCGGTGCTGCTCGACCGCTTCCTGAACGACGCCATCGAGGTCGACGTCGACTGCCTGTCGGACGGGCACCGCACCTTCATCGGCGGCGTGATGGAGCACGTCGAGCAGGCCGGCGTGCACTCGGGCGATTCGGCCTGCGCGCTGCCGCCCTACTCGATATCTTCCGAGACCGTGCGCGAGCTGAAGCGCCAGACCGCGCTGATGGCCAGGGGCCTGAACGTGGTCGGCCTGATGAACGTCCAGTTCGCGATCCAGCAGAAGCGCGTGGACGGGCGCATGCACGACGTCATCTACGTGCTCGAAGTGAACCCGCGCGCCTCGCGCACGGTGCCCTTCGTGTCCAAGGCGACCGGGCTGCCGCTGGCGAAGATCGCGGCGCGCTGCATGGCCGGGCAGACGCTCGAAGCCCAGGGCATCAGCGCCGAGGCCGCGCCATCGCACTTCAGCGTGAAGGAGTCGGTGTTCCCGTTCGGGAAGTTCGCCGGCGCGGACACCCTGCTCGGCCCGGAGATGAAATCGACCGGCGAGGTGATGGGAGTCGGCCGCACCTTCGGCGAAGCCTTCTACAAGGCGCAGCTCGCGGCCGGCGTGCACCTGCCGCAATCGGGCCGCGTGTTCATGCGCGTCAAGCGCGCCGACCAGGCGCGCGCCGTGACCGTCGCGCGCGTGCTGGCCGGGATGGGCTTCGGCTTGTATGCGGACGAGGTCACCGCGAGCGTCCTCGATGCGGCCGGGCTGCCGGCGACCCGGCTCGACGACGCCGCGGCGCTGGCCGCGCTGGCCGAGCGGCAGATCGCGATGATGGTGCTGACGGTGGACGAGAAGCGCAGCGCGGCCGCCGCCTCGCGGCCGCTGCGCGTGGCCGCGCTCAAGGCCGGCACGCCGGTATTCACCACCATCGCGGGCGCCGACGCGGCGGCCGAAGCCATGCGCCACCGCGACAGCTTCGGCCTGTACACCTTGCGCGAGCTGCACGAGGGCGAAGGCGTGGCGGCGCAGCCTGGCCGCCTCGCCGTCCGGGACGAGGACCTGGCCGCCAGCCGGGCCGCGCTGGAGCGGCGCGCCCACGAGCGCGCGCCGCGCAGCCCGGACGCGCCGCCGCTCAAGGTGTTCATCCGCCAGCCCTTCACCGAAGCGGATGCCGGCCAGCAGCAGATGGTCGCGGACATCCTGCTCCTGATCGACAGCGCCAACGGCAAGCGCTACGCGTTCGACTACCTGACCGGCATCCGCGCCGAGAGCGCGGCCACCTTCAAGCGCTCGTTCGAGCAGGAGCAGGGCCTGCCGTTCACGCCGAAGAACTTCCGCGCGCACCGGCTGGCCAGGCTGGCCGATGCGGACGTGTTCGTGAACATCCGGGTCGGCATGAGCGAGAGCAGCGCGTTCGAGCTCGGCTACCACGTATTCAAGGGCAGGCGCACGCCGATCCTGTTCCTGGTGTGGAAGCATGCGCCGATCAAGACCACCCTGCTGCGCGAGCTGGACGAGTTGTGCGACGTGACCTACCTGGAGTTCGAGCACGTGGACGAACTGCGGCAGGATATCCACGCGTTCTTCGCGTCGATCGGGGCCCGCCGGCCCTAGCGCGGCGCGGCAGGCCCGGGGGCCGATCGGGTATCATGCGGGCGGCCATGTCATTGCACGACATGGCCGCCACCCCCGCATACCCACTCAGCCCCAACGCAAACATGAAGATCGCCACCTGGAACGTCAACTCCCTGAAAGTCCGCCTCCCCCACCTGCTTCAATGGCTCGAAGCCAATCCGGTGGACGTCCTGTGCATCCAGGAGACCAAGCTCACCGACGACAAATTCCCGCTGGCGGACATCAACGCGGCCGGCTACCAGGTGACCTACAGCGGGCAGAAGACCTACAACGGCGTCGCCATCCTGTCGAAGCTGCCGATCGAGGACGTGGTGCGGAACAACCCGCGCTTCGAGGACCCGCAGCAGCGCCTGCTCGCCGCCACCATCGGGGGCATGCGCTTCATCTGCGCCTATGTGCCGAACGGCCAGGAAGTCGGCTCCGACAAGTACGTCTACAAGCTGGCCTGGCTCGCTTCGCTGCGCGAATGGGTGGCCGCCGAGATGCGCCAGCACGAGCAGTTCGCGATCCTGGGCGACTACAACATCGCACCGGACGCGCGCGACGTGCACGACCCGGCCGAATGGGAAGGCCGCATCCATTTCTCCGAGCCCGAACACGCGGCGCTGAACGAGCTGCTCGGCCTCGGGCTGTCGGATGCGTTCCGCCTGTTCGAGCAGCCGGAAAAGCAGTACAGCTGGTGGGATTACCGCCAGCTCGCGTTCCGCCGCAACCGCGGCCTGCGCATCGACCATATCCTGCTGTCGGAAAAACTGGCGAAGCGCTGCACCGCATGCACCATCGACCGCGAGCCGCGCAAGTGGGAACAGCCGTCGGATCACGCGCCGGTGGTGGCGACGCTGGCCGATTAAGAGGGCCCTACCCGACCAGGAACGCGCCGACCAGCGCGGCCGGCAAGGGACGCGCGAACAGGTAGCCCTGCGCGTACTGGCAGCCGAAGCTGCGCAGCAGCGCATACTGCAATTCGGTCTCGACGCCCTCGGCCACGACCTCCAGCTGCAGGCTGTTGGCCAGGGCCATCACCGCCGCGACGATCGCCCGGTCTTCCGAGCTGACGTCCAGCTCGCGCACGAAGACGCGGTCGATCTTGATCTTGCGCACCGGGAAACGCTTCAGGTAGGCCAGGCTCGAATAGCCGGTCCCGAAGTCGTCGATCGACAGGCACATGTCCATCGCGTTGATCTGGCGCAGGATGTCGAGCGTCTGCCCGCCGTGCTGCATCAGCGCGGTCTCGGTGATCTCGAATTCCACCAGGCTGGGGGCGATCCCGGTCTCCGCGACGATGCGGCGGATCGACTCGACCAGCCCATGGTGGGTGAACTGGCGCGCCGACAGGTTGATCGCCAGCGGCACCACGTCCAGCCCTTCGCGCTGCCACGCCATGTTCTGGGCGCAGGCGGTGCGGATCACCCACTCCCCCACCGCCACGATCATGCCGTTCTCTTCCAGGATCGGGATGAACTCCTCCGGCCCCACCAGTTCGCTGCCGTTGCGGCGCCAGCGCAGCAGGACCTCGAGCGCGCACGGGCGGCGCGTGGCGGTATCCATGACCGGCTGGTAATACAGCTCGAACTCCTCGCGCGCCAGGGCGCCGCGCAGGCTCGACTCGAGGTCGAAATGGCGCGCCGCGGCCTGGTTCATGCGCTCGGTGAAGAACTGGTAGTTGTTGCGGCCGGCCGCCTTGGCGTGGTACATCGCGGCGTCCGCGTGCCGCATCAGGGTCTCGACGTCGGGACCGTCGTCGGGATAGACGCAGATGCCGATCGACGGCGAGATATGCAGCTTGTGGCCCTCGTACGGGAAGGGCGATGCCAGCGCCTCGATGATCTTGTCGCCGACATGGCGGCACTCCTCGCCCGATTCGATCTCGGGCAGCAGCACCACGAACTCGTCGCCGCCCAGGCGCGCCACGGTGTCGCTGGCGCGCACCGCCACCACCAGCCGCTTGGCGACTTCGCGCAGCAGGTGGTCGCCGGTCTGGTGGCCGAGCGAATCGTTGATGGTCTTGAAGCGGTCGAGGTCGAGGAACATCAGGGCCAGCTTGCCGCCGCTGCGGGTGGCGGCGCGGATCGCGCAGTCCAGCCGGTCAGACAGCAGCGCGCGGTTCGGCAGGCCGGTCAGGCTGTCGTGGTAGGCCATGTGGTGCACCCGCGCCTCGGCCTGGCGCCGCTCGACGATCTCTTCCTGCAGCAGGGCGTTGGCGCCGGCCAGTTCCGCGGTGCGTTCGGCCACCCGGATCTCCAGCTCGTCGCGCGCGCGGCGCACCGCGTCGGCCGCCTCGCGCTGGGCGGTGACGTCGTCGACCAGCCAGACGCTGCGGCCGCGCTGCTGGGACGGGTCGAACAGGCGGCCCGACAGGCGCGCCCAGAAACGGGTGCCGTCGCAGCGCTCGAGCTGGTACTCGGCCATGTGGACCCGGCCGGCGGCGAAATCGCGCGCCGTCAGCTCGCGCGCGGCGAGCCAGCTGCCGTCGTCGGGATACAGGGTGCGCACCTCGGCGCCGAGGATGCCGCCCGGCCTGCAGCCGAACAGCTCTTCCATCTTGCGGTTGCAGTGGAGCGTGCGGCCGTCCTCGATCACCGCGATGCCCAGCACCGCGCTGTCGAGGATCGCGCGGTTCTCCATCAGCGCCTCGCGCAGCGACTGCTCGTCGTTCTTCTCGCGGGTGCGGTCTTCCAGCATCCAGATCGTGCCCTTGTGCGGATCCTCCGGGTCGACCTGGTAGCCGATCATCTGCACCCAGACGCGGGCGCCGTCCTTGCGCACCAGGGTCTTTTCGGTACGGAAGGAAATCCCGCGCGCGAGCTGCGGATAGGCGCTCACGCCCAGGTCCTCATAGGACTCGTCGTCCGGGTACAGCACGCGCGTGCTCATGCCGATCGGCTCGCCCTCGTCGAAACCGAACATGGACAGGAAGGCCGGGTTGGTGCGCCGGATCAGGCGGTCGCGGGTGAACATGATGCCGATCGTGGCGTTGGTCATGATCGCCTGCCCCTCGATCGAGGCCTGGCGCGCCTCGGTCACGTCCTCGATGATCCAGATCGTGCCCGCATCGCGCTGGGCCGGATCGATGGCGCGGGCGCGCAGCCGCGCCCAGAACAGGCTGCCGTCGCCGCGCCGGAACTGGTACTCGCACTTCTCGAACAGCCGGCCCGTCCCGAGCACGCCATAGGCCTCGGCGGCCAGCGCCTGGTAGGCCTCGGGCGAGGTGAACACATGGACCGGACTGGCGCCCGTGAGCTGCTCGCGCGTGTAGCGGAACATCTCGCAGATGCGCGGGTTGAAGGACTTGATCTGGCCCGGCTGCGTAAACACGATGCCCACCGGCGCGTTCTCGAGGATGGCGCGCTGTTCGAGCACCATGCGGCACAGGGCCGCCGCCTCCGGGTCGGGCTGCTCATTGTCGCAGGCGGCGTCCAGCGGCGCCGCTGCAGGGTCGATCTCGGGTTGTTTGAATAGTCGGTCCATCGATACTTGCTGGTAACGCCCTTATGCCCGATGAATTGCTAGATTGCAAATCATAAACCAGAAATGAAGGGAGTTGTGCTACTAGCAAGCATGATGCGGGGAAAACGCCACACTGGCCCTTTCCCCGGGGCGATCAGAAGCTGTCGCCCGGAACCCGCACCCAGCCTTCCATCAGCACGCGCGCGCTGCGGCTCATGATGGCCTTGCTGACGCTCCATTCGCCGTCGACCTGCACCGCTTCGGCGCCCACGCGCAGGGTGCCGGACGGGTGGCCGAAGCGCACCGCGGTGCGGGCGCCGCCGCCGGCGGCGAGGTTGACCAGGGTGCCCGGAATGGCGGCGGCGGTGCCGATGGCGACCGCCGCGGTGCCCATCATTGCATGGTGCAGCTTGCCCATCGAGAGGGCGCGCACCAGCAGGTCGACGTCGCCGCTGGCCACCTGCCTGCCGCTCGAGGCGACATAGTCGGCCGGCGCGGCCACGAAGGCGACCTTGGGCGTGTGCTGGCGCTTGGCGGCGTCCTCGATGCCCGCGATCAGGCCCATGCGCAGCGCGCCGTGGGCGCGGATGGTCTCGAACATGGCCAGTGCGCGCGGATCGCCGTTGATGGCTTCCTGCAGCTCAGTGCCGGTATAGCCGAGCGCCTCGGCGTTCAAGAAGATGGTGGGGATGCCGGCGTTGATCATGGTCGCCTTGAGCGTGCCGACGCCCGGCACCTCCAGCTCGTCGACCAGGTTCCCGGTCGGGAACATGGCGCCGCCGGCGCCCTCTTCTTCCGCGGCCGGATCCATGAATTCGAGCTGCACTTCGGCCGCCGGGAAGGTCACGCCGTCGAGCTCGAAGTCGCCGGTTTCCTGGACCTGGCCGTCCGCCACCGGCACGTGGGCGACGATGGTCTTGCCGATGTTGGCCTGCCAGATGCGCACGGTGGCGACGCCGTCGCGCGGGACGCGCTCCGGGTCGAGCAGGCCGCTGGCGATGGCGAAGGAACCGACCGCCGAGGACAGGTTGCCGCAGTTGCCGCTCCAGTCGACGAAGGGCTTGTCGATCGCGACCTGGCCGAACAGGTAGTCGACATCGTGCTCCGGGCGGCTGCTCTTCGCGACGATCACGGCCTTGCTGGTGCTCGAGGTGGCGGCCCCCATGCCGTCGATCTGCTTGCCGTAGACATCGGGGCTGCCGATCACGCGCAGCAGCAGCGCGTCGCGCGCCGCGCCGGGCACGCGCGCGGCTTCGGGCAGGTCGTCCAGGCGGAAGAACACGCCTTTGCTGGTGCCGCCACGCATGTAGGTGGCGGGAATCCTGATTTGTGGTACGTGGGGCATGTGCTTGTCCTTGATATGGGGATTGCGGTCGGGGTGACGCTGGTGGAACGCGTGGACGGCGGAGCCGTCCACGCGTTCAACGCAAGCCGAAACGACCTCGACGTATTATGCTGCCGCCTTCGATGCGCTCGACTCGAGGAAGTCCTGCGCGAAGCGCTGCAGCACGCCGCCCGCCTCGTAGATCGCCACTTCCTCGGCGGTGTCGAGACGGCAGGTCACCGTCACCTCGACCGTTTCGCCGTTCCTGCGATGGATGACGAGAAGCAGGTCGGTGCGCGGGGTGCGCTCGCCGACCACGTCGAAGGTCTCGGTGCCGTCGATGCCCAGGCTCCGGCGGTTCACGCCCGGCTTGAACTCCAGCGGCAGCACGCCCATGCCCACCAGGTTGGTGCGGTGGATGCGCTCGAAGCCTTCGGCCACGATCGCTTCCACGCCCGCCAGGCGCACGCCCTTGGCCGCCCAGTCGCGCGACGAGCCCTGGCCGTAGTCGGCGCCGGCGATCACGATCAGCGGCTGCTTGCGCTCCATGTAGGTCTCGATCGCTTCCCACATGCGGGTCACCTGCCCTTCCGGCTCGATACGCGCCAGCGAACCGGCCTTCACGTTGCCCATGGCGTCGCGCACCATCTCGTTCTTCAGGGTCGGATTGGCGAAGGTCGCGCGCTGCGCCGTCAGGTGGTCGCCGCGGTGGGTGGCGTAGGAGTTGAAGTCCTCTTCCGGCAGGCCCATCTTCGCCAGGTACTCGCCGGCCGCGCTGTCGAGCATGATCGCGTTCGACGGCGACAGGTGGTCGGTGGTGATGTTGTCGCCCAGGACCGCCAGCGGACGCATGCCGGACAGCGTGCGCTCGCCGGCCAGCGCGCCTTCCCAGTACGGCGGACGGCGGATGTAGGTGCTCGTCGGGCGCCAGTCGTACAGCGGATCGACCTTGCTGCCGTCGTCGGCCACGCGCGCGAACATCGGCGTGTAGACCTTGCGGAACTGTTCCGGCTTGACGCTGGACTCGACGATGGCGTCGATCTCCTCGTCCGAGGGCCAGAGGTCGGCCAGGCGCACTTCCCTGCCCTGGGCATCCAGTCCCAGCACGTCCTTCTCGATGTCGAAGCGGATGGTGCCGGCGATCGCGTAGGCCACCACCAGCGCCGGCGAGGCCAGGAAGGCCTGCTTGGCGTAGGGGTGGATGCGGCCGTCGAAGTTGCGGTTGCCCGACAGGACGGCGGTCGCGTACAGGTCGCGTTCGATGATCTCCTGCTGGATGCTTGGCTCCAGCGCGCCGCTCATGCCGTTGCAGGTGGTGCAGGCGAAGGCGACCACGCCGAAGCCGAGCTTTTCCAGTTCCGGCATCAGGCCCGCTTCTTCCAGGTACAGGGCGACGGCCTTCGAACCCGGCGCGAGCGAGCTCTTGACCCAGGGCTTGCGCACCAGGCCCAGCTTGTTCGCGTTACGCGCCAGCAGGCCGGCCGCGATCATGTTGCGCGGGTTGTTGGTGTTGGTGCAGCTGGTGATGGCCGCGATGATGACGGCGCCGTCCGGCATCAGGCCAGGTTCGTTCTCGACCACGCCGCTGATGCCGCGCGCCGCCAGCTCCGAGGTCGGCACGCGGCTGTGCGGGTTGGACGGGCCGGCGATGTTGCGCACCACGGTCGACAGGTCGAAGGACAGCACGCGCTCGTACCGGGCGTTCTTCAGGCTGTCGGCCCACAGGCCGGCTTCCTTCGCATAGGTCTCGACCAGCTCGACCGTTTCCTCGTCGCGGCCGGTCAGGCGCAGGTACTTGATGGTCTGCTCGTCGATGTAGAACATCGCGGCGGTGGCGCCGAATTCCGGGGCCATGTTGGCGATCGTGGCGCGGTCGCCCAGGGTCAGGCTGGCTGCGCCCTCGCCGTAGAACTCGAGGTAGGCCGAGACCACTTTCGACTTGCGCAAAAACTCGGTCAGCGCCAGCACGATGTCGGTGGCGCTGATGCCCGGCTGCGCCTTGCCGGTCAGCTCGACGCCGACGATGTCGGGCAGGCGCATCCAGGAGGCGCGGCCCAGCATGACGCTTTCGGCTTCCAGGCCGCCCACGCCGATCGCGATCACGCCGAGCGCGTCGACCATCGGGGTGTGGGAGTCGGTGCCGACCAGGGTGTCCGGATAGGCGACGCCGTGCTCGGACTGGATCACCGGCGACATGCGCTCGAGGTTGATCTGGTGCAGGATGCCGTTGCCCGGCGGGATCACGTCGACGTTCCGGAAGGCTTTCTTGGTCCAGTCGATGAAGTGGAAGCGGTCTTCGTTGCGGCGGTCTTCGATCGCGCGGTTCTTGGCGAAGGCATCCGGATCGAAGCCGCCGCACTCGACGGCCAGCGAGTGGTCGACCACCAGCTGGGTCGGCACCACCGGGTTGACCAGGGCCGGGTCGCCGCCCTGCGCCGCGATGGCGTCGCGCAGGCCGGCCAGGTCGACCAGGGCGGTCTGGCCGAGGATGTCGTGGCAGACGACGCGCGCCGGGAACCACGGGAAGTCGAGGTCGCGCTTGCGCTCGATGATCTGCTTCAGCGCGTCGGTCATGGCGCTCGGCTCGCAGCGGCGCACCAGGTTCTCGGCCAGCACGCGCGAGGTGTACGGCAGCGTGTCGTAGGCGCCGGGCTGGATGGCGTCGACCGCGGAGCGGGTGTCGAAGTAGTCCAGGCTGGTGCCAGGAAGGGGTTTGCGGTGGTTGGTGTTCATGGCGGTGCGTTATTTGCGATCCGCGATCGGCACGAACTTCAGGTCTTCCGGACCCACATAGTTCGCGCTCGGGCGGATGATCTTGTTGTCGATGCGCTGTTCGATGACGTGCGCGGCCCAGCCGGAGGTGCGCGAGATGACGAACAGCGGGGTGAACATGGCGGTCGGCACGCCCATCATGTGGTACGACACGGCCGAGAACCAGTCCAGGTTCGGGAACATCTTCTTGACTTCCCACATGACCGATTCCAGGCGCTCGGCGATGTCGAACATCTTCATCGAGCCGGCTTCCTGCGACAGGCTGCGCGCGACTTCCTTGATCACCTTGTTGCGCGGGTCCGAGATCGTGTAAACCGGATGGCCGAAGCCGATCACGACTTCCTTGTTCGCCACGCGGTTGCGGATATCGGCTTCGGCTTCGTCGGCGTTCTCGTAGCGCTTCTGGATCTCCAGCGCCACTTCGTTGGCGCCGCCGTGCTTCGGACCGCGCAGCGCGCCGATCGCGCCGGTGATCGCCGAGTGGATGTCGGAACCGGTGCCGGCGATCACGCGGGCGGTGAAGGTCGAGGCGTTGAACTCATGCTCGGCGTACAGGATCAGCGAGGTATGCATCGCCTTGACCCAGGATGCCGACGGCTTTTCGCCGTGCAGCAGGTGCAGGAAGTGGCCGCCGATCGAGTCGTCGTCGGTTTCCACCTCGATGCGCTTGCCGTTGTGGCTGAAGTGGTACCAGTACAGCAGCATCGAGCCGAACGAAGCCATCAGGCGGTCGGCGATATCGCGCGCGCCCGGCATGTTGTGGTCGTCCTTTTCCGGCAGGGCGCAGCCCAGGGCCGACACCCCGGTGCGCATCACGTCCATCGGGTGGGCACCGGCCGGCAGCGCCTCCAGCGCGCTCTTGACCGCCTGCGGCAGGCCGCGCAGCGATTTCAGCCTGGCCTTGTAGCCCTTCAGTTCCGCCACCGTCGGCAGCTTGCCGTGCACCAGCAGGTAGGCGATCTCTTCGAATTCGCAGGAGTCGGCGACGTCGAGGATGTCATAGCCGCGGTAGTGCAGGTCGTTGCCCGTCTTGCCCACCGAGCACAGTGCGGTGTTGCCGGCGGCGACGCCGGACAGCGCCACGGATTTCTTCGGCTTGAAGGTCGGGAGGTCGGTTGCGGTGTTCTGGATGCTCATCTGGGTAGTCTCCTGATTACTTGGCTTTGCTTTGGGCGAACAGGGCGTCGAGCTTCTGTTCGTAGCTGTGATAGTCGATGCGTTCGTACAGTTCGGCGCGGGTCTGCATGGTGTCGACCACGTTCTGCTGGGTGCCGTCGCGGCGGATCGCGTTGTAGACGTTCTCGGCCGCCTTGTTCATGGCGCGGAAGGCCGACAGCGGGTACAGCACCAGACCGACGTGGGCGCTTGCCAGTTCCTCGACCGTGAACAGCGGGGTCGAACCGAATTCGGTGATGTTGGCCAGCACCGGCACCTTCACGGCGTCGGCGAATTGCTTGTACATGTCGAGGCTGGTCATCGCTTCCGGGAAGATCATGTCGGCGCCCGCCTCCACGCAGGCCACGGCGCGCTCGATGGCGGCGTCCAGGCCCTCCACGGCCAGCGCGTCGGTGCGCGCCATGATCACGAAGTTCTCGTCGGTACGGGCGTCGGTGGCGGCCTTGATGCGGTCGACCATCTCGTCCTTGCCGACGATTTCCTTGCCCGGGCGGTGGCCGCAGCGCTTGGCGCCGACCTGGTCTTCGATGTGGCAGGCCGCCGCGCCGAACTTGATCAGCGAACGCACGGTGCGCGCGACGTTGAAGGCCGAGGCGCCGAAGCCGGTGTCGACGTCGACCAGCAGCGGCAGGTCGCACACGTCGGTGATGCGGCGCACGTCGGTCAGCACGTCGTCGAGGTTCGAGATGCCCAAGTCGGGCAGGCCCAGCGAGCCCGCGGCCACGCCGCCGCCGGACAGGTAGATCGCCTTGAAGCCGGCGCGCTTGGCCAGCAGGGCATGGTTGGCGTTGATCGCGCCGACCACTTGCAGCGGGGATTCTTCCTGGACGGCCTTGCGGAATGCGGCGCCTGCGGAGTATTGGCTCATGCTGTTACCTTTCGAATGATGCGTGGGTGAGATGGCTACGTTAATGCAAAGGCCATGCCAGCCTGTTTGCGCGTGCGCACGCAGGCGCGCCGAGCTTAAAATTCCTGTATTTTCAATGAGTTACGGCAAGCCCCTACCCCAGGCTTGCGGAGCATGGGGATGCAATGTTTCACGCGTGTTTCATTATGAAACACGTTGAACAAAATGGAAACGCGCAGATGCCGCCGGAGAGAGAGTGCCGGCCAGCCCTGTACGCACGTCAGGGCGGACCGGCACTGGCACTTCAGGTGGTGATGACACCCAGCGCGACATCGATATTGCCGCGCGTGGCTTTCGAGTAAGGGCACAACTGGTCAGCGGCGTGTGCGATCGTGGCCGCCGCGTCCGGGTCGAAGCCCGGCAGGACGAGGTTCAGGCGCGCCCGGATGAGGTACTCGGCGCCGGCCGTTCCCAGGTCCACGTCGATTTCCACCGCGGTATCCGGTGGCAGCGTGATTTTCTTTTCCTTGGCCACGACACTGACGGCGGCCAGGTAGCAGGCCGACCAGGCGCCGGCGAACAGCTGCTCCGCAGTCGGGTGCGGCAAGACGGCCTCGAAGGCATGCTCGCGGGCGCCCGGGCCTCCGGCGCTCGTATTGATGCTGACCTTACCGTCATGATGGCCGGCAAGGAGCCGCCCGTCGCTCGAGGTGGTACGGGTTCGTCCGGTGGCCAGCACTTTCGTGATCTTGTTCATGATGCGCTCCCTGTAATGGAATGGGTCTCCTTGTTCTTGTCCTCGCACTTCAATCGCATGCGATAAATTTAGTGTAGGCGCGCAGATCGCGAAGTCAATGACCCTTCCGTCTGGGCCCGCCTGTTTAGATGTACGCACGCGCGCCGGTGACCGGGCCATGACAAGGCCGAATCCACAGCCAACGCGCACAGAGCCTTATGAAAAAACCCCGCCGAGGCGGGGTCTGGACAAGCACACTGACGAGGGATCAGTGCGCGGAGGCGGCTGCGGCGCCGATGCCGGTTTCCGAACGCATTTCCTGCGCTTCGTAGCCTGCCCTGTCGATCGCGGCGCGCGGGCTCTTGTCGGTGACCGAGAAGAACCAGATGCCGAAGAAGCCGACGGCCATCGAGAAGATGGCCGGCGAGGCGTACGGGAAGATCGCTTCGGCGTTGCCGAGCACGTCCACCCACACCGACTTCGATACCACGGTCAGCACCACGGCGGTGGCCAGGCCCAGGAAACCGCCGACGGTGGCGCCGCGGGTGGTGCAGTCCTTCCACAGCACCGACATGAACAGCACCGGGAAGTTGGCCGAGGCGGCGATCGCGAAGGCCAGCGACACCATGAAGGCCACGTTCTGCTTCTCGAACGCGATGCCGAGGAGCACCGCGATGAAGCCCAGCGCGATGGTGGTGATCTTCGAGACCTTCAGCTCGTTGGCGCTGGTCGCCTTGCCCTTCTTGAACACGGTCGCGTACAGGTCGTGCGACACGGCCGAGGCGCCCGACAGGGTCAGGCCCGCCACCACCGCCAGGATGGTCGCGAAGGCCACCGCCGAGATGAAGCCGAGGAAGACGTCGCCGCCCACCGCCTTGGCCAGGTGCACCGCCGCCATGTTGTTACCGCCCAGCAGCTTGCCGGCAGCATCCTTGAAGTCCGGATTGGTGCCGACCAGCACGATCGCGCCGAAGCCGATGATGAAGGTCAGGATGTAGAAGTAGCCGATCCAGGTGGTGGCCCACAGCACCGACTTGCGCGCTTCCTTGGCGCTCGGGACGGTGAAGAAGCGCATCAGGATGTGCGGCAGGCCGGCGGTGCCGAACATCAGCGCCATGCCGAACGAGATCGCCGAGATCGGATCCTTGATGAAGCTGCCCGGACCCATGATCGCGTCGCCCTTGGCGTGCACTTCGGTGGCGCGGGCGAACAGCGCTTCGGGGCTGAAGTTGTACTGCGACAGCACCACGAAGGCCATGAAGGACGCGCCCGACAGCAGCAGCACGGCCTTGATGATCTGCACCCAGGTGGTGGCGGTCATGCCGCCGAACAGCACGTAGACCATCATCAGCACGCCGACCAGCACCACGGCGATCCAGTATTCCAGGCCGAACAGCAGCTTGATCAGCTGGCCGGCGCCGACCATCTGCGCGATCAGGTAGAACGCGACCACGACCAGGGTGCCCGAGGCCGCGAACACGCGGATCGGCTTCTGGTGGAAACGGTAGGCGGCGACGTCGGCGAAGGTGAAGCGGCCCAGGTTGCGCAGGCGTTCGGCCATCAGGAAGGTGATGACCGGCCAGCCGACCAGGAAGCCGATCGCATAGATCAGGCCATCGTAGCCGTCCAGGAACACCGCCGCGGAAATGCCCAGGAAGGAAGCGGCCGACATGTAGTCGCCCGCGATCGCCAGGCCGTTCTGGAAGCCGGTGATGCCGCCGCCGGCGGTGTAGAAGTCGGAGGCCGAACGGGTCTTGCCGGCCGCCCATTTGGTGATGAACAGGGTCATGACCACGAACGCCGAGAACATGCTGATCGCGGTCCAGTTGGTGGCCTGCTTGGTCGCCTGGCCAAGGTCGGGAGCCGCCAGCGCGGCGCCCGCCGCAGCCAGCAAGGCCAGCGCGGCGGAAGTACGGGTCAGGGATTTCATGCTTTCACCTTCTTCTTGATCGAATCGCTCAGTTCATCGTACTGGCTGTTGGCCCGGTGTACATAGATGCCGGTAATGGCGATGGTAAAGAGGATGACGAAGAGGCCAAGGGGGATGCCCCAGGTCATGACGCCGTCACCCAGGCGGGTGCCCATGAATTCCTTGTTGAATGCGACGAGCAGGATGAAGCCGTAATAGACGATCATCATGCACCAGGTGAGAGTCCAGCCGAACCTGGAACGCATTCCTACCAGCTTGCGGTAGTCAGGGTCGCTCTTGACCCGTTCCAGCATGGTTCGATCCACTTGCAGATCCATTTGTGTCTCCTTATTTCTTGGTGTATTGCCTTTCAAGGCTGATATGCATCCTACGGGTGGGCCCTTACCGGATTCTTACGGCTGACACGAGGTCTTCCCAAGGTGAGACATGTTTCAGAATGAAACATTGCGTGAGAAAATGAACTACACTTGAAACATGAATCATTCTACGCGCCCCCCTGCGGATGCAGGCGACAAGCCCGTGATATGGACGGTGTCCGTGTCTCGTTTGTCCGATTTGTTTCGCGACATTACCCTTGAGTACGACCACCTGGCCGCGATCGAACCGCTGCACCTGGGCTTCGACGAGGCCGCGCGCCATATCCGCGAACGCATGGCGAGCGAGCGCTGCGACGTGGTGATCGCGGCCGGCTCGAACGCCGCCTACCTGAAAGGCCGGGTATCGGCGCCGGTGGTGGTCGCGAAAGCCAGCGGTTTCGATGTCATGCAGGCGCTGGCGCGGGCGCGCCGGGTGTCGCAGCGGATCGGCGTGATCAGCTACCAGGCGCAGCTCCCCGAACTGGCCGAGTTCGCCTCCACCTTCGGCGTCGACATCGCCCAGCGCACCTACGTGACCGAAGAGGATGCGCGCGCCGGCATCAACGAGCTGAAGGCGGCCGGGGTCCAGGTGATCGTCGGCGCCGGCCTGATCACCGACCTGGCCGAGGAAGCGGGACTGACGGGCGTGTTCCTGTACTCGGCGGCCTCGATCCGGCAAGCCTTCGACGACGCGCTGGAGATGGCGCGCCTGACCCACCTGGAATCGAGCCGGGTGCGGCGCACGCCCGCCACCGACACCCGGCGCGCGCGGCGCGGCCTGAACGACCTGCGCGGCGATTCGGGCGCGATGGAGCGGCTGCGCCAGACCGTGGTGCTGTACGCGCGCTCGCCGGCCACGGTGCTGATCCAGGGCGAGACCGGCAGCGGCAAGGAACTGGTGGCGCAGGCGATCCACCGCGAGGGACCGCGGCGCGCCGCCAACCGGCCGTTCGTGGCGGTGAACTGCGGCGCCATCGCCGAGTCGCTGCTGGAATCGGAACTGTTCGGGCACGAGGAAGGCGCGTTCACCGGCGCGCGGCGCGGCGGGCACGCGGGGCTGTTCGAGGCGGCCAACGGCGGCACCCTGTTCCTCGACGAGATCGGCGAGATGCCGCTGGCCCTGCAGACGCGCCTGTTGCGCGTGCTGGAGGAGCGCGAGGTGGTGCGGGTGGGCGGCACGCGGCCGGTGCCGATCGAGGTGCGGGTGGTGAGCGCGACCCATTGCGACCTGGAGGCGCGGGTGCGCGAGGGACGCTTCCGCGCCGACCTGTTCTACCGGCTGGCGGTGCTGCGCCTGACCCTGCCGGCGCTGCGCGCGCGCCCCCAGGACATCGCGGCGCTGGCCGAATGGTCGCTGAAGAATGCGCTGGCCGCGCTGGGCGCGCGGCCGCATCCGAACCTGCATGCCGAGATCACGGCCTGCGCGCCGCTGCTGGAAGCGTATTCCTGGCCGGGGAACGTGCGCGAGCTGCGCAACCTGACGGAACGCCTGGCGCTGTTCCTGGCGGCGGAACCGCTGCAGGCGCTGACGCCGGGCTTCGTGCTGTCGGTGGCGCCGGAGCTGGCGCAGCGCGAGCCGGCGGCGGTGTTCGCCCTGCCCTCCCCGGCGCCGGCCGAGTCGCTGGCCGACGTGCTGGCGCGCTTCGGCGGCCAGCGCGACCTGGCGGCGCGGCACCTCGGGATCAGCCGGACGACCTTGTGGCGCAGGCTGAAGGCGGGGGGCTGATTTTCCGGCAGCGCCAACCTGTCCTGCTTGATCCGCCCCCTTGCCACCATTGGCAAAACTTTAATACACTCCACTGTCAGCCCTGACAAAAAGCCGTATCATGTTTCTTTACCATGGCCTGGCGCGTACCAGCGCCAGTTCGTCGTAGCACGGCGTCCCACGAGGCGCCTCCAGACCCTCGCGGTTTGGCCTATCGGAGGCAATATGCAACATGCGTCGCAAGCTGCACTGTTTTCGCTGATCGGCGATACCCCGCTGGTGGAAGTCACCCGGATCGACACCGGCCTCTGCCAGCTGTTCCTCAAACTGGAATCGCAGAATCCCGGCGGCTCCATCAAGGACCGCATCGGCAAGACCATGATCGAGCAGGCCGAGCATGACGGCCATCTCCAGCCCGGCGGCACCGTGGTCGAGGCCACGGCCGGCAATACCGGCCTCGGCCTGGCCCTGGTGGCCCGCATCAAGGGCTACCGCGTGGTCCTGGTGGTGCCCGACAAGATGGCGGCCGAGAAGGTGCTGCACCTGAAGGCGCTCGGCGCCGAGATCCACCTGACCCGCTCCGACGTCGGCAAGGGCCACCCCGAGTACTACCAGGACTACGCGGCGCGCCTGGCGAAGGAAATCCCGGGCGCCTGGTTCGCCGACCAGTTCAACAACCCGGCCAATCCGCGCGCCCACGAGCACACGACCGGCCCGGAAATCTGGGACCAGACCAACCACAAGCTCGACGCGATCGTGGTCGGCGTCGGCTCGTCCGGCACCCTCACCGGCCTGTCGCGCTTCTTCCGCAAGACCCAGCCCCACCTCGAATTCATCCTGGCCGACCCCAAGGGCTCGATCCTGGCGGAATACGTGAACACCGGCAAGGTGTCCAAGGAGGCCGGTTCGTGGGCGGTCGAGGGCATCGGCGAGGATTTCATTCCCGGCATCGCCGACCTGTCGCGCGTCACCAAGGCCTACACGATTCCCGACGAGGAGAGCTTCAACACGGCGCGCCTGCTGCTGCAGCAGGAAGGCATCCTGGGCGGCTCGTCCACCGGCACCCTGCTGGCGGCCGCGCTGCGCTACTGCCGCGAACAGACCCGGCCCAAGCGGGTCGTCACCTTCGTGTGCGACACCGGCACGCGCTACCTGACCAAGGTCTACAGCGACGGCTGGATGGTCGACCAGGGCCTGCTCACGCGGCCCAGGCTGGGCGACCTGCGCGACCTGATCGGGCGCCGCTACGACGACGGCGAGGTGGTCACCGTGTCGCCGACCGACACCCTCCTCACCGCCTTCAACCGCATGCGCAGCGCCGACCTGCAGCAGCTGCCGGTGATCGACAGCGAGGGCCGGCTGGCGGGACTGATCGACGAATCCGACCTGCTGCACCACGTCACGGTCGAGCCCGGCCGTTTCGGCGCGCCGGTATCGAGCACCATGACCGCCCAGCTGCAGACGCTGCACCCGGCGGCCAGCATGCAGCAGCTGCGCGAGATCCTCGACCGCGGCCTGACCGCGGTGGTCCAGGACGGCCCGCACTTCTACGGCCTGATCACGCGCTTCGACCTGCTCAATCATCTCCGAAGGACCCTATCGTGAGCGACACGAAACAACACCTGGCCACCCGCGTCATCCACGGCGGCCAGGCGCCCGAGCCTGCGACCGGCGCCGTGATGCCGCCGATCTTCGCCACCTCCACCTTCCGCCAGGAGAGCCCGGGCGTGCACAAGGGCCTGGACTACGGGCGCTCGCACAACCCGACGCGCTGGGCGCTGGAGCGCTGCGTGGCCGACATCGAAGGCGGCGGCGCGGCCTTCGCCTTCGCATCCGGCCTGGCCGCGATCGCGGCGGTGCTGGAGCTGCTGCCGTCCGGCTCCCACATCGTCGCCGGCGACGACATGTACGGCGGCACCTACCGCCTGTTCGAGCGCGTGCGCCGCAAGAGCGCCGGCCATGATTTCGCCTATGTCGACCTGGCCGACCCGGACGCGCTCGCCGACGCGCTGCGTCCCGAGACGCGCATGGTGTGGGTCGAGACGCCGACCAACCCGATGCTCAAGCTGGCCGACCTGCGCGCCATCGCCGCGCTGTGCCGCGCGCGCGGCATCCTGACCGTGTGCGACAACACCTTCGCCAGCCCGATCGTGCAGCGCCCGCTCGAATGCGGCTTCGACATCGTCGTGCATTCGACCACCAAGTACATGAACGGGCACTCCGACGTGATCGGCGGCGTGGCGGTGGTCGGCAACGAAGACCGGCATGCCGAACTGCGCGAGCAGCTCGGCTTCATCCAGAACGCGGTCGGCGCGATCCAGGGGCCGTTCGACAGCTTCCTGGTGCTACGCGGGATCAAGACGCTGGCCCTGCGGATCGAGCGCAGCGGCGACAACGCGCTCGCGCTGGCGCAGTGGCTGGAACGGGAGCCGAAGGTGCGCAAGGTGCATTATCCGGGGCTGGAATCGCATCCCCAGCATGCGCTGGCGCGGCGCCAGATGAACGGCTTCGGGGGCATCGTGTCGATCGACCTCGATACCGACCTGGCGGGCGCGCGGCGCTTCCTCGAGCGTTGCGAGGTGTTCACCCTGGCCGAGAGCCTGGGCGGGGTCGAGAGCCTGATCGAGCATCCGGCCCTGATGACCCATGCGAGCATACCGGCGGACCGGCGCGCCGAGCTGGGGATCGGCGACGGGCTGATCCGCTTGTCGGTGGGGATCGAGCACCTGGAGGACCAGCGGGAAGATCTGCGGCGGGCGCTGGCGGCGATCTAGCGCTGCAGCGTGGGCGGAGCATCCGCCCGCGCTGCCTAGACGCGTGCCAGGGCACGTCCGCCCTCGCGCACCTTGAACGTTCCCACCAGCTGCGACAGCTCCGCCGCCTGCTGCCGCATCGACGCCGCCGCCGCGGCCGCCTGCTCCACCATCGCCGCATTCTGCTGGGTCGACAGGTCCATCTCCACGATCGCGCGGCTGACCTGCTCCACGCCGCCGGCCTGCTCCGCGCTGGCGGTATGGATGGCCCCGAGGATCCCCGCCACCTCCTGCACATGGCGCAGCAGGTCGCGCATGGTCGACCCGGCCGCCGCGGCGATGCCGGTGCCGGCCTCGATCTCGCCGGCCGACTCGCCGATCAGCTTCTTGATCTCCCTGGCCGCGCCCGCCGAGTGCTGCGCCAGGTTGCGCACCTCGGCCGCCACCACCGCGAAGCCGCGCCCTTCGCTGCCGGCGCGCGCCGCTTCCACCGCCGCGTTCAGCGCCAGGATATTGGTCTGGAACGCGATGCTGTCGATCATGCCCGTGATGTCCACGATGCGCTTGGCCGAGGCCTTGATCGCCGCCATGCGGGCCACCAGCTGCTCCACCGCCTGCGCGCCCTCGATGGCGACGCTGGAGGCGTTCTGGGCCAGCGCATTGGCCTGCTGCGCGCTGGCGTTGTTCTGGGCGATGGTCCCGGTCAGCTCGTCCATCGCCGCCACCGTCTGGCGCAGCGCGTCGGCCTGGCGCTCGGTGCGCTGCGACAGGTCCTGGTTGCCGTCGGCGATCTCGCCCGATGCGCAGTCGATCGCCTGGGCGCCCCGCAGCACCTGCGACACCGTCGAGGACACGCCGCGCGTCATGCCGTTCAGGGCGTCGAACAGGCGGCCGATCTCGTCGCCGCGGGCATGCCGGATGACCGGGCGCAGGTCGCCCTGGGCCACCTGCTCGGCCAGCGCCACGGCCTGCTGCAGCGGACCGACGATGTTCCGGGTCAGCATGAAGGCCACCGCCCCGCCCACGGCCAGCGACCCGGCGCCCAGCAGGAGCAGCAGCGCCTTGCTGAAACGCGAGGCGGTGGCCGATTCGTCGGCCAGGCGATGCGCTTCGGCGGCTTCATGGGCCAGCAAGGCTTCCAGCGCGCCGATATGGGCCTTGTGGGCCTGCTCCCAGCTCCCGGTGACGAGCTGCTCCACCAGCTGGGTCTGGCCCGTGTCCTTGGCGCGGAACAGCTCGGCCTGGATCTTGTCCAGCGCCGCCTTGTGCCCGGCCGCGACCTGGATCAGGGTGCGCTCGCGTTCCGAGGCCGGCAACCCGGCCAGCCTGGCGTCGATCGCGGCGGCGCTCTTCCTGCCCTGCGCGAGCTGGGCCAGGAAATAGTCGGCCAGCTCCAGGCTGTCGCTGCGCGCGATCGAAATCGCACGCGAGGCATTCAGGCGCTCGATACCGAGCAGGTCGGAACTGAGCTGCTGTTTGGCGAGCTTGTCGTTGACGAGATCGGAAGTGATCGCGTCAGCCGCATGCATGCGCCACAGCGCAACACAGCAAATGAGGATGATAACCAGGGAAACGATGCCGAAGGCGCCGAGGATTTTGGTGGCGGTATTGAGCTTGGCGAGTCGCATTGCGATAGTGGGTTGCTGAAGTGCTTGCAGTTTAGAAACCCAATATGACCGGATTATGAATTTTTATTACTTCGGTGTCATAAACCACATAAATATGTAATACCCATCCTGGATAAAGCCCACCCTGGAATGGCCCAATGAAAAAAGCCCGCGGCACTTGCGTGCGCGGGCTTTGGTAATAAAACGCCGGAGCGTTTATTCGATCTCGACCGTTTCCGCCGCGGTCGGCGGCGGCAGGACGTCGCCTTCCGGGAACTCGAGGACCACATCGTCCTTCTCGTTCAGGTCCACCGTCACGCGCCCGCCGTTGACCAGGCGGCCGAACAGCAGCTCGTCGGCCAGCGCCTTGCGGATCATGTCCTGGATCAGGCGCGACATCGGACGCGCGCCCATCTGCGGATCGAAGCCTTTCTTGCCGAGGAACTTGCGCAGTTTCTCGGTGAAGATGGCCTCCACCTTCTTCTCGTGCAGCTGCTCTTCGAGCTGCATCAGGAACTTGTCCACGACGCGCAGGATGATGTCCTCGTCCAGCGCGCGGAAGCTGATGATCGAATCCAGGCGGTTGCGGAACTCCGGCGTGAACATGCGCTTGATGTCGGCCATCTCGTCGCCGGCCTCGCGTGCATCGAGGAAGCCCACCGAGCGCTTGGTCAGGCTCTCGGCGCCCGCGTTGGTGGTCATGATGATGATCACGTTGCGGAAGTCCGCCTTGCGGCCGTTGTTGTCGGTCAAGGTGCCGTGGTCCATCACCTGCAGCAGGATGTTGAAAATGTCCGGATGGGCTTTTTCAATCTCGTCCAGCAGCAGCACCGCATGCGGCTTCTTGGTGATGGCCTCGGTCAGCAGGCCGCCCTGGTCGAAGCCGACGTAGCCCGGCGGCGCACCGATCAGGCGCGACACGGCATGGCGCTCCATGTACTCGGACATGTCGAAGCGCACCAGCTCGATGCCCAGGATGAAGGCCAGCTGCTTGGCGACCTCGGTCTTGCCGACGCCGGTCGGACCCGAGAACAGGAAGGAGCCGATCGGCTTGTCGGTCTTGCCCAGGCCGGCGCGCGCCATCTTGATGGCGGAAGCCAGCGCGTCGATCGCCGGGTCCTGGCCGAACACCACGTTGCGCAGGTCGCGGTCGATGGTCTGCAGCTTGCTGCGGTCGTCCTGGTTGACGGTCTGCGGCGGGATGCGCGCGATCTTGGCGATGATGTCCTCGATCTCGGTCTTGCCGATGGTCTTCTTCTGCTTCGACTTCGGCAGGATGCGCTGGGCCGCGCCGGCTTCGTCGATCACGTCGATCGCCTTGTCCGGCAGGTGGCGGTCATTGATGAAGCGCGCCGCCAGCTCGGCCGCGGTCGACAGCGCCGAGGCGGAATACTTGACGCCGTGGTGCTCTTCGAAGCGCGACTTCAGGCCACGCAGGATCGCCACGGTCTGCTCGACCGAGGGCTCGTTGACATCCACCTTCTGGAAGCGGCGGCTCAGGGCGTGGTCCTTCTCGAACACGCCGCGGAATTCCGTGAACGTGGTCGCGCCGATGCACTTGAGCTGGCCGTTCGCCAGGGCCGGCTTGAGCAGGTTCGACGCATCCAGCGTGCCGCCCGAGGCCGAACCGGCGCCGATGATCGTGTGGATCTCGTCGATGAACAGGATGCCGTTCGGGGTGTCCTTGATCTGCTTGAGCACGGCCTTCAGGCGCTGCTCGAAATCGCCGCGGTACTTGGTGCCGGCCAGCAGCGCGCCCATGTCGAGCGAATACACGACGGCGTTCTGCAGGATCTCGGGCACGTCTTCCTGGACGATGCGCCATGCCAGGCCTTCCGCGATGGCGGTCTTGCCGACACCGGCCTCGCCCACCAGCAGCGGATTGTTCTTGCGGCGGCGGCACAGGATCTGGATCACGCGGTCGACTTCTTCCTCGCGGCCGATCAGCGGATCGATCTTGCCGTCGGCGGCAGCCTTGTTCAGGTTCTGCGTGAACTGGTCGAGCGGGCTTTCCTTGGTCTGCCCTTCGACCTGCGCTTCTTCCACGCCTTCGGACGCCTTCTGGGTGTCCATCTGCTGGTCCTTGCGCACGCCGTGCGAGATGAAGTTGACCACGTCCAGGCGCGTCACGCCCTGCTGGTGCAGGTAGTAGACGGCATGCGAATCCTTCTCGCCGAAGATCGCCACCAGCACGTTCGCGCCGGTGACTTCCTTCTTGCCGTTCGAGGCCGACTGCACGTGCATGATCGCCCTCTGGATCACGCGCTGGAAGCCGAGCGTGGGCTGGGTGTCGACCTCGCCCGTGCCGGGCACGGTCGGGGTGTTGTCACCGATAAAGTTAGTCAAGGTCTTGCGCAAGTCTTCGATATTGACCGCGCACGCACGCAGGACTTCGGCGGCCGAGGGATTGTCGAGAAGCGCCAGCAGCAGATGCTCCACGGTAATAAACTCGTGCCGTGCCTGCCGCGCTTCGACAAAGGCCATGTGTAGGGATACTTCAAGTTCCTGCGCAATCATACTTCCTCCATCACGCATTGCAGGGGATGCCCCGCCTTACGCGCATGCGTTAAGACAAACTCCACTTTGGTACACGCTATATCTTTGGAAAACACACCGCACACCCCTTTGCCATGACGATGCACGGAAAGCATGATCTGTGTCGCCGTTTCGCGATCCTTGTTGAAGTACTCCTGAATGACAGCGACAACAAACTCCATCGGCGTGTAGTCATCATTCAGCAGCGCCACCTGGTAGAGTGGCGGCGGTTTCACTGTCTGCCGCTCCAGCAGTTGTTCGGTATCGTGCTTCGTTGCCATGTGGGTATTCTAAAGCTTTCGGGGTTGGTGCAAAGCGTAAACATCAGCTCGTTTTCATGTGCTTCCATGTTACGCGGTTTCCAATCTTTGCGCAGATGGCGCTTCAATTGAAGAAATCAAGAGCCCATCCGGTCCCGGTGTGGAAAATTTAGCAACACAGGGCCAAAACCCCTTGACTTCAATGATTATTCCACCAACAATGCAGCTATTGACATTGTACTTATGTACTTGTTGATAAGAAGTGAGCAGGCTGAGGAGGGGGCAAGAAGCTTCTTGCTTTTATGGCTCGTGTGATTTGTTTAAATTTGAAAGTTCTTTTATGGCAACTGGTACTGTTAAGTGGTTCAATGATTCCAAAGGTTTTGGCTTCATCACTCCCGATGACGGCGGCGAGGATCTGTTCGCGCACTTCTCCGCAATCAATATGAACGGTTTTAAGACCCTCAAAGAAGGTCAAAAAGTCCAATTCGAAGTCACGCAAGGCCCTAAAGGCAAGCAAGCTTCCAACATCCAGGGCATGTAATTCTCCGCCCCCGGAAGCGAAAAGCCCCGCCCTTGCGGGGTTTTTTTTCGGGCTTTTTTACGCCTACCCTAGCACCGATCCGCAATCTCCCGCGCCCGCCTGCGCGCCGTCCTGCCGCGTGCGCGCCGCCCCTTCCCGCAATGAAAAAAGTCCCGCCTCCGCCGGGGTCGGGACTGCATGCTGCCGCAGGCGCCCGGCGACGGGCGCGCGGATTACATCTGTTCGATCATCACTTCGCCGAAGCCCGAGCACGAGACCTGGGTCGCGCCTTCCATCAGGCGCGCGAAGTCGTAGGTGACGCGCTTCGAGGCGATCGCCTTTTCCATCGACCTGATGATCAGGTCGGCCGCCTCGGTCCAGCCCATGTGGCGCAGCATCATCTCGGCCGACAGGATCAGGGAACCCGGGTTCACGTAGTCCTTGCCGGCGTACTTCGGCGCGGTGCCGTGGGTCGCCTCGAACATCGCGACCGAATTCGACATGTTGGCGCCCGGCGCGATGCCGATGCCGCCGACCTGGGCCGCCAGCGCGTCCGAGATGTAGTCGCCGTTCAGGTTCAGGGTGGCGATCACGCTGTACTCCGCCGGACGCAGCAGGATCTGCTGCAGGAAGGCGTCGGCGATCGAATCCTTGACGACGATCTCGCGGCCGGACTTCGGATTCCTGAACTTGCACCATGGGCCGCCGTCGATCATCTCGGCGCCGAATTCCTTCTGCGCCAGCGCATAGCCCCAGTCGCGGAAGCCACCTTCGGTGTACTTCATGATGTTGCCCTTGTGGACGATGGTGACCGAGGTCTTGTCGTTGTCGATCGCGTACTGGATCGCCCTGCGCACCAGGCGCTCGGTGCCTTCGCGCGAGACCGGCTTGACGCCGATGCCCGAGGTGTCGGGGAAGCGGATCTTCTTGACGCCCATTTCCCGGGTCAGGAAGTCGATGACCTTCTTCGCGCCGTCCGAGCCTTCGGCCCATTCGATGCCGGCGTAGATGTCTTCCGAGTTTTCGCGGAAGATGACCATGTCGGTCTTCTCGGGCTGCTTCAGCGGCGAGGGCACGCCGGTGAAGTAGCGCACCGGGCGCAGGCAGACGTAGAGGTCGAGATCCTGGCGCAGCGCGACGTTCAGCGAACGGATGCCGCCGCCGACCGGGGTGGTCAGCGGGCCCTTGATCGAGACCACGTACTCCTTCAGCACGTCCAGGGTTTCGGCCGGCAGCCAGACGTCCGGGCCATACACATTGGTCGACTTCTCGCCGGCGTAGATTTCCATCCAGCTGATCCTGCGCTTGCCGCCATAGGCCTTCGCCACCGCCGCGTCGACCACCTTGATCATGACCGGGGTGATATCGACGCCGGTACCATCGCCTTCGATGAACGGAATGACCGGGGTATCGGGTACATTCAGCGAACAATCGGCGTTGACGGTGATTTTCTGGCCGTCGGCAGGTACTTTGATATGTTGGTACATCGTGTTCTCCCTGGTTGTCGCACGGCGGGCTGCGATGTCGCAGCGCCATGCAGTCGGCATGGTCTGCGATCTGAATTACAATGTCGATAACAGCGGTTAGTCCTCTATAAGACCTCGGTCTAGCGTCTTGCATTATGCACCAGTATCCTGGCAGGCGCTACGGTTAGCCCCCCATGCGCCGCCGCCGGCGGCCCCGACATTGCCCAACTCCGTACCATGCCTCTGATCCTCTTCAACAAACCCTTCCAGGTCCTGTGCCAGTTTTCGCCCCAGCCGGGACGCGAGTCGCTGGCCGATTACCTGGACATCCCGGGCATCTACCCGGCCGGCCGGCTCGACGCCGACAGCGAAGGCCTGATGCTGCTGACCGACGACGGCAAGCTGCAGCACAAGATCGCGCATCCGGACCACAAGGAAGCCAAGACCTACCTGGTGCAGGTGGACGGGATCGCCGACGCCGCCCTGCTGGCGCGCCTGCAGGCCCCGCTCGACCTGGGCGACTTCGTCACCAGACCCTGCCGCGCCGTGCGCATCGCCGAGCCGGAATGGCTGTGGCCGCGCAATCCGCCGATCCGCACGCGCCAGGACAAGCCCACCAGCTGGATCGCGATCACGCTGGAGGAAGGCAAGAACCGCCAGGTGAGGCGCATGACGGCGGCGGTGGGGCTGCCCACCCTGCGCCTGGTGCGCAGCAGTATCGGGCCGTTTTCGCTGGCGACCCATCCCTTGATGCCGGGGGAGTTCGTCGAGGTGCCGGCGGAGGCCTTGCGGACGGGGAAGTAAGCGCCGTCACGCACGCAAACAAACAACGCAAACAAAAAGCCCGCCAGACCGATGGTCTGGCGGGCTTTTTGTTTGCCTGGTACGCGCGCGGCAAGCCGCGCGCCGCCTGCTTAGGCGCCCACTGCTTCCAGTGCGCTGTTGAAGGTCGCGCTAGGACGCATCACGGCCTTCACCTTCGCGTCGTCGGCCTTGTAGTAGCCGCCGATGTCGACCGGCTTGCCCTGCACTTCCAGCAGCTCGGCAACGATCTTCTGCTCGTTCTCGGCCAGGGTCCTGGCCAGCGGCGCGAACTGGGCAGCCAGCTCGGCGTCCTCGGTCTGCGCGGCCAGTTCCTGGGCCCAGTACAGCGACAGGTAGAACTGGCTGCCGCGGTTGTCGAGCTCGCCGGTCTTCGGCGACGGCGACTTGCGGTTGTCCAGCAGCTTGCCGGTCGCGGCGTCGAGGGTCCTGGCCAGGACCTTGGCCTTGTTGTTGCCGGTCTTGATACCCAGGTCTTCCAGGCTCACGGCCAGCGCCAGGAATTCACCCAGCGAGTCCCAGCGCAGGTGGTTTTCTTCCACCAGCTGCTGCACGTGCTTCGGCGCCGAACCGCCGGCGCCGGTTTCGTACATGCCGCCGCCGGCCATCAGCGGAACGATCGACAGCATCTTGGCGCTGGTGCCCAGTTCCATGATCGGGAACAGGTCGGTCAGGTAGTCGCGCAGGATGTTGCCGGTGACCGAGATGGTGTCCAGGCCGCGCTTCACGCGCTCCAGCGTGTAGCGCATCGCACGCACCTGCGACATGATCTGGATGTCCAGGCCGCTCGTGTCGTGCTCTTTCAGGTAGGTCTTGACCTTCTTGATCAGCTCGTTTTCGTGCGGACGGTACGGGTCGAGCCAGAACACGGCCGGCATGCCCGAGTTGCGGGCGCGGGTGACGGCCAGCTTGACCCAGTCACGGATCGGCGCGTCCTTGACCTGGCACATGCGCCAGATATCGCCCTGCTCGACGTTCTGCGACATCAGCACTTCGCCGGTCGCCAGGTCGGTGATGTTCGCCACGCCGTCTTCCGGGACCTCGAAGGTCTTGTCGTGCGAACCGTATTCCTCGGCCTGCTGGGCCATCAGGCCCACGTTCGGCACGGTGCCCATGGTGCGCGGATCGAAGGCGCCATGCCATTTGCAGAAGTTGATGATCTCCTGGTAGATGCGCGCGAAGGTGCTCTCCGGGATCACGGCCTTGACTTCCTTCAGGCGGCCGTCGGCGCCGTACATCTTGCCGCCGGCGCGGATCATGGCCGGCATGGAGGCGTCGACGATCACGTCGTTCGGCGAGTGGAAGTTGGTGATGCCCTTGGCCGAGTCGACCATGGCCAGTTCCGGACGGTGCTCCTGGCAGGCGTGCAGGTCACGGATGATTTCTTCGCGCTGCGAGGCCGGCAGGTCGGCGATCTTGTTGTACAGATCGGCCATGCCGTTGTTGACGTTGATCTTCAGGCTGTCGAACAGGGCGCCGTGCTTCTCGAAGGCTTCCTTGTAGAACATGCGCACGCAGTGGCCGAACACGATCGGGTGCGAGACCTTCATCATGGTCGCCTTGACGTGCAGCGAGAACAGCATGCCGGTCTTGTGCGCGTCTTCGATCTGGGCTTCGTAGAAGGCCAGCAGGGCCTTGCGGCTCATGAACATCGAATCGATGATCTCGCCAGCCTGCAGCGCGACCTTCGGCTTCAGCACGATGGTCTGGCCGCCCTTGGTGACCAGCTCCATCTTGACTTCGCGGGCGCGGTCGAGGGTCATCGACTTTTCGCCGTGGTAGAAGTCGCCGCCGGTCATGTGCGACACGTGGGTGCGCGAGGCCGCCGACCATGGCTGCATCGCGTGCGGGTTCTTGCGGGCGTACTCTTTCACGGCGCGCGGGGCGCGGCGGTCGGAGTTACCTTCGCGCAGGACCGGGTTGACGGCCGAGCCGATGCACTTGTTGTAGCGTGCCTTGATGGATTTTTCTTCGTCGGTCTTCGCGTCCGCCGGGTAGTCGGGGATGTTGTAGCCCTTTTCCTGCAGTTCCTTGATGGCGGCTTCCAGCTGGGCCACCGAGGCGCTGATGTTCGGCAGCTTGATGATGTTCGCGTCCGGCTCGAGCGTCTTCTTGCCCAGCTCGGCCAGTGCGTCCGGCACGCGCTGTTCCGGCGTGAGGTTTTCCGGGAAATTGGCCAGGATACGCGCGGCGACCGAGATGTCGCTCGCTTCGACCCGGATACCAGCCGGCTTGGTGAAGGTGCTGACGACAGGCAGGAAGGCGTGGGTCGCCAGCAGGGGCGCCTCGTCGGTCAGGGTGTAGATGATGGTCGGATCACTGCTCATGCACTTTTTCCTCGGTTTTCGCGAACAGGTCGCGAGTGGTGAAACTTGCTCAATAATTGCCCGTCCGCGCACACGCGCGACGCAGCACACCGATCATTCTACCCCGCTCCAGGGCGTGATGGACAGATCGCCAAGGTCCCAGCCTGTTCCCGCGCCGTTCGGCCCGGACGGCTTGACGCCTTGCTGCGCCCCAAGTCTTCTATAAGACATAAGACAGGCGACATATTATGCCTCAGCTTTGGGCGGGACACCAGTTTTCCCGCATGATGGATGGCACAACCACTTCGTGAAACGACGGCGCAGGCCGGCGCGGCCACGCGAAGGGTGCGGCGCGCCGGGCCCGGAGAAAGGCATGGGCCAAGCAAAAAAACCCGCCAGGACCGAAGTCGGGCGGGTCTTTCTACTGCACAGAACTTGCCAGCGCGGCCTCGGCCGCGCGCACGCGGCTGTTAGGCCGACAGTGCCTTGATGGCTGCAGCCAGGCGGCTCTTGTGGCGCGCTGCCTTGTTCTTGTGGATGATCTTCTTGTCAGCGATGCTGTCGATGGTCGACACGGACTGCTGGAAGATGGTGGCCGCTGCGGCCTTGTCGCCAGCCAGGATGGCCTTGCGAACTGCCTTGATTGCGGTGCGCAGGGTCGAACGCTGTGCCGAGTTGTGCGCGTTTTGCTTCACTGCTTGACGAGCGCGCTTGCGCGCTTGTGCGGTATTTGCCATGGGATTTCCTAAATCGGGGTCAAGTTGCGTTTGCAAACATTAGCGTGTGTCAAACCGGCCCTTTCAGGTGCCTGCCCAACGATTCTTGTCTGCCAACAGAATTCAGTACAGCCCACGATTATAGCGAAGGATTCCTCCAAGGGCAATTCATAATTCAATAATGCCGCCGTTTTCGCCCGTGCGCGGGTTGTTGCCCAAGTATAATCCCGGGCCATGAACCTGCTCAAGACCCTCGCCGCCATCTCCAGCATGACCATGCTGTCCCGCGTCACCGGCCTGCTGCGCGAAAGCCTGTTCGCGCGCGCCTTCGGCGCCTCGGCCTATACCGATGCCTTCATCGTCGCGTTCCGCCTGCCCAACCTGCTGCGCCGCCTGTTCGCCGAGGGCGCCTTCTCGCAGGCCTTCGTGCCCATCCTGTCCGAATACAAGACCCAGCACGGCGACGCCGCCACCAAGAGCCTGGTCGACCATGTCGCCACCTCGCTGGTCTGGGCCACCGTGCTCACCAGCCTGGTCGGCATCGTCGGCGCGCCCTTCCTGATCACCATGATCGCGGGCGGCCTCGAGCGCGACCAGGGCGCCTTCGACGCCTCGGTCGTCATGACCCGCATGATGTTCCCCTACATCGCCTGCATGTCCTTCGTGGCCCTGGCCGGCGGCGTGCTCAACACCTGGCGCCAGTTCAAGATCCCGGCCTTCACGCCGGTGCTGCTGAACCTGTCCTTCATCTTCGCCTCGCTGGTGCTGGTCGAGTTCTTCGAGCAGCCGATCTATGCGATGGCGGTCGCGGTCTGCGTCGGCGGCCTGCTCCAGGTCGCGATCCAGGTCCCGTCCCTGGTCCGCATCGGCATGCTGCCGCGCATTTCGCTGAATCCCATCTCGGGATTGCGCGACAGCGGCGTGCGCCGCATGCTGAAGAAGATGGGCCCGGCCGTGTTCGCCGTCTCGGCGGCCCAGATCAGCCTCCTGATCAACACCAGCATCGCCGCCGGCCTGGCGGCCGGCGCCGTCTCGGCCCTGCAGTATGCCGACCGCCTGATGGAATTCCCGACCGCCATGCTGGGCGTCGCGCTGGGCACCATCCTGCTGCCCAGCCTGTCGAAGGCCAACAACGAAGGCAATGCCGACGAGTACACCGCCCTGCTGAACTGGGGCATGCGCCTGACCTTCCTGCTGGCCCTGCCGGCCGCGGTCGGCATGGCCACCCTGGCCGAGCCGATGATCGCCGCCCTCTTCCATTACGGGAAGTTCGACGCCAGGGACATCGCCGGCTCGGCCATGCCGCTGATGGCCTACAGCGCCGGCCTGCTCGGCATCATCATGGTCAAGATCCTGGCGCCGGCCTTCTATGCGCGCCAGGACGTGCGCACCCCGGTGCGCATCGCCGTCGGGGTGCTGGTGGCCACCCAGCTGATGAACCTGGTCTTCGTGCCGCTGCTGGGCGTGGCGGGGCTGGCGCTGTCGATCGGCCTGGGCGCCTGCATCAACGCCGTGTTCCTGTATGCCGGGCTGCGCCGGCGCGGCATCTTCACGCCGCAGCCGGGCTGGCTGGCCTTCTTCTGCAAGCTGCTGGTCGGCGTGGCGGCGCTGGGCGCGGTGTCGTGGTTCGCGCAGGCCCGATTCGACTGGGTGGCGATGCAGGCCACCCCGCTGCTGCGCCTGGGCGCCCTGCTGGCCATCATCGTGGTATCGGCCTTCGCCTATTTCGGCGTGCTGGCCGTGCTCGGTTTCCGCCCGCGCGACTTCAAGCGCCGCGCGGCCTGAGGCTGCGGCGCCGGGAAAGAGTACTAGCGTCCGAACTGGACGTTCGGCGGCGGCTCGGGCGTTTCTTCCGCCGCTTCCCGGGCCGGCGGCTCCTGGGGCGCCGGTTCCGATGCCGGCGCTTCCTGCGGTTCCGGCTCCTGGGCGGGCGGCTCCGGTTCCACAGGCGCGCCGGCAGGCGGCGTGTCGACCGGCGGCGCGGCAGGCGGCTGGGCGCCGTCCGGCGCAGGCGCCGCTGGTTTCGGCGGCCGCGGCGTGTTGACCAGTTCCTGGCTGTTGGCCGTGAAGCGCCACTCCGATATCTTTTCCTTGTTCTCGAAGTTGCGGAAGCGGCTGTCGAAATTCGCGATCTTCAGCGGTTTCGCCTCCGACAGGCTGTACACCGCCACCACGCCCTTGTCGCCGCCGCCCAGGTAGACCACGCCCCACTCGGCCTTGCCGGTCATCGGATCAACGAAGATCTTGCGCAGGTGCCGGCGCACGCCGGGAAAACGCGGGTCCTTCAGCAGTACATCGAGCGTCGGCGGCTGCGGCGGCTGGCCGCGCGGCGTCGCCGCGGCATAGCTCTCCAGCGCGGCGCTGAAGGCGGCGCCGGTCTCCAGCAGCTCTTCCTCGGCCGCGACGCGCTGCAGGAGCGAGCCGATCTTGAGCGTGGCCGCGCCGACCATCCCGATGATCGCCACGAGGATGATCAGGCCCAGGTAGGTGAACCCGGCCTGCCTGGCGCGCGCGCCTACCATTCGGCGTAGGGGCGCCCGCTGCGGTCGTTGCCGGGCGCGCCGCTGCGCAGGTCGGCCACGCCGCCCTGGTCGCCGTCCTCGGGCGGCACCACGGTCCAGGTCTCGCGGCTTTCCGTGAGCGGGTCGAGCGGCAGCTCGCGCAGGTATTTTTTCTCGACCAGCTGCTCCAGCGTTTCCGGATAGCGCCCGGTGTCGGAACGGAACTGGTCGATCACGGTGCGCGTGTTGCGCAGGTTGTCGGCCAGGATCGTCTCTTTGGTGCGGTCGATGCTGGGGAAGAAGCGCGGCACCGCCAGCGTCAGCAGCAGCGCGACGATGCCCAGCACGACCAGCAGCTCGATCAGCGTGAATCCCCGCTTGCGGTCGCGCCTGTGCGCATGCCATGCCAGCCTGTCCATGAAGCTCACCATTTGTTGTAGGGCACGCCGTTCAACCCCTCTTTCTCGGAGGTCGAATAGACGTCGTACACGTCGTCGCCTTCCCTCGGTTCCTCGGGTTCGCTGGCGTAGCTGCGCTTGCCCCAGCTGGCCGCGGGCGCCGCCTCGGGGTCGTGGTTGAAGGGGTCGCGCGGCAGGCGCCGCAGAAAATAGATCTTCGCCTGCTTCGGGCTGCGCAGGTCGGGCACGCCCTCGACCAGCAGTTCCAGGCGCGCCGGGTAGCCGGTGGCGCCGGCCGCCCTGGCCACGCGGCCCTCGTCGCTGGCCTTCTTGTAGGCGTCGAGCCCCTGGCGGATCTCGCGCAGCGCGCGGCGCAGCTCCTGCTCGTCGCGGCGCTGGGTCGTCACCTGGGCCACCGGCACCACCAGGGTGCCGAGCAGCGCCAGGATCGCGAGCGTGACCAGCAGCTCGATCAGGGTGAACCCGCGGGCAGCGGCGCCAGGCCGGATCTTCATTGCTGGGTCGGCTGGGATTGCGGCTGCGGCTGCGTCGGCGGCGGCGACTCCACCGGCGTGATCTGCACCGGAGCGCCGGCCGCCGGGCTGCCTGCCGCCGGCGGCGGGCCGGATTGCGGAGAGCCGCCCTGCGGCGTCATCGGCAGCTGCGAGGGCGGCACCGAGAGCGGCGCGGCGGGCGCACCCGGCACCGTGGTGGCGCCCGGCTGCGGCGCGGGGGACTGGATGGCGGGCGCGTTCGCCGGCACGGCGCCCACGGGCACAGGGCGCGCTGCCGGCGCCGCGTTCGGCGACGGCAGCTGGACCGGGGCCCGGGCCACGCTGTCCGGGCGGCGGCGGAAGCTGGCTTCGGTGCCGGCCCCGAACTCGGAAGCGGTGGCCGCCGGGCGCTGGATGTTGCGCACCAGGCGCGGCGTGATCGACAGCACGATCTCGGTGCGGTCGCTGGAATCGCGGGTGCTGCCGAACAGGCGGCCGACGATCGGCAGGTCGCCCACGCCCGGCACCTTGCTGCCGCTGGTGCGGTCCTCGTTGCTGATCAGGCCAGCCAGCACCTGGTTCTCGCCATCCTTCAGCTGCAGCAGGGTGGTGGCCGAGCGGGTGCCGATGCGGTAGGCGACCGTGCCCGAGCGCGTGGTCTGCGAATCGACCAGGTTGCTCACCTCGAGCGAGATGCGGATCGCGACCTCGTTGTTCAGGTAGATGGTCGGCTCGACGTTCAGGGTCAGGCCGACGTCCACGTAGTTGACCGACTCGGAGGCAAAGCCGCCGATGCCCTGCGAGATCGTGGTGGTGATGTTGGGGACCTTGTCGCCGATGACGACCTTGGCCTTTTCCTTGTTGCGCACGCGGATGCGCGGATGGGCCAGGGTGTTCGAGTCGCCGTCGGTCTTGTTGACGTTGAGCTTGGCGCTCAGGTCGCTGACGCCGATCCGGCCGCGGTTCAGGCCGCGCAGGTCGTCGATGGTCAGCGGCACGCCGTCGGCGAAGGCCAGCGGCGTGAACGACACCGCGGCCGGCCAGCTGATGCCCAGGTCCATGATCCGGCTGCGCTTGATCTCCAGCACCTCGACGTCGAGCATCACTTCCGGCTCCGGCAGGTCCTGCAGCGCCACCAGCTGGGTCGCGATGCGGACCGCTTCCGGGTTGTCGCGCAGGATCACCAGGTTCAGCTTCTCGTCCACCACCACGTCGCGCGACTTGAGGATGGTCTTGAAGGTGTTGGCGATGCTCTTCGCCTCGGCGTTGGCCAGGTAGAAGGTCTTGACCGTCATCTCCTGGTATTCCTTCAGCTTGGCCGCCACGTTCGGGTAGATCAGGATGGTGTTGCCGTCCATGACCTGGCGCTCGAGCTGGTTGGTCATCAGGAGGTAGTACACCGCCGCCTCGACCGTGCTGTTCTTCAGGAAGATCGAGGTGCGCTGGTCGGCCTTGACGTCCTTGTCGAAGATGAAGTTCAGGCCCGAGTGGCGCGAGATGATCTCGAACACCTGCTTGAGCGGGGCTTCGCGGAATTCGAGGCTGATCGGCTTGCGGAAGGCCGCGTTCAGGGCCGCTTCGGCGCCCGGGGTCTCGGCCGCCTTCTCGTTCACTTCCAGCAGCAGCTTGCGCGCCGGCTCGTGGGACGGGCGCTCGGTCAGCAGCGCGCCCAGCTTCTGGCGCGCGGCGTCGAAGTCGTTCTTGTCGAGCGCGGCGCGGGCCGCGTCGATCGCCGCCGTGTGGCGGCGGTCGGCCTCGACCTGGCGCAGGCCGGCGCGCGCGCGGTCGTTGCCCGGATCGACCGCCAGCGCACGGCGGTAGTCCTGGTTCGCCAGCTCGGGCTGGCCGTCGGCCAGCGCGCGGTCGGCCTGCTCCACCAGGCGCGCCACCGCGGTGTCGCGCGCGCGCAGCCAGGCCGTCTTGTAGAGCGGATTGCCGGGATCGGCCGCCACCGCTTCCTGGTACTTGGCCAGGCCGGCCGCGACCTGGTCCTGGGCGACCAGCGCATTGCCTTCCTGGTAGGCGCGCTGCGCCGCGCAGCCCGTGAGCAGCAGCGCCAGCATGCCGGCGGCGACCCCGTGAATCCCGGAACGAACCATCACTCGAATACTCCAATATTAAGCTGCTGAACCTGGTTCAGCGGCAGGTAGGTCAGGGTCAGGACCGGCGGCTTGATCGCGTCCACCCGGTAGCTTCCGTCGATCACCGCCTGGTCGCGCACCAGGTAGGCGCGGTCGCCGCGCGCCAGGTACACCTCCCAGTTGCCGTCCTGCAGCGACTTGCCGATATAGGTGAACGGCAGCGGCGGCGCGGAAGGCGGCGGCGGCGGCGGCGGAGGCGCCGGCGGCGGTGGCGGCGGGGTCCAGTCCTGGCGCCCGAACAGCGGGTTGTCGCCGGCGCCGAAACGGTCCTCGCCCGAGCCGATCAGGGTCTCGCGCGGCACCAGGCGCTGGACCGCAGGGCCGTCCTTGCCCGCGTCCTTGCCGGCGGCGCGCGGCGCGGGTGTCGCCGGCGCGCCCGGCGCCGGGGCGGCGCGCTCCACCGCTTCGGCCACCCCGGCCTCGGGCGCGCTGTCGCCGAACACGAGCAGCCCGGCGGCGGCCAGCAGGGCCGCGCCCATGGCGATGTGGCGCGGCTTCATGGCTGTCCTCCGGCCGGCGCGGCATCGCTGCGGGGCGACAGGTACAGGGTCAGGCGCAGGCGCGCCTCGACGTTGGCGTCGCCGATGGTGTCGCGCCGGAAGCTGACGTCGTCCAGCGAGGCATGCGGCAGCGCGCGCAGGATGTCGAGCGCGAACTGCCAGATCGCTGCAAAGCCGCCCTTGACCGGCAAATTCGCCTGGTAGGCAAACACCTTCGCATTGCGGTCGTAGCTGCTGCGGTACTCGCCCTGCTGCAGGGCCAGGCCATTCTTCGCGGCCAGCGCGAACACGTCCTTCAGCTGGCGCTCGACCCTGGCGCGCTCGCCCAGCGCGGCGTAGAAGTCGGCCAGGTTCTGGTCGCTGTCCGGCGGCGGCGGCGCCGGCGGCGCGGCGGGCAGCGGCGCGCGCGCCGCGCGGCGCGCCTCTTCGTACTCCAGGGCCAGCCGCTCGCGCGCCGGCAGCAGCCAGGCCTGGGTGAAGGCGCCGGCGGCGACCAGGACCAGCGCGCCGGCCGCCAGCGGGTTCACGCGGCCCAGCGCCAGCCGCGCCCGCAACAGGAAGGAAGACGGCTTCATTGGCCACCCCACTGGGCGCTGACCTGGAAGCGCAGCGGCCGGTTCGGATCCTGCTCCACCACTTCGTGACGGGTCAGGACCACGCTGCTGAACCAGTCCTGGGCCTGCATCCGGGCGACGTAGGCGAACATGTCGTCGCTGGTGCGCGCCTCGGCGCTGATGCGCAGGGTGCGGCGCTTCGCGTCCGGCTCCAGCGCCAGCAGCGCCACCGAGGCCGGGGTGGCGTCGCGCACCGCTTCGGCCAGGTCGCGCCACGGCAGGTTGAGCTGCATGACGATGTCGTTGACGGCGTTCGCCTGCGCCTCCGGCACCGGCGGGCGGCGCACGGCGACCCGTGTCGGCGCGGGCGCGGCCACGCGCGCGGCCAGCGCGGCGCGCAGGGCCTCGACCTCGCGCTGCTGCTCGAGGTAGTGCATGCCCTGGAACACCGCCGGCACGCAGACACCGGCAGCGGCGAGCCACAGGCCCAGGAGCCGCGGCGGGGTCATGAACAGGGTGCGGCGCAGGCTGCGCGGCGCGAAATCGATGCGGGTGCGCCTCATGCCGCGCCCCCGGTGCGGGCCAAGCGCGCCAGCGGCGACCAGCCGTCATCCGCCCCGGCTTCGAGCAGCGAGCAGGCGAACTTCAGGCGGCCGGCGCTGCTGCCCCAGTGGGCTGGCGCCGCGCCGCACAATTGCAGGCGCTCCGGCCGCCCTACCCCGACCCGCAGCGCCTCGCGCGCCACGTGCGCCTCGAGCCAGTCGCGGTCGGCGCCGTCGGGAATCACGGCGGTGCGCACCGCCGCCAGGCCAGGTCCCTCATAGGCCGCGAGCGACAGCACGCCCGCGTGCACCAGGCCGAACCAGGCGCCGGGACGGCGCTCGCGGCGCCATTCGTTCAGGGCGGCGACGAAGTGCGGCACGACCTCGACCAGGTGGAAGCGGTGTTCGCGCGCGGCCTCCTCCAGCAGCGCGAGCAGCGGTACGGGCGCGGCGGCGGCCAGGAAGGGATGGGCCGCATCCCAGTCGGCGCTGATGCGCCAGTCGGCGGCCGAGGCGCCGAACAGGTGCTGGAAGCGCAGCGCGGCGGCGGCCTCGAGGTCGCCCGGACGGGTGGCGCCGGGCGGCGGCGGCACCTGCCACAGGCGCACCAGGTCGTCGGCCAGGACCACGGTCACCGGCCAGCCGCCCGGGGACAGTTGCGCGAACAGGCCGCGCAGGCCATTCGCCATGCCTTCGGGCTGGAGCGGGTCGAGGGGCTGCTCGCCGAGCGCCAGCGGGACGCCGCCGAACAGGCGGCTGGTCTTGACCAGGGCCAGTCCGTTGGCCGCCAGGCCGATCCGCAGGGCTTGTCCAGGGCGCTTACGCATGCAGGGTCACCCGTTTGATTTCGTCGATGGTGGTGGCGCCGCGCTTGACCAGGTCGAGCGCGGCCAGGCGCAGGCTGCGGGTGCCGTTGGCGTGGGCGGCGGCCTTGATGCGGCGGATCGGCTGCTTGTCGACGATCAGCTCGCGGATCTCGTCGTTCAGGGTCAGGATCTCGGCGATCGAGCGGCGCCCGCGGTAGCCGGTGCCGCGGCAGTCGCCGCAGCCCTTGCCGCGCATGAAGACGTAGTCGGCGACCTCGTCGCGGGCCAGGTGGACCGAGGCCAGTTCGGCCTCGCCCGGCTGGTAGCGCTCGCCGCAGTGCGGGCAGTTCATGCGGATCAGGCGCTGGGCCCAGATGCCGTTCAGCGCCGACACGAAGGCATACGGGTCGATGCCCATGTGGGTGAAGCGCCCGAACACGTCGAACACGTTATTCGCGTGTACCGTGGTCAGGACCAGGTGGCCGGTCAGCGCCGACTGCACCGCGATCTCGGCGGTCTCGCGGTCGCGGATCTCGCCGACCATGATCTTGTCCGGGTCGTGGCGCAGGATCGAGCGCAGGCCCTTGGCGAAGGTCAGCCCCTTCTTTTCGTTGACCGGGATCTGCAGGATGCCCGGCAGCTGGTACTCGACCGGGTCCTCGATGGTGATGATCTTCTCGCGCCCGTTGTGGATCTCGGTCAGCGCCGCGTACAGCGTCGTGGTCTTGCCCGAGCCGGTCGGACCGGTCACCAGCAGCATGCCGTAGGCTTCCTGGGCCAGGCTGCGCAGGGTGGCCAGCGAGGGCGCGTCGAAGCCCAGCGCTTCCAGGGTGAGCGAGCCGTAGGCCTCGATCATGGCGCGCTTGTCGAGGATACGGATGACCGCGTCCTCGCCGTGGATGCTGGGCATGATCGAGACCCGCAGGTCGATGTCGCGCCCGCCCGCCTCGACCCGGAAGCTGCCGTCCTGGGGAATGCGGCGCTCGGCGATGTCGAGTTCGGCCAGCACCTTCAGGCGCGAGATGATGTGCTCGGCCAGCTCGATGCCGCCCACCGTGGCGGCATGGTCGAGCACCCCGTCGACGCGGTACTTGACCGCCAGGCCGCCGGCCGTGCTCTCGAGGTGGATGTCGGAGGCGCCCGCCTTCAGCGCGTCGTACAGGGTCGAGTTGACCAGCTTGACTGCCGGGCTGCCGGTCTCGGACACCGAGGCGAAGGACAGCACGGCGGCGGTCTTGCCGTGGCGCGCGTCGGCGGCGCCGCCCACCAGCGAATCGACGGCGCGCGCCGACTCTTCCTGCTTGGACAGGTAGGCCTGGATGTCGGACTGCAGCGCCAGGCACAGGTCGAGCGGATGGCCGGCGGTGGCGCGCGCCTGCGCGCCCAGCCAGGTCTGCAGGTCGAGGTCGAAGGGATCGGCCAGCACCCCGGTCAGGCGCCCGTTCGGGGCGCGCAGCAGCACGCAGTGGCGCGACAGCGCCTGGGCCAGCGGCAGCAGGTCGAAGGCCGGGGCCAGCGCCAGCATGGCGGCGGTCTCCATCACCGGCAGCGCGAACGGCGCGGCCAGTTCGCGCACCAGCTGGCGCGGCTCCAGGCCGGTCAGTGTCTCCAGCTCGGCCACCAGGCCGCGGCGCGACTGCAGCGACTGGGCGCGGGCGCGGGCCAGCAGCGCGGCGTCGAGCGGCTCGCCGGCGCCGACGCGGGCGATCTTCGCGCTATCGACTGGGATATTCACGACATGTCTCCGGCAAGGTCAAAGATCGGCATATACAGCAGCACCACGATGGCGCCCACCACCAGGCCGATGGCCGCCATCAGGAGCGGTTCGAAGGTGCGGGTGAAGCGGTCGATCCAGCGCCCGATCTCGCCGTCGTAGAACGCGGCCGACTGGGTCAGCATGGGGCCCATCTCGCCGGTGCGCTCGCCCACGCGCAGCATGCGCAGCGAGATCGGCGTGGTCAGGCCGTTGGCCTCGAAGGCGTTCGACAGCGGCTGGCCCGATTCGATCGCGGCGCGCGCCGCGCCCAGGTTCCTGCCGACGCTGCCGGACACCATCGGCTGCACGGTCTCGATCGCGTTGACGATGGTGATCCCGCCCTCGGTCAGCATGCCCAGCGTCAGGTACAGGCGCGACAGTTCATAGATGCGGGCGCGCTCGCCGATGCCGGGCAGGCGGCCCAGCAGGCGCGCCATGCCGCCATTCGCCAGCAGCCGGCGCACCCCGATCCAGGCGGCGGCCGCCAGCAGCAGCGCGCCGATGCCGATCGCGCTGCCATGGCCGGCGGCGAACTGGCCCCAGTCGAGCAGCAGCTGCGACATCCACGGCAGGTTGCGGCCGGCGCCGTGGTAGACCTCGGCGAACTTGGGCACCACGTAGCCGATCAGGAAGGCGCTCACGCCGCCGCCCACCATCAGGAGGATCACGGGATAGATCGAGGCGCTGACGATCTTGGCGCGCACGGTGTCGATGCGCTGCTGGTAATCGATGTAGCGCGCCAGCGCGCGCGGCAGGTCGCTGGTGCCTTCGGCGGCGCGCACGATGCCGACGTACAGCGGCGGGAACAGGTCGGGCTGGGCCGCCAGCACGGCGGAGAAGCGCTTGCCTTCGCGCAGGCCGCCCAGCAGGCGTTCGAGCACGGCGCGCGCGGCCGGATTGCTTTCCTTTTCGAGCAGCGCTTCCAGGCCTTCGACGATGCCCAGGCCGGCGTTCAGGAGGGCCAGCAGTTCCTGGCTGAACAGCACCAGCGAGAGCTTGCCGGCGCGCCGGCGCGCCAGGCGCGCGCCGCGGGCCGGCTCGACGGCGCTGACGAACAGGCCGCGCGCCTCGACCTGGCGGCGCGCGTCGAGCGCGTCGGCAGCGTCGACGACCACGCTGGAAATCGACATGTCGGGCGCAAGGGTGCGGACGGCGAACTGCATGAGGCGTGCCCGGCTGGGTCAGGAGGCTGCGAACGCGGGCTTATTGCGAGGAGATGTCGGCATTGTCGCCGCTGCCGCCCGGCTGGCCGTCCTTGCCCAGCGAGACGATCTCGTACTCGCCCTTGCTGCCGGGCGAACGGTACTGGTAGACGTTGCCCCAGGGATCCTGCGGCACGCCCTTCTTCAGGTAGGGACCGTTCCACTTGGCGCCGGCGCTCGGCGGCGCGGTCATCAGGGCGCCCAGGCCTTCCTCGGCGCTCGGGTACTTGCCGACGTCCAGGCGGTAGGTGTCGAGCGACTTGTCGAAGGCTTCGATCTGGGCCTTCGCCACGGTGACTTCGGACTTGCCCAGCTGGGAGAAATACTTCGGTCCGACGTAGGCCGCCAGCAGGCCGATGATCACGATCACCACCAGCAGCTCGAGCAGCGTGAACCCGGAATGAGGTGCGCGTGCTCGCACAGCGGGGCCCTGTTTTTGCATCAGATACATCGACCAACTCCTAAATTGCACGTCTGGAAAGCTCCGGCGATGAGGCTACCACGACGCTGAATGTCTCGACAACTTTTCTTTGTAATGAAATCAACAGCTGATTCAGCCCAACATTAACGCTTTTCTGGCGTTTATGACAAGTAACATTGTTGTAATTTCTGTCATGTTGCGTAAGTGCATATGACATATCAAACGGCATTTTCATAGGAGAAACCAAACTTCATTTTGGCAACCATTTCAAAAAGAAAATTTCCGTTGTTAAAATTTATTACAAATTTGTTGTTGCCGTTGATATATTAATTGACAACCTGAAATCGTTCAGGTGCCAGAGCGAAGCTCGCCCCGCCTTACCAGGCGCGAATAAGACCCAACCAATAAAGGCAGAAACATGACTCGGAAAACGCAAAACGTCTTACCGTCCGTGATGTCCAACGGCTCTTTCAAGAAACTGTGCTGCGCCCTGCTCGGCGCGGCGGCCATCGCGGCCCCGGCCCAGGCCGCCAAGATCGGCTTCGAAGGCTATAACGGCCCGGTAGGCGGCGGCGAAGCCTGGAACGAAGGCGGCTTCAGCCTCGGCTTCTTCGCCAACACGGCGGACGGCGGCATCGGGAGCTATGTGGGTGAATTCGTCAACGGCGCGGATCCCAGCTATTGCGTGGGCATGGCCTGCCCGGTCAACAATCCCGGCAACTACTACGCGGCACTGAACGACAGCTACATCGACATCGTCTCGCGCACCAACGACCAGAAATTCAAGATCAAGGGCTTCGACGCCAGCTTCATCGGCGCCAATCCGTCGCTCGGCGGCTACCCGGCCGTCGCCGGCCTGCTGCGCATCCAGGGCATCCTCGCCAGCGGCGCCTCGGTGATCCAGACCTACCAGCTGAACGGCCCGACCGCGGCCGGCTTCCAGTTCGGCCACTTCAACACCAGCGGCGCCTTCGCGAATGCGGAATTCGTCGAGGCCCTGGTGTTCGGCTTCACTTGCAATACGAGCGGCAATTGCTTCGCGTTCCAGACCAACCAGGGCCAGTTCGGCATCGACAACCTGGACATCACCGCGGTGCCTGAACCGGGCAGCCTCCCGATCCTCGGTCTCGGCCTGATGGGCCTGATCGCCACCGCCCGCCGCCGCAAAGCCGCTTGAACAGTGACCCGAACAAGGAAAACAACAACATGAAACTCCGTCCACTTTCCGCAGCGGTACTGTTCGTCCTGGCCGGCATGGCCGCCTCGGTGCAGGCCGACGACGTTCGCCGTCCGTATATCGTCCAACTGGCCGACAAGCCGATCGCCTCCTACACCGGCGACATCAGCGGCATGCCGGCGACCCAGCCGGCGCCGGGCCACCGCCTCGACATCGACTCGGCCAACGTCCAGCTGTACAACGGCTACCTGGACCAGAAGCAGGCGCTGGTGCGCGCCACCGTGGCCGACGCCCCGGTGCTGCACAACTACAGCGTGGTGCTGAACGGCTTCGCCGCCATGCTGACCGACGCCGAAGTGCGCCAGCTGATGGCGCGCAGCGACGTCTCGGCCGTCACGCTGGACACGCCGCGCCAGCTGACCACCACCTTCACCCCGGGCTTCCTGGGCCTCGACAAGGAAGGCGGCCTGTGGAGCAAGCTGCAGGGCAAGACCAACGCCGGCGAAGACATCATCATCGGCATCGTCGACGGCGGCGTCTGGCCTGAGCACCTGTCCTACGCCGACCGCGTCGACAGCAACGGCAAGCCGACCTTCGACAACAGCGCCACCCTCGCCTACAACGCCCCGCCGTCGCGCTGGAAAGGCGCCTGCGAGAGCGGCGAAGGCTTCACCACCGCCAACTGCAACAACAAGCTGGTCGGCGCGCGCTACTTCGACACCACTTTCCGCCAGTCGGGCCGCACCCACCACTGGACCGAATTCCAGTCCTCGCCGCGCGACTCCATCGGCGGCGCGGTGGGCGAAGGCGGCCACGGCACCCACACCTCGACCACCGCCGGCGGCAATGCCGGCGCCGACGTGACCATCGGCGGCATCGCCCTTGGCCCGATGTCGGGCATGGCGCCGCGCGCGCGCCTCGCGTCCTACAAGGTGTGCTGGACCTACGACGAGCCGGCCGAACCGAACGGCGCCAAGAATTCCTGCTTCGTCGGCGACAGCGTGGCGGCGATCGAGAAGGCCGTGGCCGACGGCGTCCACGTGATCAACTTCTCGATCAGCGGCGGCGCCTCGATCACCGACCCGGTCGAACAGGCCTTCTTCAACGCCTCGAACGCCGGCGTGTTCGTCTCGGCTTCGGCCGGCAACGAAGGCCCGGGCAACACCGTGGCCCACATCAGCCCGTGGCAGGCGACCGTCGCGGCCTCGACCCACAACCGCGAACTGCAGGCCGACGTCATCCTGGGCAACGGCCAGAAGTACACCGGCGCCTCGATGAACGCCGCGCCGCTGCCGAACGCCCCGATGATCCGCGCCGAGGACGCCGGCCTGCCGGGCGCCGACCCGGCCAAGGTCTCGCTGTGCTACCGCGCCAACGACAACGGCGGCGTGGCGGTGCTGGATCCGGCCAAGGTGGCCGGCAAGATCGTGGTCTGCACCCGCGGCGTGACCGCGCGCGTCGACAAGAGCCTGGCGGTGAAGGAAGCCGGCGGCGTCGGCATGGTCCAGATCGATACCGGCGTCGGCCTGGTGGCCGAGGTGCACTCGGTCCCGACCGTGCACGTGAACGCCGCCGACGGCGCCCTGATCAAGGCCTACGCCGCGACCGCGGGCGCCAACGCCGCGATGACCAAGTTCGTCAACGGCATCTCGGCCGCCAAGGCGCCGGTGGTGGCCAGCTTCTCGTCGCGCGGCCCGAACCGCTACGACGCCAACGTGCTCAAGCCGGACCTGGCTGCGCCGGGCGTGGACGTGATCGCCGGCGTGACCCCGGAACTGACCGCGGCCCAGCGCGCCGACGTCATCAACGGCACCCTGACCCCGCCGGCCGCCTGGGCCGCCTACCAGGGCACCTCGATGGCGGCGCCGCACGTGGCCGGCATCGCCGCGCTGCTGCGCCAGTTGCACCCGACCTGGACCCCGGCGATGATCAAGTCGGCCATGATGACCAGCGGCACCGACACCTTCCCGGATGCGATCGCCTCGGGCGACACCCGCGGCATCCTGCCGTTCGGCCAGGGCGCGGGCCACGTCAACCCGAACGGCGCGGCCGATCCGGGCCTGGTCTACAACGCCACCGAAGCCGACTACCGCAAGTACATGTGCGGCGCCGGCGTCGCCGCCCAATGCGCCGGCGGCACCATGGCCGGCTACAACCTGAACCTGCCGTCCATCGCCGTCGGCAACGTGCTCGGCTCGGTGACGGTCAACCGCTCGGTCACCAACGTCAGCAGCGTGGCCTCGACCTACAACGCGACCATCTCGGTCCCGGGCTACACCGCCGTCGTCACCCCGGCCACCCTGGCGCTCGCACCGGGCCAGACCAAGCCGTTCACGGTCACCCTGACCCGCAATGGCGCGCCGGAAAACACCTGGCAGTACGGTTCGCTGACCTGGAAGGATGGCACCCACGTCGTGCGCAGCCCGGTGGTGGCGCGTTCGGGCAAGCCGATCATCGCCCCGACCTTCCTGCAGAGCGACCGCGCGTCGAGCAGCAAGCCGATCAGCATTTCGACCGGCTTCAGCGGCAAGCTGGTGTCGGTGATCGGCGGCCTGAAGGAGATCTCGCGCAACGCCTACAGCGTGGTCCAGGCGCCGTCCGGCTCGGTCGACAGCACCGCACTGGTGCAGGCCGCCTGCCGCGCCGCCGCGACCGGCGTGCACATCGTGCCGGTCACGGTGCCGGCCGGCACCGTGGTGGCGCAGTTCGAACTGTTCGACCGCGACACCACGGGCAACGGCAAGGACGACCTCGACCTGGCCCTGCTGAACCCGGCCGGCAACCTGGTTGCCTACTCCGGCAACGGCACGTCGAACGAGCTGATCTCGCTCAGCTCGCCGGCAGCCGGCACCTACAAGGTGTGCACGGTCGGCTACAAGGCGTCGAATGGCAGCAGCGTCGACTTCACGCTGTCGTCGGCAGTCGTGTCCTCGGCTGACAAGGGCGGCAACTTCAAGGTGCTGGCGCCGGCCAACGTGTACGCAGGCAGCACGGCGACGATCAACACCAGCTGGTCGGGCCTGGCAAGCGGCAAGCGCTACCTCGGCGGCTTCCAGCTGCTGGATCCGAACAAGGCTGTCGCCTCGACCACCGTTATCCAGGTCGAGACCAACAACCCGGTTCCGCTGGGCGAACCGGTGGCCAAGTCGGCGCCGAAGGATACCGGCAAGTAATCGGGGCGGGGCGCGAGCCCCGCTGAGGTGGACGACTGCGCGCTTCTGCGCGCAGTTTTTATTTGGGCTGGAGCGGCGTGGAGCTCATTGTTGCCTGAGCAGGCGCTTCATGCCAGTATGAAGTTTTGACCAGCCAGGATGCGTAGATGATCGAGTTGAGCAGCCCACGATGGCATGAACTGCAGCATGCGTATGGAAAGGCCACCGATATTCCGGGACTCCTGGCGCAGTTGCAGGACCTGCCGGACGGCGAAGGCGATGCCGAGCCATGGTTCAGCCTCTGGAGTGCGCTGGCCCACCAGGGCGACGTCTACCCGGCGTCCTTCGCGGCGGTTCCGCATGTGATCGATGCCTTGTCCCGGTCACCGGAGACCGCGGGCGAGGTGTACTTCCATTTTCCGGCGTGGGTCGACATCTGCCGGCACAAGAACCAGGTCGAGATCCCTGCCGACCTCCGGCAATCCTACGTCGATGCGATGTCACGCCTTCCCGGCTTGCTGGCGCAGGCTTCCGGCCGACCCTGGGACACGGCGTTTGCGGCATGCGCGCTGGCCGCGACGGCTGCGGCCAAAGGGCAGCCTCAGCTTGCGGAAGTCTTGCTCGAGATGTCGTCACCGGAAGCCGTGAACGAGTTTCTGGAATGGTCGTATGAGCGCTAGCCGCTGCAAGAAAAACCCGGGAACAGTACGGAAGTGCCTGGCGCCACTGAGGAGTCATGGCGCCACGACTCGCGCTTGCGCCAAGCCGGGTTTTCCTTAGCGGGCCGACTCCGCGGCGCCCAGCTGGCAGGTGCCGGCCACGCACACCGCGCCCGGATCGGGCATGTAGCGGCAGATCGACATCTCGCCGCTCCTGGCGATCGCGGCCTGGCGATCGGCCTTGTAGCGCTCGCCGAGTTCGTTCATCTGCTTTTCATTGGCACGCAGGGTCGAATAGGCCAGGTAGTCGCTCGGGCCGCCGCAGGCCAGCGCGCCCAGCGGCAGGCTGCGGCATTGGCCGTTGTCGTTGCAGCTGGCGTCCTTGGCCAGGGCGCGGATCTGGGCCAGCGTGTCGCCCGGCGCGCTCGCGGCTGGTGCGGCTGCCGGCGGCCTGGCCTCGGCCTTGCGCTTGGGATCCTGCGCCTGGGTCGTGCAGGCGGCGCAGCCGATGAGAAGGATGAGCAGGAGTTTTCGCATGCCGCCATCTTCGCGCCCCGCGCCGGTGTGGTCAAGCGAATCACACTTGCCGGACTGTCCATGCTTCGTCAAGCACCTGTTGCGCCAATGTCGCGCCGGCGCTACGGCCGCGTCAGGGTGTCTTAAATTTTCCATAGAGAATCTTTTATTTCCCTGGTGACAGGCGATCTAATTGTTCTTAATTCTCAGCAACTTCGTTTATTTTTATTTCATTGTTACAATATTTTCGCCCTGATAACGAAAAAAATTGTGCACTGGAAAAATTTACTCACTACAATAGGACCCGTTATCGACGAGCTTGCTTTAAATCATCATGACCTACTCCAGCCTCCGCACCGTTTCCGCCCTCGCACTTGCCGCCCTGCTGACCGCTTGCGGCGCAGGCCAACAAGATGTCCAGGCGCCGGCCAGCCTGGCCACGGTAGTGTCCAGCAGCGCGTCGAACCGGGATGCCGGCCCCACCGCCAGCGCCTCCAGCGCGGCCGCCGCCCCTGCCGCGAGCGCCCCTGTCGCCAGCGTCGCCAGCGCCAACATGCCGGTGGCGGATTGCGAGCCGGAAGGCTGCAGCAGCCTGCGCATCATCGACGGCAATGCCGAAGCCTACCGCATCGATGCGCAACGCCGCGCCAGCGAAGGCGACCTGGCGAATACCTGATCTCCCGGGACGCCGCGCGTCCCGTCACAACAGGCGCAGCTCCAGGCAGCGCGCCACCGCGTGGGCCCGGTTGGCCACGCCCAGCACCCGATACACGCGCTGCAGGTGGTTCTTCACCGTCAGCGCGCTGATACCCAGCAGTTCCGCCACTTCCTCGTTGGTGCATCCTTCGCGCACCCGCTCCAGGACCGCCACTTCCCTGCCGCTGAGCGCACGCGCCGGCCTGACGCCGCCGAGGCGGCCGCCCGCGGGCATGCGCAGCAGCGCCAGGTGCAGGTAGGGCATCAGCAGTTGCAGGAAATACGCATGGCGCGCGCCCGGCCGGAACGGCAGGCCGAACAGCGCGAACACGGTCGCGGCCCCCTCGCGCGCCGCGCTGCCATGCACCAGCACATTCTCGAAGCCGCTGCTGCGCAGCAGGCTGCGGCAGGATGCCAGCGGCCCTCCCCCTTCCTGGACCTCGAGCGTGGCGGGCTCGGCGCGGCCGGCGCGCCAGGCCTGGGCCAGCAAGGGCCCCAGGGCCTGGCGCAGCATGCCCAGCGAGGTTCCGTCCAGCACCGCCCGGTGCAGGCATTCGCTGCGCTGGACCTGGCCGGAGCCGTCGAGCTGCATGCACAGCAGCACTTCATGCGGCAGCAAGGCCTGCAGCGGTCCCTGCGCCCACAGGAACAGCTGGCGCAGGTCGGCCAGCTCCACCCCGGATTCGATGGTGCGCAGCAGGTATTCCTGCTCCAGCTTGCTGAGAATCACCATGCCGGCGCCGGGGCCGCCGACGGCCAGCCGAGGCGCGCGTGGGCGTTCCAGGCGACGAAGCGGTAGCCGGTGCCGCGCACGGTCTCGATATGGCGCTGGTGGCCGCTGGCCTGGAGCGCGTTGCGCAGCCGCCCCACGTGGGTGTCGACGGTGCGCTCGTCGAGTACGGCGTGGCGGCCCCACACCATGTCCAGCAGCTGCGAGCGCGTATGGACGCGCTCCGGATGGTGCATCAGGAAATTCAGCAGGCGGAATTCGACGGGACCGAGCGCGATCTGGCGCGTCCCGGCCATGACGCGCTGGGTGCCCGGGTCGAGCCGCAGGCCGGCCAGCTGGATCGTGTCGCTGGACGCCTGCGCGCTGCGGCGGCGCAGCACCGCCCCCATGCGCGCCAGCAGTTCGCGCGGGCTGAAGGGCTTGGTGAGATAGTCGTCGGCGCCGGATTCGAGCGCCAGCACCTTGTCCGGCTCGGCGGCGCGCGCGCTCAGCATGATGAGCGGCAGCTCGCGCGTCCGGGCGGCGGCGCGCAGGCGCCGCACCAGGGTTTCCCCGCTCTGGCCGTCGAGGTCCCATTCCAGCACCAGCATGTCCGGCAACTGCTCGTCGAGCAGCACCAGCGCCGATTCCGCGTCCGCACAGCAGCGCACGCGGTGGCCGGCACTGCTCAGGTTTTGCGTCAGCAACTGCTGGGTGAAGAGATCGGGATCGACCACGAATACTTGGGCTGACATGGGACACTATGTCTGTATGACAATGGTCCGACTATGCCGCAAGCCATGCCAGCTGAACAATACAATTTCTGTTCAGAATTAAGACAATTCGTGAATAAATGATACAAATGAAAACACCTGCCCTTAGGCAGGTGTTTTCGGCATGGATCAGTACCCGTGGAGGCGTCTCAGCGGCGCAGCTGGAAACGGCGGGTCGAGCCGATCAGCAGCAGTCCGGTGGCAAGCAGCAGCCAGTCCGACGGTTCCGGAATCTCGGTATGGTTCACCAGGTCCCTGGCCACGACCTCGACCACGGCCGGCAGGCCCGGCGCCACATCGATCGTGAACAGGTTGTCGGCGGCGCCCAGGTAGGCGTCCATGGCGTCGTTGAACAGCGCCACGCTGAACAGCAGGCCATGCTCGCCTTCGGGAACCTCGATGCGCACGTCGAAGCTGAACAGGCCGCCGAAGTTCACCTGCTGGTCGAAGAAGTTCCATTCCTCGGTATTGCGCAGCTTCACGCCATTCACGATATCGCCGCTGGCGCCGCCCAGGGTGAGGCTGCCGGCCAGGAAGTCGCCCGTGAAGTTGTCGACATGGGCGAAGCCGGCCACGTCGCCGCGCCCGTTCAGGCCCAGGTCGAGGAAGCCGGTGCTGCCGGCGAAGGCTGAGGTGTCGACCGACACGCGGTAGATCGGACCGGCCAGCGCGGCCGGAGCGCCGCTGGCGATGGCGAGCGCCAGCAGGGCGCGCAGGAAGAGTGCTTGGATGTTGAACATGGCGGTTTCCTTAGAACGTGCCGGACATCAGCTTCGGCGTGTAGACGATGCTGGTTTTCGACGGATTGCTGAACGTGGTGGAGACGGTCACCGAGGCGCCGGCCGCGATCGCGGCCTGCGGCAGGGTGAGGTAAGGCGCCCCGCCCTGCTCGCCGCTGCGGTTGTCCAGGCTGACGCCGCCCGGCAGGCCCTGCAGGACGAGGTGCAGCGGGCCGCTGAGCGGCTTGCCGCTGGTGTTGGCGATGGTGACGCTGCCCGTGTATTTGCCGGTGAGGCGGTTGATGCTGAAGCCGCCCACGGTCAGCTTGACCGAGCCGGTGGCATCGAGGAAGGTCGGCGTCAGGTTCAGGCTGATCACGACCGGGTCATGGTCGGAGGCGCGGTAGGCATTGGTCACGAACGGATCCGTCGGGGTGTCGCCCAGGTTGTAGTCGATGGTTTCCGGCTCGTCGGCGTTGTTGTGCCATTCGGCCGCGCCCGCCACCTGCGGATGCAGCGAGCTGCTGGCCAGCGCGTGGTCGAGGTAGCCGGACTGGCCGTCGAAGACGTAGGAGTACGGCATGCCGTGCGGGCGCACGTAGCGCTCGATCTGGTTGACGAAGCCGGCGCCGGTCAGGTAATTGATCGGGTTCTCGAAGGCGTAGGCATTCAGGTCGCCGATCACCAGCACGTCGGGGTCGCCCGCCGCCGCCGTCACCTGCGGCACGAAGTACGTCGCCAGGCGCTTCGCCTGGTTGGTGCGGGCCAGGTCCCAGCAGCCCTGGCCGTTGCCCGGATCGGTGTCGCCGGCGCCGGCGCCGCCGCAGCTGGCTTTCGACTTCAGGTGGTTGACGATCACCGAGAACCTGGCGCCGTTGTTCGCCTTGAAGGTCTGGGCCATCGGCGGACGGTTGTTGACCGCGTCGCCGTCGGACAGCGCGCCGCCCACCAGTTTCACGGCCGCCGGCTTGTAGATCATGGCCACGCGGATCGCGTCGGTACCGGTGGCGGCCGGCTTCGGCACGACCGCATAGGCCGGGGCGCCGATCGCCTTGTTGAGCTGCTCGACCAGGTAGCCGGCGGCGATGTCGTCGTTGTTCTGGATTTCCATCAGGCCGACCACGTCCGCGTCCAGCGCCTTGAGCGAGGCCACGATCTTGTCGCGCTGGCGGATGAATTCCTCGGTGTTGTCGGCGCCGCGGCATTCGGCGGCGCTGGTGCGGTTGCCGATGGTGCAGCCCTGGCCGCTGCGGCCCCAGGCGTCGCGGCCGTCGGTGAAGGTGGTGAAGAAGTTCAGCACGTTGGCGCTGGCGACCTTGACGTTGCCCGCGGCAAGCGGCGGCGGCGCGCTGCGCTCGTTGGTGCGCGAGAACACCGGGGTCTCGGTCGGCTGCAGCTTGAAGGCCGCGCCGCCGCCGCCGATCGCGCCGAAGTCGAGCACGCCGGTCAGGTCGCTGACGGTGTCGCCGGCGCGCACGGTGCCGTCCGCCGCCAGGAAGGGAATGGTCGGCGGCGTGGTGAAGATGCCGTCGTCCAGCACCACTTCGTTGGCGGCGTTCTGCTGCGCGAGCGCGGCCGCTTCCGGCGAGCCGGCCGGGTAGCGGTTGGTCGGGTTCTCGCGGCGGCCGTAGGCCAGGGTCAGTTCGCCGCGTTCGCCCAGGTACTTGTTCTGGTTCACGGTCAGCGGCGTGGTGAAGCGCACCAGCATGCCTTCGTAGCGGGCCAGGTCGTCCGGCAGGCCGATGTTGGTCGGCGCGATGCGGTGGCCGCCGCTGATTTTGCTCACCGAGGTGACGTCCTTCAGTTCGGTATAAGTGCGGGTCGCGCCGCTCGGGCGGTACTCGTCCACGGTGCCGACCACCCGCACCCGGTCCCCCACCACGGCGTCCGTCGCAGCGCCGAACACGAAGATCGCGTCCGAGGTCGTCACATCGCCGTCGCCGTCCGGGTCCTGGATGAAGAAGCCGCTGCCCACCTTGGCGGTGATCACGCCTTCGGTCGCCATGACCGCGCCGTGATAGGCGCTGGCCGGGTTCGGCCCCTGGATCCGGGGAATCGTCAGCGCGCCGGCCACGCTCACGTTCACCGTGCAGCTCGCGACCTGGCCATCGTTGTTGCCGAACTCGATCCTGACCGGATACTTGCCGGCCGCCAGTCCGGCGCCGACCTCCAGGCTGGCCTCGGCCCTGCCGCCCACCGCAGCGGCGCCGATGAAGTTCGACAGTCCGATGCCCGGCACGCCGCCGGCGACGATCGTGGCCTTGTCGACGATGCTGTCACCGTCGATAGCCGACATGTCGGCCCGGCCCGCACTGCCCTGCTCGGTCTGGATGCCGGCCGGGCAGGAAGCGACGATCGGCAGCACCACCGGGCCGCCGCAGCTGTTCGGCGGGGACGCGGCGCGGCGCGGACCGGCCACCGGGCCGGCGCTGAAGTCGAGCGCATTGTTGTCGGTGTCGACGCAGCCCAGGCCGGCGCGATGGATGGCGTTGGTGTTCGAAGGCGCCGGCGCCACCGCGGTCTCGAAGCGGTTCGCGGTGCCGAAACCGACCATGTCGATCACCGCCTCGCCTTCCGCCGTCGTCATCGAGGTCGCGATGCCGGCCAGCGCGACTTTGCCGGTCGTGGCCGACAGGTTCAGGGTGCCGGTCTGGTCCGCCGCGCCGACCTCGCTGCCATTGGCGCCGCCGGCGCCCGTCACCAGGAAATACTGGCCCGGCTGCAGGGTCACCGCCGGCAGCGCGGTGCTGTTCCAGCTGGTGCCGGTCGCGGACTGGTACTGCACGCTCTTCCCGCCCAGGCTGACCGGCGCGCCGCTGCGGTTGAACAGTTCGATGAAGTCGCGGTTCCAGGCCGCTCCGGCGTTGCCACCGGCGCCGTAGACCTGGCTGATGACGACGGGACCGGGCGCCGCACAGGCGGACGCGGCAAGGCCGGCCAACAGGGTGGCCAGGGAGGTGGCCAATAAGCTGCGACGCGGGAATGGCGTGGATGCGAGAGAGGTCATGGGGTTCCTGTTGTTATCGCGCGTAGAAAGTTTTGCCAGAATCGTTAGCAAAATGCATAGTAAATGCGCAAATTGACAACATGATGACCACCGATTGATCCGTTCGGATCAATCGTGCGCGAAAAACGCAGGAAAGTTTGAGCTGGATCAGCGTCGGCTGCGATAAGGCGCGGCCAGCGGCTCGCCGATGAACAAGCCCTGGGCGGGCCAGGCCACGCTCTTCCAGTAGGCTTCGATGGCGGTGTCGCCGCCGAGGTAATGGCGCAGCAGGACGGCCGGATTCGGGAATTTCTGCCAGTGGTTGCAGGGCTCGCTGACCGTGCCGTAGCTGGCGGTGGCGCCCGCTTCCAGCCAGCGCAGGCTGCTCATCTGGGAAGTGCCGAGCAGGTCGCCGCCCATCGAGGTCAGGTGGTCGGCCAGCGCTCCCGGCACGAAGGCGAGCGTGTCCAGCTTGGCGACCTGGGCCATGCCGGTCTGGTAGATCATGACATCCCTGGCGCCTTCCAGCACGTCGGCCTTCATCACCCTGGTGGTCAGGCGGCGCGCCTTGATGCGGCCCGCCGGCGGGAAGAAGGCGGTGCGCGTGTTGCGCGCCGTTTCCGAGGTGCTGAGGTAATAGGCGGTGGCCGGCACGGTGCGGAAACCGGCGGCGGCGCCGCGGTCGACCAGGGCCTTGGCCTGTTCCACCGACTCGGTCGGCAGCAGCATCGACAGGCGCATGCCGTGCTCGTCGAACGGCGCCGTCGATTTGGCATTGAAATAAGGGCTCGGCCGGCCGGCGGCGCAGGTCCTGGCGCACTGGCCGGCGTCGAAGCCGAGGCTGTAGGCGGCCGTGATCGCATTGCAGTCGACCGCATAGGGCGCGGTCCAGACCATCAGCACCGCCTGCACCCCGGGACCGAGCTGGCCGTCGATCTCTTCCTTGAGTTCGCGGAAGCGCGCCAGGTTGAGGCGCTGGGGCTTGCCGGGTATGCGCACATGCACCACGTTGGCGGCCGGGATATTGCGCCGCTTGCGGTAGTACTCGCCCACCGCCACGCTGTTCGGATCCTCGTCGTTGATGACGATCGCCAGTTGCTCGGGACGCAGCGCGGCCGCGGCATCGGAGGAGTGGAAAACGCCGGCGATGCAGAGGAACGCCAGGAACGACAGGATGCGGGCACGGAGGTTCAGGGTCATGGATCGGTCTGGTTCATGAAAACGGGAGCGCAAGGCTCCCGTCCATCATGCCACAGCCGGGTCGAGCGCCCCGTTACGCCTGGCGGCGCCGGCGCCAGCCCACCCAGCCCAGCACGCCCAGGCCCGCCGCCAGCATCCCGGCCGCGCCCGGCTCGGGAATCAGCGCGATCGAGTAGATCTCGAGCGCGTCGAGGTGCATGAACTGGCCTTGTTGACTGCCGTCGATGATGCTGAAGCCCACATTCTCGGGGTTGCCGTAGGTAAGTTGCCAGGATATCGCCGTATCCATCCGGTCGTTCACGTACAGGTCCGGGCCGGCGCCGAAGACGGGGCCGTGGTCGGACGCGTTATAGGTCTGGCGCGCGCCCTGGCTCGGCAGGATATAGCTGGTCGGCACCTGGTGGTAGACCGCCGGATCGGTGTAGTTGAAGATGAAGGCCGTGCGCTGCCAGTCGCGCTCGCTGACGTTCCAGTCGCCGATCGAGGTCCAGCTGCGTGGGTTGTAACCGCCGACCAGCCAGCTTCCGCCTTCATTGTCGCTGACGCGCATCAAGGTGAAGGTGCTGCCCTGGTGATCGGCCGCGGCGTGGAAGTCGAGCGAATCGTCGCCCGCCTGCCGCGTGTAGACGTTTTCCAGAAATAGCGGTCCAGCCCCGAGCCAGCGTTCGAGCTGGCCGTACAGGGTCAAGTCCAGCAGGGGCGTGCCCTGCGCCTGTGCCGGCGGCGCCCAGCCTGCCAGGGCGGCCGCCATGGCGCCCGCCGCAATGATCGTCTTCATCATGCATCCCTCGCTCGGTTCAGGGGACGATCATTGTATGCCTTGCCCGCCGCGCGCCACGCACGCTTGAAGCAGCCGGGCGAACGGCCGCGCAGCCGCCGCTGGGCTGCGCACCCCTTCCCCGCGCCGTTTTCAGGAGCGCTTGTAGATATCCTCGAAGCGGACGATGTCGTCCTCGCCGAGGTAGCTGCCCGACTGCACTTCGATGATGTGCAGCGGCAGCTTGCCCGGGTTTTCCAGGCGGTGGTTCATGCCGATCGGAATGTAGGTCGACTCGTTTTCCGACAGCAGGCTGACCTTGTCGCCGCAGGTCACGCGCGCGGTGCCCGAGACCACGACCCAGTGCTCGGCGCGGTGGTGGTGCATCTGCAGCGAGAGTTTCTCGCCCGGCTTGACCGTGATGCGCTTGACCTGGAAGCGGTCGCCCGCATCGATGCCTTCGTAGTGGCCCCACGGACGGTAGACCCGGGTGTGGTGCAGGTGTTCGGTGCGCGCCTTCGACTTCAGGTGTTCGACCACCTGCTTGACGCGCTGCACCTGGTTCTTGTGGGTGACCAGCACCGCGTCCTGGGTCTCGACCACGACCAGGTCCTCGACGCCGACCACGGCCACGATGCGGCTTTCGGCGCGCACCAGCGAATTCCTGACGCCGTCCAGGTAGACGTCGCCGCGCCGGGCATTGCCTTCGCCATCCTTGGGCTGGACTTCCCACAGCGCCGACCAGGAACCGACGTCGTTCCAGCCGATGTCGGCCGGCACCACGGCCGCGTCACGGGTGTGTTCCATCACCGCATAGTCGATCGAATCCGACGGGCAGGCCGAGAACGCGGCCTCGTCCAGGCGGCAAAAATCGAGGTCGCGGTAGGCCGCCTTCATCGCTTCCTGGGCGGAAGCGGCGATCGCCGGCGCATGCTGTTCCAGCTCGGCCAGGAAACGCTCGGCCTGGAACATGAACATGCCGCTGTTCCAGTAGTAGCCGCCCTCGGCCAGGAAGCCCTCGGCGGTCGCCAGGTCGGGTTTCTCGACGAAGCGCGCCACCTTGTAGCAATCGCCGCAGTTGGCCACCTGCTCGCCGCGGCGGATGTAGCCGTAGCCGGTCTCCGGGGTCTTCGGCACGATGCCGAAGGTCGCCAGCGCGCCCTGGGAAACCAGGGTGGTGGCGCGTTCGACCGCTTCGCGGAAGGCCGCGCCGTTCTCGATCACGTGGTCGGCCGGCAGCACCAGCATCAGCGCTTCCGGGTCGATCGCCTTCAGGTACTGGGCGGCGGCCGCCACCGCCGGCGCGGTGTTGCGGCCGACCGGCTCGAGCAGGATGCCGAGCGGCGTGATGCCGACTTCGCGCAGCTGCTCGGCCACCATGAAGCGGTGATCGTTGCCGCACACCACCAGCGGCGCCATCAACCCCGGCCAGCCGGCCACGCGCAGCGCAGTTTCCTGCAGCATGGTCTTGTCGGCCACCAGCGGCAGCAACTGCTTCGGCAGCACCGCGCGCGACAGCGGCCAGAGACGGGTGCCGGCGCCGCCGGAGAGGATGACTGGATAGATTTTCATGCGCTTGCTTTCTCTTTCTCGAACTCGTAGTTATTTTGACTGGCGATTTCCTTGCGCCGGGAACGGCGCCGGTCGCGTGCGTTGAGCCACTCTTCGGACGTGTACTCCGAGGCATGCTTCATTTCGCCCTTGCGGTCGACACTGTACTCTTTAAAAACTATCATTTCATGCAATGTTACATCGTGCAACACCCGCGTGTACTCGAACAGCACGCTGCGTACGATTTCCACACCTTCGCAGATATGGCTGCCGTGGCCGATCCAGGTCGGACCGACAATGCGGGCGCCGGCTTCGACTTTCACGCCGGAACCGATGTAGACCGGTCCTTCGATGATCGTGCCTTCCCAGTCGATGCTGGTGTTCAGGCCGACCCAGACGCCGGGCTGGATCTGGATGCCGGGCACGTCCATGTGGTTGACCTCGCCGGTCAGCACGGTCTGCAGCACTTCCCAGTAGTCGCTCATTGTACCGATGTCGAGCCAGTTGAACGGGCGGCCCTGGGCGTAGAACGGCAGGCCGCGCTCGGCCAGCAGCGGGAACAGTTCGGAACCGATGTCGAACGGCTTGCCCGACGGGATCAGGTCGATCACTTCCGGCTCGAAGATATAGATGCCGGTCGAAATGAAGTTCGATTTCGCCACGTCCTGCTCCGGCTTTTCCTGGAATTCGATGATCCGGCCCTGGGCGTCGGTCACCACCACGCCATATGAGGAAACTTTATCCCACGGCACTTCCTTGGTGATGACCGTGCACATCGCCCCCTTGCGGCGGTGCTCCATCAGCGCCGCCTTGAGGTCGAGGTCGATCAGCGCGTCGCCGCACAGCACGATCGTGGTGTCGTCGAAGAAGCCGCCGAATTCCTGGATCTTCTTCATGCCGCCGGCCGAACCGATCGGCTCGGGAACGACTTCGCCGTCGTCCTTGGTATAGCCCTCGAAGGAGTAGCCGATCTGGACGCCGAACTGCTCGCCCTCGCCGAAATATTCTTCGATCTTGTCATGCAGCCAACTGACGTTGACCATGATTTCGGTCACGCCGTGTTTCTTGAGGTGTTCCACCAGGTAAGCCATCACCGGCTTGCCCAGCAGGGGAATCATCGGTTTCGGCAGGTCGTAGGTCAGCGGGCGTACCCGGGTGCCCTTGCCTGCGGCGAGAATCATGGCTTTCATGCGAGCGTCCTTTAGCTTATCTGGCTGTGGTTTGGTAGCGCCACACGTCGGCGCACATCTGGGCGACATCGCGCTCGGCGACCCAGCCCAGCTCGTCCCTGGCTTTGGCCGGGTCGGCGTAGCACTTGGCCACGTCGCCCGGGCGGCGGTCGACGATCTGGTACGGGATCTTGCGGCCGCTGGCCGCCTCGAAGGCGCGCACCATTTCCAGCACGCTGTTGCCGTGGCCAGTACCGAGGTTGTAGGTGACGAGGCCCGGCCCCCTGGCCAGGCGGTCCAGGGTCTTGACGTGGCCGATCGCCAGGTCGACCACGTGGATGTAGTCGCGCAGCCCGGTGCCATCCGGGGTGTCGTAGTCGCCGCCGAAGACCGACAGCTTCTCGCGCTGGCCGTTGGCGACCTGGGCGATGTAGGGAACGAGGTTGTTCGGGATGCCGCTCGGCTCTTCGCCGATCAGGCCGCTGGCATGGGCGCCGACCGGGTTGAAGTAGCGCAGCAGCGCGATGCGCCAGCCGGCTTCCGCCTTCGACAGGTCGCGCAGGATGTCCTCGATCATCAGCTTGCTGCGGCCGTAGGGGTTGGTGGCCGACAAGGGGAAGTCTTCGCGGATCGGCACCGAGGCCGGGTCGCCGTACACGGTGGCCGAGGACGAGAACACCAGCGATGTCACGCCGAACTTGGCCATCGTCTCGAACAGGATGACGCTGCCGTTGACGTTGTTGTCGTAGTAGCGCAGCGGCTGCGCCACCGATTCGCCGACCGCCTTCAGGCCGGCGAAGTGGATCACCGCGTCGACCTTGTGGGCCGCGAACGCGGCTTCCATCGCGGCGCGGTCGCGGATGTCGGCTTCGACCAGCTCGAAGGGTTTGCCGGTGATCTTCTGCACCCGATCCCGTACCGACGCGTGGGCGTTGGACAGGTTATCGACCACGACCACGTCGTAGCCGGCGTTCTGCAGTTCGACGACGGTATGCGAACCGATATAGCCCATTCCGCCAGTAACCAGAATTTTCATGTCTTTCGCTCTCTGTATTTTCGAAAAATGGATAGATCCGCCGGCGTGGGACGCGCTGGCGTCGCCACGTTGGCGTTGTACGTCGGGCCTCTCGCCACGACGTGGGAATGCGCAGGGTGGACGGGGCCGCCGAGGCGGCTCTGCTGTCCACGCGTCGATCGCCATCGGCGCCGATACCGGGTTCGATGATCTCGCTTGCAACCATCACCGCGTGGGCGGTCAAGCCGCCCACCCCACAACTGGCCCATGCCGGAGCAGGCGGCGATGCCGCACCGGTCCGGTTCATGCTGTTCTCGTCAGGCGGCTTCTGCGGCCGCTCTCATCCCTGTCTTATCTGTTGCCCCTGGCGGCTTCCTTGATGAGCAGCCAGATGAATGCCATGTCGTCGATAAAATAGCGGCGGAACATGCGACGCGGTTCCTGGAGGAACCGGTAAAACCATTCGAGTCCGGATTTCTGCATCCAGACCGGGGCGCGCTTGACCTTGCCGATGGCAACGTCGAAGGTGCCGCCCACCCCCATCGCGAAGGGGATCTTCATCTCGGCCTGGTACTTGCCGAGAAATTGTTCTTTCTTGGGCGAGGAAATCGCCACGAACAGCAGGTCGGCCCGGCTGTCGCGGATCTGGCGCGCCACCTCGGCTTCCTCGTGTTCGCCATTCCAGTAGCCGTTGCGGTAGCCGGCCAGCGCCAGGCGCGGGTACTTGCGCTGGTAGGTCTCGGCCACCTTGCCGACCACTTCCTCGCGTGCGCCGAGCAGGAACACGCGCCAGCCCTTCTCGCCGGCGCGGCGCATCAGCGCCTCGAACAGGTCGACGCCGGCCACCCTTTCCTTCAGCGGCCGGCCGAGCAGGCGCGAGGCCCACACCACCGGCATGCCGTCCACGTTGACGAGCGCGCATTCGTTGATGATGCGGCGCAGCTCGGGATCGCGACTGGCTTTCACCAGCTTGTCGACATTCACCACCACGTGCTGGTGGGGTCGTCCAGACTGGATGAAGCCGTCGATTTTTCCCAGGGTCTCTTCCATCGACAAGTTGTCGATCTGGCAGCCCATCAACGTGATACGTTCATTCATGCAAGTTCCCTTGACAAGATGGCGACAATGCGCTCGGCCGCCTTCCCGTCCCACAGGTGGGGACGACGGCCCTGCTTGCCTTCGCCGCGCAGCACCTTGCGGGCTTCGCGCACGATGGCGGCGGGATCGGTGCCGGCCAGGACATTCGAGCCCTCGTCGACCGTCACCGGGCGTTCGGTGTTCTCGCGGATCGTCACGCAGGGCACGCCCAGCGCGGTGGTTTCTTCCTGCAGGCCGCCGCTGTCGGTCAGCACCACGGCCGCGTCCTTCCACAGGTTGAGGAAGGCCATGTAGGCCTGGGGACCGGCCAGGGTCACGTTCGGGCCCAGGTCGATGCCGAATTTCTCGATGTTGGCGCGGGTGCGCGGGTGCACCGGGAAGATCAGCGGCAGCTCGCCCGCGATCTCCTTGAGGGCGCCGGCGATACGGGTGAAGGTTTCCGGATCGTCGACATTGCTCGGGCGGTGCAGGGTCACCACGCCGTAGCGCTGGCCCCTGGCCTGGCGCTCCTGCTTGTAGCCGCTGGTCTCGAAGCCGGCGCTGTCGGCGCGGCCCAGCTTGTCGGCCTGGTACAGCACGTTGTCGACCATCACGTGGCCGACATAGTGCACGGCGGAGTCAGGCTTGCCTTCGCGGCGCAGGTGCCCGACCGCCGACGGCTCGGTGACGAAGAACCAGTCCGAGATGCTGTCGGTGACGAGGCGGTTGATTTCTTCCGGCATGGCCATGTCGCCGCTGCGCAGGCCGGCCTCGACGTGGGCCACCGGGATATTGAGCTTCTTGGCCACGATCGAGCAGGCCAGGGTCGAGTTGACGTCGCCCACCACCAGCACCGCAGCCGGACGCTCGGCCGTGCACAGCTCCTCGAAGGCGACCATGATCTTGGCGGTCTGCTGCGCATGGCTGCCGCCGCCGGCCGCCATGAACACGTCCGGCTGCGGGATGCCGAGCTCTTCGAAGAAGACGTCGTTCATCTCGCGGTCGTAGTGCTGGCCCGTGTGGATGATCTTGAAGGACAGCGCCTGCTGCGCCTGGAGGGCGCGGACGATCGGCGCGATCTTCATGAAATTCGGACGGGCACCGGCAACGAGGTAAATCAGCATGGCACTTCCCTTAATTATTTGTCATTAAAAAACGTTATTGTAAACCTGCATTCGACCGGGACGGCGGACGATACGGTCGTGATGCGCAGAACTTCGCACGGCTGCTTCGATTCGTAGGTGCGCGAATACCAGCCCAGCGGCGGATTCTCGGCCCCGCGCACCAGTTCCAGGTGCAGGTTGGCGCCGGACGCCTGCATCTGCAGCACGAAGCGCTTGCCGCGCACCGACAGCCCCTGGCTGGACAGGCGCACGTCGAGCTCGGGCGCGAAATGCCAGAACAGTTCGACCTTGTGCGGCTTGCGCGCCGCCACTTCGTCGCGCACCACCAGGGTATTGGTGGCGCCGTCGAAGCGCACGCTGCGCACGTGGCGCACCGGGTCGGCCAGGCGCTGGTAGCCGTCGTGCGAGCCGCGGAAATCGAATTCGTGGGGCGAGCTGGGCATGCGCTCGATGCTGGCGCGCGCCTTGCGCAGCCACATGAAGCGCCCGCCCGAGACCGACTGGTCGAGGTCGTCGATGCGCACCGTGTTGTGGGCCGAGGTGCCGCGGAAATAGTCGCGCCACTTCTGCTCCTGCCAATAGGAAAAGGTACCGGGATCGACCAGGCATTCCTCGCCCGCCACCGACAGGCTCAGCGCGAGCGCGTCGGCATGGCCGTGGGCGGCGATGCCGAGGTAGCCGAGCGGGCCGCAGTCGAGCATGCCCTTGATCTCGCGCGACTCGCCGAAGTGGTTGCCGAACAGCAGGTAGCCGCCGTCCGGGAAGGCCCAGCCGGTGTCGGCTTCGTGCGGATCGCAGTCGGGCCGTCCGCCCGGCAGCGCGTGCAGCAGCCAGCTCACGCCCGGATGCTGGGCGGCCTGGCCGCCGAACACGGTGTCGCCCAGCGCCAGCAGCTGGGCGGCGCGGTCCAGGCCGGATGCGTCGAGGCGGAACACGCAGCCGTCGTCGGCGTCGCCGACCATCGGCACGTGGCCGCCGGCGTCGCGCACCGAGCGCAGGAAGCGCAGCGCGCGCTGCATCGATGCCCAGTAGCCGCGCGAGAACGGCTGGCGGCTGGCCTGGCCCAGCAGGCCGGCGACGAACAGGAATTCGGCCGAGAACATGTGGTAGGCAAAGGCTTGCTCGCGGTTCACGCCGTCGCGCGAATACTGGGCCACGGCCTCGTGCTCGAGCTCGCTACGCGCCTGCTGCTGCCACTCGCTCGACTCCTTCCAGCACGGCCAGGTGCTGGCGCCCACGTACAGCCCGGCCAGTTCGCCGATCAGGTGGTTGTTGGCGGAGGAATGGCGCGACAGGTGGCGCGCGATGGTGCGGCAATGGGCGTGGATGCTGTCGAGCCAGTCGGCGCGCAGCCTCTGCCCCGATTCGCCCGCGAACAGGCTGCCCGACTCACCGCCGACCAGCTGCCAGACCAGGCTCCAGTTGATCAGGCGGATCCCCAGTTCGAGCGAGCTGGTCCAGTTGGGACCGGTCAGCGGCGGGCACTGGTCGAGCCAGCTGCGCAGCTGCTGCGCGAGCGCGTGCAGCCAGCGCACCTCGCGCGTCAGGGCCCAGGCCTGGGCCAGGCGCACCAGGTGCAGGTGGCGGTTGAGTTCCCATACATGCTTGATGTCGCCGACCATGTCGCGGTTGGTGATCGACAGGTCGCCGGCGTAGACGGAGGGGCCGGTGACGCCGGTCTCGGGGTCGCGGTTCCAGACGGTGGGCACGCCGACATCGAAGCGGCGTTCGGCGAACAGCACGACATGGCCGGCGCAGATGCGTTCCGCGTCCAGCAGCAGGGCCTCGGCTTCGGGCGGGTCCAGGCGGGGCAGCCCCTTCACCGCCAGGGTCAGGGCGCGCGGTAGCGGGGGCGGCGCCTGCCGTCCTGTCATGCGCCTTCCCAGCTTGGTGGCTGCCGCCTGCCGTACCCGGTAACCCAGCTCCGCCACCGACATGCAGCGCAGCCGGTTGACCAGCCAGACCATGCGTACCGTTCCGTTCATCTCTCCCCCGCTAGTTGGTTATACAGCGCGGCCAGGCGGCCGCATACTACTTCTGCCGAGTAGTGTCGTTCGATGCTGGCGCGCGCAGCATGCGCCAGCCGGGCGCGCAGGGCGGCATCGCCCAGCACGCGTGTCAGGGCGGCCGCCAGGGCGGCCGGGTCGCGCGGCGGCACGAGCAGGCCGTCGGCGTTATCGCTGATCGTTTCGGGAATGCCGCCGACGGCGCTGACCACGACCGGGAGGCCGGCCGCCATCGCTTCCAGCATCGCCATCGGCACGCCTTCGGCATGCGAAGGCAGGCAGAAGACCCAGGCGCGGGCCAGCTGGGCGTCGCGGGTGCGCGCATCGACCCAGCCGAGCAGCTCGATACGCTCCAGGATGCCGAGCTCGGCCGCGCGGCGGCGCACGCCATCCAGGTCGCCGTCGCCGCCGAACACCAGGCGCAGCTCCGGAAAGCGCGGCGCCAGCAGCGCCCCCGCTTCGAGCAGTTCGGCGATGCCCTTGGCGGCCTCGAGCCGGCCGAGGAACAGGATGCGGCCCGGCTCACCCTCGCCTGCGGGCGGGGGCGGCAGCGGCACCGAGTTCGGCAGCACTTCGACCCTGGCGCGCGGCGCGAACTCGCGCACGAACTCGGCCCAGCCGCTCGAGAGCGCGATCACGACCGAGCTCGATTCCAGGGTGTGGCGGATCCAGCGCCGCAGCAGCGGGCCGGCTTCCTGCGTGGCGAACCGGCGGAAGCCGCCGCCGTGCAGGTGGAAGATGGTGTGCGAGCCGGCCAGGCGGGCCAGCAGCAGGACGAAGGACTTGCGCAGGAAACTCGCATGCGAGGCCGCATGCACGTGGACGATGGCGGGATGGTTCGGGAAGCAGGCCCGGGCGGCCTGCCAGAAGCCGCGCAGTGCGCCGCCCGCCTTGGCGAAACGGCTGCCGTCCACATGGGTGGCGACATAGCGCACCGCCTCGCGCTCGAACAGGCCGTCGTCGCGCAGCACGGATACCACCGCCGAGACCCCGCCCTTGCCGCCGAGCGAAGTGCCGACCATGAGTACCCGTGGCGCCGTGGACTTCATCCACGGCCTCCACTGGTCAAGTGTCTCCGATTCCTTTTCATAGCAGTAACGCTCTTATAAAAGGGACAATATTTCGATCATACATCATGCATTCCCTGATTGTGCGCATGTTTTATGCATCTAGTGCAATGAATTCGAACTTTCCGTTGGGTCCGCGTGGTATGGCCGCCACGCGCTGCACCGCCACCGGCACGCCGGGAACGCGCAACAGGAACTTCTCGGCCAGCGCGGCCTCGTCGGCCGGCCCGAAGCCGTCCGTCGTCACCACCCTGAGCGTGAAGCGCCCATTCCGGTGATACAGCACCTGCCCCTCGACCAGGTTGCGGTCATGGCCCTGGAAGATGCGGTCGAGGCGCGCGATGATGCGGCCGTCGGGCAGGGTGATGATCTTTTCCTGGCGTCCGACGATCGCCTTGACCGTCGGGAACACCCGGCCGCAGGGGCAAGGCTCGGGCGCGCCGGGAATCACGGTGTCGCCGGTGCGGTAGCGCGACAGCGGCATCGCCGGGTTGTTCAGGCTGGTGCCCACGAGTTCGCAGGCGCCCTCTTCCCGGGCCAGCAGTTCGACGGCCGCGTAATCGGTCAGCAGGTGGTAGTTGCCGTGCTCGCAGGTGCCGATCGCCGAGACCCGCTCGGCCTGGCCGTACCAGTCGAACACGGTGACCCCGAAGGCCCGGCTGACGGCGGCGCGCACATCGGGTTCCAGGGTTTCCGAGGAGGTCATCACCCCGCGCAGCGCCCGCCCCTGGTAGCTGCGGCCGGCGGCGTTGAGCCAGTTGGCGATGGCGGCGATCGAGGACGGATAGGCATGGATCACGACCGGGTCGAAGCGTTCCAGCGCCTCGACATAGGCGCCGATGGTGGCGCTCGACAGGTGGTAGGACGACATCATGAGCATGTTGCCGATCCAGTCGCGGCACCAGTAGCGGCCATCGCGCGGCTGCTCGTCGCAGACGATGTCGCCGCGGATCCAGGCGCGGCGCTGGCCGTGGCGGTAGCCGATCCAGCGCAGCTGGCGGTACACGAAACCCTCCTCGCGGATCACGGCGCCGAGCGTCTGCACCAGGGTCAGCGGCGAACCCGAGGTGCCGCTGGTCTTGATGGTATTCCGGATCAGCGAGCCCAGCTTGCGCGGGCGCACGAAGCGTTCCGGATGCTGCCTGAGCTCCTGCTTGGCCAGCAGCCGCGCGCCCGGACCGACATGCGAGAGCCGGGTGCCGTCCGGCGGCGCCGGGACGCGCAAGGCGCGGGCGCGGCGGGCGATATAGGCATTCAGGCTGGCCGATGAGCGCTCGTTGCGCGCAAGGACCGGATAGACCAGCACCCGCCCCCACAGGTTGCGCGCCAGCTCACGGGCCAGCGAGCGCAGCGAGAGTTTCAGGGAGTAGGTCCACATCGGCGATCACTTCTTGTACTTGTCATGCAGGATGTTTGTGTATGTTTCTGCAACAATTCGACCCAGAATAGCATAGGTGCGGTGGCTTTTTACGTACGCTGGGCCACGTTGCGCGAACTCTTCAGCCAGGCCGCGCTCATCCAGCAGGCGGCGCACGGCGGCGGCGAAGGGCGCGGCCTCCATCGGGGCGCACAGCCCTGCCCTGCTCTCGTCGATGACCAGGCGCTGGTCGGGAATGTCGTTGGCCACGCTGGGGATGCCAAGCGCCAGGTATTCGACCAGTTTGGTCGGCGAGGCCACGTCGAACAAGGTGCCGCGCGGAATCGGCGACAGCCCGACCTCGGCCCGCACCGCATAGCCGAGCGCGCTGCGCTGGGGCAGCCAGCCGGTCAGCAGCACGTGGCGCTCGAGGCCGCGGCGCGCGATCTCGGCGCGCATCCAGGCCATTTCATCCCTGGACGGGGCGTCGCCGGCGATCACCAGCAGCACCTCGGGCATGCTTGAACGCAACTCTTCGACGACATCGAGCAGGAAACCGGATTTGCGCGACTGCGCGATGCGGCCCAGGTAGATGATCACCCGGCGCCCGTCGAGGCGCGCATCCCGGGCCGGCTCGATGTGAGAGCGGTCGAACAGCTCGGCGTCCACGCCCATCGGCACCGCGGTCATGCGCTGGCGGTCGACACCCTGGGCCGCGAGCCAGGCGGCCATGGCGTCGCTCTGGACGAAGATGTGGCGCGCGCCGGGCAGCACCAGGCGGTAGATGACGAAGCGCGAGGCGGCGGCGCGGAGGGCGTGCGCCAGCCACTTCAGCCCCTTGCCGCGCCGCCCGATCTCGTCGCGCCGCACCTCGAAGCCTTCGACGATCGGGAAGGACATCCAGTAAACGAAGGGCACATCCAGGACGGCGGCGGCCATCCTGCCGACCAGGCCGGAAGCGATCTTGTCGCGCACCTGGATGCAGTCGGGACGCGCGCGGCGCCAGGCGCGCACCAGCCCCAGCAGGTCCCACAGCGGCGAGGCGATGCTGGCGAAGCGGCTCTTCAGGCTGCCGACGGGGTACATGCCGCCGGCCTGCCAGGGGGCCTGGGCGTCGCTGCCGGACTGGCCGACCAGCGAGGTGGCGACGCCATAGCGCGGCATTTCCACGCCAAACAGGGTGAGTACGTCGGCGCGGATCGGCGGCAAGGGATCGCGGATGATGAAGGCGATGGATAAGGGCTTGCGGTGCATGGAACCTCGTATCGAAGGGTCAAGCCAGCCGATTCTAGCCCAGCGCCCGGCGCGCACAATTCGGCAATTGGCGCCATGTGTGCGGTGCAGCACACTCGGCCGTAAAAAGCTGGGGAGCACTATCCCCAGGCTTATTTGCCCGGCACTTCGATGTTTCCGAATACGGCCCGGTGGCCCTCGTCGCCGCTTCCTGCGCGCGCGTAGCGGCCGGGGGGCAGGCCCACATGCCGGCTGAACGCGGTGCTGAAGGCGCTCGCCGAGTTGTAGCCGACCCGTTCGGCGATGTCGCCGAGCGCGCTGTCCTGGCGGCGCAGCAGGCCCTTCGCGATCGCCATCCGCCAGGCCAGCAGGTATTCCATCGGCGCCAGGCCGACGGCGCGGGTGAAGCGCTCGAAAAACGCCGAGCGCGACAGCGCAGCCTCCTTCGCCAGCTGGGTGATGGTCCAGGCCCGCGCGGGGTCGCCGTGCATCGCGCGCAGCGCGAGCGCCAGGCGCGCGTCGGCCAGTCCGCGCAGCAGCCCCGGCGGCGCGCCGGCGCCGGAGGTCGTGCGCAGCGCTTCGATCAGCAGCACCTCCACCAGCCGCGCGAGCATGAGCTCGCGGCCCGCCTTGCGCGCGCGCGCTTCCTCGTCCACCAGCCCCACGAGCAGCGCCAGCCGCGCCGCATTGCGCACGCAGACCAGTTGCGGCAGCAAGGACACCAGCAGGGAGGCGTCGGGAGAACCGAACACGAAGTACCCGCCCAGCAGGCGCACCTCGGGAGGCCCCTCCTGGCCGCCATGGCGGACCTCGTCCGCCGGTTCGGGCGCCGATGCCGGATCGATGTCGATGGGGATCCCCGGCTCGAGGCTGCTCAGGGTGAAGCCGGGCGTGGTCGGCAGGAGGACGAAGTCGCCCGTCCCGAGGACCAGGGGCGCCTCGCCCTCGACCTCCAGCCGGCAGCTGCCCTCGAGGATGGTGCAAAAGCCCGGATGGCCGAAGGCGGCGTAGCGCACGCCCCAGCGGCCGGCCCCGCCGATGCCCTTCGACAGCACGGTGCGCGGCCGCAGCAGCGTGATGACTTCCGAAAGGGGATCGATCATGGCTGGACGATTGCAAACGAAATCCGGATTCTTGATTATAGATCGTCCTGCCGTCTGGCGCTATCGTGACGGGTATCGACACCACGAGGAAGCAAGCAATGAACACCGTACTGATTACCGGCTGCTCGTCCGGCTATGGCCTGGAAACCGCCCGCCACTTTCTTGCCCGGGGCTGGCAAGTGATCGCCACCATGCGCACGCCGCGCCACGATCTCCTTCCCCGTTCTGAGCGCCTGCGCGTGCTGGCGCTCGACGTGACCAGGCCGGAAAGCATCGCGGCCCTGCTCGAGGCCTGCGGTCCGGTCGACGTGCTCGTCAACAATGCCGGCATCGGGCTGCTGGGCGCCTTCGAGGCCACGCCGATGGCCCTGGTGCGCGAGGTATTCGACACGAATACCTTCGGCGTCATGGCGATGACGCAGGCGGTCCTGCCCCAGTTCCGCACCCGCAAGGCGGGCGTGATCGTGAACGTCACGTCGAGCGCGACCCTGGCGCCGATGCCGCTGGTCGCCGTGTACACGGCCAGCAAGACGGCGATCGAAGGATTCAGCGCCTCGCTCGCCTTCGAGCTCGCGTCCTTCGGCATCCGCGTCAAGCTGGTCGAACCGGGTTATGGACCGACCACGCGCTTCGCCAGCAATAGCGGAACGCGCATGGAGGGACGCATTCCCGAGGCCTATGCAGCCTACGCGCAGTCGGTCCTGGCCGCCTTCGCCGAACCGGCCGCGGTGACGCGCGAGCGCGACGTGGCCGAAGCCGTCTGGCGGGCCGCGACCGAGCCCACGACCCGGCTGCGCTTCCCGGCGGGCGCCGACGCGCTGGCGCTGGCGCAGGCGGCATGACGCGGGCAGCTCCCCGCGCCGGCCTGGCGCGCATGGACAGGCGAAAAAACCCGCCAGGAATTGCGGCAGCGCGTTTCCAGGATGGATAATCGTGCAAATTCATCCGTACATCCCATGAAACCATTGTCCGCCCTGCTCGCCCTGTCCATGCTGTCGACCCACCCGAGTGCCGCCCCCTTGCCCGAACAGCAGGCGGCGGCCCTCACGCGGCAACTGGAAGCCATCGTCAACGATCCCGCCATGCCGCTGCCCGGCCTGTCGGTGGTCGCGCTGCGCCACGGCGAGATCGTCTACAGCCGGCATCTGGGCAGCAAGCGGCTGGCGACGGCCAACGCGCCGGCCCAGCCGCTCGACGCCGACACCCTGTTCCGCGTCGCCTCGATCTCCAAGCTGGTCACCACCCTGGGCGCCATGAAGCTGGTCGAACAGGGACGGCTGGCGCTCGATGCCGATGTCAGCGACTATCTCGGCTACCGCCTGCGCAATCCGCACTTCCCCGCGCAGCCGATCAGCCTGCGCATGCTGCTGAGCCATACCTCCTCGCTGCGCGACGAAGGCGGCTTCAAGTGGGAGCCGCAGGTCAACCTGAAAGAGGTGCTGCTGCCCGGCGGGCGTTTCTACGGCCAGGGCAAGGCGTGGTCGAAGACGGCGCCGCCAGGGGCTTACTTCGACTACGCGAACTTCAACTCGGGGATCATCGCCACCATCATGGAGCGCGCCGGCGGCGAGCGCTTCGACCGCCTGATGCGGCGCCTGGTCTTCGATCCGATGGGACTGAAGGCGGGCTTCTACCTGCTTGACTTCGCACCGGCCAGCATCAAGGATGTCGCCACCCTGTACCGCAAGCGGGAAAAGGATGGCGACGAAGCCTGGGACCCGCAGGGCCCGTGGGTGGCGCAGTCGGACGATTTCGGCGTCCAGGCGCCGGCCGCGCCAAACGGCCTGGACGACTACGTCATCGGCACCAACGGCACGCTCTTCGGGCCGCAGGGCAGCCTGCGCATTTCCACGGGCGAGCTGGCCAGCATCATGCTGATGCTGATGAACGAGGGCCGCCACGGCAACCGGCAGATCCTCGAGCCGGAAACCATCGCCACGATGTTCAGCCGGCAGTGGACCCTGGACCGGAAGAACGGCAATGGCGACAGCGACAGCTTTCATGGCCTGTACCATGCCTGGGGACTCGGCAACCAGCACTTCCTCGACGCCAGCACGACCAGGAACGGCCGCGCCAGCGGCGACCGGCTGGTCGAGGGCGGCGGCTTCACGGGCGTCGGCCATCTCGGCTGGTCGTGGGGCTTGAACGCCCTGTTCGCCTTCGATCCCCGCACCAGGAATGGCATGATCTATGTGAGCAGCGGGGTCGGCGCCAATCCGGACCTGCAGCCGGGCCGGTTCTCGTCCGAAGCCCGGTTCCAGGAACGCATCACCGACGCGCTGTACCGGGGCGCGATCGTGGAAGGGACATCCCCCCGCTGAACCAGCCCGGTTCATTGCCTTGCCTGAGGATAGCGCGCATGAAAGACGAGTTTGCCATCGCAGTCGAATCCGACGTGAATCCCGAGGACATGGACTTCATCGTCGCCGGCCTGACCGACTACAACGCCTCGCGGGCGGACGGCGACACCCCGCGCTACCTGGTGGTGTCGGTGCGCGACAAGGAAAAGGACATCGTCGGCGGGCTGGTGGGCTCCACCTATCTCGGCTGGCTGCAGGTGCACGTGGTCTGGCTGCCGGACGCCTTGCGCGCACACGGGCTGGGAACGAGCCTGATGCGGGAAGCCGAGCAGGAAGCGCTGCGCCGCGGCTGCGCACGGGCGTTCCTGGAAACCTTCAGTTTCCAGGCCCTGCCCTTCTATGAAAAGCTGGGCTATGCCATCTTCAGCCGCCTGGAAGGTTTTCCTCCGGGCGGAGCGCGGTATGCGCTCACCAAGCAACTGGACCGGACCGGGCTTCCAGTTTGCTAAACTGAAACAACTATTTGATAATGCCGGCAGGCGTCGGCAAGCACGCGCGAACACTGTCCAGATCGGAGATGCACATGAAGCGGGTTACTGGTATCGGAGGCATCTTCTTCCACGCGAAGGACCCTGTGGCGCTGCGCGCCTGGTACAAGCGGCACCTGGGCATCGACGTGCAGGACTGGGGTGGCGCGGCATTCACCTGGACCGACGACGCCGGCCATCCGACTGGCGGGACGACCGTCTGGTCCATCGGAGCGGCCGACAACCAGCACTACGCCCCGGGCACCTCGTCCTTCATGGTGAACTACCGGGTCGACGACCTGGCCGCCCTGCTCCAGGCCTTGCGCGACGAAGGCTGCCGCGTACTGGAGAACACCGAGGATTCCGAGTACGGGAAGTTCGGCTGGGTCCTCGATGCAGAGGGAAACAAGGTCGAACTCTGGCAGCCGCCTCCCGGACAATAACGGGGCCGAGGCGCTTGAGATCGATGCAGGTCGATCTGCAAGGTCCATATGGCGCGGCATCTAGCCGCGCAAGCAAACACCTGGTTCAGAAGCAAGCCTGGAGCAGATACGTCCAGCCTGCCCACAAGGCCAGTATCCATACCGACGCGACCAGCAGTACGCCCCACCGGCTCCGTGGCTGGCGCCCTTCCCTCGCCATCCACTCGATCGCCTTGCCCCTGCATTCGTCAAGAACGGCAGACGGCATCAGCTTGATGGCTATCCAGATCAGGCAGGGCAACAACAGGGCCTCGTCAAGGTAACCCAGAATGGGAATAAAGTCCGGAATGAGGTCGACCGGGCTCAATGCGTAGGCAACGACAAGTACGCAAAGCAGCTTGACCATCACCGGGGTGTCGGCATGCCTGCAGCCGAACCAGAGGGTGACGGCATCACACTTCATCTTGCGCGCCCATGCCCGCATTCTCTCGGCCAAAGCCATGTGCTGTCGCGTTTCAGGGGTGGAATCGACACAATGGTATCCCAGCGACTCCAGCCAAAGCGCAAGCCACCTCGCCTCATGCCCTGTGACGCCTGTTCATCCACTGCAGCAGCCAGCGGGCCGGCGAGAGACAAGCAGGATCAGCCTCAACACCAAGCAATGACGCTCAAGCTAATTAGGGTCAGAGTCAATTTATCGAGCAATTGCGTTCGAGATAATTAGGGTCAGAGTCGAATTATCGTAAATAGTGAGAATGTTAATGAACAATTCGACTCTGACCCTAATGCCGTTAAGTTAGGGTTGGCGGTCGTCGGAGTCGGCGTTCTGGATAGCGTTGCGGTTTGGCTTTGGTGACCCGGTCGAACTTTCGGCCGGGTCGATACACATTCAGTTCGATAATCATCCTCTCGCGCATGCGTTTAAGTACACCTGGTAAGTTGCCCTGTGCATGCAAG
>NZ_KB908091.1 GCF_000382345.1 Massilia niastensis DSM 21313
CAACCCGATCGCGATGGAAGAAGGCCTGCGTTTCGCAATCCGTGAAGGCGGCCGTACCGTCGGCGCCGGCGTGGTTGCCAAGATCATCGCCTAATAGCGCTTGATCTGGGGGGGGGCGGAAAGCTTCCGTTTCCCTCAAAAAACGTTCCCATCAATCGCGCGATTGGTGTAGAATGTTGGATTCAGTTTGAAGTCTTCGTAGGGGCGTAGCTCAATTGGCAGAGCGTCGGTCTCCAAAACCGAAGGTTGGGGGTTCGATGCCCTCCGCCCCTGCCACCGAATTTCTGGTGTCAGGCACCGAAAGTAAAAAGTATGTCGAACCAATCCGTGCAAACTGTCAGCACCTCGAATGACAAGTTCAAGGTCGCGCTGGCGGTGGTTGCCGCGATTGCAGGCGTTGTCGGGTTCTTTTACCTGAAAGGCCAAAACAAACCAGCCTTGGTCGCCGCAGGCGCACTCGTGGCTGGTTTAGTTTTTGCTGTCCTGCTTTTGTGGACTTCCACGACCGGCCGTGAATTCCTGAGCTTCGCCAAGGAGTCGGTGCGTGAGACCAAGAAGGTTGTTTGGCCGACCCGTCGGGAAGCCACCCAGATCACCGGCATCGTTTTTGCCTTCGTGGTCGTGATGGCGATTTTCCTGTGGGGCACGGATAAGATTCTCGAATTCCTGTTGTACGACGCTATCCTGGGTTGGAAATAAACATGAGCGAAAACGTGCAAGATAACGTGCCGGGCGATGTCCCGGCACAAGACGCTGGTGCGCCGCTGAGTGTCCCGGTGAGCAACAAGCGCTGGTACGTCGTACACGTCTACTCCGGTATGGAAAAGAGCGTGATGCGGGCACTGACCGAGCGCATCGATCGCGCCGGCATGCAAGAACAGTTCGGCCGCATCCTGGTGCCGACCGAGGAAGTCGTCGAAATGCGCAACGGCTCGAAAGCCGTTTCCGAGCGCCGCTTCTTCCCTGGCTACGTCCTGGTCGAGATGGAAATGACCGACGAGACCTGGCACCTGGTCAAGAACACCAGCAAGGTTACCGGCTTCATCGGCGGCAAATCGAACAAGCCGACTCCCATCCCGGCGCGCGAGATCGACAAGATCATGCAGCAGGTCCAGGAAGGCGTCGAAAAGCCGCGGCCGAAAGTGCTGTACGAAGTGGGCGAGCAGGTGCGCATCAAGGAAGGCCCGTTCACCGACTTCAACGGCAACGTCGAGGAAGTCAACTACGAAAAATCGAAGGTGCGTGTTTCTGTCACCATCTTCGGCCGCGCAACTCCGGTGGAACTGGAGTTCGGGCAAGTAGAGAAAGTCTAAAACGCCGAATCGGAGCGTCGCAGCAGCAAGGCGGAATCCGGTAAGAGGAGCCCCGCCAGAGTAGTAGTGGTGGGGCGCTACTACTCAAGTCAAGATAGGAGCCATCATGGCCAAGAAAATCATTGGCTTTATCAAGCTGCAAGTGGCAGCTGGTAAGGCAAACCCCTCCCCACCGATCGGCCCAGCACTGGGTCAGCGCGGCCTGAACATCATGGAATTCTGCAAGGCGTTCAACGCCCAGACCCAGGGTTTCGAGCCGGGCATGCCGATTCCGGTCGTGATCACCGCGTTCGCCGACAAGTCCTTCACCTTCGTGATGAAGACCCCGCCGGCAACCTACCTGATCAAGAAAGCCGCTGGCATCACCAAAGGTTCGCCGAAGCCACACACCGACAAGGTTGGCACGCTGACCCGTGCCCAGGCTGAAGAAATCGCAAAAACCAAGCAGCCGGACCTGACCGCCGCCGACATGGACGCCGCAGTGCGTATCATCGCTGGCTCGGCACGTTCGATGGGCATCACGGTGGAGGGTGTGTAATGGCTAAGCTGTCCAAGCGCGTCAAAGAAATGAAAGCGAAAGTCGACCGTAACAAGGTGTACGAGTTCGGCAACGCTGTTGCAATCGTCAAGGAATTCGCTACCGCCAAGTTCAACGAGTCGATCGATGTCGCCGTCCAACTGGGCGTGGATCCGAAGAAGTCGGACCAGGTCGTCCGCGGCTCCGTCGTGCTGCCTGCTGGCACCGGCAAGACCGTGCGCGTCGCCGTGTTCGCTTCGGGCGAGAAGGCTGAAGCTGCCAAGGCAGCCGGCGCCGACATCGTCGGTATGGAAGACCTGGCAGAGCGCGTCAAAGCTGGCGACATGCCGTTCGACATCGTCATCGCTTCGCCGGATACCATGCGTATCGTCGGTACCCTGGGCCAGATCCTGGGCCCGCGCGGCCTGATGCCGAACCCGAAGGTCGGCACCGTGACCCCGGACGTCGCCAACGCGGTCAAGAACGCCAAGGCAGGTCAGGTCCAGTACCGTACCGACAAGGCTGGTATCGTCCACGCTACCATCGGCCGCAAGTCGTTCTCGGACGAACAGCTGAAGACCAACCTGGCTGCGCTGATCGAAGCCCTGAACAAGGCCAAGCCGGCCACCTCGAAGGGCGTGTACCTGCGCAAGGTCGCGATCTCGTCGACCATGGGCGCTGGCGTCCGTGTCGACCACGCTTCGATCGCTGCTGCTTAATAGCAAAAGAATTTAGTCCCCGCAAAACAGCGCGGGGCGCATCTTTGGGCTGTCGGAGCCGAACACCGCTCCGGCAGGCAATCAAAGACCGTTGGGCCGAATGCATCAGGCAGGCAGGAGGTTAAACCTTCACCCAACGCAGATGGTGTACCCGAACAAGTTTTGTAGTCCATGCTGCGTGAATTCATCCGCGTTAGTTTGACTTCTTAACTTCGGACGCCGTGTGTTCGAACCGATGCAGACGTTTTGTCCGCATCATTTAAGGAGATTGACCGTGGGTCTTAATCTGAATGACAAAAAGGCCGTCGTCGAAGAAGTTTCCGCAAAAGTAGCAACTGCGCAAACGATCGTCGTGGCTGAGTACCGTGGCATCCAGGTTAGTCACTTGACCAAGCTCCGTGCAACCGCGCGTGCCCAGGGCGTGTACCTGCGTGTTCTGAAGAACACGCTGGCGCGTCGCTCTGTCGAAGGCACGCAGTTTGCCTCGCTGGCCGATTCCATGACCGGTCCGCTGATCTATTCGATCTCGGACGATGCCGTTGCTGCAGCGAAAGTCATCAATGACTTCGCCAAAACCAACGACAAGCTGGTCGTGCGCGCTGGTAACTACGCAGGTAAGCAGCTCGACGTAGCTGGTGTTACCGCGTTGGCAAGCATCCCGTCCCGTGAAGTCCTCATCTCGCAGCTGTTGGGCGTCATGCTGGCACCGGTTTCGGGCTTTGCACGTGGTCTGGCTGCACTGGCAGCGAAAAAAGGCGAAGGTTCCGAGGCCGCTCCGGCAGCCGAAGAAACCGCTGCAGCTTAATAGCGCAGCCTTTTTTCTCAAGTACTAACCTACACACACAACAAATCTGGAGTTTCAAATGGCAATTAGCAAAGACGATATCCTGAACGCAGTGAGCGAAATGTCCGTCATGGACCTGAACGAACTGGTCAAGGCCTTCGAAGAGAAGTTCGGCGTGTCGGCAGCTGCAATGGCAGCACCGGCAGCTGGCGGCGGCGCAGCTGCTGCAGCAGTCGAAGAGCAGACCGAGTTCAACCTGGTCCTGTCGGAAGTCGGCGCGAACAAGGTCGGCGTCATCAAGGCAGTCCGTGAAATCACCGGTCTGGGCCTGAAAGAAGCCAAGGACGTGGTCGACGGCGCACCGAAGGTCGTGAAAGAAGCCCTGCCGAAAGCAGACGCTGAAGCCGGCAAGAAGAAGCTGGAAGACGCTGGCGCCAAGGCCGAGCTGAAGTAATACATATGCATTGGGCGCCCCTGGCGCCCAGCGCCGGAGTCAAAGCTTGCAGAACCTGTCGGAAGGCGGGGGATGCGGCTTTGGCTCTTTTGTCGTCCCTGCGACAAACGTTTGCATCAACCGGTAGTACCCGCAACAAGCAGTGCAGCAGCATCGTATCACAGCAGTTCGGTTCCTTTTCACCTGGCGCGAAAGTTCGAGACTTCAGGCCTTGCGTGTGGTGGCTCTGCCACTGGCAATCCCTGAATTCTCATCCTTTCTGTCACTCACGGAGTGTCCATGCACTACTCATTTACTGAGAAGAAGCGCATTCGCAAGTCGTTCGCGAAGCGCGCCAACGTTCACAACGTTCCCTACCTGCTGGCTACCCAGCTGGAATCCTACGAGAACTTCCTGCAAGCCGACGCCGCTCCGTCCGTACGCAAGAACGAAGGCCTGCAATCGGCCTTCACGTCCATTTTCCCCATCGTGTCGCACAATGGTTTTGCGCGCCTCGAATTCCTGTCCTATGTGCTGGGCGACCCCGCGTTTGACGTGAAAGAATGCCAGCAGCGTGGCCTGACCTTCGCGTCGCCGCTGCGCGCCAAGGTGCGTCTGGTGATCCTGGACAAGGAATCGCCGACCAAGCCGGTCGTGAAGGAAATGAAAGAGCAGGAAGTGTACATGGGCGAGCTGCCGCTGATGACCACGAACGGTTCGTTCGTGATCAACGGCACCGAGCGCGTCATCGTCTCGCAGCTGCACCGTTCGCCGGGCGTGTTCTTCGAACACGACCGCGGCAAGACCCATTCCTCGGGCAAGCTGCTGTTCTCGGCACGTATCATTCCTTACCGCGGTTCGTGGCTGGACTTCGAGTTCGACCCGAAGGACGTCCTGTTCTTCCGCGTCGACCGCCGCCGCAAGATGCCGGTGACGATCCTGCTGAAGGCTATCGGCATGACGCCGGAGCAGATCCTGGCAAACTTCTTCGTCTTCGACAACTTCACGCTGCGTAACGAAGGCGGCGAGCTGGAGTTCGTCTCCGAGCGCCTGCGCGGCGAAGTCGCGCGCTTCGACATCGTCGATCCGAAGTCGGGCAAGACCATCGTGACCAAGGACAAGCGCATCAATGCCAAGCATGTGCGCGACATCGAAAACGCCGGCATCAAGCACATCTCGGTGCCGGAAGACTACCTGCTCGGCCGCGTGCTGGCACGTAACATCGTCGACCAGGACACCGGCGAGATCATCGCCGTCGCCAACGACGAGCTGACCGAAGAACTGCTGGGCAAGCTGCGCGACGCCAGCGTGACCGACATCCAGACGCTCTACACGAACGACCTGGACCAGGGCGCCTACATCTCGCAGACCCTGCGCACCGACGACACCGCCGACCAGACCGCCGCCCGCGTGGCGATCTACCGCATGATGCGTCCTGGCGAACCGCCGACCGAGGAATCGGTCGAGGCGCTGTTCAACGGCCTGTTCTACAGCCCGGAACGCTATGACCTGTCGGCTGTCGGCCGCATGAAGTTCAACCGCCGCATCGGCCGTGACGAACTGACCGGCATGATGACCCTGTCGAACGACGACATCCTGGCCGTGATCAAGATCCTGGTCGAGCTGCGCAATGGCCGCGGCGAAGTCGACGACATCGACCACCTGGGCAACCGCCGCGTGCGTTGCGTCGGCGAACTGGCCGAGAACCAGTTCCGTGCCGGCCTGGTGCGCGTCGAGCGCGCCGTCAAGGAACGCCTCGGCCAGGCCGAAGCGGACAACCTGATGCCGCACGACCTGATCAACAGCAAGCCGATCTCGGCCGCGATCCGCGAATTCTTCGGTTCGTCGCAGCTGTCGCAGTTCATGGACCAGACCAACCCGCTGTCGGAAGTCACCCACAAGCGCCGCGTCTCGGCACTGGGCCCGGGCGGCCTGACCCGCGAACGCGCAGGCTTCGAGGTGCGCGACGTGCACCCGACCCACTACGGCCGCGTGTGCCCGATCGAAACGCCTGAAGGCCCGAACATCGGCCTGATCAACTCGCTGGCACTGTATGCCCGCCTGAACGAATACGGCTTCCTGGAAACCCCGTACCGCAAGGTCGACGGTTCGAAAGTCACCGACAAGATCGAATACCTGTCGGCGATCGAAGAAGGCCGCTACATCATCGCCCAGGCGAACGCGATGATCAACGAAGAAGGCCAGCTGGTCGACGAACTGGTGTCGGCGCGTGAAGCGGGCGAGACCATCCTGGTGTCGCCGGAACGCATCCAGTACATGGACGTGGCCCCGGGCCAGATCGTGTCGGTTGCGGCATCGCTGATTCCGTTCCTCGAGCACGATGACGCGAACCGTGCACTGATGGGCGCCAACATGCAGCGCCAGGCCGTGCCTTGCCTGCGTCCGGAAAAAGCCTTCGTCGGCACCGGCATCGAGCGCACCGTGGCGGTCGACTCGGGCACCACCGTGCAGGCCCTGCGCGGCGGCGTGGTCGACTACATCGACGCGGGCCGTGTCGTGATCCGTGTCAACGACGACGAAGCGCAGGCTGGCGAAGTCGGCGTGGACATCTACAACCTGATCAAGTACACCCGTTCGAACCAGAACACCAACATCAACCAGCGTCCGATCGTGCAGGTGGGTGACCGTGTCGCCCGTGGCGACGTGATCGCCGACGGCGCATCGACCGACCTGGGCGAACTGGCCCTGGGACAGAACATGCTGGTGGCGTTCATGCCGTGGAACGGCCTGAACTTCGAAGACTCGATCCTGATCTCGGAAAACGTGGTCAAGGACGACCGCTACACCTCGATCCACATCGAGGAACTGTCGGTCGTGGCGCGCGACACCAAGCTGGGCGCCGAAGAGATCACCCGCGACATCTCGAACCTGGCCGAGAACCAGCTGGCGCGCCTGGATGAATCGGGCATCGTGTACATCGGCGCCGAAGTGCAGGCCGGTGACGTGCTGGTCGGTAAGGTCACCCCGAAGGGCGAGACCCAGCTGACTCCGGAAGAGAAGCTGCTGCGCGCGATCTTCGGCGAAAAAGCCTCGGACGTGAAGGACACCTCGCTGCGCGTGCCGTCGGGCATGGTCGGCACCGTCATCGACGTCCAGGTGTTCACCCGCGAAGGCATCCAGCGCGACAAGCGTGCCCAGCAGATCATCGACGACGAGCTGAAGCGTTTCCGCCTGGACCTGAACGACCAGATGCGTATCGTGGAGGGCGACGCCTTCCAGCGTCTGGAGCGTATGCTGGTTGGCAAGATCGTCAACGGCGGTCCGAAGAAGCTGGCCAAGGGCGCGGCGATCACCTCCGAGTACCTGGCGGACCTGGACAAGTTCCACTGGTTCGACATCCGTCCGGCGGACGACGACACCGCGAACGCGCTGGAAGCGATCAAGGAATCGATCAACGAGAAGCGCCACCAGTTCGACCTGGCCTTCGAAGAGAAGCGCAAGAAGCTGACCCAGGGCGACGAACTGCAGCCTGGCGTGCAGAAGATGGTCAAGGTCTACCTGGCCGTCAAGCGCCGCCTGCAGTCGGGCGACAAGATGGCAGGCCGCCACGGCAACAAGGGTGTGGTCTCGCGTATCGTGCCGGTGGAAGACATGCCGTTCATGGCGGACGGCACCCCGGCTGACGTGGTGCTGAACCCGCTGGGCGTCCCGTCGCGTATGAACGTCGGCCAGATCCTGGAAACCCACCTGGGTTGGGCAGCGAAGGGCCTGGGCCTGCGTATCGGCGACATGCTGAAGGCGCAAGCCAAGGTCGAGGAAGTGCGCGCCTTCCTGGGCAAGATCTACAACGAGACCGGCCGCAAGGAAGACCTGGACAACTTCAGCGATGGAGAAATCCTGACCCTGGCGAACAACCTGAAGAACGGCGTGCCGTTCGCGACTCCGGTGTTCGACGGTGCGCACGAAGAAGAGATCCGCCGCATGCTGGACCTGGCCTTCCCGGACCAGATCGCGACGCACCTGGGCATGACCCCGTCGAAGAACCAGGTCACGATGTTCGACGGCCGCACCGGCGAAGCGTTCGAACGCAAGGTGACCGTGGGCTTCATGCACATGCTGAAGCTGCACCACCTGGTGGACGACAAGATGCACGCCCGTTCGACCGGTCCGTACTCGCTGGTGACGCAGCAGCCGCTGGGCGGTAAAGCCCAGTTCGGTGGCCAGCGCTTCGGTGAGATGGAGGTGTGGGCACTGGAAGCGTACGGCGCATCGTACGTGCTGCAGGAAATGCTGACTGTGAAGTCGGATGACGTGAACGGCCGTACCAAGGTGTACGAGAACCTGGTCAAGGGCGACCACGTGATCGACGCCGGTATGCCGGAATCGTTCAACGTGCTGGTGAAGGAAATCCGCTCGCTGGGTATCGATATCGACCTCGAGCGCACCTGAGTATCACGCCGGCATAACCCGCCATCCCCGCGTGAGCGCGGATGGCGGGGATGTAACAAAGAATTCAATCACCTGGAGTGATCAATGAAAGCACTGCTCGATCTATTCAAGCAAGTTCAGCAAAACGAGAGCTTCGACGCCATCAAGATTGGCCTGGCGTCGCCCGAGAAAATCCGTTCGTGGTCCTACGGCGAAGTCAAGAAGCCGGAAACCATCAACTACCGTACGTTCAAGCCTGAGCGCGATGGCCTGTTCTGCGCCAAGATCTTTGGTCCGATCAAGGACTACGAATGCCTGTGCGGCAAATACAAGCGCCTGAAGCACCGCGGCGTAATCTGCGAGAAGTGCGGCGTCGAAGTGACGCTGGCCAAGGTGCGTCGCGAGCGCATGGGCCACATCGAACTGGCTTCGCCGGTCGCGCACATCTGGTTCCTGAAGTCGCTGCCGTCGCGCCTGGGCATGGTCCTGGACATGACCCTGCGCGATATCGAACGCGTGCTGTACTTCGAAGCATACGTCGTGACCGATCCTGGCATGACCCCGCTGAAGAAGTGTCAGATCATGTCGGAAGACGACTACGCCGCCAAGTACGAAGAGTACGGCGACGACTTCACCGCATTCATGGGCGCCGAAGGCATCCGTGAACTGCTGCGCTCGATCGACATCCACCGCGATGCCGAAGCGCTGCGCGTCGAGCTGAAGGAATCGAAGTCCGAAGCGAAGATCAAGAAGTACGCCAAGCGCCTGAAGGTGCTCGAGGCGTTCCAGCGCTCGGGCATCAAGCCCGACTGGATGATCATGGAAGTGCTCCCGGTCCTGCCGCCGGAGCTGCGTCCGCTCGTCCCGCTGGATGGCGGCCGTTTCGCCACCTCGGACCTGAACGACCTGTATCGCCGCGTCATCAACCGTAATAACCGCCTGAAGCGCCTGATGGAACTGCGCGCTCCGGAAATCATTACGCGTAACGAAAAGCGCATGCTGCAGGAAGCGGTCGACTCGCTGCTGGACAACGGCCGTCGCGGCAAAGCGATGACCGGCGCCAACAAGCGTCCGCTGAAGTCGCTGGCTGAAATGATCAAGGGTAAGGGCGGCCGTTTCCGTCAAAACCTGCTGGGCAAGCGCGTCGACTACTCGGGCCGTTCGGTCATCGTGGTCGGTCCGCAGCTGAAACTGCACCAGTGCGGCCTGCCGAAGCTGATGGCCCTGGAACTGTTCAAGCCCTTCATCTTCAACAAGCTGGAACTGATGGGTCTCGCGACCACCATCAAGGCCGCCAAGAAGCTGGTCGAAGTGCAGGAACCGGTGGTCTGGGACATCCTGGAAGAGGTCATCAAGGAACACCCGGTCATGCTGAACCGTGCGCCGACCCTGCACCGTCTCGGTATCCAGGCGTTCGAGCCGGTCCTGATCGAAGGCAAGGCAATCCAGCTGCACCCGCTGGTCTGCGCGGCGTTCAACGCCGACTTCGACGGTGACCAGATGGCGGTCCACGTGCCGCTGTCGATCGAAGCGCAGATGGAAGCGCGCACCCTGATGCTGGCGTCGAACAACATCCTGTTCCCGTCGAACGGCGAACCGTCGATCGTGCCGTCCCAGGATATCGTGCTGGGTCTGTACTACGCGTCGCGCGAGGCGATCAACGCCAAGGGCGAAGGCATGATGTTCCCGGACGTGTCGGAAGTGATCCGCGCGTACGACAACAAGGAAGTCGAGCTGGCGACCCGCATCACCGTGCGTATCGTCGAGTTCCCGAAGAACGCCAATGGCGAATTCGAGCAGACCCTGACCCGCTACGAGACCACCGTCGGCCGTGCGATCCTGTCGGAGATCCTGCCGAAGGGCCTGCCGTTCTCGGTGCTGAACCGCGCGCTGAAGAAGAAGGAAATCTCGAAGCTGATCAACACGTCGTTCCGCAAGTGCGGCCTGCGTGCGACCGTCGTCTTCGCGGACAAGCTGATGCAGTCGGGCTTCCGCCTGGCGACCCGCGCCGGTATCTCGATCGCCGTGGACGACATGCTGATCCCGGACATCAAGAAGACCATGATCGCGACCGCCGAAGCGGAAGTGAAGCAGATCGAGCAGCAGTACTCCTCGGGTCTGGTCACCGCCGGCGAGCGTTACAACAAGGTCGTCGACATCTGGGGCAAGACCTCGGATGAAGTCGGCAAGGCGATGATGGACCAGCTGAAAGTGGAGCCGGTCATCAAGCGTGACGGCACCGAAGGCACCCAGGAATCGTTCAACGCGATTTACATGATGGCCGACTCGGGCGCCCGTGGTTCGGCAGCCCAGATTCGCCAGCTGGCGGGTATGCGCGGCCTGATGGCGAAACCGGACGGCTCGATCATCGAGACGCCGATTACGGCGAACTTCCGCGAAGGCCTGAACGTGTTGCAGTACTTCATTTCGACGCACGGCGCCCGTAAGGGTCTGGCCGACACCGCGCTGAAGACCGCGAACTCGGGTTACCTGACCCGCCGCCTGGTCGACGTGACCCAGGACCTGGTGGTGATCGAGGACGATTGCGGCACCAGCAACGGCACGCTGATGAAGGCGATGGTCGAAGGCGGTGAAGTCATCGAAGCGCTGCGCGACCGTATCCTCGGCCGCGTGACGGGCACCGATGTCGTCAATCCGGAAACCCAGGAAACCCTGTACGAAGCCGGCACGCTGCTGGACGAAGACATGGTCGAAGAGATCGAACGCGTCGGCATCGACGAAGTGAAGGTCCGCACCCCGCTGAACTGCGACACCCGCTACGGCCTGTGCGCCAAGTGCTACGGCCGCGACCTGGGCCGCGGCATGCTGGTGAACGCCGGTGAAGCAGTCGGTGTGGTGGCAGCGCAGTCGATCGGTGAGCCGGGTACCCAGCTGACCATGCGTACCTTCCACATCGGTGGTGCGGCATCGCGTGCAGCAGTGGCCTCGTCGGTGGAAGCCAAGTCGAATGGCACGGTCCGCTTCACCGCGACCATGCGTTACGTGACCAACGGCAAGGGAGCCCAGATCGTCATTTCGCGTTCGGGCGAAGTGCTGATCACGGACGACCACGGCCGCGAGCGCGAGCGTCACAAGGTGCCGTACGGCGCGACCCTGAACGTCAAGGACGGCATGGTCGTGAAGGCCGGTATCGCGCTGGCGACCTGGGATCCGCTGACCCGTCCGATCATCACCGAGTACGGTGGCACGATCAAGTTCGAAAACGTGGAAGAGGGCGTCACCGTCGCTCGCCAGGTGGACGAAGTGACCGGCCTGTCGACCCTGGTGGCGATCGATCCGAAGCGTCGTGGTTCGGGCAAGGTGCTGCGTCCGCAGGTCAAGCTGCTGAACGAAGAAGGCCAGGAAGTGAAGATCGCCGGCACCGAGCACGCCGTGACGATCGGCTTCCAGGTCGGCGCGCTGATCATGGTGAAAGACGGCCAGCAAGTGTCGGTGGGTGAAGTGCTTGCACGTATCCCGACCGAATCGCAGAAGACCCGTGACATTACCGGTGGTCTGCCGCGCGTTGCCGAACTGTTCGAAGCACGTTCGCCGAAGGATGCGGGCATGCTGGCCGAGGTGACCGGTACCGTTGCGTTCGGTAAGGAAACCAAGGGCAAGCAGCGTCTGGAAATCACGGACATGGACGGCAACAAGCACGAGTTCCTGATTACCAAGGACAAGCAAGTGCTGGTGCACGACGGCCAGGTGGTGAACAAGGGCGAGATGATCGTCGACGGTCCGGCCGATCCGCAGGACATCCTGCGCCTGCTGGGTATCGAAGCGCTGGCCCGCTACATCGTGGACGAAGTCCAGGACGTGTACCGTCTGCAGGGCGTGAAGATCAACGACAAGCACATCGAGGTGATCGTTCGCCAGATGCTGCGTCGTGTCCAGATCGTCGAAGCCGGCGACACCGACTACATCGTCGGCGAGCAGGTGGAGCGTTCGGAACTGCTGGAAGAAAACGACCGCATGAACGCAGCGGCCAAGCTGCCGGCACAGTACGAAAACGTGCTGCTGGGTATTACCAAGGCATCGCTGTCGACCGACTCGTTCATCTCGGCGGCATCGTTCCAGGAAACCACCCGCGTGCTGACCGAAGCCGCGATCATGGGCAAGCGCGACGGTCTGCGCGGCCTGAAGGAAAACGTGATCGTCGGCCGCCTGATCCCGGGCGGTACCGGTCTGGCATTCCACCGCGCCCGCAAAGAGAAGGAAGTGTGGGAAGCGGAAGAGCGCCAGGCGCTGCTGCAGCAGGAGAAGGCCAACATGGCTGCCGAACTGCAGGCGATGGAAGACCAGCAGGTTGCTCAGGCCCAGGCCGAGCACCATGGCGACAACGAGTAATTCGGTTAGTTGCTAGCGAAAACGGCACCCCTCGGGGTGCCGTTTTTTTATCTCTACCCGGAAGCTCTCTTGAAGAGCGTCATGCTGAGTCGTCTGAGGCAAGCTCAACACACGCTTCCACCGATGCTCTTGCCTGTTCGGAGATCGAAGCCGAAACTGCATGCGTATTCCCCTTCCTTGCTTCGACTACATGACAGCTTCTGGTCATCCCGCCAGCGCATGCGTGTTCCACTGCTTTCCGTGCACGCATCGTATTTGTCAGGACCGAGTGCGTCGAAGAGCTCCTTGGCAGCTTTGCCATTGATGGAAAAAGCAATCTTCTTGTCCTGAGGTGTGGGAGCTTGGGGGGCGCCGAGTTCTCCGCCATAGATCGAGTAGGTGCCAGAGAACTTTTTGTACGGATCACTCTCATCGTCGGCGGACACGATACCAGCCACCAAAAGACAGGCGAGCAGAGCGGAAAGTGGTTTGAGCATCTGAGAGCTATCCGATGAGTTCTACGTGAAAATGATGATTGTGGCCGGCGGCGCGACGAACTTGAGGAATCGCCGTGTCGTTAAATAAGACCAGACGCACCATCGCATTCTTGCTGAAGAAAGCGATGAGCTTTGCTGTTGCGACGCGGTCATAGTGAAGGTCGAGGATGTTGCACGGTAGTTCCCTTCCATCGGTCCTGATTGGCCGTATGTCGACCTCGAGCCCACGTCGATGGGAATCGTGAGGCTTGAAGCGCGTTCCGTTAGCCAGGCTGATGTTTCCGATGCCGAACCTTCTATGATCAAGCTGGCACCAGCTGGTTGCGATTACCTGAAGTAGCGAAATCATCTTTGGATGTGCATATTGCCCGCGTCCTGCCGATGGTGTCCCGTACGTGTACTATCCACCTCCTTCAAAGCGTTGGGGAAGCACAAAGTACCCGCGTTTATCCTGAGCAGGGATGTCCGTCATGCTCGTCCTTTATCAAGCAAAAGTGATTCGATCATTCTTTACTCAAGCTCCGCTCGGCGAAATGCGGTGGCGCAAAACCTTGCGTAAGTTTCCGCTGGTGATGGCGAACATGTCCAATACCCGTCGGCAATGCCACAAGCTGGCAGCTTCGATAGGACTATGAACAGTCCAGCTGTGGTAATTTGGATAATCTCTCTGGACGAGGAAGCTCATGACCAACCTGGCCGCCCTGATCATCATCGACATGCAGAAGGGTATGCAATTCGCCACTCTGCCGCCGCGGAACAATCCGGCAGCGGAAGACAACATTGCCCGGCTTCACACTGCCTGGCGCCAGGCGCAGCATCCGATTGTCAGCGTGCGCCATGTGAGCCGCTCGCCCACTTCCGTCTTCGCTCCCGGGCAAAGCGGGGTCGAATTCCAGGAGCGATTCCAGCCCCTGGCGCATGAGCATGTGGTCGAGAAGAACGTGCCGGACGCCTTCATCCATACCGGATTGGAGCGCTGGCTGCATGTGCGCGGGATCCGGCGGGTCGTGATCGTCGGCGTCAGCACCAACAATTCGGTCGAGGCGACTGCGCGCACGTCCGGTAACCTCGGCTTTGACACGGTCGTGGTGTCCGATGCGACTTTTGCTTTCGATAAAGCGGATTTCGGCGGGACCCACCGTCGCGCCGATGAAGTGCATTTGATGGCATTGGCGAATCTGCATGACGAATACGCCTGCGTGTTGTCGACCGAGGAAGTGTTGCGTCGACAGGCGCCACTGAGCCTTGAGTAAGCCCCGTTGGCGGTCATGGCCATGCGATTCGTATCAACTGTAGAGTAATCCCTTTTTATGGAACACAAATATCAATGAATCCTCATGCCACTTTTCGGCAGGCCAGGAGTACCGACATACCTGCAATGTCCGTCATTCGCTTGTCTGTCACAGAAAACGTCCTATCTGATCCGAGCCGCGTTACCACGCGCATGTATGAGGATTATCTTGAGAAAGACGGGCGAGGCTGGGTCGCGGAAATCGAGGGGTCGGTCATTGCTTTCTGCTATGCGGACAGGAACAAGGCATCGATCTGGGGGCTGTTCGTCAACCCAGACCATGAAGGACAAGGCTTGGCAAAAGCCCTGCTCAAACTGGCTGTCGCCTGGTTGTTCGAACTCGGTCACCATTGTGTCAGTTTAAGCACAGCCGCTCATAGCAGGGCTGACCGCTTTTACGCAGCGCAAGGCTGGCGGCGAGGAACGACAAACGGCCGGGAGATCGAGTATGTGCTGGAAAATATCAACGCTGTGGCTGACGTACCGGTGTGACGCTGACCGGTTGCGCCGGCATTCCTGAGCGACCGCAACAGTCAGTCGCGGTTCTACGCTAGATACACGGCACGGCGAGCGTCAGGCCAACATTCCGATCGTCCAGTTTACAGGATAAATAATTCCAGTATACTGGATGATGATGGATATCAACCAATTGATCGCCCGCCGAGTGCGGGACATCCGCGATGCCAGGGGCCTGTCGCTGGCAGCCCTCGCGGAACGCAGTGGCGTCAGCCGCTCCAACATTTCACTCATCGAGCGCGGCGAAAGCAGCGCCACCGCCACCGTGCTGGACAAGCTCAGCGCCGCCCTCGGCGTCACCGTGGCCTCGCTGTTCGAGCGACCCGCGCAAGTGCCAGATCCAGTCGCGCGTGCCGCAGACCAGCCCGTGTGGACCGATCCCGGCTCCGGCTATGTCCGCCGCAACCTGTCCCCGCCGATCCACTCCCCGATCCAGCTGGTCGAAGTCAGCTTCCCTCCCGGCCAGCGCGTGGCCTACGACACCGCCGCGCGCGACGTCGAGGTCCAGCAGCAGGTCTGGATCATCGAGGGCACGATGGACGTCACCGTCGGCGATGCGCACTGGACGCTGGCACAGGGCGACTGCCTGGCCATGCGCCTCGACCAGCCCGTCACCTACCACAACCCCACCAGCAAGCCGGCGCGCTACCTCGTCGCGCTGGTCACGGAAGCCACAACCACGTCCAGGAGGAAGAGCCCATGAAGGAACTTGCCGTACGCCGTGTGAACGCGGACGAAGCCGCCGCCCGCATCGACGGGCTGGCCGAGGTGCTGCTCGATTGCGTCGAAGGCGGCGCCTCGGTCAGCTTCATGCTGCCCCTGGCCCGGACCAGGGCCCGGGCCTTCTGGCAGGGCGTGATCGACGGCGTCGCGCGCGGCGAGCGCACCCTGCTCGTCGCCGAGGATGAGGAGGGGCAGGTCCTCGGCACCGTGCAAATGATCACCGACATGCCCGACAACCAGCCGCACCGCGCGGACATCGCCAAGCTGCTGGTGCACCGGAACGCGCGCCGCAGCGGCATCGGCGCGCGGCTGATGCAGGCGGTGGAAGACGCGGCGCGGGAGCAGGGCAGGACCGTGCTGGTGCTGGATACGGCCAGCGCCGAGGCCGAGCGGCTGTACGAGCGTCTCGGCTGGCAGCGCGTCGGCGTGGTGCCGAACTACGCGCTCCTGCCCTGCGGCGAGCCGTGCCCGACGATCTTCTTCCACAAGCAGCTCTGACCTGGGGAGAAGCACCGCACATATTGCGCGACCGCGGAGCGAAACAGCCCGCGCATCCCGCACTCCCGTTGGTAAACACCAACGCCATCGCTCCTTTGTGAATTGTTAGATGCTTCACATTTGTACGCCATCTTTCCCTGATGACTGCTATGATGGGTTACTAAAGTTAGTGAATTTTTCACAACCATTTCCCTTTTAGCAATATGCCTTGGCCTTTCGATGCCGCATCTGACGTCGCCCGCGACGACGCCTCCATGTCCGAGATGGAGCGCCAGATACGTGCCCATCCCTGGGAAAAAACCTCGCTCGGACCAGTCAGCGACTGGCCGCACGGACTGAAATTCGCGGTACGCACGCTGCTCGACATGCGCGTGCCCTGCTACCTGGCGTGGGGCGAGTCCTTCTCACAGCTCTTCAACGATGCCTACCTGCCGGTCCTCGGCGACAAATGCGCCGGTGCGCTGGGCGCCGACGTGCGCGATATCTGGCCCGAAGCCTGGCCGGTCATCGGGCCGAAATGGGCGCGGGTGCTGGCCGGCGAGTCGCTGGGCGAGGATGCGCTGGCGCTCACCCTGAACCGCCACGGCTACCCCGAGCGCTGCTATTTCACCTATTCCTACAGCCCGGTCTATGGCGACGGCGGCAAGCCCGAGGGCGTGCTGGCGACCTTCATCGAGACCACCAAATCCGTCCTCGGCGAGCGGCGCCACGCCTTCCAGCTGAAGATGGCCGACACCCTGCGCCGCGAGACCGAGTTCGACTCCATGCTCAAGGCTACCATCCGCCTGACCAGCGAATATTTCACCGGCTCGAAAGTGTCCTACGTCGAGATCGACGCGCAGGAACGCATCCTGCTGCTCAAGGAAGAGTGGAAGGACGGCGTCGAGACGCGCGGCCCGCGGGCGACCCTGCCGCTCGACCTGCTGTCGGAAAGGCAGCTGGAGCAGCTGCGCGCCGGCATGGCGATCTGCGCCTCGGACGTGGGCGCCGACCCCGCGTGCGCCGCCGTTGCGCCGCAATGCCTCGCGCTCGGCATCCACTCCGTGATCGTCATCCCGCTCAAGGATGGGAACGAACTGGCCGGCGCCGGTTTCCTGTACAAGGACCATTCCTACCAGTGGACCGAGGATGAGCGCACGCTCGCCGAAGACCTGGCGCGCCGCGCCTGGGAGGCGCTGCGCCGCATCCGCGCCGAGAAGGCGCTGCGCGAAGAGACCCGCCTGCTCGAGTTGCTCAACCGTGCCGGCAGCTCGCTGGCCTCGACGCTCGACCTCGACACGCTGCTGCAATCGGTGACCGATGCCGCGACCGAACTGACCGGCGCCGAATTCGGCTCCTTCTTCTACAACGGCCGCGACGACAACGGCGAGGCCTACCTGCTGTACACGCTGAGCGGCGCCTCGCGCTCCGATTTCGAGCACCTGGGCCATCCGCGTCCGACCTCGGTGTTCGGTCCCACCTTCCGCGGCGGCCCGCCGGTGCGCAGCGGCGACATCACGAAGGATCCGCGCTACGGCCGCATGGGCCCGCACCACGGCATGCCGCCCGGCCACCTGCCGGTGCGCAGCTACCTGGCGGCGTCGGTGATCTCGCGTTCCGGCGAAGTGCTGGGAGGGCTGTTCTTCGGCCACTCCGAGCCGAACCGCTTCGATGAGCGCACCGAACAGAACATCGTCGGGTTCGTGGCCCAGGCCGCCGTCGCGATCGACAACGCGCGCCTGTACGACCTGGGGCAGCGTTCGGCGAAGGAGCGCGACGGCATCCTCGCCAGCGAGCGCGCCGCGCGCGCCGAGGCCGAGCGCCACAACAAGATGAAGGACGAGTTCCTGGCCATGCTCGCCCACGAGCTGCGCAACCCGCTGGCGCCGATCACCAACGCGGCGCAGCTGCTCCGGATGACGGGCGTCGACGAGACCCTGCGCCAGAAGGCGAGCAACATCATCTCGCGCCAGGTGCGCCACATGACCGAGCTGGTGGACGACCTGCTGGACGTCTCGCGCGTCACGCGCGGCCTGGTCAAGCTGGAGATCGAGATCCTCGACCTGAACGGCGTGGTGCGCGCCGCCGTGGAGCAGGCGCGCCCGCACATCGAGGCGAAGTCGCACCGCTTGCGGGTCGAGACGCCGCAGGCGCCGGTGGTGGTGGCGGGCGACCGCACGCGCCTGGTGCAGGTGCTGGCCAACCTGCTCAACAACGCCGCCAAGTACACCCCGGCGGGGGGCGACATCGCGCTGTGCCTCGAGACCGGACCGGAACAGGCGCGCATGACGGTGATCGACAACGGCAGCGGCATCGACCTGCAACTGCTGCCCCACGTGTTCGACCTGTTCACGCAGGGCGAACGCGCCCCCGACCGCTCGCAGGGCGGACTCGGCATCGGCCTGGCGCTGGTCAAGAGCATCGTCCAGATGCATGCGGGGCAGGTGGAGGCGCACAGCGACGGCCCGAACTCGGGCGCCGCGGTGTCGGTGCTGCTGCCGCTGGCCGATGCGGCCCAGCTGCACGGACCCGGCCCGCGGCGCCACGCCAGCGGCGCCGCCGCGCCGCGCACCCTGGTGCTGGTCGACGACAACGTCGACGCGGCCCAGTCGCTCGCGGTCCTGCTGCGCGCGCAGGGCCACCATGTCAAGGTGTTCGAGGACGGCGTGCGCACGCTGGCGTCGGCCGAACTGGGCGCCACCGAAGCCTTCATCCTCGACATCGGCCTGCCCGACATGACCGGCTACGAACTGGCGCGCCGCCTGCGCCGCGAGCACCCGCACGCCACCTTCATCGCCCTGACCGGCTACGGCCAGGAACGCGACCGCGACCTGTCGAAGCAGGCGGGCTTCAGCCACCACCTGGTCAAGCCGGTGGAGATCCGCGCACTGTCCGATATCCTGGCCGGACTGCCGCCGCGTGAACCGGTGCGCGCCCGCATCCGCCTGGAGCCGGACAATGGCGCGCCGCAGGGCAGGGATGAGACAATCTCGATGCGACCTGTTGACAATATTGCCATTTCTCAGCAATATTAAAGACCGACCTCATCCCTCCGACTGTCGTGTCCCGAAAAAAGAACAGCCGCCAGTGGGCGCGCCTCCGGATCCTGTGCGCCGGCGGCACGCACCTGATGACGATCATCCCCGATGCGCTGGAGCTGGTTCGCGAACTGATTCCCAACAGCGCGTCCCAGCTGTTCCTGCGCACCCCGCGCCCGGCGGAAGCGCTGGTCGAGGCGAACGTGCTGGGCGTGCTGCCGCCGCCGAACGGCTACTTCTATGGCGACAGCGCCAGCTTCGCGATGATCTCGCCGGCCGAGGCGCGCGCGCGGGCGGCGCACGTGCTCGAGGTGCGGCTGGCCAGCGGCGGCGCCCTGACCCTGCTGCGCAACGACGGCCCGGCCTTCGACGCCGACGATGCCGAAGACCTCGGCCGCGTGGCCAACTATTTCGAGCACGCCCTGCGCAATGCGGACGAACCCGGCGCCGGCCTGTCCGGCGTGGTCGAGGACGAAGCCATGCTGCTGGCCACCACGGACGGCGACATCCTGTTCCTGAGCGACTCCGCCAGCGCGCTGCTCGGCCTGCTCGCTTCGCAGGAGCAGCAGGATGTCGACCGCCGCCACCTGCCGCCGTTCTGCCTGCGCCTGGTGGAATCGGTGGTGCACGGCGAGCGCTATCCATGGCGCCTGCCGGCCGGCACCCTCGACATCGCCGGCGGCGTGCTGGAGGCGCGCGCCCAGTGGATGAGCGCGGGCGCGCACGACGCCATCCATGGCCGCACGGTCGGCATCTTCCTGAAATACGTGGTCCCGATGCCCTTGCGGATCTGGCGCGCGCTCGGCAGCGTGGAGCTGTCGCCGCAGCAGATGGAAGTGGCGTTCTGGATGGGACTGGGCGGCGGACGCGAGGCCGCCCGCTCGCGCATGGATGTCAGCGACGCGGTGCTGCGCGACTGCGTCAAGGCGGTCTACGAAAAGTTCGGCTGCACCTCCGAAGCCGGCCTGCTGGCCATCCTGCGGCCCGTCGTCTCGCGCATGTAACATAGCTTGCCGCACCGCCCAAGTGGAACACCCCCCATCCATGGGGATGGTCTACACTTGCTTGGCTTTTTATTATCTATGTGAATCTCTTCGAAGGAGAATGTCATGAACATTCGTTGGATGAGTGCTGTCCTGCTGGGCGCCGTGTGCGCTTCCGCCAATGCTGCCGACGTCAAGGTGAGCCTGAAGATGGCCACCGAAAAAGGCGCCGGCGCCGATGTCGGCGCCGTGACCATCAGCGAGACGCGTTACGGCCTGGTGTTCACTCCGTCGCTCACCGGGCTGCCGCCCGGACTGCACGGTTTCCACGTGCACGAGAACGGCAGCTGCGGCGCCAACCAGAAGGATGGCAAGCCGGTACCGGCGGGCGCCGCGGGCGGCCACCTCGATCCGGCAGGCTCCAAGAAACACGGCCTGCCCTGGGGCGACGGCCATCTTGGCGACCTTCCTGCGCTGACGGTCGATGCGCAGGGGGCATCCAGCAATCCGGTCCTCGCACCACGCCTGAAGCTGTCGGACATCAAGGGCAAGTCCCTGATGGTCCATGCGGGCGGCGACAACCATGCGGACCATCCGGCGCCGCTGGGTGGCGGGGGCGCACGGATTGCCTGCGGCGTGATTCAGTAAAGCCGTCCCTGGTGTCGATCAGGGATGAATGCAACTACACTTTAATCAAAAGGTAGAACGACATGAAATTCCACAAGCTGATGGCAACGGCCCTGCTGTTCGTTGCTCTCGACAGCCGTGCATCCCTGATCCACCAATACAACCTGAATGGCTCGCTGACCGATGCCAAGGGCGGCGCCTCGCTGGTGTCGCTGGGCGGCACCCTCGGCGCGAACGAGTACGTGTTCGACGCCAACAAGGGCCTGCGCCTGGACCAGAACCTGGGCGCCGTGTACTCGATCGACATGCAGTTCCGCTTCAACTCGTTCGGGAACTACAACAAGATCATCGACTTCAGGAACCTGTCCAACGACTACGGCTTCTACACGCACGCCGGCGGCTATACGCTGTATAACTACAATACGGTGGGCGGCGTGACCAAGGAATTCCAGAACACGCGCCTGACCGTCACGCGCGACGCCGACAAATGGTTCAAGGTGTACCAGGACGGCGCACTGGTGCTGAATATCCTGGACTCGAGCGACTTCGCCGACTTCTCCAGGAACATCCACAACACCGCCTACTTCTTCCGCGACGACGGCGGCGAAGCGCGTGCGGGCGCGGTGGACTTCATCAAGATCTACGACCACACGCTGACGGCCGGCGAAGTGAACGCCCCGCCGCCGGTCGCACTGCCCGAACCGGGCTCGTTCGGCCTGATGGCCGCCGGCCTCGCGCTGGCCGGCTGGACCCGTCGCCGCAAGGCCTGATACGCCGGGCCGCCAGGCCACCCGAATACAAGCGGATTCATGCCCATCATGAATCCGTTTTTTTATGCGCTCAGCCCGGCGGCGTGCGGCGTCCGGCCGACACCGGCGCGATGGCCGGCAGCTCGACCCGCGCCACCGGCGTGGCCTGCGCATCGATGAAGCCGGCGAGGGCGCTCGACAGGTCATCGAGAAGGCGCTTGCCGCAGGCCTGTTCGATCAGCCGGTACTGCTGCTCGATCAGGGGCGCGATCTCGTCGATCAGCCGGTCGCCCTTGGGCGCAAGGCTGACCATCACGCGCCGCCCGTCCGCCGCCACGCGCTTGCGCGCGACCAGTTCCATCTCTTCCATGCGCGCCAGCACGCCCGCCATGCTGGGGCTGAGGATCTGGCACAGGTCGCAGATCTCGCGCGGTTCCAGCTGCTCGTGCTCGTCCAGCGCGCGCAGCACGCGCCATTGTTGCTCGGTCACGCCGAAGTGATTCAGAATGGGGCGGAAGTGCGACATCAGCGAGTCCCGCGCTTTCAGGAAAAGCTGGGGCAGGTTGCGGTGGGTAATGCGGCGGGGCAAGGGGGACTCCAGGTCAAATCGTGCGAGGTGAGAAGAAAATAGCGACGGTACTGCGCTTGCGCCTTGACTAGCTAATATATTAGTGATTAACTTGCGAATATATTAGTGAGTTTTCCTCGCTCCTACTCTTTTTTCAAACAATGCGGCAATCAGCGTGATTATCCGAGACCGGCCCTCCGGGCTCAAGTTGTTCCTTGTCGTGCGCGGGTCCATCCTGTCGCGCATCCTGCTGGCGCTGGTCGTCAACATCGCGGTCGCCACCCTGGTGACCTGGTCCCACGGCGACCTGTGGGACCTGAAGATCACTCTGACCACCATCCCCTTCACCCTGATCGGCCTGCCGATCTCGATCTTCCTGGGCTTCCGCAACAATTCGGCCTACGACCGCTTCTGGGAAGGGCGCAAGCTGTGGGGCGAACTGGTGCTCAGGAGCCGCAACCTGGCGCGCCAGTGCCTCAGCCTGATCGACGCCCAGGAACCGGCCCACGTGCGCAACGGCCTGGCCGACGTGCGGGTGCGCATGATCCTGCGCGCGATCGCGTTTTCCCACGTGTTGCGCGACTCGCTGCGCAGCCAGCCGAGCGGGGCGGAGCTGGCGGCGCTGCTGTCGCCGGAAGAGTACGAGCAGGTGCGGCAGGCGCCGAACCGGCCGGACTTCCTGATGCAGCACATGGGGATGGACCTGGGCCGCTGCCTGAAGGAAGGGCGCATCGATCCCTGCCTGGTTGCCGCCATCGACGCCACGCTGTCGGCCATGACCGCCGCCGCCGCCTCCTGCGAACGCATCAAGAACACGCCGATCCCGTTCTCCTACACGCTGCTGCTGCACCGTACGGCCTATCTCTACTGCTTCCTGCTGCCGTTCGGCCTGGTCGACTCGATCGGCTTCATGACGCCCTTCGTGGTCGCCATCGTGGCCTACACCTTCTTCGGGCTCGATGCGCTTGGCGACGAACTCGAGGAACCGTTCGGCCTGGAGCCGAACGACCTGCCGCTGGACGCCATCTGCCGCGCGATCGAAATCGACCTGCGCACCGCCCTGCACGACGACAAGCTGCCGCCCCCGCTGGCGCCTGTCGATTACTGCCTCACCTGAGGGCTGCCTGCCTGGCCCGAGAAACCGAAGAGGGAATAATGCAACACGATGCACACATTGAACACGACCGTATCCGCCTGCCGCTCCTGCGCCAGCGCGTCACCAGCGCCGCCGCCGCGGCCGAGTGGATCAAGGACGGGATGACCGTCGGCATGAGCGGCTTCACCCGCGCCGGCGACGCCAAGGCGGTGCCGCTGGCGCTGGCCGAACGGGCGCGGCGCGAACCGCTGAAGATCAGCCTGATGACCGGCGCCTCGCTCGGCAGCGACGTCGACAAGACCCTGGCCGAAGCCGGCGTGCTGGCGCGCCGCATGCCTTTCCAGGCCGATCCGGCCCTGCGCGCGGCGATCAACCGCGGCGAGGTGATGTTCGTCGACCAGCACCTGTCCGAGACCGTCGAACTGCTGCGCACGCGCCAGATCGCCGGGGTCGACGTGGCCGTCATCGAAGCGGTCGCCATCACCGAGACCGGGGCCATCATCCCGACCACCTCGGTCGGCAACAGCGCCAGCTTCGCGATCCTGGCCGACAAGGTGATCGTCGAGATCAACCTGAGCCAGTCGCCGGCGCTCGAGGGGCTGCACGACATCTTCATCCCGAAGCACCGGCCGCGCCGCGAACCGATGCCGCTCATGGCGGTGAACGACCGGATCGGCAGCGTGGCGATCGAGATCCCGCCCGAGAAGATCGTGGCCATCGTCATGACCGAGAAGTTCGACAGCGCCTCCACCATCCTGCCGCCCGACGCGGAGACCGCCGCGATCGCGGGCCACCTGATCGGCTTCTTCAGCCAGGAAATCGCGCAGGGACGGCTGACCGAGCGCCTGATGCCGATCCAGGCCGGCATCGGCACCATCGCCAACGCCGTGGTGTCGGGCCTGATCGACGGGCCGTTCAAGAACCTGACGATGTATTCCGAAGTGCTGCAGGATTCGACCTTCGACCTGTTCGATGCCGGCAAGCTCGATTTCGCCTCCGGATCCTCGATCACGCTGTCCGAGGCCAAGGGCAGGCAGGTGTTCGGCGACATCGGGCGCTACAAGGACCGCCTGGTGCTGCGTCCGCAGGAGGTGAGCAACCATCCGGAAGTGATCCGCCGCCTGGGACTCATCGCGATCAACACGGCGCTCGAATTCGACATCTACGGCAACGTCAACTCGACCCACGTGGCGGGCACGCACATGATGAACGGTATCGGCGGCTCGGGCGACTTCGCGCGCAATGCCTATTTGTCGGTGTTCGCGACCAAGTCGGTCGCCAAGGGCGGGAAGATTTCGAGCATCGTGCCGATGGTGTCGCACGTCGACCACAACGAGCACGATGTCGACATCGTCGTCACCGAAGTCGGCCTGGCCGACCTGCGCGGCCTGGCGCCGCGCGAGCGCGCCCAGCGCATCATCGAAGGCTGCGTCGCCGAGCCCTACCGCCAGATGCTGCGCGACTACGTGGCGGAAGCCGGGCAGGGCGGCGGCCATACGCCGCATGTGCTGGAAAAGGCTTTCTCCTGGCACGTTCGCTACCGCGAAACGGGCTCGATGCTGCCGCAACAAGCGTAGGCATCATGAAAAACGCCAGCCCATCAGGCTGGCGTTTTTGTAACGGTTCCGGTTCCGGCTTACTTCGCCGCCGCCCGCAGCTTGCCGAACGCATCTCCGGCCTTCCACGCCGGCATCTTCGGCGCATCCGCCACCACGCGTCCCAGGTTCAGCGTGAACTGCGCCTGCTGCACCATGCCCGACAGGTCCCAGTTCGGATCGTATTCGTCCGACACCTGGTGATAGCGCGCACGGTAGGCCTTCTGCTTGGCGTCGTTCGCTTCCACGTCCTTCACCCAGCCATGGCCCGCGCCCACCGAGAACGCCGGCACGCCGGCCTTGGCGAAGCTGAAGTGGTCGCTGCGGAAGTAGCCGCCCGCCAGGTCGGGCTTGGCCGCGGCGATCGCCAGGCCCATCTGTTTGGCGGCGCTGGCCGCCATCGCGCCCAGGTCGGTGCGCTCGCTGCCCTGCACGTTGACGTCCCTGGACAGGCCCACGAAGTTCAGGCTGTCGAGGTTCAGGTTGGCGGCGGTCTTCTCGATCGGCCACAGCGGCTTGGCCGCGTACGCGGCGCTGCCCAGCAGGCCCTGTTCTTCGGCGGCGACCCACAGGAACATCTGGCTGCGCTTGGCCGGGTGGCGCACGGCTTCCTGCGCCATCGCCAGCAGCGCGGCGGTGCCCGATGCGTTGTCGACGGCGCCGTTGAAGATGGTGTCGCCCTCGGTGCCCTGCTTGCCCATGTGGTCCCAGTGCGCGCTGTAGATCACGACTTCGTCCTTGAGCTTCGGATCGGTGCCCGGCACCACGCCGGCCACGTTGAACTCTTCCAGCGTGCGCACCTGGGCGCGCGCCTCGCCCTTGACGCGGGCGTTCAGCGCAACCGGCTTGAAGTTCTTGTCTTCGGCGGCGGCACGCAGCTTGTCCAGGTCCTGGCCGGCGGCTGCGAACAGCTTGCGCGCGGTGGCGTCGGTCATCCAGCCCTGCAGGCCGGTGCCCAGCTTGCCCTCGGCCAGCTGGAAGCGCTCGGCGGCGGCCCAGCTGTTCTGCACCACGCTCCAGCCGTACGAGGCCGAGGCGTCGGTATGGATCAGCAGGACGCCGGCCGCGCCCTGGCGCGCCGCTTCCTCGAGCTTGTAGGTCCAGCGGCCGTAGTAGGTCAGGCCGGCGCCGTTGAAGCGCTTCGGTTCGGCCGCGGTCGGCGCCGGGTCGTTCACCATCATCACCAGCACCTTGCCCTTCAGGTCCTGGCCCTTGAAGTCGTCCCAGCCTTCTTCCGCCGCGTTGATGCCGTAGCCGACGAAGACCATGTCCGCATCCAGGCTGTGGTCGGGTTTGGCGTCGCCCGGGCCCCAGACCCAGTCCGCGCCGAACTGCAGCGGCAGCGCCTGGCCGCCGGCGACGATGCCGACATTGCTCTGCTGCGGCAGCGAGCGCACGCCGGCGATCTTCACCGGCTGGCGGAAGCTGGCGCCGTTGGCCGGCTTCAGGCCGGCAGCAAGCGCCTGGGTTTCGAGATAGGTGACGGTCAGTTCGCCGCCGCGCTGGCCGGTGCCGCGTCCTTCGACGGCATCGGACGACAGGAAGGCCAGGTGCGCGCGCAGCGGCGCTTCCTTGACGGTGGCGGCTTGCGCCTTGCCCGCGGCGTGGGCCGGATAGGCCAGCGCCAGGCTGCCCGCGAGGGCGGTGAGGACAACGGAGGAGACGATCTTGTACATGGAATCCTGCGATAGTTGATGAATTGGTCAGATGCTTCCGGGGGTACCCCGGGAGCATATGCCGGGCATTGTATTCCAACTGCTCAGTAAAAACGCAGGATATCCCTGGTCACCGTCTTTCCCGTTCCCGGCAGCAGGGGCGGCGCGTCCCGGGGCCGCGGCGGCAGCAGGTGCCCGGGCAGGCCGGGCATGCGTTCCTCGACCGTGACGGCGAAGATGTCCTCGCGATCGGCCTCGATCTCGAAATGCAGCAGCCGGTCTTCCATGCCGTACAGCGACAGCCACCAGCCGCCTTCCTTCGAGGTCAGCGGCTGGCCGTCCAGGCGCGAGCGCAGCGGCCTGGTCCCCGACACCCACATCTCGATGTGCGGCGCGCGGTTCTTCGAGCGCACCGTGAATGCGCCATGGCGTACGTGGGTCCGGCTATTCCTGAGCATGATGGTCTCCGGGAAGGACAGCGCGTCGTCGCGCGGCGCCACCGTGTACCACTGGCGCGGACTGTGCCAGCCGAAGGTCTCGACGAAGATGGCCGGCTCGCTGCGGTCCGCGAAAATGCGCCGGGTCCAGCCGTCCAGCGGCTGCGGCGGCATCAGCCAGTAGGCGCGCCAGGTATTCATGTCCTTGAAGTAGACCAGCCGGGCGGGCGGCGCCGCGACCGGCCCGGGCGGCGCGGGAGCGGCCGCCCGGCCCGGCAGCGTCAGGCCGGCGGCCAGCGCCAGCGCCAGCGCGGCCGCGACCATGTGGCCGATGCGCAGCGCCAGCAGCAGGCTGGCGAAACACAGCATCAGGATGCCGATCACGACCGCCGGCAGGTACAGCCCGTGCGGGGCCAGCCCGAGCCAGGCGTCGCGCAGCGCCTGGGGAAACAGGATGGCGGCAGGCGCCAGCCCGGCCAGCGCCACCGGCAGCCGGACGGCGGGCGAGCGCAGCGCCGCCCATCCGGACTGCAGCAGGACGAACGCCGCCAGCGCGCCGGCCAGCGGCCAGGCCAGCAGGTAGCCGGCGCCCGGCAGCAGGGCGGTGAACACGACCAGCGCCACCAGGGTCCAGCCCATGGCGCCGAGCACCGTCGCCGGCGTTCCGATGAAGCGGCGCAGCAGGTACAGGGCGGCCACGAACAGGCTGGCGATGACGGCGCCGATCGCCAGCGCCGCGCCGTGGTCGAGGCCCGGGCCGGCGGCGGCCAGCGCCTCGCGCTGCGACCAGGCGCCCATGCGCGCCGCCAGCAGGATCAGGCCGGTCCCGAACAGGCCCTGCACGGCCGGCTCCGCGCCGCTGCGCGCAAACGAGAGCACGCAGGCGCCCAGCAGCAACAGCAGGGACAGCTGCGCCAGGTGCCAGGTGAGCGCTGTCGAGTGATGCACCGGGCCGACCAGCGGCAGCGTGAACCAGCTGTGCGCCTCGTGCCGCCCCCTGGCCAGCGGCGCATGGGCGAATTCGCGCGCCAGGCGCAGCATCGCGTCGCCGGTGTGCAGCAAGGTCGCGCGCTCCAGGCGGGCGACGGTGTCGTTGCTGCCTGCATCGTCGAAGCGCCGTTCGGCGTTCGCGAACAGCAGCACCGGCGCGTCCAGTTCCGCCAGCGGGCCGACGCGCGGCGTATCCGGCAGCCGCTGGACCAGTTCGGCCAGCAGCGAGGAGCCCTGCATTTCCGGCGCCACCCGCGCCCGGCGGCGCAAGGTGTCGCCGCCGGCCCCGCTGGCGCCGTAGAGCAGCAGCGGTCCGCCGCTGCCGGCGCTGTCGAATGCCAGCGCCAGTCCGATCTGTCCGGCCAGCGGATGCTGCTCGACGAAGCCCCTGGCGCCGAGCGCGCCCACGTGCTCGCCGTCGGCGAACAGCAGCACGATGTCGTTGGCGCCAGGGGCGTCCGCGAGCAGCTGGCGCGCGGTTTCGAGCAGGGCCGCGCTGGGCGCGGCGGAGCGCGCCGCGCCGGGCGCATGCGGGCCACTGTCGTAATGGGTGGCCAGCAGCAGGGCGGGGCGGCGCCGGCCTTCCTGCGCGCTGCCGGGAATGCGCGCGACGATGTTGTGCACCACGCCGATGGTCATGTGCGTACCCCCGAAAAAGCGCACGACCGACTTGCGCACGGTGGCGCGCTGGACTTCGGGCGACAGCCCCATGGCGCGCAGCTGGCCGACGATGTAGTCGCGCGCGCGGGCATTGTCCGGCGTCGCGATCGCGCGCGGGGTGGCGGCCAGGGTCGTCACATGGACCAGTGCGCGGGCTTGCCACGCGGGCGCATCGATCGCCGCCGCGGGCGGCTGGACCTTGGGCGGGGCGAAGGCCAGCCATGCCAGCGCGGCCAGGGCCAGGCCGGCGGCGCCTGCCCATGCCCATTCCGCCATGCGGGCGGACCATGGCGCTGCTATCGAAGCGGGCATGTCGATCTCCTTGTTGTTGTCGTTATGGGCCCCGGCTTGCAGGCCTTGCCGTCGCTCCATCATTCAGGCGAGGAGAAACATTACTAATGCTAGAATAAATATATGCCATGTGATGGCAATCAGTAAAGCCATTGAATGGCAAAATAATTTCTATATGCATGTCGGGTTGACGTTTCTTGGGTGGAAAATCGGCGGACTCGCCTGTCTGCGCTTTGTATGAAATAATCGACCTGTAGGCAGCGAGCCTTCGGTGTGCTGGAACACTTGGTTGCCAGAGTTTGGTAAGAAGATGTAGAGCGAGGGCGAGGAGCCTGGAGAGAACAGTGGCAGAACAGAACAGCAAACCCATCCGTGTGATGCTTGCCGACGATCATCCGATCGTCATGACCGGCTTCGCCATGTCGCTGGAAGCGGCGGGCATGCAGGTGGTCGGGCAGGCCAAGACCCCGAACGAAGCGACGGCGCTGTACGCCGCCGAGCACCCCGATGTGGCCGTGCTCGACATGCGCTTCGGCACCGAACTGACCGGGATGGACGCGGCCCAGGCCATCCTCAAGTTCGACCCGCAGGCGAAGATCGTCTTCCTCAGCCAGTTCGACCAGGATAGCCTGATCAAGGAAACCTACCGCCTCGGCGCGCACGCCTTCGTCACCAAGGACTGCGACCCGGCCGACCTGGCCACGGCCGTGCGCTACGCGCACGAGGGCAAGCTGTACTTCATGCCCCAGATCGCGGCGCGCCTGGCCAGCATGGCGGTGCGCGGCGAGGTCACGCCCCAGTCCCAGCTCGACGAGCGCGGCCTGGAGATCTTCAAGCTGATGGCCGAGGGCATGACCAACGCGGAGATCGCGGAAAAGCTCGACCTGTCGACCAAGACCATCAGCAACATCAGCCAGTCGATCAAGGAAAAGCTGGGCGTGCACCGCCAGGCCAGCATCACCCTGCTGGCTGTCAAGCACGGCCTGATCGCGCCGTAAGCGCCATGGCCATCCTGTTGCGCCGCCTCGGGCTCGCCGTCGGCCTGTTTGCACTGGCGTTTGCCGCCGCCGCGCAGCGCGCGCCGGCGCGCGCCGATTCCATGGGCTACCGCTTCCAGATCATCACCGGCGACGATACCGAGGTCACCCGGCGCATCGCCGATGACCTGTACAAGCGCCTGGTCCCGACCTTCGCCTCCTTCCGCACCGAGCTGGCGCAGAGCCGGCGCATGCTGTACGTCGCCATCGGCCCGACCGCCCTGCGCGACGCGGTGGCGCGCCGCTGCGACTGCGTGGTGATCTCGGCCTATACCTCCAGCCAGGTGTGGCGCATGCTGACGGCGAAACTGCCGCGTGCGCGCGCCAGCGCGCTGACCGCCGTGTACGCCGAGCCGGCGCCGGCCGACCAGCTGCGCCTGGCCGCGCTGCTGTACGGCCGCCCGGTGCGCGCCGGCGCCATCCTCGGTCCCGACACCGCCTTCCTGCGGCCGCTACTGGAAGACGAGGTCGAGATCGAGGTCCAGCGCTTCGCGCCGGGCGACGACATCAACCATACGCTGAACCGCATGACGCGCGCCGAAGTGCTGCTGGCGCTGCCCGACAGCGCGGTCTACAACACCGAGAACGTGCGCAACATCCTGCTCTCGAGCTACCGCCGCAAGCAGGGCGTGATCGGCTTCTCGGCCGACATGGTCAAGGTCGGCGCCCTGGCCAGCACCTATTCCGAGATCGAGGACATCAATACCCAGGTGGCCGAGATCGCGGCGGCTTTCGTCGCCACCGGCGAACTGGCTCCGCCGCAGTTCCCGCGCTATTTCCGCACCATGATCAACGAAGGCGTGGCCAGCTCGCTCGACCTGAGCGTCACCGACATCGCCCGCAAGTTCTCGCGCCCGGCGCCGGCGCCATGATGAACCTGCGATTCTGGCGCGGCTGGGGCCTCGGCCGGCGCATGGCCTTCATCACCATGCTGCCGGTGGTGTTCCTGTTCACCTCCTTCGTCTGGTACTCGTGGTACGCGCACCGGGCGCAGGTGGCCGAGGAACTGGCCGAGCGCGGACGCATCCTGGCGCGCGCGCTGGCCGAGACCAGCGAATACAACGTCATCTCCGGCAACCTGTCCGACCTGCGCCTGACCATCAACGGCCTGGTGCAGTCCGACAGCAGCATCTACCGCGTCGACGTGATCGACGCCAGCGACCGCGCGGCGGTGCGGGTGGTGTCGGAGTCCGCCACCGACGCCCAGCCGCATTACTACGAAGCGCCGATCAGGAAGCAGGTGGTGTGGATCAACCTGTTCTCGGACAACGGCACGCCGCACGTGTCGGCGTCCAGCATTTCGCGCCCGCCGACCCTGACCACCGAGGTGGTGGGCTGGGTACGGGTGACGATGTCGCCGACTAACCTGATGGCCAAGCAGACCGCGCGCTTCCGCATCGAACTGTCGATCACCGCGCTGGCGCTGGCCGTCAGCGGCGTGCTGGCCTGGGTGCTGGCGCGCTCGCTGACGGTGCCGCTGCGCGAGGCGATCAGCGCGCTGCGCGAGATCCGCGGCGGCAACTACCGGGTGCAGTTGCCGGTGCGGACCGGCGGCGAGGTCGGCGAGCTGCAGGGATCGATCGGCGAGATGTCGCTGGCGCTGGACGAAGCCAAGCGCGACCTGGAGAACAAGGTGGCCGAGCGCACCCGCGACCTGCTGGCCTCGCGCAACGAGGCGCTGCGCGCCGACGCCGACAAGCGCAAGCTGATCCAGAAGGTGAACTCGATCATCGAGGACGAGCGCAAGACCATCGCGGTCGAGATCCACGACGAGCTGAACGCGTCCCTGATCGCCGCGCGCCTGGAAGCCCAGGCCATCGGCATGCTGGCGGCGAAGGCGCCGCCGGGACCGGAGCTGGAAGAGATCCGGCGCAAGTCGGAAGCCATCACCAAGCTGGCGCTCGACCTGTACGCCAACGGCCGCCGCCTGGTGCGCCGCCTGCGGCCGGAAGTGCTGGACATGCTGGGCCTGCACGGCGCGGTGGAAGAGATGGTGCGCCACTACGACAGCAGCTCGGGCTGCCGTTTCGACCTGGACAGCGAGGGCGACTTCGCGCGCCTGCCGAACGAGCTGGCCATCTCGGCCTACCGCATCGTGCAGGAAGCGCTGTCGAACGTGATGAAGCACTCGGGCGCGCGCTCGGCCCACGTCACCCTGCTGCTGGACGAGGACAAGGGCATGCTGCGCATCCGCGTGGTGGACGACGGCGTCGGCTTCGACACCGCCAGCGCATCGGAAGGCATCGGCATCATCGGCATGCGCGAGCGCGTGTACGTGCTGCACGGCGCCATCGAAGTCCGCTCCAGTCCGGGCGACGGGACGGTGGTGGCGATCGCACTGCCACTCGAAGCGCCAACTACGGTATCGTAGCGCCTTTGCTTAACCGCCTTTATTTTTATCTCCATCATGCTCGAGCAACTGAAGACGCCTTATGAAAAGGGCAACCTGAACCAGACCACCACCTGGGCCGAGTGCATCGCCTGGTACGAAGAGCTCGCGCGCGCCTATCCCGGCGTGCTGCGCTTCGAGAAAGTAGGCGCCTCGGATGCGGGCGTGCCGATCCACGCCGGCGTGGTCAGCGCCGACGGCGTGTTCGACCGCGAGACCATCAAGCGCAGCGGCCGTCCGGTCTTCTTCAACAACAACGGCATCCACCCGGGCGAACCGGAAGGCGTGGACGCCTGCATGGCGCTGGTGCGCGACTTCTGCATCCAGCCGGAGCGCCTCGCGGCGCTGGGCCGGACCGTGTTCCTGTTCGTCCCGCTGTACAACGTGGACGGCAGCCTGAATCGCGCCGATACCTCGCGCGTGAACCAGGACGGCCCGGAGCAGTTCGGCTTCCGCGGCAACAGCCGCCACCTCGACCTGAACCGCGACTTCGTCAAGTGCGACACCCTGGCCGCGCAGGTGTTCAACGGGCTGTTCAGCGCCTGGGATCCGGACGTGATGGTCGACACGCACACCTCGAACGGCGCCGACTACAGCTACACGATGACCCTGATCCACACCCAGGCGGACAAGCTGGGCGGCGGCCTGGGCGAATTCCTGCGCGGCGAGATGCTGCCGGCGATGTATGCCGACATGGAGCGCCGCGGCTGGCCGACCTGTCCCTACGTGAACCCGGTCAAGGACAGCCCGGACCACGGCATCGCCGAATTCCTGGAGACCGCGCGCTTCTCGACCGGCTACGCGGCGCTGCACAACACGATCGGCTTCATGCCCGAGACCCACATGCTCAAGCCGTTCAGGGACCGCTACGAATCGATGCGGGCGCTGGTCGAGACGGCGCTCGACTTCACCGTGGCGAACGCCGCGCGCATCCAGCAGCTGCGCCGCGCCGCGAAGGAAGAGGGCCGTTCGCGCACCGAGTGGCCGGTGCGCTGGAAGATGGACGAGAGCAAGCCGTCGACCTTCCGCTTCAAGGGCTACGAGGCGAAGTACCGGAAGAGCGTGCTGGGCGAGTACACCCGCCTGTGGTACGACCGCAGCAGCCCGTGGGAGCGCGACATCGCCTACTACAACAGCTTCCCGGTCGACGCCAGCGTGCCGGCGCCGCGCGCCTATGTGGTGCCGCAGCAGTGGCGCGAGGCGATCGAGCGCCTGCAGTGGAACGGCGTGCGCATGGAGCGCATCGAATCCGGCCGCGTCCAGGACGTGGCGTATTACCACATCGCCTCGGTGGCGTCGCGCCCGAACGCCTACGAGGGCCACATGTTCCACGACGAGGTGGCGCTCGAGCGGCGCCACGGCCAGGTGGCATTGCGCGCGGGCGACTACATCGTGCCGCTGGACCAGGACAACGCGCGCTACGCGGTCGAGACGCTCGAGCCGCTGGCGCACGACAGCTTCTTCCGCTGGGGGTTCTTCAATAGCGTGCTGGAGAAGAAGGAAGCGTATTCGGACTATGTGTTCGAGGACCACGCCGAGGAACTGCTGCGCGACGAGCCGGCGCTGGCCGCGAAGTTTGCGGAGTGGAAGGCGGCGAATCCTGGGCTGCTGGCCGACCAGGAGGCGGTGCTGGACTTTATCTTCGCCAACTGCGAGCGCTATCGCGAGCCGGAGTGGAGGCGCTATCCGGTCTTCATGATCGAGCGATGAAATGAAAAACCGGGGCGACGCCCCGGTTTTTTGTTGACCTTACTTCGACTCGGCGATCCAGCGATCCACCTTGGTCTCCAGCACCGCCAGCGGCAGCGTGCCTTCTCCCAGCACGATCTCGTGGAACTTCTGCAGGCTGAACCTGCCTCCCATGGCCGCCTCCGCCCGCTTGCGCAGTTCGACGATCTTGAGCGACCCGATCTTGTACCCCAGCGCCTGGCCCGGCCACACCATGTAGCGCTCGATCTGCGCGCGCGCCTCATGCTCCGAGTAGCCCAGCGTGTCCTGGAAATACTTGATGCCCTGTTCGCGGCTCCAGCCCTTGGCGTGCATGCCGGTGTCCACCACCAGGCGCGCCGCGCGCAGCATCTCGTCGTTCAGGTGGCCGAAGTAATCCTCGGGCTTCTCGAACAGCCCCATCTCCTTGCCCAGGGTCTCGGCATACAGGGCCCAGCCTTCGGTGAACGCGTTGTTGCCGCCGAACTTGCGGAAGTTCGGCAGGCCCAGTTCCTGCACCAGCGCGATGTGGAAGTGGTGGCCGGGCTGGCCTTCATGCAGGTACAGGGTGACCATGCCGGTGCTGCCGTACTGCTTCGGATCGTTCACCACCGACCAGAACACGCCCGGACGCGAACCGTCCACCGCCGGCGGCGTGTAGTGGTCCGAGGCGGTCGCGCGCGACAGTTCCGGCTCCAGGCGCAGGTCGAGCGGCGACTTCGGCATCAGGGTGAACAGGGCCGGCAGCTTGGTGCGCACCTTGGCGTCGAGGTCGCGGAACACGTCGATCACCTGCTTGTCCGAGGTGAACGGCTTGTACTTCGGCTGCTCCGAGACCCAGCGCGGCAGCCCGGCCGCGGGGCCGTCGTAGCCCATCTTCGGGCCGGTCACGGCGTATTCGCCCTGGATGCGCGCCACTTCCTTCAGGCCGATCTGGTGGACCTGCTCGGGTGTCAGGTCGGTCGTGGTCATGGCCGCCACGCGCGCCTGGTACCACGCGGCGCCGTTCGGCAGCGCGCCCCAGCCGGCGGTGGTGCGGGTGGCCGGCAGGTATTCCTTCTCCATGAAGCTCGCCAGCCGCGCCAGCGCCGGATTGAGCTTGCCGCCGATGGTCTTGCGGTAGGACTCGGCCAGGCTGCGCCTGTCGGCCGCCGCAAAGCCTTCCGGCATGTTCTTGACGGGCGTGTAGAAGATGCTGGCCTCCGGCGTCTCCGCCACCAGCTGCTGGAACTGCGGCAGCGCCGATTGCATCGGCTCGCGCGGATGCACGATGCCGGCCTTGATCCCCTCGCGCATGTTGGCGATCGACTGGTCGATGTGCGGCGCCAGCTGCGACAGGCGGTTCAGGTAGGCCTTGTAGTCCTTCACGGTGCTCAGGGGCTGGGCGCCCTGGCCGCTGGCGTAGTTCGCCAGGATCACCGGCATGCTGACCATCTGGTCGAGCGGCAGCAGGTGTTCCGGGAAGGCCGCCAGGCGCAGCGCCGTGTCCAGCTCGAACTTCAGGATGTCATGGCTGGTCTGGTCGCGGCCGTTCAGGCGCTCGCGCGGGATCGCCTGCAGGCGCTTCAGATAGCCGCGGTACAGCGCGAACTGGCGCTCGCGGTTCTTCGGCGAGATCGACAGCCCCAGCTGGTCGATGAAGCGGTTGTCGCCGCCCTCGGTCGCGAACACCGGCTCGAAGCGCGCCAGCGCGTCGTAGTACTCGTCGGCCAGCTTGTTCAGCTGCTTGCTTGCCTGGGAGTCGGCGGCGCTGCTCTGGGTCCTGGCCTGCGCGGCGCCCGATGCCGCCAGCGGTGCGCTGGCGAGCAGGGCGGCGGTGGCCAGGGCGCCGAGCTTGAAGATTGCTTTCATCAGTCTTGTCCTTATTGTCGTGGTGTGCCGGTCAGTAGCTCGCCAGCGGCGTCAAGGCGCCGTTCCTGAAGGTGTACACGGTCACCGCGGTCTTCTTCAGGTTGCCCTTGGGGTCGTAGCCATAGGTGCCGACCACGCCCTGGTAGCTGATGCCGTGCATGGCCGCGCCGACCTTGGCGGAATCCACCGAGTTCGCATTCTTGATCGCCTGCGCGATGAACTTGGTCTGGTCGTAGAACGAGGGCGCGTACACGTCCGGCTCGCGCTTGAAGCGCTGCTTGTAGGCGGCCAGGAAGGCCGGGCCGCCCGGCTGCCTGGCCAGAATCGCGCCGGCCTGGGCGCAGCGCAGGTTCTCGCCGACGGCTGCGCCGCCCAGCTTGGCCATCTCCGGGCTGCACAGCGTGTCGCCGCCGAGCAGCGGCACGTTCAGGCCGAGCTGCTTCATCTGGCGCGCCATCGGGGCGCCTTGCGGGGCGTAGCCGCCGAAGAACACGGCGTCGACCTTGCGCGCCTTCAGCGCGGTCAGGATGGCGGTGAAATCGCTCGCCTTGTCGGTCGTGAATTCATGGCCCGCGACCTTCATGCCGGCCGCCTGCGCCTGGCGCTTGAATTCCATCGCGATGCCCTGGCCGAAGGCGGTGCGGTCGTCGATCACGCCGACGTTCTTCACCTTCAGTTCCTTGGCCGCGTAGGCGGCTACCGAGGCGCCCACCTGGGTGTCGCTGGCCACGATGCGGAATACCGTCGGGTAGCCGGCCTGGGTGATCTTGGGATTGGTGCCGACCGTCGACATCAGGATGCCGTTGTCGTTGTAAACACGCGAAGCGGGAATCGCCACGCCCGAGTTGTACGGGCCGAGCACGAACTTCACGCCGGCGTCGGCGAACTTCTGGGCCACCGTCACGCCCTGCTTCGGATCGCCCTGGTCATCCTCGGACTGCAGTTCGAAGCGCAGGGTGTTGCCGCCCACCTGGAGCTTCTGCGCGTTCAGTTCTTCGACGGCCAGGCGCACGCCGTTCTCGTTGTCCTTGCCGGCGAACGCATTCGCGCCCGACAGCGGGCCGCTCACGCCGATCCTGACCACCTGTTCGGCGGCGTTGGCCTGCACGGCGAGCAGCGCCGCCAGCGCCAGCGGCGCCATGTGCGCGATGTTCATTGTTGATGGCATTCCCTTGTCTCCGTTGAGTTCGAACGGCCGCCATCATCGCATGATTTGCACGCCTGGTTAAGGGTATCCGGCGACGGGAATGAAGGGCGCAAGGACGCCCGGCGGGGCGGCGGCCGGCATGGCGCCCGCCGGGACAATCAGGCGGGCAGGCCGTGGGCGATCAGTTCCAGCGGCAGTGCGGTGCTGTACTTGATCTGTTCCATGGAGAACGCGGAGGACACGCCGGTCAGGCGCGCGGTCTTGATCAGTTTCTTGTAGAAGCGGTCGTAGCCGGCGATGTCGGTGGTGACCACCTTCAGCAGGTAGTCGACGTCGCCGCTCATGCGGTGGAATTCGAGCACCTCGGGCAGCGCGACCACGGCGGAGGCGAAGCGCGCCAGCCACTTCTCGTCGTGCTCGGGCGTGCGCACGCTGACGAACACGGTGACCGGCAGGCCGACCTTGGCGCGGTTGACGATGCTGACGCGGCTTTCGATGTACCCCTCTTCTTCGAGGCGCTTGACGCGTTTCCAGCAGGGCGTGCTGGACAGGCCGACCTTCTCGCTGAGGCCGGAAATGGAGAGCGTGGCATCTGCTTGTAGTGCGGCAAGAATCGCACAGTCAAACTTGTCGAGTGAATTCATATTCCGATTTAGTAGTTCTAAGAATGATTATCCTTCATTTCGACCATAAACCGGTGAATTTGGGACATCTCCACCAGCACAACCCCATATCATATTACTTAAAAATAACGCCTTTCGCGACACCTTTTTTTATAATTTTGGCACTTATTCATGGACAAAGAGATCTATCTTGACGCTAACGCCACATCTCCCGTGCTGCCGGCCGCGATCGCCGCCGCCGCCGCGGCGATGCGGGACAGCTACGGCAACCCGAGCAGCAGCCATGCGGCCGGCCTGCGCGCCCGCGCGCTGCGCGAGGCGGCGCGCGCGAGCGCGCGCCGGGTGCTGGGGGCGGCGGGCGGCAGGGTGATGTTCAACAGCGGCGCCACCGAGGGCATCCAGACCGCCGTGCTGTCCGCGCTGTGCGCCATCCGCGCACGCCGCCAGCGGGGCGAAGCCTGCGGCGACCTGCTGCTCTACGGGGCGACCGAGCACAAGGCGGTGCCGGAGAGCCTGGCGCACTGGAACGAGGTGCTCGGCACGGGGCTGGAGCTGCGCGCGCTGCCGGTCGACGCCGGCGGCCGCCACCGGCTCGACGTGCTGCGCGAGCTGGCGCCGCGCGCCGCCTTCGTGTGCACGATGGCCGCCAACAACGAGACCGGGGTGGTGTCGGACCTGGATGGCATCGCCGCCGTGCTGCGCGAGAGCGCCAGCCCGGCGCTGTGGATGGTCGACTGCGTGCAGGCGCTCGGCAAGCTGCCGCTGGCGCTTGGCGCGTCGCGCATCGACTACGCGCCGTTCTCCGGACACAAGCTGTACGCGCCCAAGGGCATCGGCATGCTGTACGTACGCGAGGGCGCACCGTATACGCCGCTGATGTGCGGCGGCGGGCAGGAGGAGGGCCAGCGCTCGGGCACCGAGAACATGGCCGGCATCGCGGCGCTGGGCGCGGTGCTCGAGGCCCTCGAAGGCGGCGCGACCTTCCGCTCGCACAGCGAACTGCTGGCCTGCCGCGAGCGGCTGGTGGGGGCGCTGCGCGCGGCCTTCCCCGGCATCGTCTTCAACGCGCCGCTCGAGCATGCGCTGCCCACCACGCTCAACTTCTCGGTGCCGGGCGTGGCCAGCGCCGACCTGCTGGAAATCTTCGACGCCGCCGGGGTGCGCGTCAGTGCCGGCTCGGCCTGCTCGGCCGCCAGGGCGGCGCCGAGCTACGTGCTCGACGCGATGGGCGTGCCGGTGCGGCGCAGCGCGTCGGCGGTGCGCCTGTCCTTCGGCCCGCTGCTCGATGACGCCACGATCGACCTGGCCTGCGCGCAGATCGCGCGCTGCGGCCGGGCGCTCGCCCTGCCGGTGCTGGCGCCTTCGCCGCTGCTGGACGGCCAGCCGCAGGGCCTGGTGCAGCTCGACGCCGACGGCGCCAGCGGCTGGCTGCTGTTCGACGCCGGCGCGCGCCAGTGCGTCGCCATCGACGTGCCGGAGGCGGTGGCCGGGCGCAGCGCCGCCATGCTGCGCGCGGCCGGCTACCGCCTGCTGGCCTCCCTGCATACCGGCCAGGACGATCGTGGCGCCGCCGCGCTGGCCCGCGAGATGGACGGGGCGCCGGGCTGGCCCGCGGACGGCGGCGCGCTCGCGCTTGGCGACGCCATCCTGGCAAGGGCCGGGCAGGACGGCGCCCGCGCCTACCTGTTCGGCAGGCCCCAGGCAGGCGTGCTCGGGCCGGACCAGGTGCGCTTCGTGTTCGCCGGCCACGGAGAGACCCTGCGGCCGGACGCCGGTGCGCAGGCGCTCTGTTGCCGCGGCGAGACGGAGCGGGCGCTGGCGTCGCTGGAGACCGCGGCGCCGGGCGAGGGCGCCACGGAGCTCGATAGCGCAGCGGCGCGGCGCCTGCTGGACGCGCATCCCGACGCCCTCGTCGTCGACGTGCGCGAGCTGCGCGAACACAGCGCCGGCGCGATCCGCCTGCATGGCCAGGCGGCGCTCAACGTGCCGCTGTCGCGGCTGGCCGAGCATGCCGGCTACCTGGCCGGCGACGGCGCCCGGCCGGTGCTGTTCGTCTGCCGCAGCGGCGCCCGCAGCGCCCGCGCCGCCCGCGCCCTGCGCGGCCTGGGCCACCCGCGCGCCTGGAGCCTGTGCGGCGGGATTGCCCTCGCACACTGATCAGATGGTCAAACAGCCGGCCTGCCGGGCTGGCTGTGTACGGCACCGCACAGTAAACCCCGTCCTATTCCTCTAGCATGGCGATGGCCGTGCGCGCCCAGCGTTTTCCGCCCTGAACCGCCCCGGGCGCATTGCGCGCCAGCGGTCGACAGCGCACGTCCCTGTGTCGAGGTCCCCGTTGAAACTTGAGAACAATCCGATGGCGGAATCGCCGACCGGTCCGGAACGCGCCGGGCAGGCAGGCGCCGGCGGCGATGCCCCGCTGCGCGCCGCTCCGCTCAGTGCGGCCCAGCTGGCGGTCCACGGCCGCCAGCTCGCCGCGCGCCACCAGCTGTCCGGCGCCGCTTCCGCGCGCGACATGCTGGGGCTCCTGGACGCGAATGCCGCGGCCATCGCCCAGGCCTGCGATGCGCTCGACCGCGCCGCGGGCGCCGGCCGCGAGCCGCCGCCGGCCGGCTTGCGCCTCCTCGACCAGTACCACCTGCTCGACGCCCAGGTCCGCCTGGCGCGCGGCCAGCTGCTGCGCGACGCGCGCGAACTGCCGCGCCTCGCGCCCGACGACGCGCCGCGCGCGTTCCGCCTGATGACCGAGGCGGTCGCGCACGGCGACGGCCGCATCGATCCCGACCAGCTGTCGCGCTTCCTGGCCGCCTACCAGGAAGGCGCGCCCCTGGCCCTGGCCGAGCTGGATGCGCTCCCGAGCATGCTGCGTCTCGCGCTGGTGGACAACCTGCGCCGCCTCGCGGCGCGCGCCGCCCGTGTCTGCGCCGAGCGCGCGCTGGCGGCCGACTGGGCCGCACGCATGGTCGAAGCGGCCGAGCAGCGTCCGGGCGACCTGATCCTGCTGGTGGCGGACATGGTGCGCAGCGTCGAGCCGCTGGGCAGCGGCTTCGTGGCCGAACTGGCGCGCCGCCTGCACGGGCAGGGCGCCACGCTCACCCAGGCCCTCGACTGGATCGACGCGCGCCTGGCCGACGAAGGCCTCAGCATCGCCCTGCAGATGGAGGCCGAGCGCAGCGAACAGGCCGACGATGCGGTGTCCGCCGCGAACAGCCTGGCCAGCCTGCGCCAGGCCGGCGGCGTCGACTGGCGCGCCTTCGCGGAAAACATCAGCGCGGTCGAGCAGGTGCTGCGCGCCGATCCGGACGGCAGCTATGCCCGCATGGACGGACCGACGCGCGACCTGTACCGCGGCACGGTCGAACGGCTGGCGAAGGCCACCCGCCATGCCGAGATCGAGGTGGCGCAGGAAGCGCTGGCGCTGGCGGGCGTGCACCGCGCGCCGGGCGAGGGCGGCCTGGACCGGCGCACGCGCCATGTCGGCTACTACCTGGCCGGCCCCGGACGCTCCCTGCTGGAACAGCGCCTGCAGGCGGGCGGCCTGGCGCGCAAGCTGCGCCGCATGGCGGAGGCCGCGCCGCAGGCCACGCAGCTGGGCGCGGTCGCCGTGCTGACCTTGCTGTTCACCGCCGCGATCGTGATCCATGCGCGCCACGGCGGCGCCGGCCTGCTCCTGCAGGCGGCGCTCGGGCTGCCGGCCCTGCTCGGCGCGAGCCAGCTGGCGCGCGCGCTGGTGCGCCTGATGACGGGCTGGCTGGCGCCGCCGCGCATCACGCCGCGCATGGACTACGGCGCCGGCATTCCCGCGGGAGCGCAGACGGTGGTCGCGGTATCGGCCCAGCTGTCCAGCGGCGCGAACGTGGCGAAGCTGTGCCGCGACCTGGAGGTGCGCTATCTCGGCAACCGCGATCCGCGGCTGCGCTTCTGCCTGCTGGCCGACCTGGCCGACGCGCCCGCGGAACAGATGCCGCTGGACGCCGCGCTGGTCGAACAGGCGCGCGCCGCGATCGAGGCGCTGAACCGCAAGCATGGCCACGAGCAGATGACCGAGACCGTCGACGAGCATGGCAATCCGGACGCCGTCAGCGTGCGCATCGAACCCTTCCTGCTGATGCAGCGGCCGCGCAGCTGGAGCGCCAGCGAGCGGGAATGGATCGGCCGCGAACGGCGCCGCGGGCAGCTGTCCGACCTGAACGCCTGGCTGTGCGGCGGCGCGCGCGAGCGCTTCCAGCTGGTGGCCGGCGCGACCGGCGCACTGGCCGAGGTGCGCTACGTGATCGCCCTCGACGCCCATACCGGACTGCCGCGCGATGCCGCCAGGCAGCTGGTGGCCGCGATGGCGCATCCGCTGAACCAGCCGGCGCTGGGCAAGGATGGGCGCGTGCTCGAAGGGCATGGCCTGCTGCGGCCGCGGATCTGCGCTCCGCTGCCGGAGCGGCGCGCCACGCGCTACGAGCGCCTGTGGGCGGACGGCACCGGGAGCTGGGCGGCGCAAGGGGCGGGCTGCGGCGCCGCGGCCGACGGCAGTCAGGGCTGGGCCGCGATCTACGATGTCGACGCCTGGCAGCGCGCCATGGGCGACGGGATCGGCGACGAGGGCCGCTTCGCGCCCGGGCTGCCCGAGGAGGACCGCCTGCGCGCCGGCAGGGCGCGCGACGTGCAGCTCGATGCGGCCCATCCGGCGAGCTATGGCGAGCATGCCGTGCGGCGCCACCGGGACACGCGCATGCACTGGCAGATGGCCGGCCGGATGGGCGGCAAGGACGCGGCGGTGCTGGAAGCGCCGCACGCACGCTGGCAGCTGTTCGACCGCCTGCGCGACAGTCTGGTCGAGCCGGCGCTGGTCGTCCTGCTCATCCTGTGCTGGAGCATGCTGGCCACGCCGGCCTTCTGGAGCGCGGCGGTGCTCGCCGTGTATTTCCTGCCGGCGCTGGCCGGCGCCCTGGTCGCGCTGGCGGACCGGCCGCACGACGCGCCCTGGCGCCAGCACCTGGACGGCTGGGCGCGCGGCGCGCGCGTGCCGCTCGTCCGCAGCGCGCTGGAGGTGGCCTTCCTGCCGCACACCGCCTGGTGCCGGCTGGACGCCATCGGCCGCGCGCTGTGGCGCCGCCACGTCTCGCGCCGCCGCCTGCTGCAGGGCGCGCAGCCGCTGCTGGCGCGCCCGAGCAGCGTCATCGTCAACAACTGGCGCACGATGTGGTGCGCGCCGGCGTTCGCGGTCGGCATCGCGCTGCTGCTGACCTTCGCCAATCCGTACGCGCTGTTCACGGTCGCGCCCTTGCTGCTGATCTGGTTCCTGTCGCCCGCGCTGGCGTGGTGGGGCAGCCAGCCCGGGCGCCAGCGCCCGGGCCGCCTGGGCGCGGCCCAGTCGGCCTTCCTGCGCGCGCTGGCGCGCCGCACCTGGAGCTTCTTCGAGGACCACGACGGCGGTGCGCGCGGACTGGCGCCGGAAGCGGTGCTGGAGCATCCGCAGCCGCAGGTCGATGCGCGCGTCTCGCCCGCCGGGATGGGCCTGTCGCTGCTGGCCGGCCTGGGCGCGCACGACGCCGGCTTCATCCCGGCCGGCGCGCTGCTGACGCGGGTCGAGACGGCGCTGGCGTCGATGGCGCTGCTGGAACGCTGGCGCGGCCACTTCTTCCAGTGGTACCAGGGCGCCTCGCTGGCGCCGGTGGAGCCGGCCTTCGTGGCCACCGCCGGCAGCGGCAGCCTGGTGTTGGCGCTGCGCACCCTGGCCGCCGGACTGGATGAGCTGCCGGACCAGCCGGTGGCGGACCGTCTTGCCCTCGACGGCATCCGCGCCGCCCTGCGCATCGTCGAAGAGCATGCCGCGGCGGCGCCGCCCGCGACCCGGGCCATGGTCGCGGCGGTGTCGCGCGCCATGGAGCCGGAGCGCTGCCGCGCGCTCGACACCCTGCCGGGCCTGGCGGAATGCCTGCGCACGGTGACGCAGGAAGCACGCAGCCTGAAGGACAGCCTGCCGGCCGATGCCGACGCCGGGCTGCGCGCCTGGTCCGCGCGCCTCGCCGCCCAGTGCGAAGCGCAGCTGCGCGACCTGTACGCGGTGGCGCCCTGGAGCCGCGCGACGCAGGAATATGTGCTCGACGCCAGGCTGACGCGCATTCCCAGCCTGCGCGAACTGGCGGCCCTCGATGTGGCGGACGCGCCCGGCCAGGGGCTGGCGCGGCTGGTGGAGGAGGGCCGCGGCTGCGCGCACCGCCGCCTGCGCGACCTCGAACGCCTGGCGGCGCAGGCGCGCGCGCTGGCGCACATGGATTTTTGCGCCCTGTACGATGCCGGCGCCGGATTGCTGGCGGCCGGCTACCACGTACGCGACGACCGGATGGACGCCGACAGCTGCGACCTGCTGGCGTCGGAAGCGCGCATGGCCAGCTTCGCGGCGGTGGCGCAGGACCAGCTGCCGCAGCAGCACTGGTGGTCGCTGGGACGCCCGGTGCGCATGGAAGGCGCGGAACCGCTGCTGCTGTCGCGCTGCGGGGCCGTGTCCGATTACCTGGCGCCGCAGCTCATCATGCCGTCCTGGCGCGATACGCTGCTCGACGGCGCCGGCCGGGCGCTGGTGCGGGCCCAGGCCGCGCACGCGCGCCGCAAGGGCATCCTGTGGGGCTACTCCGAATCCGGCTGCAACGCCGTCGACGCCGCGGCGCGCTACCGCTTTGGCCGTTTCGGCATACCGGCCGCGGCGCTGCAGCGCCGCGCCGGCGACGACCTGGTCGCCGCGCCGTATGCGGCCATGCTGGCGCTGAACGCCGCACCCGCGCTCGCGCTGGCCAACCTCGAACGGATGGCGGAGCAGGGCCTGCTGGGCGAACACGGTTTCTACGAGGGGCTCGACTATGCGTCCGCGCGCCTGCCGGCGGGCGAGCGCCAGGTGGTGGTGCGCGCCTACGCATCCCGGCACCAGGCGATGGGCCTGCTGGCCCTGGTCCAGCTGCTGCACGGGCACCCGATGCAGCGCCGCTTCGCCGCCGATCCCGAGTTCCGCGCGGCGCTGCCGCTGCTGCAGGAAGCGCTGCCGGCTTCGGGTGCGGCGGCGCCGGTGCGCTACGGCGCCCGCGTGGCGCAGGACGGCGCCCTTGCCGCACGCGCCTACGCCCGCGTCATCCGGCAGGACGCCGGCGCGACCCTGCCCGAGGTGCAGCTGCTCTCGAACGGCGGCTACCACCTGCTGCTGTCCAGCGACGGCGCCGGAACCAGCCGCTGGGACGAGCTGCTCCTGACCCGTGCGGAAGGAAACGATGGCGCCATGGCGCTCTATGTGCGCGATCCGGCGGACGGGCGCCTGTGGTCGAACACGCTGCTGCCGGCGCTGGCGCGGCCGGAACGCCAGGAAACCGTGTTCGCCGAGGGACGCGCCACCTTCCGCCGGCACGACCATGGCATCGACATGGTGACCGACGCGGTGGTGGCGCCGGACGACGACGTCGAGCTGCGCCGCATCCGGATCGCGAACCGGGGCGCGGCGCCGCGCACCCTGGAACTGACCAGTTACGTGGCGCTGGCCGGGCCGCCGGTGGCGAGCGGCGCGCGGAGCAGCGCGGCGGCCGAGATCGACGAGGCCAGCCAGGCCTTGCTGTGCGCGACCGCGCCCGATGCGCCGGTGCTGCTGCACCTGATGTCGGTGCGCGACGATTCCGGCGCGGCCAGCCATGAAACCAGCCGCGCACGCTTCATCGGACGCGGCAGGGACCTGCGCGCGCCCCAGGCCGTCACGCTCGGGGGCGCGCTCGCCGGCCTGGACCCGGAGCCCGGCGACCCGGCGCTGGCGATACGGCGCATGGTGACGCTCGCACCGGGGCAGGAGATCACGGTCGACCTGGTGCTGGGCGCGGCCGGCAGCCGCAGGGTGGCGCGCGACCTGGCGGCGCGCTACCGCATGGGCCATGTGATCGACCACGCGATCGAAGCGGCATGGACCCATGGTCAGGCCTTCCTGCGCCGCCTCGAGCTCAGCGAGGCCGACGCCCAGATGTTCACCCGCCTGGCGGGCTGCCTGGCGTATCCGGTCCCGGCGCTGCGTGCGGACGCTGCCCTGATCGCGCGCAACGTGCGCGGCCGCGACGGCCTGCGTCCCTACGGCATCGACGGCGAGCTGCCGGTGGTCCTGCTCCAGCTCGGCCACGGTCCCGACACCGGCCTGGCGCGCCAGGCCATGCAGGCGCATGCCTACTGGCGCAGCCGCGGCTTCGCGGTCGACCTGCTGGTGCTGTGCGAGAGCCGGACCGCGCGCGAGCAGATGATGCACCTGGCCGCGCCGGTGCTGGATCCCTCTTCGTTCGAGCAGCCCGGCGGCGTGCACGTGCACCTGCTGCCCGACATTCCGCACGAAGACCGCATCCTGCTGCGCTCGATCGCGCGCGTGCTGCTGTCGGACGAGCGCGGCGGACTGCCCGACCAGCTGCGCCGCGCGGCGCGGCCGCGGGCGGCGCTGCCGCCGCCGTTCGCGCCCAGCGCCCAGGCCCAGGCCTGGACCGCCGCGGCGCCTGAGCCGCCACGCGAAGCGCTGGCGCACGACAACGGCATCGGCGGCTTCGCGCCTGGCGGGCGCGAGTACGTGATCCGCAGCGGCCCGGGCCTGCCCGTGCCCGGCGCGCCGTGGGTCAACCTGCTGGCCAATCCCGAATTCGGCAGCGTGGTGTCGGAGCGCGGCCATGCCAGCAGCTGGAGCGGTGGACGCGAGGCGCGCGTCACCGCCGGCGGCGACGACCTGCCGGCGCCCGGCACCGGTGAAGCCTTTTACCTGCGCGACGAGGACAGCGGCGCATGCTGGTCGCCGACGCCCTGGCCGGCGCCGTCCGGCGAGGGCTACCTCACGCGCCACGGCTTCGGCTACAGCGTGTTCGAGCATCGCGCCTGGGGCATCGGCTCCGAGCTGCGCTGCTTCGTGGCGCTCGACGCGCCGCTCAAGTATTCGGTGCTCAGGCTGCGCAACGACAGCAGCGCGCCGCGCCGGCTGTCCGTGACCGGCTACGTCGAGTGGATGCTGGACCGGGCGGACGCCACGCCCGGCCTGCAGGTCGTCACCGGCATCGACCTGGCGAGCGGCGCCCTGTTCGCGCGCAATGCCTTCGGCGAGGGATTCCGCGACAAGGTGGCCTTCTTCCACGTCGATGCCGAACAGGTGGCCTGCACCGCCGACCGTCTCGAGTTCATCGGCCCGCAAGGCGACATCGCCATGCCGGCGGCGCTGGCCAGGAGCGGCCTGTCCGGCAGCGTGGGCGCCGGGCTGGATCCCTGCGGCGCCCTGCAGGTCGGGATCGAGCTGCAGCCGGGCGAGGAGGCCGAGCTGGTGTTCGTGCTCGGGGTCTCCGGACCCGGCAGCCTCGATGCCAGCCGGGTGGTGCAGCGCCACGGCGGGGTCCAGGCCGCCGGCGCCGCGTGGGAACGGCTGCGCCGCTGGTGGGAACACACCCTCGAGCGGGTACAGCTGGAGTCGCCCGATGCCGCGCTCGACCTGCTGGTCAACGGCTGGCTGCCCTACCAGGCCATCGTGGCCGCCATGGGCGAGCCCTCGCCCGCGAAGCGCCTGCAATCGGTGCAGGCGGCGCTGCATGCGCGTCCCGCCCTGGTGCGCGAACAGCTGCTGCGGGCGTCGCGCGACTTCGGCGCCGGACAGCATCCCACGGCCGAGGATTTCCTGTGGCTGCCGTTCGCCATCGTGCGCTACCTCGGCGCGACCGGCGACCATGGCGTGCTGCGCGAGACGCCGCTCGACAGCGGCGATGGCGGCAGCAGCGGCGGCGCGTCGCGGCTGGCGCGCGCCGACGACCTGTACCAGCTGTGCGTGCACGGCCTGCGCGGCTGCCTGCGCTTCGGCGCGCGCGGCCTGCCGCTGGCCGGGCTGCGCCTGCACGAAGAGGTCAGGGGCCCCGGCAGCCGCGCCGAAAGCGTCCGGCTGGGGTTCTTCATGATGGCGGTGCTGCAGCGTTTCGCCGAGGTGGCGGACCGGCGCGGCGACTTCGGTTTCGCCACCACCTGCCGCGGCGCCGCGCAGGCCCTGGAAGCCCAGCTCGGGGAACACGGCTGGGATGGCGAGTGGTACCGCTGGGCCTACCTGGACGACGGCGCGGTGCTCGGCGCCGCCGTCAATCCCGATTGCCGCATCGACCTGCTGACCCAGGCCTCGGCCCAGCTGGCGGGCGCGCCCCACGGCGCGGCGGCCTTGCGCGCGGCTGTCGAGCGCCTGGCCGGCGAGCATGGGGACCAGGTGCCGCTGTGCGATCCCCCGGCCGATGGACAGTGGGCCCCCGGCCTGGACGCCTGGCCCGGCCAGGACCACCGGGCCACGGCCATGGCCGCGATCGGCCTTGCCCGGCTGGGCGAGGCGGCGCCGGCCTGGCGGCTGGCGCGCATGCTCGACCCGATCCGGCGCACGGCCAATGTGGATGCCTGCCTGCGCCACGGCGCGATGCCGTATTTCCTGGCCGAGGGCGTGCGCACGCTTGCACCCCATGCTGGACGCGCCATCGGCGGCTGCTACACTTCGTCTGCGGGGTGGGCCTGGCTGATGGTCGTCGAAGGACTGCTGGGCATCGAACGGCGCGGACAGCGCCTGCTGCTGGACCCGCGCCTGCCGCCGGAATGGGAAGGACTCACGCTGCGCTACCGCTACGGCCGGGCCATCTACGAGATCTCCGTGCGCGCCGACGCCAATCATGCGGGTCTGCTGCTCGACGGGGAGCCGCGCGAGCGCGGCATCGAGCTGGTGGACGACGCCCACCTGCACAAGGTGGCGGCGCCGGCGCCGCGCGCACCACGCGACAACAAGAACTAGACGATAAGGAACACGACATGAGCATGACAACCCGCATCGCCTGCTGCGCCGCCCTGGCCCTCGCCGCCGGCGCTGCCCAGGCGCTCGACTGGAGCGACACGGCCGTCAGCTGGCGCTACGGAACGCGCTTCGCCGAACCGTTCAACCCGGAGCACATCAAGAAGAACATCTACGCGCTCACCCACGCGAGCGGCTACAAGTACGGCAGCAACTACCTCAACCTGGACGTGCTCAAGTCGAACAGCACCGATCCGAAATCGCTCACCGACAACTCGGGCGCGGAAGAAGCCTACCTGCTGTACCGCCACACGCTCGACCTCGGGGCGCTGCGCGGCAAGGAGATCCGCTTCGGCAAGGTGAAGGGCGTGGGCCTGACCGCCGGTGTCGACTTCAACTGGAAGGACGACGTCGGCTACAACTCGCGCAAGCGCATGTTCGTCCTCGGTCCGACCCTGATGTGGGACGTGCCGGGCTTCCTGAACACCAGCATCCTGCTGGTCCGCGAAAGCAATGCGCCGAGCGGCGCCTTCCCGCCGATTTCGAACGTGGGCCGGCGCTACAAGTTCGAGAACCACCCGATGCTCAACGTCAGCTGGGGCATTCCGGTGGCCGAGGGCTGGTCGTTCGAAGGTTACCTCAACTTCATCGCCGAGAAGGGCCTCGACGAAGTGGGTGTCCCGACCGGCCCCGAGACCAACCTCGACATGCAGCTGATGTACGACATCGGCGCGCGCTTCGGCCATCCGAAGAACCGCTTCCGCATCGGTGTCGAGTACCAGTTCTGGAACAACAAGTTCGGCAATACCCGCGTGGGCACCGGCGGACAGGGGCCGCGCGCCAGCACCCCGATGGTGCGCGCGGAATACCACTTCTAGGCCGGGCGGGCGGCTCAGTACCGGGTCGCCTCCCGGCTCAACAGTTCGACTTCGCTGCGCGTCGGCGCCCAGGATGCGGTACCAGGCGCCGTGCGCGTGGCCGACGAAGTGCTGCCAGCAATAGGACCACAGCTGATCGTCGTCCTTCCAGAACAGCCCGTCCCCGGTACGCACCGCGAGCAGGGCGCTGGCCGCCAGGTTCTCGGCCTGGACCCGGAAATACTTGTCGCTGTCGCAGACGCCGCCGTCCGGGGAAAAGCCGTAGTGCCGCGTCAATCGTCATTGCTGCTTTCGCGTACCATCAGCTGTACGGTGAGCGTGTGTTCCAGGCCGGGGCCGGCGGACTTGTCCAGCAGGAGGTCGACGCCCATCCTGCCCAGCGCTTCCTTGTCGATGTTGATGCTGCTGAGCGGCGGAATGGCGCTGGCGGCGGCGCTGATGTCGTCGAAGCCGACGATCGCCATGTCGTGCGGGATCTTCAATCCGCGCTCGAGGCAGTGCTGCATCGCGGCCAGCGCGGTGCTGTCGTTGTAGCAGAACAGGGCGTCGGGGCGGTGGGTCAGGGCCAGCAGCGTGTCCATCGCCTGGCGCACGTTGTCCAGCGGGTTGCCGATGCTGGGCAACTGCACTTCGAGCTCGGGATCGGCCAGCATGCGCGCCTCGAACAGCGCCTTGCGAAAACCCCGGCTGCGTTCATGGATGCTGTGATGGGCCAGGGAGCCGGACAGCATCGCGATGCGGCGCCGGCCCTGCCGGATCAGGTGGCGCGTCGCCAGGTAGCCGCCCAGCTGGTGGTCGGGATTGACGCAGCGGTAGCCGGGCAGGCGCATGTCGAGCAGGACCAGCGGTTTGCCGGTGTCGCGCAGCGCGCCCAGGAGTTCGGGCTCGAAGAAGCCCGCGCACAGCAGGGCGTCCGGCTGGTGCAGGCGCACCAGGTCGAGCACCGGCTCGGCCGGTCCGACCACGACGAAGGACAGGGCGATGCCGCGCCGCCGGCAGGCGTCCACCGCGCCATGCAGCACCGGCAGGTAGAACGGGCTGGAGGAGCGGGTGTCGTGCTGGCGGTGCAGCAGGAAGGCGATGCGCCTTGTCTCGCCCTGGCGCAGGTTGCCGAAGTCGTAGCCCAGTTCGCGCGCGGCGGCGCAGATCCGGGCCCGGGTCTTGTCGGTCAGGCCGTCCTGGTTCTTCAGCGCGCGCGAGACCGTGCCGATCGAATAATTGGTCGCCCTGGCGATATCGCGGATCGTCACCGCCATGGCTGTTCCTTCCTGGCGACGAGCAGGCCGGCGCCGGCCAGGCGCATCATCGTCATCGCGGGCCTCCGGCTCAGTAGCGCGTCTGGGTATAGGGGCGGGCGCTGCGCTCCTTGCCCCACTCCTTGTTCGGCGTCGCCTGCATCGTGAACACCAGTTCGCCGCCGGCGACGAGATCCTCGTGGCGCAGGAAGCTCTTCGTCCATGGCTTGCCGTTCAGGGTCACGCGGCCGACGTAGCGGTTGGCATCCGAAAGGTTCTCGGCGCGCACCGTGAAGCGCTTCCCGTTGGGCAGGTTCAGCACGGCCTGGTCGAGGAAGGGACGGCCGATCACGTACTCGTTGCTGCCCGGCGCCACCGGATAGAAGCCGAGCGCGGTGAAGGCGAACCAGGCCGACATCTGGCCCAGGTCGTCGTTGCCCGACAGGCCGTCCGGCTTGTTGGCGTACTGGGTCGCCATGATGTGCGCCAGGCGTTCCTGCGTCCTCCACGGCGCGCCCGCGTAGTTGTACAGGTAGGCCACGTGGTGCGAAGGTTCGTTGCCATGGGCGTAGTGGCCGATCAGGCCCGAGATGTCTTCCATGTGGGCGTAGACATTGTCCTCGACCCTGGCGTCGAACATCTGGTCGAGCTTGGCCACCAGGGCGGCGTCGCCTCCCAGCATCGAGATCAGGCCGGCATTATCGTGCGGCATATACCAGGAATACTGCCACGCGCTGCCCTCGGTGTAGTCGCTGCCGAAGTTCGACTGCACCGGGTTGAACGGGGTGCGGAATTCGCCGCTCGACTTGCGGGCGCGGATGAAGCCGGTCTCCCTGTCGAATACGTTGCGGTAGTTCTGGGCGCGCTTGTAGTAGCGGGCGGCGACGTCCTGCTTGCCCATCTTCTCGGCCATGCGCGCGATGGTCCAGTCGTCGAACGCGTATTCCACGGTCTTCGAGGCCGCTTCCGGCTCGCGGTCGATCGGCACGTAGCCCAGCTTCATGTAGTGTTCCAGGCCGCCGTAGGGGCCATACTCGGCGCTGGCGGTCATCGCGGCCAGGGCCTGCTCCGGATCGAAGCCGCGGATGCCCTTCATGTAGGCGTCCGCGATCACCGGCACCGCGTGGTAGCCGATCATGCACCAGGTCTCGAGGCCGTGGAACTGCCACACCGGCAGGATGCCGTAGGGGCTGTGCTGCTGCGAGGCGATCAGCGAGCGCACGAAGTCCGCGTTGCGCTGTTCGGGCGCCACCAGCGTGAGCAGCGGATGCAGCGCGCGGTAGGTGTCCCACAGCGAGAAGGTCGAGTGGAAGCGGAAGTCCCTGGCCTGGTGGACCTGGTTGTCCGGTCCCCGGTAGCGGCCGTCGAGGTCCGTGAACAGCGAAGGCGCCAGCATGCTGTGGTACAGGCTCGTGGTGAACATGGTGCGCATCGGTTCCGGCGCCTCCACGCTCACTGCCCCCAAGGCCTCGTTCCAGGCGCTGCTTGCGCGCTTGCGCTCGGCGTCGAAGTCCCAGCCCGGCATCTCGGCCAGGTTGGCGAGGGCATTGTCTTCGCTGACGGCGGACAGGGCGACCTTCACCAGCAGGGTGCCGTCCGAAGGCACGCCGAACTCCAGCGCGGCCATCAGGGCCTTGCCCTCGACCAGCACCTTGTCGGCGGGCGTCTTGCCCGGCGCCGCGAAGCCGCGGTATTCGATGGCTTCCTCGCGATTGAGCAGCTGGCGCGCGGTGATCGGGCGCGAGAACTGGACCGCGAAATGGAGCTGGCGGCCCGGGGCCCAGCCGCGCGTCTCGCGCATGCCGGTGAGGGTGGTGGCGTCGCGCAGGCGCAGGCGCGACCACAGGTTCTTGCCGCCGTAATCGTAGATGCTGCTGCGCAGGTCGAGGATCACCTTGGCCGCGGCGCCCTGGTCGTAGCGGTAGCGGTGCAGGCCCACGCGCTCGCTGGCGGTGAGTTCCACGCTGACCTCGTTGTCCTTCAGGCGCACCGCGTAGTAGCCCGGTTCGGCCTTTTCCTCGTCATGCGAGAAGCGCGAGCGGTAGCCCGAGAACGGGCGCTCCGGATAACCCGGCTCGAGTTTGGTCTCGCCGCTGTAGGGCATCAGGAGCACGTCGCCGAGGTCGGAGTGACCGCTGCCGGAGAAGTGGGTGTGCGAGAAGCCGAGGATGGAATTGTCGTCATGGCGGTAGCCGGCCGCCCAGGGATAGCTCTGGCGGAAGTGGCGCACCTGGGTGTCGGGGCTCAGCTGCACCATGCCGAACGGGCGGCTGGCGCCGGGGAAGGTGTGGCCGTCGCCGCCGGTGCCGATGAAGACGTTGACGGCTGCAGCCGGCGTGCCGGGATCGGCCGCCTCCGCCGGCAGGGCCGCGAACGCCAGTGCCGCCAGTGTTGCCAGCGCCGTGAGCGGGAAGAATCCGCGATTCAAACGAACTGTCATGCTGTCTCCAATATGGCGGGGCCGCGACGCGCCGCCTGTTCTTGTTTGCGTTTCGTCAGTAGGCATGGCGCCGTTGGAACCCGCCAGCGCGGCCATTTTATCGGACCCATTGCTGAGTGATGCAGATGGGAATGCCTATTCGAAGCTTATATGCGGACTCTGATTCCTCAGCAATAAAACCCTGATATTGGACTGATGTTTAGTACGTTTACTAAACAGGAGGAAAATGCGGTGCTGATGGTCAAGAGCGGCAGGTTGAAGTTGCTCAGTTGTCATGTATAAAAATGCAATGGGCATGCCTGGCAGCGCAAAGTGGCCATTCTTGCAATTGCAAAAATTGCATCATGACTACTTCACTCCTGCCCCCCATTCTTCCCGCCCTGTGGCTGTGCGGCAGCCTGGCTGCCGCCGCGCCCGCCGCGCTCGCCGAACACCGGGAATTCGAAGCCACCCTGCACGCTCCTTTCCAGTCCGGACCGGTGCAGCAGCGCCGCTTCCTGCTCGACTTCGCCTATCCCGGCCTGGAGCAGGCCGGCATCGTCGACTGGCGCGTGACGCTCGAAGCGCCCGGCGGCCGCGTGCTGCTGCGCTGGCAGGGCCAGACGGCGTTGAAGGGGCCGGCCGTGTCGGTGCCGGTGCCCTGGTCCGGACGCATCGGCCGCGCGCCGGCGCCCGGGGGCATCTACCGGGTGCGGCTGCATGCGGCCTTGCGCGGCGAGCCGCACGAGGTGGTGGAACAGGACTGGGAGATCGCGGTCGGCGCGCCGCCGGCGCCCCGGCTGCCGCGTTTCGAGCCGCTGCCGCGCGCCACCTCGACGCCGGGCGCGGCGCCGGCGCCGGCGGCGCTCCCCTACACCGTCTACCTCGGCAACCTGCACAGCCAGACCAACCACAGCGACGGCGGCGCCGAACTCGCCGCATGCAAGGGCGCCCAGCCGCCGCAGAGCGCCCGCCATGGACCGGAGGCGGCCTTCGCCTATGCGCGCGAGCGCGGCCTCGACATCCTCGTGGCGTCGGAGCACAACCACATGTACGACGGTTCGGAAACCGGCGCCCCGCAAGCCGACGCCGCCGCGGCCAGGGCGCTGTACCAGTCCGGCCTGGCCGCCGCCGACGCCTTCTCGGCCGCGCATCCGGGCTTCCTGGCGCTGTACGGCATGGAGTGGGGCGTCATCAACAACGGCGGCCATATCAACATCTTCGACAGCCGCGAGCTGCTGGGCTGGGAGACCAATGCCAGGGGAGAGCTGATGGCGGACACGCTCACGGCGCGCGGCGACTACGCTTCCCTGTACACCCTGATGCGCGAACGCGGCTGGGTCGGGCAGTTCAACCATCCGGCGCAGACCGGCCAGTTCATCGTCAACGGCGTGGCGCTCGGCTATACAAGGGACGGCGACGAGGCGATGGCGCTGTGCGAGGTCATGAACAGCACGGCCTTCTCGACCAACGTGACGGAAACCGAAACCCGGCGCAGCCAGTTCGAGGCGGCCTGCAACCGGCTGCTGGAAGCGGGCTACCACCTCGCCTTCAGCAGCAACCAGGACAACCACTGTGCGAACTGGGGGGCGTCGTATACCAACCGCACCGCGGTGCTGATACCGAACGGTGTCGCGCTGACCCGGGCCAGCTTCGTCGAGGCGCTCAAGGCGCGCCGTGTGTTCGCGACCATGGACCGGGAATCGCAACTGGTGCTGACGGCGAATGGCCGCCTGATGGGGGAGCGCTTCACCAACCGCGGCCCGCTCACGCTGGTGGCGAATTTCGCCAGCACCGGCGGCAGGAAGGTCGCATCCGTGGCGCTCATGGAAGGGATGCCGGGACGCGGCGGGACCGTGACCCGGCTGTCGAGCAGCGCGACCACGACCATCGTGCCGGCGCCGGGCGCGCATTTCTATTACGCGCGCATCACCCAGGATGACGGCAACGTCCTGTGGTCGGCCCCGGTCTGGGTGACGCAGGAATAGGTTTTCAGAAGCCCAGGCCTGCGCCGGCGCCGAGCAGGGTGGCGATGCCGAGCACCGTGAAGATCAGCGCGGCGATGCCGTGCACCAGCTGGAGCGGCACCTTGTTGGCGATGCGCTCGCCGAACACCACGGCGGGGACGTTCGCCAGCATCATGCCCAGGGTGGTGCCGCAGACGACGGCCGCCATCGATTCGTAGCGCGCCGCCAGCGCCACGGTGGCGACCTGGGTCTTGTCGCCCATCTCCGCGACGAAGAAGGCGATCAGGGTGGTGAGGAACACGCCGTAGCGCGCCAGCCGGGTTTCCTCTTCGTCGATCTCGTCGGGAATCATGGTCCATGCGGCCATGGCGAGGAAGGACAGGCCCAGCACCCAGCGCATCACGTTCGGGCCCAGCAGGTCGCTCACCAGCGCGCCGACCGCCGCCGCGAAGGCGTGGTTGGCGATGGTCGCCACGAAGATCCCGAAGACGATCGGGAGCGGGCGGCGGAAGCGCGCGGCGAGCAAAAAGGCCAGCAGCTGGGTCTTGTCGCCGATCTCGGCGAGTCCCACGATGCCGGTCGAGACGAGAAAGGCGTCCATCGAGAGGGGCGAGGCAAAAAGAGGGCGGATCATAGCAGAGTCGGGGAAGCCTGCGCTTGCCGTCCTGCGACCATGCCGGGCGGCCGCGCCCCGCTCCGCAGCGGCTTTCGCTGGAAGTTCGAGCATGCTATTCTGCTCGCGCCCGTAACCCTGACGGGTTGCCTTCCTGCGAGAGACCCATGAAAACAAGCATCCTGCTGCGCGCCGCCGCTTCCGCCATCCTCGGCGCCTGGAGCGCCTGCGCGTTCGCGCTCGATCCCCTCAGCTACGCCCGCTACGACCAGGTCAGGACCAGTGCGCTGCACATGGACCTGAAGGCCGATTTCGCGCGCAAGACGCTCGACGGCTACGCCGAGCTGACCCTGGACTGGCTGGACAAGAAGGCCACCACGCTCGACCTCGACACGCGCGAGCTGGCGATCTCGAAGATCGAGGCCCAGGACGCGCAGGGCGCGTGGCGCAAGGTCGCCTACAAGCTCGACAAGCTGGACAAGGAAAAGGGCCAGGCGCTGCACGTCGACCTGCCGGGCCAGCCGGCCAGGGTGCGCATCCATTACCGCACCGCGCCGACCGCGACCGCGCTGCAGTGGCTCACGCCGGCCCAGACCATGTCGGGCAAGCGCCCGTTCATGTTCAGCCAGTCGCAGTCGATCAACGCCCGCTCGTGGGTGCCGATCCAGGACACGCCGGCGGTGCGCTTCACCTACACCGCCCGCATCCAGGCGCCGGAAGGCCTGCGCGTCGTGATGAGCGCCGATAACGATCCGAAGGCGACCGGCGAGAAAGGCTGGAAATTCAACATGCCGCAGCCGATTCCCGCCTACCTGCTGGCGATCGGCATCGGCGAGCTCGAAGCGCGCACCCTCGGCCCGCGCACCGGCGTGTACGCCGAGCCGAAGCGCATCCAGGCCGCCGAGTACGAACTGGGCGACACCGAGAAGATGGTCGCCGCCGCCGAGTCGCTCTACGGTCCGTATCGCTGGGGACGTTACGACATGCTGGTGCTGCCGCCCTCGTTCCCGATCGGCGGCATGGAAAACCCGCGCCTGACCTTCCTGACCCCGACCATGATCGCGGGCGACCGCAGCCTGGTCGACCTGATCGCCCACGAACTGGCGCACAGCTGGTCGGGCAACCTGGTGACCAACGCCTCGTGGAAGCACTGGTGGCTGAACGAAGGCTTCACCACCTACGTGACCACCCGCATCCTCGAGAAGATGTACGGCGAGGACGTGGCCACCATGAACCTGCAGCTGGAGCAGGAAGAGGCGCTCGAACACCTGAAGACCCTGCCGAAGGCGAAGCAGGCGCTGGTGCCGCGCCAGCCGGACACCTCGGCCGAGTACTACACCGACGAGGAGCTGGCCTATCCGAAGGGCGCCTGGTTCCTGCGCACCCTCGAGCAGCGCGCCGGCCGCGCCGCCTTCGATCCCTTCCTGCGCGGCTGGTTCGACCAGCACGCCTTCCAGAGCGTGACCACCGAGCAGTTCGTGGAATACCTGCGCGCCAACCTGCTGGCGAAGAATCCGAAGATCATGAGCGAGGCGGAGCTGGACGAGTGGCTGTACGGCCCGGGCATCCCGGCCAGCGCCCAGCGCGCCGTGTCGCAGCGCCTGGCCGCGCTGGACGCGACCACCGCCGGCTGGCTCAAGGGCGAGGTGCCGACCGCGAAGCTCGACACCCGGAACTGGAACGCCGCCGAATGGATGAAGTTCCTGAACGATATCGACAACAAGGCGAGCGCCCGCCAGCTCGAGGAACTCGACAAGGCCTTCGGCCTGGCGAAGACCGGCAACAACGAAGTCGCGTTCCGCTTCTACCGGGCCTCGGTGCATGCCGGCTACCGCGGCGTCCGTCCGCACCTGGAAGCCTTCCTGATGAGCGTCGGCCGCCAGAAGTTCGTGGTGCCGCTGTACGCCGCGCTGCGCGCCAATGCCCAGGACCGCGCCTGGGCCGAACGCGTCTACAAGGCCGCGCGCGAGCGTTATCACCCGGAGACGCAGTCGAGCGTCGACAAGCAAATGAACAAGGTATAAAGGAAGAACCACCGTGCATTCGATGAAACGACTCGCCAGCGCCATCCTGATCGCGTTTTCCGCCGCCGGCGCGGCCTTCGCCACGGCGGCCGAAGCGCCGGCGGCGGCAGGCGCGCTAGCGCCGGCCTACAACCTGGAAGCCGACGTCACCCGCGTGATGAAGGCCTTCGACGTGCCCGGCATCGCGATCGCCGTCGTCAAGGACGGCAAGGTCGTGGTCGCGCAGGGCTTCGGCGTGCGCAAGCTGGGCGACCCGGCCCCGGTGGACGGCAAGACCATCTTCGAGATCGCCTCCAACTCGAAGGCCTTCACCGCCGCCGGGCTGGCGATGCTGGTCGACCAGGGCAAGCTGGAGTGGGACGACCCGGTGATCAAGCACCTGCCGGACTTCCGCATGTACGACCCCTACGTCACGGCCGAGATGACGGTGCGCGACCTGCTGACCCACCGCAGCGGCCTGGGGCTGGGCGCCGGTGACCTGATGTGGTGGCCGACCACCACCTTCAGCACCGACGAGATCATCCACAACCTGCGCTACATCCGTCCCGCGACCAGCTTCCGCAACAGCTACGCCTACGACAACCTGCTGTACATCGTGGCCGGCAAGATCATCGCCATGAAGTCCGGGAAGACCTGGGGCGAGACGATGCGCGAGTGGATCCTGGATCCGGTCGGCATGAAGACCACCACCACCAGCCTGGACGAGCTGCGCAACAACCCGAACGTGTCGGCGCCGCACAGCAGGATCAACGGCAGGATCTCGGTGGTCAAGCCGATGCCGGTGGCGAACGCGATCGGCGCGGTCGGCATCAACACCAGCGCCGAGGACATCGCGCGCTGGATGAACGTGCTGCTCGACGGCGGCAAGCTGGGCAAGGGCGAGGACGGCAAGGAAACGCGCCTGTGGTCGGACAAGCAGGCGCGCGAGATGTGGACCGCGCAGACGCCGATGGCGATCAACCAGCCGAAACCGCCGCTGGCCGCGACCAAGCCGAACTTCTATGCCTACGGCCTGGGCTTCCAGCTGCGCGACTACCAGGGCAAGCTGGTGGCGCTGCACGGCGGCGCGCTGCAGGGCTTCTATTCGCGCGTGCTGCTGGTGCCGGAAGCGAAGGTCGGCATTGCGATCTTCACCAACGCCGAGAGCGGTCCCTCGCTCAACGCGCTGCAGTACCGCCTGCTCGACCAGTACCTGGGCGTGGCGCCGACCGACTGGATCGGCCGCATCGCCGAGGTCGACCGCGAGACGCAGGCGAAGGAGAAGGAGCGCCTGAAGACCGAGTCCGCGACCCGCGCGGCGCAATCGAAGCCGTCGCTGCCGCTGGCCGCCTACGAGGGCGAGTACAAGGATCCGTGGTACGGCAGCGCGACCATCAAGCGCGTCGGCGGCAAGCAGGTGATCGCATTCTCGCGCACGCCGGACCTGACCGGGGAGATCGAACACTTCCAGCACGATACCTTCGTCGTGCGCTGGAAGGAGCGCAACTTCAATGCGGATGCGTACATGACCTTCTCGCTGGACCATGACGGCTCGATCGAGCGGATGCGCATGAAGCCGATTTCGACCGAGACGGACTTCAGCTACGACTTCCAGGATCTGCTGTTCACGCCTGTGAAGAAGAAGGAGAAGTGATGAAAAAAACCGCAGCCCTGGCTGCGGTTTTTTCTTGCATGAGCAGCGTCGGCTCAGGCGTTCTGCCTACTTCCCGGTCCACACCTTCATCATGTCTTCCGATCCCTGCGACCGGATCCCGTTATCCGACAGGATCTCTTCCGTGATATCCAGCGTCGCCTTGCGCGGCAGGATCATGGTCTCGCCATAGCGCTGCTCGAAGCGCAGCACGATCTGCTCGTCCTTCAGGTCGCGCAGCAGGGCGACGAGGTGCGCCAGGCTGCGCACCGGGGTGCCGTTGACCGACTCGATCACCGAGCCGAAGCGGTTCGAATACCCGCTCACCAGCTTGTGCGGGAAGAACGGCGCGCTGATGACCACCAGTTCCTCGCGCTCCTTGTCCGGCGAATCGCCGCGCCGCGTCACCAGCGGGCTGGCATTGAAGGCATAGGAGTTCATCCCCGGCGCGCTGTTGCTCACGAAGCCCAGGAATTCGGCGCTGGCGCGCGAGAACGCCATCGGGCCATAGATGAAGTAGGACGGATAGCCGCCGTTCAGCTCCGGGATCAGGAGCGGGCGCGGGCCGCTGGCCGGCACGTCCACCTTGATGGTCTTGCCGTTGCGGACCACCGTCAACGGGATCTTGCCGTTCTTCGCCACCTGCTGGATGCGGTACTGGAAGCGCACCCGCAGGTTCGAGCCCAGCTTGACCATGGACTGGTTGTCGATCGGGTGCTCGCCGATGTGGGTGATCACGTCCCATTCCTTGAGCGGCCAGGACGCATCGGTTTTATACGGCCGGTGCACCACCGCTCCCTCGATCGACTTGTCGAGCTTCAGGAACTGGCGCAGCGCAGGATTCTCCAGGGTCTGGATACTGTCGTGCATCAGCGGCTTGCCGTCATAGCGGCCGTCCGCCACGTCGCGCAGGAACAGCTCGATCTCCTCGTTCGGAATCACGTAGCCGATGTTCTGCGCGTTGGTCGCCATCGAAAACGCCAGGCCGATCATGCGGTCGCCCGCGATCACCGGGCCGCCGCTGTTGCCGGGGTTGATCGGCGCGTCGATCTGGATCCGCAGTCCCGAGCTGAACGCGCCATAGTTGACGAACTCCACGCGCGAGACGATGCCCTTGGTGGTCGACAGCGAATTGCCGCCCACCGGATAGCCGTAGGCGAACACCTGCTCGCGCACGTCCGGCAGCACGGCGGCGCGCTGCACCGGCGGGCGCTTGTCGAAGAAGGAGGGGTCGTCCAGCTCCAGCACCGCCAGGTCCAGGCCGCGCGCCAGCGCGATCACCCTGGCCGACACCTTGTCGCCCGACTGGCTGGCCTGCACCTCGACCTGGCTCGCATAGTTCACCACGTGGGCGTTGGTCAGGATGCGCTTGCCCTCGATGATCACGCCCGACCCGGTCACGTCCTGGGGCGAGGCCTTGGTCCAGGGCTTGTACAGGTCCGGCCGGCGCACGGTGGCGAAGATCTTGACGACGGAATTCTCGATGGCCGGCAGCGCGGGCGCGGCGGCCTGGGTGGTGGCGGAGGGCGGCAGCGGCGTGGTCTGCGGTGCAGGCGGCATGCTGTCCTGCGCATGGACGAGGCTGGACAGGGCAAGCGCCAGGGCGGCGAGTCGGTAGGTCTTCATAAATCCCTTCGATTGCAAGATTGACACTCAACCGAAAGAATATACACGGATGCCGCTTTTGGATATACGTGGATCGTCACGGGAGGGCGATCCCGCCCTCCCGAAGGGAAAAATGCCTTACTGCTTCACGAACTTGAGCGTCATGCGGTCGCTTTCGCCGATCGCCTTGTACTTCTCGCGGTCCTTGTCGCCGTTGGCCAGCACCGGCGGCAGGGTCCATACGCCTTTCTCGTGGTTGGCGGTGTCCTTCGGGTTGGCGTTGACTTCGGACTTCCCGGCCAGCTTGAAGCCCGCGCTCTCGACCGTCTTGATCACCCAGGCTTCGTGCACGTAGCCGCTGGAGGCCTTCTCGTCCTGCTTCATCGAGGCCGGCAGGCGGTGGTCGACCACGCCCAGCACGCCGCCCGGTTTCAGGACCTTGTGGATCTCCTTGAAGGTGTTCTTCAAGGCCTCGTCACCGTTGCCGACCCAGTTGTGCAGGTTGCGGAAGGTGAGCACCATGTCGACGCTGTTCGGCGCCGCGATGTCGTAGCGGCTCGGCGGTTCGAACAGGGACGGGGTCACCTTGTCGTAGACGGCCGGGTTCGAATCGAGCTTCTTGCGGAACGCCATGCCATAGCGCTTGCCTTCGGCGATCTCCTCGCCCGCGCCGATCAGCTTGCCCTGCTTGCGCAGGTAGGGCGCCAGGATCTCGGTGTACCAGCCGCCGGAGGGCGCCAGTTCCACGACCGTCATGGTCGGCTTGATGCCGAAGAAGGTCAGCGTTTCGTAGGGGTGGCGATACGCGTCGCGCGCCTTGTTGGCGGCGCTGCGGTGTTCGCCGGCGATGGCTGCCTTCAGGGCGTCGTCCGCCTGCGCGGCGCCCGCAACTCCGGTGGCCAGCAGGGCGGCCAGGATCAGTCGTTTCATCGTTCGGTGTCTCCATGGAGGGTTGTCCGGGGCAGGGCGCATGCCGCTGCCGCCGCGCTGATGATCGGACAGGCCGGCCGGACAGTCAAGCGTTGCCGGCATATGCATATGCAGTGTCCGCATATCGTCCGGCGCGGACAGCCGGACAGCGCGCGGACACCTCCACGGACACAGCGCCGGCCCGCGAAATCAGCCACTTATTGGTGCACCGCGCGGTGGCATAAAGATTGCCTATTCAAAAGCTTTCGTCTAAGGTTGCGAGGTTTTGTCACCTGCTTTGCAGGGAACGAAGCGCTCAGCGAATAACGCTGTACATATAACGCGCGGCGCCGTGCAATCCACGGAACCGCTGTCCGGAAATAGGTAACCCAGGAGACCCTATGGAACGCCGTACTTTTCTCAATTTCAGCAGCCTGGCGCTCGGCTCGATGCTGGTCCCGTTCGGCCGCGCGATCGCAGCCGAAGAACTGCTCAGCAGCATGCCGGCCGCAGCCAAGAAGGCGCTCGCCGACACCGCCCTGAACGCCGCCACCAAGGCCGGGGCAAGCTATTGCGACGTGCGCATCGGCCGCTACCTCAGCCAGTTCATCACCACCCGTGACCTGAACGTCGAGAACGTGGCCAACACGGAATCGGCCGGCGTCGGCGTGCGCGTGATCTGCAATGGCGCCTATGGCTTCGCGGCGACCTCGGACATGTCGTCCGACGGCATCGCCAACGCGGCGCGCCAGGCGGTGGCGATCGCGAAGGCGAACGCCAGGCTGCAGTCCGAACCGGTGCAGCTCGCACCGGTGACGGGAGTTGGGGAAGTGGCCTGGGCCACGCCGATCAAGAAGGACTGGCGCGCGGTCCCGATCAAGGAAAAGGCCGACCTGCTCATCGCCGCCAACAAGGCGGGCATGGACAACGGCGCCAATTTCATGCAGTCGATGCTGTTCCAGGTGAACCAGCAAAAGTATTTCGCCTCGACCGACGGCTCCTACATCGACCAGGACGTGCATCGCCTGTGGGCGCCGTTCCAGGCCACCGCGGTGGACAAGGCCAGCGGCAAGTTCCGCTCGCGCTCGGGCCTGAGCTCCCCGGTCGGCAAGGGCTATGAATACCTGGACGCGCGTCCGGAGCACAAGATCAAGGCCGCCGGCGGCGTCGCCACCCTGTACACCGACAGCTACGACATCATCGAGGACGCGCGCGCCGCGGGCCGCGACGCCAAGCGCAAGCTGACCGCCAAGTCGGTCGTGCCGGGCAAGTACGACCTGATGCTGTCGCCGGAACACCTGTGGCTGACCATCCACGAGAACGTCGGCCACCCGACGGAACTGGACCGCGTGCTGGGCTACGAGGCGAACTACGCCGGCACCAGCTTCGCCACCCTGGACAAGTGGGAATCGAAGAAATTCAAGTACGGCGCGCAGATCGTCAACCTGTTCGCCGACAAGGTCACCCCGGGCTCGCTCGGCTGCGTCGGCTACGACGACGAAGGCGTCAAGACCAAGCGCTGGGACATCATCAAGGACGGCATCCTGGTGAACTACCAGGCCACCCGCGACCAGGCCCACATCATCGGCGAGAAGGAATCGCACGGCTGCTCGTACGCCGACAGCTGGAGCACGGTGCAGTTCCAGCGCATGCCGAACGTGTCGCTGGCGGCGGGCAAGAGCAAGCTCACCCCGGACGAGATGGTCAAGGGCATCAAGAAGGGCATCTACATCGTCGGCGACGGCTCGTTCTCGATCGACCAGCAGCGCTATAACTTCCAGTTCGGCGGCCAGCTGTTCTACGAGATCAAGGACGGCAAGATCGGCCAGATGCTGGAAGACGTGGCCTACCAGGCCAACACCCAGGAATTCTGGAGCTCCTGCAGCGCGATCTGCGACGAGCGCGACTGGCGCATGGGCGGCTCCTTCTTCGACGGCAAGGGCCAGCCTCCGCAGATCAGTATCGTGTCGCACGGTTCGTCGACCGCGCGCTTCAACGGTATCAACGTGATCAATACCGCTCGCAAGATCGGCTAAGGCAGGGGCCCACATGAGTATCTTGACCCAGGAACAAACCAAGCGCATCTGCGATCGCGTGCTGTCGCTGTCGAAGGCCGACGAGTGCATCGTCAACATCGAGGGCAACCGCATCGGCAACATCCGTTTCGCCCGCAATGCCGTGTCGACCGCCGGCCTGGCCGACGACACCCGCATCCAGGTGCAGGTCGCCTTCGGCAACAAGCAGGGCACCGCCACCATCAACGAGTTCGACGACAAGTCGCTCGAGCGCGCCGTGCGCCGCGCCGAAGACCTGGCGCGCCTGGCGCCGGCGAATCCGGAATTCATGCCGGCCATCGCCAGGCAGCCGTACAAGTCGTCCGAGACCTTCGTCCAGCGCACCGCCGACATCGATCCGGAATACCGCGCCCAGGCTGCCGCCTACACGATCGAAGCCTGCCGCAAGAAGGGCCTGGTCTCGGCCGGCTTCTTCACCGACCGCTCGTCCTTCGAGACCGTGGCCAACTCGAACGGCCTGTTCGGCCACCAGGTCGCCACCTCGCTCGATTTCACCTGCACCATCCGCACCGAGGACGGCCGCGGTTCGGGCTGGGTGAAGCGTTCGGCGCGCGACGTGGCGAAGTTCGATCCGCGCGAAGCGGCCGAAGTGGCGATCGAAAAGGCGCTGCGCTCGGTCGACGCCAAGGCGCTGGAGCCGGGCCGCTACACCGTCATCATGGAGCCGGCCGCCACCAGCGACCTGCTCGGCTTCATGCTGAACGGCTTCGACGCCCGCCGCGCCGACGAGGGCCGCAGCTTCCTGTCGAAGAAGGGCGGCGCCAACCGCCTGGGCGACAAGCTGTTCGACCAGCAGGTCAACATCTGGTCCGACCCGTGGGACAAGGACGTGCCGGTCCTGCCGTGGGATAACAGCATGCTGCCGCGCGAGCGCATGGCGCTGGTCAAGGACGGCCGCATCAACGCCCTCGACTACTCGCGCTTCTGGGCCAGCAAGAAGGGCGCCCGCCCCGTGGGCAGCGCCGGCAACATCATCATGGCCGGCACCGACAAGTCGACCGCGGAGCTGATCGCCAACACCAGGAAAGGCGTGCTGGTGACCCGTACCTGGTACATCCGCATGGTGGACCCGCAGTCGGTGCTGCTGACCGGCCTGACCCGCGACGGCACCTTCTACGTCGAGAACGGCAAGATCAAGCACCCGATCAAGAACTTCCGCTTCAACGAGAGCCCGGTCACGATGCTGAACAACATCGAGGAAATCGGCAAGCCGGTGGTGATCGGCGGCGACGAGGCGAACTACTCGATGCTGATCCCGTCGATGAAGATCCGCGACTTCAACTTCACGTCGCTGTCGGACGCCGTCTAAACCCGCGCCGTCGAACCAACCAGCGCACCGTCATCCCCGCCTGCGCGGGGATGACGGGTAAAACGGAAAACACATGGAACGTCGTAAATTCCTGCAAATCGGCGCCGGCACCGCCGGCGCCATGCTCATCCCCGTGTTCGGCAATGCCATCGCGGCCGACGAGCTGCTCAACCCGATGGCCGCCAGCGCCAAGAAAGCCCTGGCCGACATCGCCCTGAACGCCGCCACCCAGGCCGGCGCGTCCTACTGCGACGTGCGCATCGGCCGCTACCTGAACCAGTTCATCATCACGCGCGACCTGAACGTCGAGAACATCAGCAACACCGAGTCGAGCGGCGTGGGCGTGCGCGTGATCGCGGGCGGCGCCTACGGCTTCGCCTCGACCAACTCGATGACGCCGGACGGCGTGGCAGCCGCCGCGCGCCAGGCGGTCGCCATCGCCAAGGCCAACGCCAGGCTGCAGCCCGAGCCGGTGCGCCTGGCGCCGGTGAAGGGCGTCGGCGAGGTGGCCTGGGCCACGCCGATCAAGAAGGACTGGCGCGCCGTGCCGGTCAAGGACAAGGCCGACATGCTGCTGGCCGCCAACAAGGCGGGCCTGGATGCGGGTGCGAACTTCATGACCGCGTCGCTGTTCCAGATCAACCAGCAGAAGTACTTCGCCTCGACCGACGGCTCCTACATCGACCAGGACATCCACCGCCTGTGGGCCCCGATCAACGCCACCGCCGTCGACAAGGCGAGCGGCAAGTTCCGCTCGCGCGCGGGCCTGGGCGCGCCGGTGTCGATGGGCTACGAGTACTTCGATGCGCGCGCCGCCGACAAGGTGCAGGCCGCGGGCGGCGTGACCACGCTGTACACCAGATCCTACGACATCGTCGAGGATGCCCGCCTGGCCGGCAAGCAGGCGCGCGAGAAGCTCGGCGCCAAGTCGGTCGAGCCGGGCAAGTACGACCTGGTGCTCAGCCCCGAACACCTGTTCCTGACCATCCACGAAAACGTCGGCCACCCGACGGAACTGGACCGCGTGCTCGGCTACGAGGCCAACTACGCCGGCACCAGCTTCGCGGGCCTCGACAAGTGGGAAACGAAGAAATTCAAGTACGGCGCCGAGCGCGTCAACTTCGTGGCCGACCGCACCACCCCGGGCTCGCTCGGCTACATCGGCTATGACGACGAAGGCGTCGCGGCGAAGAAGTGGGACATCATCCGCGACGGCATGCTGGTGAACTACCAGGCCACGCGCGACCAGGCCCACATCATCGGCGAGAGGGAGTCGCACGGCTGCTCGTACGCCGACAGCTGGAGCACCATCCAGTTCCAGCGCATGCCGAACGTGTCGCTCGAGCCGGGCAAGGCGCGCCTGACCCCGGACGAGATGGTCAAGGACGTCAAGAAGGGCATCTATATCCTCGGCCGCGGTTCGTACTCGATCGACCAGCAGCGCTACAACTTCCAGTTCGGCGGCACGCTGTTCTACGAGATCAGGAACGGCAAGATCACCGGCCCGCTCGAAGACGTCGCCTACCAGGCCAATACCCAGGAATTCTGGAACGCGTGCAGCGCGATCTGCGACGAACGCGACTGGCGCATGGGCGGCTCCTTCTTCGACGGCAAGGGCCAGCCGAGCCAGGTCAGCGCCGTGTCGCACGGGTCGAGCACCACCCGCTTCAACGGCATCAACGTCATTAACACCGCACGCAAGATCGGATGAGGAGACCAGGATGAAATACCTGAACCAGGAACAAGCAAAACGCATCTGCGACCGCGTGATCGGCCTGTCGAAGGCCGACGAATGCACCGTGTCGATCGAAGGCAACCGCACCGGCAACGTGCGCTTCGCCCGCAACAGCGTCTCGACCGCCGGCCTGACCGACGACATGCAGCTGTTCGTGCGCGTCGCCTTCGGCAAGCGCACCGGCATCGCCGTCATCAACGAGTTCGACGACAAGTCGCTCGAGCGCGCCGTGCGCCGCGCCGAGGAACTGGCGCGCCTCGCCCCGGAAAATCCGGAGTTCGTGCCGGCGCCGGGCAAGCAGGAATTCCGCTCCACCGGCACCTACGTCGCCAACACCGCCGCCATCGACCCCGATTTCCGCGCCCAGGTCGCGGCCACCAGCATCGAGCTGGCGCGCAAGCAGAAGCTGGTCACCGCCGGCTTCTTCACCGACAGCACCCGCTTCGCCGCCGTCGCCAACTCGAAGGGCGTGTTCGGCTTCCAGGAGTTCACCGACCTGTCCTATACCATGACCGCGCGCACCGAAGACGGCCGCGGTTCCGGCTGGGTGACCCGTTCGGCGGTCGATGCCGCCCGCTTCGACGCGCGCGAAGCGGCCGAAGTGGCGATCGAAAAGGCGCTGCGCTCGGTGGAAGCCAAGGCGCTGGAGCCGGGCCGCTACACCGTGATCCTGGAACCGGCGGCGACGTCCGAAATCCTGGGCAACATGTTCAGCTCCTTCGACGCCCGCTCGGCCGACGAGGGCCGCAGCTTCCTGGCCAAGAAGGGCGGCGGCAACCGCCTGGGCGACAAGCTGTTCGACCAGCAGGTCAACATCTGGGCCGACCCGTGGAACAAGGACGTGCCGGTGGCGCCGTGGGACAACCAGACCATGCTGGCGCGCGAGCGCACCGACCTGATCAAGGATGGCCGCGTCGCCTCGCTCGAGTACTCGCCCTACTGGGCCCTCAAGACCGGCAAGCGCGCCACGGGCGGCCACGGCAACATGATCATGGCCGGCGGCACCAAGTCGCTGGAAGAGCTGATCGCCGGCACCAAGAAGGGCATCGTGGTCACCCGCACCTGGTACATCCGCATGGTGGACCCGCAGTCGCTCCTGATCACGGGCCTGACCCGCGACGGCACCTTCTACGTCGAGAACGGCAAGATCAAGCATCCGATCAAGAACTTCCGTTTCAACGAGAGCCCGGTCACCATCCTCAACAACATCGACGAACTGGGCAAGCCGCAGGTCATCGGTGGCGATGAGGTGCCGTACCAGATGGTGCTGCCGCCGATGAAGGTGCGCGACTTCAACTTCACGTCGCTGTCCGACGCGGTGTAAATGGCCAGTGTCGATTTCTACTTCACGCGCCTGAGCTACGAATCGGGCGACTGGGACGTGGATATCCGTATGCCCAGCAACGTGCTGAACTCGCTCGTCGAGTACACCACGTTGCGGGTCGATCCGGCCGAGCGGGTGGTGGCGCTGTCGGATCCGAAGATGCTGGAGGCGCCGTTCTGCTACCTGGCCGGCCACAAGCTGGTCCAGTTCACGCCGGCGGAGCGGCGCAACTTCGAGCGCTACGTGCGCGGCGGCGGCTTCGTCTTCGTCGACGACTGCAACCATGACATCGACGGGCTGTTCGCCAAGTCGTTCGAGGCCGAGATGGCGAAGATCTTCGGGGTATCGGCGCTGAAGAAGATTCCGAATACGCATCGCCTGTATTCGTGCTTCTTCAAATTCGACGGCCCGCCGACCACCTCGGGCGAGCTGAATGGCTGGGGCGACGACCTGGTGCACGAGTACCTGAAGGCGATCGAGTTCGGCGGCCGGATCCGGATGCTGTACTCGAACAAGGACTACGGCTGCGAATGGGATTACGACTTCCGCAACAAGCGGTTCCTGGCGGTCGACAATACCCGGTTCGCAGTCAATATCATTCAATATGCGTTGGGAGCATAGCAGTGTCGGAACGTGACGCGGTAATGTGGAATGAACAGGACATCGCCGGCCTGACGGCGAAAGTGGACGCGCTCAAGAGCAGCATGGCGCGCGTGATCATCGGCCAGGAGCAGGTCGTCGACCTGCTCATCACCTGCCTGCTGGCGGGCGGCCATGCGCTGGTCGAAGGCGTGCCGGGGCTGGGCAAGACCCTGCTGGTCAAGTCGCTGGCGCAGGCGACCGACATGCAGTTCCGCCGCGTGCAGTTCACGCCCGACCTGATGCCCTCGGATATCGTCGGCACCGAGATCCTGGAAGAGGACACCAGCACGCGCCAGCGCGTGTTCCGCTTCCAGCAGGGACCGGTCTTCACCCAGGTGCTGCTGGCCGACGAGATCAACCGGGCGCCGCCCAAGACCCAGTCGGCCCTGCTCGAAGCGATGCAGGAGCGCTGCGTGACCTTCGCCGGCCAGACCCACAAGCTGCCGCGCCCGTTCTTCGTGCTGGCCACGCAGAACCCGCTCGAGCAGGCCGGCACCTATCCGCTGCCGGAAGCGCAGCTGGACCGCTTCCTGCTGCACATCGACGTCGGCTATCCGACCGAGGACGAGGAAGTGCTGATGGTCTCGCGCACTACCCACGCGGGCCTGGCGGACGCCCAGCCGGCCATGGACGTGGAAACGCTGCTGCGCCTGCAGCAGCTGGTACGCGACATCGAGATCGGCGAACACCTGCTGCGCTATGCGACGCGCCTGGTGCGCGCCACCCGCCCATCGGAGACCACCGTGGCGGCCGTCAGGCAGCACATCGGCTGGGGCGCGGGTCCGCGCGCCGGCCAGGCGCTGGTGCTGGCGGCCAAGGCGCGCGCCCTGATGCAGGGCCGCCTGGCGGTCACGCGCGAGGATATCGGTGCGATGCTGCAGCCGGTGCTGGCGCACCGCGTGCTGCGCAATTTCGAGGCAGAGGCGGACGGCATCGCAATCGCCGACGTGCTGCAATCCCTGCGCAACGAGATCAAGGTCGGCTAAATGGCGCTGGCGGGTTCCGCGCTGATCGCGCACACGACCGACCTCGACCTCGTGATCCGGCACGTGCTGGCCGGTCTCGGCCACGGCATCCATGCCGGGCGCGAGCGCGGGGCGGGCGTCGAGTTCTCGGAATACCGGGCCTACGCGCCCGGGGACGAGTGGCGCCGGGTCGACTGGAAGCTGCTGGCGCGCGCCGACCGCTACTTCGTGCGCGAGGCCGAACGCGACAGCCACGTCGCCGTCTGGCTGGTGCTGGACGCCTCCGCCTCGATGTCGGAGCCCAGCCGCAGCGTCGAAGGCGTCGACAAGCTCGGCTACGCACGCACGCTGCTGGGTTGCGTGGCCGCGATCGCGCAGCGCCAGGGCGACGCCTTCGGCCTCGTGGTACTCGGCGAGGGCAGGGTGCAGTTCACGCCGGCCTCGCGCGGCCCGCGCCAGCTGCAGCGCGTGATGGCCCAATTGCAGCGCGCCGAAGCGCGCGGCCGGCTGCCGGACGCCGACGTGCTGAAGGCCAGCCTGCATTTCGCGCTGTCGCCCAGCGCCATCTTCGCCGCCAGCGACCTCCTCGACTGGCCGTCGCCGCTGTCGCAGGCCTTGATCCGCCTGCGCCAGATGCGCCACGACGTGCGCGTGCTGTGCCTGCAGACCGAGGCGGAAGTCGAGGCCAGCTTTTCCAGTGCGCTGGCCTACCGCGATCCGGAGCAGGGCGCGGGCGTGTTCCGCTTCGGCAGCGACCTGAAGGACGGCTACCGCCGCAAGCGCGAAGAGCACTTCGCGGCGGTCACGGCGCAATGCCGCAGGAGCGATATTCCGCTGGCCCTGGCCACGATCGAGCAGGGACCGGGCGAGGTGCTGCGGCGCTGGCTGCGCCGTCCGGGAGCGCGCACAGGAGCACGCACATGAGCGCCTTGTGGTGGTTCGCCCTCCCGGTGCTGCTGCTGCCGCTCTGGTGGCACCGGCGCAAGCGCGAACAGCACAAGGCGGCGCCGCTGGCGACCGCGCGCTTCCTGCCTGCTACCTTGCCGCACCAGACGCGCGTATGGCGCTGGAGCGATCCATTGCTGCTGGCGCTGCGCTGCCTGCTGCTGGCCGCCCTGGTCGCCTGGCTGGCCGATCCCGTGTTCCCGTGGCGCGGCGACACCGTCATCGTGGCGGACGGCGCCGACCCGGCCTGGGTCGAGCGCGAAGCGGCGCAGGCCGGGCTGGCCAAGGCCGAGCGCATCGCCATGCCGGCCGGGCAGGCGATCGGCTGGCTGCGCGCCCATGAACGCGAATGGCGCCAGGAAGCGCGCCTGCTGGTGCTGGGCGACGTGCCGATGCCGGCCGCGCTGCCGGCCTTCGGCCGCACGGTCGAACTGCGCACGCAAGCCCGCCCGGCGGCGAAGACCGAACATCACGTCCATATCGAGAGCGATCGCCCGCAGGCATGGCGGCGCCTGTTCGCGGCGATCGACGGACCGGAGCGCGTGGTGATCGACGCCGCGCCGGACGGCAAGACCGGCCTGGTGATCTGGGACCGCGCCGGCAGCCCGCCCGCCTCGTTGCGCGCGCCGCTGTGGTGGGTGACCGATCCCGCCGCCTTCCCCGAATTGAAGAACGCGCGCGAAGCTGGCGGTTTGCGCTACGCCGACACGCCGCGTGGCCGCGTATGGCACCACGCCGCCTGGCCGGTGCGCGACGCGGACGCCGCGCGCGTGCTGGTCGAGAACTGGCAGCAGCTGCATGTCGGCCCGCGCGCCTATACCGCGCCGTCGCGGGTGTTCGCGGCGTCGCCCGATGCGCGCGCGCCGGAACCGGGCGGCGCCCTGCGCGACCTGCTGCTGGCTGCGCTGGCGCTGCTGTTTGTACTGGAAAGGAGTCTCACGCATGCAAGAAAGCGCTGAGATCGTCACTCGCGTCTGGCGCGCCGCCCAGCTGCGCCGCATGCCGCTGTGGGTGGGCGGGGCGCTGCCCTGGCTGGCCATCCCGTCGGGTCCGGGCCTGCTCGCATGGGCCGGCTGGTGCGCATGGGACTGGGCCAGGCTGCGCCGGCAGGTAGCCCTGGATTGGCCGGGCTGGCTGGACGGCGCCGTGCCCGAGATGGAAGACAGCTCGGCGCTGCTGGCCTATGCCGAATCGCCGGTCGCGCAGCTGCAGCGCCAGCGCCTGCTCGCGCGGCTCGACGCCAGCGTGCCGCCGGCCGCCCTGCGCCGGATCGCCAGGGGGCGCGTCGCCGCGGGCTATCCGCTGCTCCTGACCAGCGCCGTCCTCGCCGGCATGGTGTGGTTCGCACAAACGGGTTCGAAGCCGGTCGCCGCCCAGCCGGCGGGCCCGGTCGCCGCCGCCGTGGCCGCGCCGCTGCCGCAGCTGACGGTCCGTCTCGCGCCGCCGGCCTATACCGGCGTGAAAGCGTCGGCATCGGCGCCGCGCGACCTGCAGGTGCCGGAACAGACCGAGGTAGCGTGGTGCCTGGAGGATGGCGCAGCGAACGGCGACGGCATCGAGCTGGGCAACGGCCAGGTGCTCAGGCCCGGCAAGGAATGCGCGCGCTGGACCGCCACCGAGTCGGTGGTCTGGCGCTGGCGCGGCGCGCGCTACACGCTGCGCGTGATCCCGGACCAGCCGCCGGAAATCACGGTCACCGCGCCGGCGCAGATGGTGCAGGACCTGCCGGAGACCGCGACCAGCGCACCGATGGCGCTCAGGATCCGCGACGACTACGTCATCGCCCGCGCCACCCTGCACCTGACCCTGGCGCGCGGCAGCGGCGAGAACATCCGCTTCACCGACCGCGAAATGCCGCTGCCGGCATCGGCCGACCCGAAGCAGCGCAACTGGTCGAAGCAATGGTCGCTGGCCGAACTGGGCATGGAACCGGGCGACGAGCTGTATTTCTTCGTGCGCGCCACCGATAACGCCGGGCGTCCGCATACGGTCCAGTCGCCGACCTACACCTTGCGCCTGCCGGCGCCAAGCGCCGAGGCGGAAGAAGAGGGCACGGCGATGCCGATGCTGGTCAAACCGCAGAGCCTGCGCAGCCAGCGCCAGATCATCATCGACACCGAACAGCTGGTGGCCGACATGCGTTCCACGAAGATGAGCGCAGACGCGGTGCGCGACCGCAGCGAGCGCATTGCTGCCGACCAGGGCCAGCTGCGCCGCCGCTACGGCCAGTTCCTGGGCGAGGAATCGACGCTGTTCGGCGGCGAAGAACACGACGATCACGACGACCACGGCGGCGGCAACGACAAGCAGGACATCCTGCACCAGTACGGCCACGCCCACGACGAAGCCGAGAACGCGACCCTGTACGACGAAGAGACCAAGAAAGTGCTGCGGCGTGCACTGGTGGCGATGTGGGATGCCGAGAAGTCGCTGCGCGCGATCGCGCCGAAGACCGCCTTGCCGCCCGAGCACAAGGCGCTGGAGGCGATCAAGGAGCTGCAACAGGCCGAACGCATCTACCTGCACAAGACGGCCTTCGTGCCGCCGCCGATCAAGGAAGAAAAGCGCATGACCGGCGACATGGATGGCGCGGCCAGCTACCGGCGCGAGCAGGCGGGACCCGACGCGCCGCTGCCGGAAGAGCTGCGCGCCCTGGTGCTGGCGCTCTCGGGCGAGGCCCCGCTGCCGGCCCTGTGGACCCGCAGCGCGCATGACTGGGTCGGCGCGCGCATCAAGGACGACGAACAGCGCCTCTCGGCCCAGCGCGCGATCCAGGACGTGGCCGACGGCTGCGTCGCCTGCCGTCCCGTGCTGCGCGCCTGGCTGCGCGCCGGAGCGGGGCAGGGACAGGTGCTGCTGCAGGCGCGGCCCGCGGTCGAGACGCCGTTCACGCGCAGCTGGCGCGAAGGAAGCAAGCCATGAACCAGACCGTGTTGATGGGCGCGATCGCGCTCGCCGGCGCCGCCAGCGCCGCGCTCTACCTGTGGCGCCGCAAGTGGATCGACGCGCTGCTGGTCGCCATCGCGGCCAGCGCGCTGGGACTGTTCGCCGCCGGCCTGCAGGTGCCGGGCGAAGCCGGCCGCACCCTGGCGCTGGATGCCGCCGCCGCGCCCACCTCGCTCGACGGCGTGCGCGCCTTGCGCCTGCAGGGCGACGGCTTGCGCCGCGCCCAATGGGACGATTTGCCGGCCCGCCCGCTGGCGTGGGAGACGCCGCGCGGCGGCGCCCTGCGCCTCGATTTTCCGCGCCAGCTGCCGCTGGGCCGGATGTTCACGCTCGAGGTGGCGCGCGAGGACCAGGGCGAGGCCCGCCTGGAACTGCTGGCCGAGAACGGCCAGGTGCTGGCGCAGGCGAAGGGAAGCGGCAAGCTGGCGGTCGAATGGCTGCCGCCGGTGATCGAACCGGTGGTGCTGAAGGCGCGCCTCCTCGACGGCAGGAACAAGGTGGTGGCCGAGGGCCCGGTGCCCTTCGTCGTGCACGAGCCGGCGCCCTTGCAGGTGCAGGGCCGCTTCGGCGCGCCCTCGTTCGACCTGCGGGTGCTGAACGAGCTGCTGGCCGGCAGCGGCGCGCTGCTCGACTGGCAGGTGAGCCTGGGCCGCGCGGTGACGCGCACCGAGACCGCGCGCGCAGAGATGGCCGCGCCCAACCTGATGGTGATCGACGCCGCCTGGTTCGAGCGCGCCGGGGCGGGGGAGCGCTCGGCGCTGCTGGTCCGTGTCGGACAGGGCATGCCGCTGCTGGTGCTCGGCGCGAATGCGAACGATCCGGGTGTCTGGGCGCGCACGCTGGAGCTGCCGCTGAAGGCGCAGCCGGCCGAGCGCAAGATCGCAACGCCGCTGGAGATGCCGGCCGCGCCGCTGGCGCCAGGCGCGCGCCAGGCCGGCCCGTGGACCGGGACCGGGACCGACGACACGGTGTGGACCCGCGACTGGCAGAAGGGACGCATCGCCTGGCTGGGCGTGGCCGACTGGCACCGCCATGCGATCGGCGAGCCGCGCGCGCTGGCGCTGTGGTGGCAGGGCGTGCTGGACCGCGTCGGGGTCGAGCCCAGGAAGGAGTCGGAATGGCTGGCGCCGGAGGAGATGCCCTTGCCGGGCCAGCGCGCGGAAATCTGCGCCCGCGGGGTGAGCGGCAATGTCGCCTTCCCGGAGCTGAAGGAGACGCGCACCTGGGCGCGCCGCGCGGACCGCGCCGACGCCTCGTGCGTAGCGGTGTGGCCGGCGAAAGCGGGCTGGCTACAGGTGCGCGACCAGAAGGCCGGCGCGCATGCGGTCTATGTGTACGCGCCTGGCGACTGGCCGCAATGGCAGGCGGCGCAGCGGCGCGACGCCACGGTCCGCTATGCCGCGCGTACGCCTGCGGCCATCGGCGATGGTCCGAGCCGGCCGATGCCGGCCTGGCCGTTCGCGCTGGCCTTCGCGGCGGCGATGCTGCTGCTGTGGTGGCGCGAACGGCGCTAAGCAGCTGATCCCTGGCTGCGCCGTTCCAGCCCATCACTGTGGGAAAAAAGCATCATCGTTCTAGTTTCTTTGGTGAAAATAGTGTCGGATTGATATACTTTCGTATTTACAAAGTTGCAGATGCGCTATCCGCGCTTGCGACTTTGGCGAATACCTGTCAACCCGGCCTGGTTAACCCCGCCACCCAAAGGAACCCCATGAGACGTCTCGACTTCCGCCTGTCCCGCCCAAGCTGCCGTACCCTGATGTGCCTGGCCATCGCCAGCGCGTTTCCATGTGAAGCAGCACTGGCACAGGAAGTCGTCGCGGCCCAGGAGGCGCCAGCCGCCCAGGCACATCCGGGGCAGGGCGGGCAGCGGCTCGACGTGGTGATCGTGACGGCCCAGCGCCGCGCCGAGAACATCCGGGATGTGCCGATGGCCATCACCACCCTCAGCGGCGACAAGCTCGATACGCTCACCGCCGGCGGCCAGGATATCCGCTTCCTGTCCGGCCGTTCTCCCAGCCTGAATATCGAGTCCGACTACGGCCGCTCCTTCCCGCGCTTTTACATCCGTGGCCAGGGCAATACCGATTTCGACCTGAATGCATCGCAGCCGGTCGGCCTGGTGGTCGACGACATCGTGCAGGAAAGCCCGATGCTCAAGGGCTTCCCGGTGTTCGACACCGAGCAGGTCGAGGTGCTGCGCGGTCCGCAGGGTACGCTGTTCGGCCGCAATTCGCCGGCCGGCGTGATCAAGTTCGATTCGGTGCGGCCGGTGTTCAAGACCGAGGGTTACCTGAATGTCGGCATCGGCAACTACCGGGCCAAGAATGCCGAGGGCGCGTTCAACCTGCCGTTCAGCGATACGGTGGCCGCGCGCGTGTCCCTGCAGTCGCAAAACCGCGACGACCGCGTGCACAACCCGCGTCCGACCGGCACCCGCGACCTCGAAGGCTACCATGACCATGCCGGCCGCATCCAGCTGCTGATCCAGCCGAACAAGGAGTTCAGCGCCCTGTTGAATGTCCATGCGCGCGACCTCGACAACAATGCCACCCTGTTCCGCGCCAATATCATCAAGCAGGGCACCAACGACCTGGTCGACGGTTTCGACTACGGGACCTATCCGACCGACGGCATCAACAAGCAGACGCTGAGGACCAAGGGCGCCAACATGCGCCTGCGCTGGAACCTCGACCAGGTCACGCTGCACTCGATCACCGGCTACGAGACGGCCGATTTCTATAGCCGCGCCGACGTCGATGGCGGCTTCGGCGCCGTGTATGCCCCGCCGATGGGGCCTGGCTACATTCCCTTCGTCGTGGAGACGGCCGACCTGCTGCCGCACCACAGGCAGCTGACCCAGGAGTTCCGCGTCGAGTCGAACGGCGCCGGTCCGCTGCAGTGGATCGGCGGACTGTTCTACTTCAACGAAGACATCCGCATCGACAGCATCAGCTTCGATTCGCTGGCGCCGAACAATCCGCAGAATCCGTTCTATGCGACCCAGGACCAATCGACCAAGTCGTGGGCGGCCTTCGGTTCGCTGAACTATACCGTCTCCGACAAGCTGAAACTGCGCGGCGGCCTGCGCTACACGAGCGACTCGAAGGACTTCTCGGCCAGGCGCATCGAGGCCACGACCGCCGGCCCCTTCATCATCAATAACGACTCGAACAATGTCAGCTGGGACCTGAGCGGCACCTACGCGCTGGACAAGGACACCAACCTGTTCGCCCGGATCGCCACCGGCTACCGCGCCCCGAGCATGCAGGGCCGCCTGTTCAGCCTGGCCGACCGGCCGTCGTTCGCCGATGCCGAAAAGGTCCTGTCCTACGAGGCGGGCATCAAGCAGGAGATGTTCGACCGCCGTGCGCGCGTGTCGGCCAGCGTGTTCCAGTACCGCGTCAAGGACAAGCAGCTCACCGCCGGCAGCGGCGTCATCAACATGAACCAGCTGATCAATGCGGACAAGGTCACCGGGCAGGGCGTCGAGCTCGATTTCCAGGCCGTGCTGAGCGATTCGTGGCGCATGACCTTCGGCGGCAGCTACAACGATACCGAGATCAAGGACGCGTCCCTGTTCGTCCAGCAGTGCGGCAACTTCGCCAACACGGGCGGACGCGCCGGCTGCACCGTGACCGACCCGGTCGGCCCCTTCCCCGGCACCCTGCGCATCGACGGCAACCCGCTGCCGCGTGCGCCCAAGTGGCAGGCCAACTTCACCCTGTCGTACAGCGTGGCGCTGGGCAACGGCGAGTTCTACGCACATACCGACTGGGCTTACCGCACCACCTACAACATGTTCCTGTACGAAGCCAAGGAATACAAGGCCAAGTCCCTGCTCGAGGGCGGCCTGCGGACGGGTTACAAGTGGAATGACGGTAAGTATGAAGTGACTGCATTTGCGCGCAACATCACCGACAAGGTCCAGGTGGTCGGCGCGATCGACTTCGACAACCTGACCGGCATCCTGAACGAGCCGCGCACCTTTGGCGCGCAGTTCAAGGTCAACTTCTGATCCTGCGCTCGCACCAACAAGAACGGCCCTGTGGAGACAGGGCCGTTTTTTTTGGGGGCTGGCATCGCGCGCCGCGATGGGGCCCGTCACCCCCAGCACGACGCGTCCATCCCACCGCGATCAGAACGTGTAGTCAGCCTTCACGTACATCGAACGGCCGTTCAGGCCGAACGGGCAGGTCTCCCAGCAGTGCGTGAAGCCCAGTTGCGGGAACGGCTCCCCCTTCACCGGATCCCACTTGGTCGGATAGGTGTCGAACAGGTTGTTCACGCCGGCCGACAGGCTCAGGTTCTTGTTGAAGGCATAGCGCCCGGTCACGTCCAGGATCCATTTCGCTGCCCAGGTCTGCACGATGCCCGGGGTAAAGCCCTGGCCCTGCACCTCGCCGAAGTAGTTGGCGCGCGCGTTCACGTTCCACGGGCCGGTCGTGTAGTCGGCCGAGACCACGTGGTGCTTGCGCGGCTGGCCGCGTTCGATCAGGGTCACCTGGGCGTCGTCGAACAGCTGCGCGCCGGTCAGGACCGACGACTGCGAATGACGGTCCTTCACCTCGGTCTTGTTGAAGCCCAGCTGGCCGGACAGCACCAGGGTCGAGCCCTGGCCGCGGATGGTCTGGGTGGCGCTGATGTCCAGGCCCGTGGTCTCGGTGTCGATCGCGTTGGTGAAGAACTGGGCCTGGCCCACGCGCAGCGGATCGAGGATCGCCTTGATCGGGCAGGCGGCCGGGGTCGCGCAAGGGCCCGATTCCGGAGCGATGTTACTGGAGAAGACGATGCGGTCGTCGATATCGGTGCGGAACAGGTCGGCCGTCAGGTTGAAACTCTGCGTCGGACGCAGGATGACGCCGATGCTGGCGCTCTTCGACTTTTCTTCCTTGAGCGGCTGGATGCCGAACGCGCGCGTCACCGCGCTGCCTTCGCGCGCGGTCAGGGTCTCGGTCAGCACGCCGGCCGAGTTCAGGTTGGTCGACACCGAGCTGTAGAACTTCTGCTGCACGCCCGGGGCGCGGAAACCGGTCGAGGCGCTGGCGCGGATGCCGACGGTGCGGCTCGGGTCGAAGCGCATGCTCAGCTTGCCGATGGTGGTGTTGCCGAAGTCCGAATAGCGCTCGTGGCGGGCGGCGGCGCCGACCGAGAAGCTGTCGCCGAACTTGCGTTCCAGGTCCAGGTAGACCGCGGTGTTGTGGCGGCCTTCGTCCACGGCGGTGCCCGGCGTGTAGCCAGGGAAGCCCTGGATGCCCGCCGCGGCGATGCCGCCGTTCTGGTCGCGGATGATGATGGCCGGGTTGTTGGTGCGGCCGTACTGGTAGGACACCGGGTCGCCGGCCTCGATCTCGTAGTTATCGCGGCGCCATTCGAAGCCGGTCGCCACGAACAGGTCGCCGCCCATCACGTTGACCGGGCCCTTGAAGTCGAGGTTGAAGGTGGTCTGGTTGAACTTCAGGGTGCCGGTATCGGCTTCGCGCGGCGAGGAGCCGTTCTCGTACCAGTAGCTGACGTTGATCGAGTTCCGCTCGTGGAATTGCAGCTGGCTGCGTCCATGGTTGACGCTGACGTCGGCGTTCCAGCTGTTCGGCAGGTCATGGCGGTAGCCCACCGCCAGCGAGGTGTCCTGCACGGTGGTGACGATGTTCGGCAGGAAGCCGTTCGGGTACACCGCCGGGACGTTGCGCGAATCCCCGCGCGGGCGGTAGAAGCCGCCCGAGTCGCCCTTGCGCTTCGAGGCGCCGCCGAAGGCATAGAATTCGCCGCCGCTGACCGGCAGCACGGAGTTCATCCACAGGTAGTAGTCCTTGGCGTTCGAGTCGCCGATGCGCTGGGTCACGCGCGCCGGGGTGACGCGCAGCAAGTCGGGACCGGCGCGGTTGGTCTCGTCGCGCTTGCGGGCTTCGGCCGACAGGTTCACGTAGCCGCCGGTGGCGCCGAGCGCGAAGCCGTGGTTGGCGCTGGCCGAGTAGGTGTCGCCGTCGCCTTCGTCGGTGGTGCCGGCGCTCGCGCTCAGGCTGCCGGTGCCGGCGCCCTTCTTGAGGATGATGTTGATGACGCCCGCGATCGCATCCGAGCCGTACTGCGCCGCCGCACCGTCGCGCAGCACCTCGATCGACTGGATGGCCGACAGCGGGATCGCGTTGATGTCGGTGCCGGCCGAGCCGCGGCCGATGGTCTGCTGCACGTTGACCAGCGCCTGCTGGTGGCGGCGCTTGCCGTTGATGAGCACCAGCAGCTGGTCCGGGCCGAGGCCGCGCAGGGTCGCCGGACGGATGATGTCGGTGCCGTCGCTGATGAAGGTGGTGGTGAAGTTGAAGGACGGGTCCAGGTCCTGCAGCACCTTGCCCAGCTCCAGGGTGCCGGCGGACTGCAAGTCCTTGGAACTGATCAGGCCGACCGGCACTGCCGTGTCGAGTGCGGTCTTGGCCTGGGTGCGCGAACCGAGCACCACCACCTGGGCCATGCTATCGTCGGTTTGCTGCGCCGCGACCGGTGCCAGGGCCGCCATCAGGGCGGAAGCCAGCAAGGCGCGTTTCGGCAATTTCTTCTTCGTCATCTCTATCCTTTTCGTTGTGTTTGTTTTCCCATCCAAGTTACTTGGACGCAATTTAATATTAGCAACGAGTTATGGATAGCGCGGGATCAGTTCGCGTGCGTGGTAAATACGAATGTTTCGTTTTTGCCTATCTGTAGCGCAAATACGACGCATCGGCTGTCGAGTCCAAAATTTATGTCGGTTGGGTAGCGAAACGCAGATTGTCCTTTTGCACCAAGGCATTTTCGGCTATGCATCCTGCTCATTCGCAACAAAGAAAGCTGCTCAGGATTGTTACGTTCGCTAACAACATTCCCAATAGTGCGCAAAACAAACCATATAGCATGAACAACATGCCGGTGCCGTTAATCGGGGGGTATCCGGCTAGGCGGGGCGCTGCTCCGCCGTCCTGAATTCGCTGCCCCGCGTCCACGCCGACAGCAGTCCGGCGAGCGTGGGGCGGCAGGTACGCAGCATCTGTTTTTGGCAGCCACACCATGATCCAACGACGAACCGACGAGCGGTCCGCGCTCGCTACCGAATATGCGTTGTTCCTGGCCGAGACGCGCGGCGTCAAGGCTGGACTGGTGTACCTCGAGAGCTGTCATGTCTCCCGGGACGTCTTGCTGCGTGCCATGCAGGACCCGGGATCCCGGCGCAGCCGGGAACGTCGCGAACGGCATCGGAATGAATAGCTCATGAATATTACCCAGCTCTGCAAGCGTTACAGTCTCGAGCACTATGGCAACCTGGAGGACGCCTGGGATGCGTTCGGCCCCTCCGGCATCGTGCTCATGCAGCTATGGCATGCGCCGAACCAGCGCCTGCGCGAACATCCCCTGCCTGGCGCCCAGCTGCGCGTGCGCTGCTTCGACAAGGCCCAGCACGAAGCGGAAGGCGCCGACGCCTACCATGGCCGTGTCTGGAGCATCGCCGCCGTCGAGAATGGGGCGAAAGGCTATGCCGCGATGTCGATCGCGCCGTCGGAGCAGCGCGGCGCCGGCGCCTGGGCCAAGTACGCCAACCTGGAACGCGTGTTCCCGGTGCTGGCGCTGGAACGGGAGCCGGATGGCGACATCTACGCCGTGCTGGGCGCGCCGGTGCCCGCGTCCGAACTGGGCGACGCCCCGGCGCCGCGCCGCGGCCGCCCGGCGCTGGCGCGCGCCGCGCTGACCGACGCCGTACTGCGGCAGCCTAGCCCTGGTGGTCGCGCATCCACTCCTTCAGGCCGTTGACCCAGTCCTTGGCCGGCAGGTTCAGGCGCCGCCTGAGCTCCGCGGCGCGTTCGTACAGCACCGAGAAATCGAGCTGCGGCGCGTTCTTGAAGGCGACGACCACGATGTTCGCATCGTGCACCTCGGGCAGCCACACCACCGCATCGAACACCTGCTCCATGGCCAGCAGGTTCCTGTCGTAGTGATCGAAGTCGCCGAACACGTTGGCGGTCATGATGCCGTTCTCGCCCAGGCAGTCATGGCAGCCCTGGTAGAACTCCGGCGTGTCGAGCACCGGTCCGCGCGCCTCGTGGTCGTACAGGTCGACCTGCAGCACGTCCACCTTGCCGTGGTTGGCCGGGTCGAGCACGAAGTCGAGCGCGTTCATCTCGCGCACATCGAGGCGGGCGTCGTTTTCCGGCAGGCCGAACAGCGCGCGGCAGATCGCGATCACATTCGGATTCAGCTCCGCCACGGTGACCCGGGCGCCGGGGAAGCGCTGGTAGCAGAACTTGGTCAGCGCGCCGCTGCCCAGCCCGAGCTGGACGATGCGGCGCGGCGCCTGCTGGAACAGCGTCCACATCATCATCATCTGCACGTATTCGAGCTCGATCGCATCCGGTTTCGCCAGCCGCATCGCGCCCTGCACCCAGGAGGTGCCCAGGTGCAGGAAGCGCACGCCCTCGAATTCGTCGATGGTGGCGGGCGGGTGGCCCGGCTGGGCGAAGCGGGGATCGATGGTGCGGAACGTCGTGGGCGGCATGGTCGGGCAGGTGCGGGTGAAAGCCGATCTTACCAGACGATCCGTCTCAGGCGATGCCGTTGCGGCACCAGGTGTGGAAAGCCGGCCGCGCGGCCAGCCGGTCGAGCCAGGCGGCGACGTGCGGGAGGTCCGGGCGATTCAACGGTGTCATCAGCCAGCGGTTGACGGACAGGCCGAGCACGATGTCGGCCAGGGTAAAGCGGTCGCCGGCCACGAAGGCGCCGCTCGCGCCCAGGCGCGCGTCGAGCAGGGCGACGTGGCGGTTCCAGCCGGCGATGCTGGCCGCCACCAGCGCCGGGTCCTGGTGCGCCGGGTTGGCGCGCACCAGCGCCATGAACGCGTAGCGCCACGCGGTGTTCAGTTCCGTCGCCTGCCAGTCCATCCATTGCTCGACCATCGCACGCGCTTGCGGGTTGGCGGGAAGCAGGGCTTCGCCGCCATGCCGGTTGCACAGGTAGCGGCAGATCGTGTTCGATTCCCACAGCACGAAGCCGTCGTCGACCAGCACCGGGACCATGCGGTTCGGGTTCAGCACGGCGTGGGCATCCTGCCATTCCTCGCGCTCGAAGGGCAGGCCCAATTCGGCGCAGGTCCAGAGCACCTTGCGCACGTTGATCGATGTCGCTTTTCCGATAATCTTCAGCATGATGGCTCCCGGTGGCTCAGGGCGACGGCGGCGCCGGCAGGGCAGGCAGGATCAGGGTGACGGCCAGGCCCCCGCCGTCGCGGTTCGCCAGGGTGATGCGGCCGCCATGCGCCTCGGCGATCTCGCGCGCCAGCGCCAGCCCCAGGCCGGTGCCGCTGCGCTTGGTCGAGTAGAACGGCACCAGCGCATTGGTCAGCACCGCTTCGCTCATGCCGCTGCCGCGGTCGAGCACGTCGATGCGCAGCACGTCCTGCACGCGCCGCACCTGCAGTTCGACCCTGGCCGGGCGCGACCCGGATTCGTGCGCGTTCTTCAGCAGGTTGAGCAGCGCCTGTTCCATCTGCGCTGGATCGATCCAGGCAGGCTCCGGCGGCAGCTCGCCGGCCAGGCGGAACTCGACCTGGTTCGCGAGCCGGGCCACGAAGGCCGCCCAGTCGCAGGCTTCCAGGCGCGGCGTCGGCAGCTTGGCGAAGCGCGCGTAGCCGAGGATGAAGCTCTCCAGGTGGCGGGTGCGCTCGCCGATGGTCTGCAGGATCTGCGGCAGGCGCTCGGTCTGGCCGCGCCGCACCAGCTCCGTGCCCGAGTGGGCCAGCGAGGCCAGGGGCGCCAGCGAGTTGTTGAGTTCATGGCTGATCACGCGGATCACCTTCTTCCAGGTCTGCACTTCCTGGCGCCGCAGCTCGGTGGTCAGGTGGCGCAGCAGCAGCAGCTCGTGCTTGCGGCCGTTGAGCGTGAAGGCGCTGCGCGCCAGGTGGTAGACCTCTTCCTCCTCGGCCTCGCCGGCGGTGAACAGGCCGTCGCCGCCGCGCGCCAGCGCCTCCTTCAGCGCCACGGAAGCGCCGTCCAGGACCTCGCGCAGCTGGTGGCCTTCCAGCTTGCGTCCCTCGGCGAGCAGCTGGCGCGCCGCCACGTTGGCGTACACGATGGTGCCGGCGCTGGCCGCCGAATCGGTCACCAGCAGCATCGCCACCGGGGTGTTCTGCACCATGGTGTCGAGCAACAGCTCGCGCTGGACCAGGCCGAGGCGCTGTTCGCGCAGCACGTTGCCGAGGTCGTTGTGGGCGGCGATCAGGTCGGACAGCTCGTCGTTGTGCGGCCAGTGCAGGCTGAAGGAAAAGTCGCCGTCGCGGTAGCTGGCCACCGTGCCCTCGAGGGCGCGGAACAGCGACAGGATCGGCTGGATCTGGGAGCGGATGGTGATGATGGCGATCGGGACCACCGCCAGCAGGCAGACGGCGAACACCAGCACCGGATTGTCGGGAAACAGGTGATCGAGGCCGAGGGCGATCAGGATGCCCAGCGCCAGCAGGGTGCCGACCAGCGCCGACCAGCGCGTGACCAGCGAGAGGCGGAAGCCCCGGCCGCGCGGGCCCGCTGCGCTCATGCCGACCTGGCGATGCCGAGCCGCTCCATGCGGCGGTACAGCGCCTGGCGCGACAGGCCCAGTTCGGCCGCGGCCTGGGCCACCACGCCGCCGGCGCGCGCCAGCGCCTGGGCGATCGCGTCGCGGTCAGGTTCGGTCTCGCTGACCGCCGCGGGCGCGGCGGGCAGGCCGAGGTCGGCCACCATGATGGTTTCGCCGTGGGCCAGCAGGCTGGCGCGCGCCATCACGTTCTTCAGTTCGCGCACGTTGCCGGGCCAGGCGTGGGCCAGCAGGGCCGCCTCGGCGGACGGGTGCAGGCGCTTGCCGCGCGGGAGGAAGCCGATCGCCAGCGGCAGGATGTCGCCCGGACGCGCGGCGAGCGGCGGCAGGCGCAGCTCGATCACGTTCAGGCGGTAGTACAGGTCTTCGCGGAAGGTGCCGGCGCGGATCATGGCGCCCAGGTCGGCGTTGGTGGCGCTGATCACGCGCACCTTCACCTGGCGCTCGCGGTTCGAGCCGAGCCGCTCGAAGCGTCCGGTTTCCAGCACGCGCAGCAGTTTCATCTGCCCGGCCAGCGGCAAATTGCCGATCTCGTCGAGGAACAGGGTGCCGCCGTCGGCCGCCTCGAACTTGCCTTCGCGCGCCTTCGAGGCGCCGGTGTAGGCGCCGGCGTCCGCGCCGAACAGTTCGGCCTCGATCAGTTCCGAGGGCAGGGCGCCGCAGTTCAGCACCACGAAGGGACCGTCGGCCACCTGCGAGTTGGCCTGGATGATCTCGGCGATGCGTTCCTTGCCGGTGCCGTTCGGCCCCGAGATCAGCACCGGCACGTCGGCGCGCGCGACCTGGCAGGCCAGGCTCAGCACGCGCTCGGTGGCCGGGTCCTGCCACACCAGGCCGCGCAGGTCGAAGTTCTGTTCCAGCTCGCGCCTGGCGCGGCGCTCGCGCTGCAGGCGCGTCGACAGGGCGCGATTCGCCTGGCCCAGCTCGATCAGGTTGGTGACGGTCGCCAGCAGGCGCTCGTCGTTCCAGGGCTTGGACAGGTAGTCGGCCGCCCCGGCTTTCACCAGGTCGACCGCCGCGTCCAGGTGGGTCCAGGCGGTCAGCAGGATCACCGGCAGGTCGGGATGGCGCTTGCGGATTTCGCGGAACAGCGCCACCCCTTCCTCGCCCGACGTGGTGTCGGCGGTGAAATTCATGTCCTGGATGACCAGGTCGACCGCTTCGCTCCCGAGGAGGGCCAGGCCCTCCTCGGGCGAGGAGGCGCGCAGCGCGGCGATGTCGTGCAGCGAGAACAGCACGTCGAGCGCGATCGCCACGGCGGCATTGTCGTCAATGATGAGAACAGTGGGCATGTCCGCTAGCATAACATCGGTCGTCCGGCCTCAGGTACTGCGGGTGGCCAGGGCCGGCGAGGTGCTGGCCGCGCGCCACGCCGGGCCGTAGGCCGCCAGGATGCCGAGCGCCCAGAACACGATCGCTCCGCCGGCCAGGTAGACGAACGGCAGGCGCGCCATTTCCAGCTTGCTCACCAGGAGGTGGTTCAGGCCGACGCCGAGCAGCACCCCGCCGAACACGCCGGCGCTGGTGATCATGAAGTTCTCGGCGATGAAGTAGCGCAGGATGTCGATCTTGCGCGCGCCCAGGGCGCGGCGCACGCCGATCTGCTTGCGGCGCTGGGTCACCCACAGGCTGGCCATGCCGACGATGCCCGAGCAGGTGATCAGGAGCAGCAGCACGCTGACCGTGATCAGCATCCACGACAGCGCCACGTCGGCGCGGTAGCGGTTCTTGCGGTCTTCCTCGACGGTCTTGGCTTCCAGGATCATCGGGGTGGCCGAGGACTTGCGCAGCGCCGCCTCGGCTTCCTTCATCACGCGGTCGCGCTGGCCCGGCTCGGCGCGCAGCGCGTACAGCGCGCCCGGCTGGCCGTACACGCGCGCCGGCACGATGGCCGAGAACTCGCCGCGCTCGCCGGTCTCGGCGTGGGCCGACTGGAGGCGCTCGACCACGCCCACGATCTGCGTATCCAGGGCTTCCTCGCCGGTGCCGAAGTACATGGTCTTGCCGATCGCGGAGCCGCCCGGCCACAGCTTGTCGGCCAGCGCCTTGCTGATGATCAGCTGCTTGGGCAGTTCGCGGCTGGTGTTCTCGTTGACGTCGACCAGTTCCTGCGGCAGGAAGTCGCGGCCTTCGACGATCTTCAGGCCGAAGGTCTTGACCAGCGAGTCGCCCGAGATGTACATCGAGGCGATGGCGCTTTCGCGCTCCTGGCGGCGGTCGAGCGCGACGCTGTTGTTGCTGCCGCTGCCCGACACCGGCATCTGCGTCACGTAGGCCGCCGAGGCCACGCCGGGCACCGCGCGCAGCACCTCGGTCTCGCGCTTGATGGTGGCCAGCATCTGCTCGGGGCCGTCGCTGTTCAGGTTGCGGACGGTGAAGTAGAAGGTCGCGGCTTCGTCGGACAGGCCGGTCGGGCGCGCCACCTTTTCGCGGCGCTCGTTCACGATGTGCAGGGCATTGGCCAGGATCGCGAGGCTGAGCGCGACCTGCAGCGCGACCAGGATCGGGCCGGTCTTGTTGCGCAGCAGCGCGGACAGGATGGGACGGAGTTCCATGATGGGTTTCCTTATTCGCTGGTTCGTTATTGCGACTTGAGCTGGATCGCCGGGGTTACCTGGCAGGCGCGCCAGGTCGGCAGCAGGCCGGCGACCAGGGCCGCGCTCACTGACATGATGAAAGTCACCGCCAGCATCTGCCAGTCCATGCGCGCGATCGCCGCCATGCCCTTGCTCTGCATGCCGATCAGGGCCAGGGCGCCGAAGGCCAGCACCAGGCCCAGCACCCCGCCGACCAGGCCGACGACGCCGGTCTCGATCAGGAACTGGCGGAAGATCTCGCGGCGCGAGGCGCCCAGCGCGCGGCGGATGCCGACTTCGGCGGCGCGCACCGAGAACTTCGCCAGCAGCAGGCCGATGGTGTTCACCAGGCACAGGACCAGGAAGCCGAACGCCAGCCAGGCCGACAGCTTGCTGTCGTTGCCCACCACCTTCAGTTTTTCCATCCACTCCATCACGTTGTACACCTCGTTCGGCGCATTGCGCTTCAGGCGTCCCAGCTTGCGCTGCTCGCTGGCGTAGTTGTCGAGGTAGGTCTGCAGGTCGGAGCGGTCGCTGGCGGTGCGGGTCTCGACCCAGAACTGGATCCAGGTGCACTCCGAGGTCAGGAGGTTGGCGAAGCCGGGATCGCGGTTGGCGCTGCAGTTCATGCTGCCGGAGTGGCCGGTCTCGTGCCGGATCGCGCTCGAGAACGGGATGAAGAACTCTTCGCCGGTGCCGAAGCGGCGGCCGCCGATCAGCTTGTAGTAGCGCGGCAGCGGCGCCCACTTGTCGGCCACGCCGACCACGGTGTACGGATGGCCCATCATCATCAGGCGCTGGCCCACCGGACTGGTTTCGCCGTACAGCTTCTCGGCGATGGCGCGGCTCAGCACCACCACGTCGGCGCCGCGCGCGTCATCGGCTTCGGTCCATGGCTGGCCGTGCAGGAAGGGGACATCGAACATGGCGAAGAAGTCGCGCGTGGGCGCCAGGCCGTTGGCGTTGAAGGCCGGGATGTCCGTGCGCGGGGGCTGGACCGGGACTTCGATGCCGTACATGGCGGTGCGGCGTTCGCCCTGGCCGCTCTTCAGCAGGTTGGCGGCGTCCGGATAGCTCATCTGCATGTCGTTCGGATCGTCGCCGGGCGTCCAGCCCTCGACCGGGCCGTTGTCGACCTGGGGCACGAACAGGCGGTCGCTCTTGTGGGGGATCGGGTCGCCCGACATCATGTGCAGGATGGTCAGGGTCGAGACGCTGGCGGCCACGCCGATGGCCAGGGTCAGCACCATCAGCGCGGTCAGGGCGGGGTTGCGGCGCAGGCTGTGCACGCCGAGCTTGAAGTAGTAACCGAACATGGCGGATCCTCAGGCGGTCACGGAAGTCTTGGCGTCGACCAGGGTCGGGCCCTTGCGCACCAGGTCGGACACCTGGCCGTCGATGATGTGCACGTTGCGGTGGGTGCGCACCGCCAGTTCCGGGTCGTGGGTCACCATCAGGATGGTGGTGCCGGCCGCGTTGATCTCTTCCAGCAGTTCCATCACGCCGCGCGCCATCTGGGTGTCGAGGTTGCCGGTCGGTTCGTCGGCCAGCAGCAGCTTGGGCGAGCCGGCCAGGGCGCGCGCGATCGCCACGCGCTGCTGCTGGCCGCCCGACAGTTCGGCCGGGTAGTGCTTCATGCGCGACGCCAGGCCGACCTTGGACAGCGCGTCCTCGATGCGCTCCTTGCGCTCCCTGGCATTGAAGCCGCGGTAGCGCAGCGGCACGTCGACGTTGTCGAACAGGTTCAGGTCGGGAATCAGGTTGAAGCCCTGGAAGATGAAGCCGAGCTTCTCGTTGCGCAGGCGCGAGCGCGCGGTGTCGTCCAGTCCCTTCACGTTGACCCCGTCGAGGATGTACTCGCCCGAGGTGAATTCCTCGAGCAGACCGGCGATGTTCAGGAAGCTGGTCTTGCCCGAGCCGGAGGGACCGGTCACGGTGACGAACTCGCCCTGGTTGACGGTGATCTCGAAGCCGCGCAGCGCGTGGGTTTCGATCATGTGGGTGCGGTACACCTTGCTCAGGTTGGTCATGCGCAGCATGGGATTCTCCTTGTGTTTGTGTTCTTGTTCAGCGGTTGATCGAAACGCGGGTGGCGTTATTGAAGGTATCGGTGCCGGAGACGACCACCTTGTCGCCGGGCTTCAGGCCGGACAGGATCTCGACGTGCGAGATGCTGGTGGCGCCCATCTGGATCGGGGTGCGCACGGCGACGCCGTCCTGCACCACGTAGGCGTGGCGTCCGCCCTCGCTCTCGACGAAGGGACCGCGCGGCAGCATCAGCACGTTCGGCCTTTCCTCGATCAGCAGGCGCGCGGTCACGCGCTGGCTCTGGCGCAGGCCCTTGGGCTGTTCGCCGTCGAAGCGCACGCGCGCCAGCACCTGGTTCTTGACGACTTCCGGCGACAGCGCGGACAGCTTGCCGGTGGCCTTCCCGGTCGGCAGCGTGATCTCGGCGCTCATGCCCAGGCCCATGTCGTTGACATAGGTTTCCGGCACTTCCAGCTCGACTTCGAGCTTGGACAAATCGACCAGGGTCATGAGCGGCGCGTTGGCCGCCACCACCATGCGATGCTGGACGTTGAGGGTGCCGATGAAGCCGTCGACCGGGGCGCGCACGGTCAGCTCGTCGACGCGGCGCTGGGCGTTGGCCATCGACAGGCGCTGGCGTTCCAGCTCGTTGACCTTGGTCTTCAGCGCCAGCTGGACGTCGTCGCCTTCGAGGCCGGCCGCCTCGGAGGCATGGCGGGCGCGGATCTGGGCCGAGTTCAGCGCATCCTTGGCCTTCTGGTAGTCGATCTTGGCGATGATGCCGACCTGGGCCACGCTTTCATAGCGCTCCAGCGTGCGCTGGGCGGACAGGCGCTCGATCTCGGCGGTGTCGGCTTCCTTCTGGGCCAGCAGCTTCTGCTTGCGCGACAGGATATGCTGGCGCGCCACCTCGGCCTTGAGCTGCTCGTAGCTCGACACCTCGCGCTTGAGTTCATCGGTCAGGTCGGGCGATTCCAGCACCGCCAGGACCTGGCCTTTCTTGACGGTGTCGCCGGCGGCGACCTGCAGGTTGACGGTGGCGGGCGCGGTCGAATACAGGGTCGGGCTGATGGCGGCCACCACGCGGCCGTTCACGGAAGCGTCGCGCACCAGGGTGCCGCGGCTGGCTTCGGCGATGCGCAGGCGGCTGCCGGACACCGAGTGTTCGCTGTTGTTCCAGGCCGACAGCGCGGCAAGGCTGACGGCGACGAGGGCGGCGGCGGCGCCGGCCCACATGGCGCGGCGCTTGTATTTCTGCGCCGGCAGCGGGGCGATGACGGCGTCCTGTTGTGATGTATCGCGGATCATGATGTGTCCAGTAACGGCAAGATGCTGTCGTTATTGCACGATCCGTGCCAGCTGCTAAGTCATTGATTCATAACGAGCGGACAGGGCGGACAGCAGTGTCCGCAGTGTCCGTCCGGGAGAGGTCGTACGTACGCGGACAGCCTGTCCGCGTACGGCCGGCTTACTTCTGCGGTTTCTGGCGCTGTGCGTAGCGTCCGACGATGGCGCCCTTGGCGATCACGTGGCCGCGCATCGCCTGCAGCAGCTGCTCGCGGTCGGCGCCGAAGGGCAGGTCGAGCAGGCTGTCGAGCGCGTACACCTGGAAATGGTAGTGGTGGGCCGGGTCGCCCACCGGCGGCTTCGGTCCGTAGTAGCCCATCGAACCGCGCGTGTTGCGGCCCTGCAGCACGCCTTCCGGATCGGTCAGGCGCGGCTGCTCCTGCACGCCTTCCGGCAGGCTGGTCACGCCGGCCGGGATGTTCCAGGCCAGCCAGTGCACGGTGGGGGTGACTGGTGTGGAGTCCGGGTCTTCCATCACGATCGCATAGGATTTCGCGCCCGGCACCGCTTTCCACGCCAAGGGGGGCGAGACGCCGTCCGCGTATTCGCTGTACTTCTCGTCCATGGCGGCATCGTGGCGGAAGGCGGACGAGCTCACGGACAGCTGGCCCCTGGCCTCGGTTTCGGGGCGCTTGCTGGCCAGCGGGACCTTGTTCCCCTTGTTGGCCTGCTCCTGCATCGGTCCGGCGGGCGGCGCGGCCGTGCCGACGGCGGCCGTCTTCGGGCCGGTGTAGGCGATCCGGTAGATCACGCCGTTGCCGTCGTCCGCCATCAGGAGCGCGCCATCCTTCGCCACCGCCAGGCCGACCGGGCGCGCGATGTGGGTCTTGCCGCCATCGGTCAGGAAGCCGGTAACGAAGGGTTCGACCGATGCCGGCTGGCCGTCGGCGTAGCGTACGCGCACGATCTCGTAGCCGGAGGCCGGGTTGCGGTTCCACGAGCCGCGCATGGTCACGAAGGCGTCGCCGCGGAACTCGGCCGGGAGCATGTCGCCGCTGGCGAACACCATCTGCATCGGCGCCGCGTGCGCCGTGTAGCCCAGCACCATCGGGATGCTGCGCGCCTTCCACTGTTCCTTGCTGATCTCGCCCACCGGGGTGCTCTGCGGGTAGATCTGGTTGGCGCCATACACGTGCGGCCAGCCGTACTGCTTGCCCAGCTCGATCTTGTTGAGCTCTTCCGGCTGCTGGTTATCGCCCAGGAAGTCGATGCCATGGTCGAAGCCCCACAGCTCGCCGGTTTGCGGATGCCAGCCGAAGCCGATCAGGTTGCGCAGGCCGCTGGCGAAGATGCTGCGCTTCTTGCCGTCCGGCGCGATGCGCAGCAGGGTGGCGTTTTCGGGATTGCTCTCGTTGCAGGTGTTGCAGGTGCTGCCGACGCTCAGGTACAGCATGCCGTCCGGACCGAAGGCCATGCTGCGGTTGGGGTGCTGGCCGGCGTCGGGCAGGTCGCCGACCAGCATCTTCAGGGCGCCCAGGCGGCCGTCGCGCTGGATATCGGCCACGAACAGTTCCTTGACGGTGACCAGGTACAGCTTGTCGTCCCTGATCGCCAGCCCGTGCGCGCCGGCGCGATTGGCCACCGTGACGGGGGCGCCGTCGGCGCGGCCATCCTTGTCGGCGTCGCGCAGCAGCAGTACGTCGCCCTGGTCGCGGCGGCTGACATAGACGTCGCCGCTGGGCGCGACGGCGATGATGCGCGGGTTTTTCAGGCCGGTGGCGAAGGCGCTCACGGTGAAGCCCTGGGGCGCCTTCAGCGCGCGGATGCGCTCCGGCGTGGCTTCCACCTTGTTCGGCTTGAAGATGTTGATTCCGGTCGAGAACTGGGTGCCGTCGCCCTGCTGGGCGGACGCGGCGCCGAACGCCATGCACAGCACGGCCGCGGTGGAAGCGCGTTTCATGAGAGCCATACCTTTCCTGGTCATTGTGATCGAGGCTTGCGCGGATATCCTGCCAGAGCGCAGGACGGCGGTATGTGGGGGAACGTACAATGCCGGGTTGACCGGAGGGCGCGCCATCCATGGCGGGTAATGGCGGCCGCTGGCGGTTTGCTATCTTGCAATATGGCATGTCCGTTCGCATCTGGAGGGCGAATCCGGCGCCGCCGGGACACCCGCGAGGACGCATTGGCCTTGTTCGACCACCTGAAAGCCCTCTGGCGCGGCATCGTGCCGGATGCGGCGGCGGACCCGCCGCGCCACTTCTTCACCCCGCACGAGATCGCCGCCCTGCACCTGGCCGCGCCCGGCGGGGCGGCCGCGCTCGACGACCAGACCTGGCAGGACCTGCTGCTCGAATCCTATGAAGAGAAGCTGGCCCAGGGCGTCAGCATCTTCGGCCGCCAGGTGCTGCATCGGCGCCTGCGCGCGGGGCTGGACGACGGGGAATGCGCGGCCCTGAAGGAAAGGCTGCGCACCCTGGTGGACGACCCGGCGCGGCGCGCGGCGCTGCATGGCTGGCTGCGCACCCTGCGCCATGCGGACACCGAGGTGGCCGGCCTGCTGTTCGGCGACGCGGCGCCGCCGGCGCCGTCCTGGGCGCGCTGGCTGTGGACCTTGCCGCTGGCGCTGCTGCTGTCGGTCGCCGCGCTCATCACGCTGCCGCTGGGCTGGCTCGCCACCGCGGCCGTGCTGGCGCCGCTGATGATGCTGCAGGTCCGCTATCACCGCCGGATCGAGGCCTGGGCCGGTGTATTACGTTCGCTGCACGCGCTCCTGCGCACCTGCGGCACCCTTGGGCAGCAGCAGGATCCGCTGCTGGCCCCCTTCGCCGCCGCGCGCGACGCCGCCGGGCGCCTGCATCGCCGCCTGGCGCATTCCCTCCTGATCCGCATGACGCCGGGCGGGAAAGCCTATGCCGACTGGTTCGCGGCCGCCAACGTCGGCTTCCACTACCGGACCAGGGGCCTCGTGGACGCGGAGCGCGCCTTCCTGCGCGAGCTGTATGTGGCGTGCGCCAACCTGGAAGCCGACGTGGCATTGGCGCGTCACCTGGGTGAATCCGGTCACTGGTGCTGGGCCGAACGCGCCCCGGCACGCGCGCTGGTGCTGGAGCAGGGCGTCCATCCGCTGATGGAGCGCCCGGGCGCCCTGAGCCTGGCGCTGGACGGGCGCGGCGCCTTCGTCTCGGGCCAGAACGCGTCCGGCAAGAGCACTTTCCTGCGCATGGTCGGCCTGAACCTGGTCGCGGCGCGCGCCTTCGGCTTCTGCTATGCGGCGCAGGCGCGCCTGCCGGCGCTCCCGGTGCGCGCCAGCATGCAGAACGAGGATTCGCTGCTGGGCGGCGAAAGCCTGTACATGGCGGAGCTGCGGCGCGCGCGCGAGCTGCTGGAGGCGGCCGGCGATCCGCCCGGCATCTGCCTGATCGACGAGGTATTCCGGGGCACCAACCACCTGGAGTCGGTGTCGGCCGCCTGCGCGGTGCTGGAACAGTTGTCCGGGCGCGACCTGGTGCTGGTGTCCTCGCACAACCTGGTGCTGGCGCCCCTGCTGCGCGAGCGGCTCGACCCGTACTGCATCGACACCTCCAGCGGCCGCCCGGTACTGGCGCCGGGCGTGCTGCGCAACCCGAACGGCATCGCCCTGCTGGCGACCCAGGGCTTCGGCGCGCGGATCGAGGGCAGGGCGGCGGAAGTGGCGCACTGGTTGAGCAGCCACCTGATGGAGCCGGCGGCGCCCGCTCCGGTGCGCGACGCCGCCTGACCGGCTCAGGCGCCCGCGCGCAGGGTGTGTGCGGCGGCGACCATGTTGCGCAGGGCGGGCAGCACTTCGTCCCAGGTGCGCGTCTTCAGTCCGCAGTCCGGATTGATCCACAGGCGCTGCGCCGGAATGCGCTGTCCCGCCTGGCGCATCAGGCCCACGATCTGGTCCTGGCTCGGGATGTTGGGCGAGTGGATGTCGTACACCCCCGGGCCGATGTCGTTCGGATAGCGGAAGCCGTCGAAGGCGTCCAGCAGCTCCATGTTCGAGCGCGAGGTCTCGATCGTGATCACGTCCGCATCCATGTCCGCGATCGCCGCGATGATGCCATTGAACTCCGAATAGCACATGTGGGTGTGGATCTGGGTCTCGTCGCGCACGCCGTTGGCGGCGATGCGGAAGCACTCGACCGCCCAGCGCAGGTAATCCATCCCTTCCTCGCGCCGTAGCGGCAGGCCTTCGCGCAGGGCCGCTTCGTCGATCTGGATGATGCGCACGCCGGCCGCTTCCAGGTCCAGCACCTCTTCGCGGATCGCCAGCGCCAGCTGGCGGCAGGTGACCAGGCGCGGCTGGTCGTCGCGCACGAAGGACCAGTTCAGCATCGTGACCGGGCCGGTCAGCATGCCTTTCATTGGTTTATCGGTCAGCGACTGGGCGTAGGTCGTCCATTTCACCGTCATCGGATGCGGGCGCTTGACGTCGCCGAACAGGATCGGCGGCTTCACGCAGCGCGAACCGTAGGACTGCACCCAGCCGTACTGGCTGAAGGCGTAGCCCTCCAGCTGTTCGCCGAAGTATTCGACCATGTCGTTGCGCTCGGCCTCGCCGTGCACGAACACGTCCAGTCCCAGCGCCTCCTGCTCGCGCACGCAGCGGGCGATCTCGGCGCGCATCGCGGTCTCGTAGTCGGCCTGGTCCAGCTGGCCGCGCCGGAACCCCTGGCGCGCCAGGCGGATGGCCGGGGTCTGCGGGAAGGAACCGATCGTCGTGGTCGGATAGGCGGGCAGCTTGAGCAGCGCCGCCTGCTGCGCGCTGCGCTGCACGTGGGCCTGGGCGCGCTGGCCCAGCGCCGGGGTGATCCGGGCCAGGGCCGCCGCGACCTCGGGATTGTGGACCCGCGGGGAGGCGCGGCGGCGGTCGATCGCGGCCGCGTTCTCCACCAGCGCCTCCTGCACCTGGGTGCGTCCATGGTCGAGTGCGCGCGCCAGGATGCGCAATTCCTCCAGCTTCTGCACGGCGAAGGCGAGCCAGGAGCGGACTTCGGGATCCAGGCTTTGCTCGCTGGCCAGGTCGACCGGCACGTGCAGCAGGGAGCAGGACGGTGCGATCCACAGGCGCTCGCCCAGCTGGCGCTGCACCGGCTCGAGCCAGGCGAGCGTCGCGTGCAGGTCGGTCTTCCAGACGTTGCGGCCGTCGATCACGCCCAGCGACAGGATTTTGTCCTGCGCCAGTTCGCGAATGACGTGGCCGACCTCGGCGCGCGCATTGATGGCGTCGAGGTGCAGGCCGTCCACCGGCAATGCGCAGGCCAGGGCCAGGTTGCTTTCCAGGCGGCCGAAGTAGGTCGCCAGCAGCAGCTTGACGCCGCTGTTGCGCAGCGCTTCGTAGGCTGTCGCGTAAGCCTGCTGCCAGCTTGCGTCGAGGTCGGTCACCAGCGCCGGTTCGTCGACCTGCACCCATTCGATGCCTTCCTGCGCGAACCAGTCCAGCAGCGCCGCGTAGATCGGCAGCAGCGCGGGCAGCAGGTCCAGCCTGTCGCTGCCGTCTTTCGCCTTGCCCAGCCAGAGGTAGGTCAGCGGTCCGATGATCACCGGCTTGGCCTTGACGCCGAGCGCGCGCGCCTGCGCGAGCTGCTCCTGCAACCGGCTGGTGTCGAGGGAAAAGCGGGTCGCGGCGCTGAATTCGGGGACGATGTAGTGGTAGTTGGTGTCGAACCACTTGGTCATTTCGCCCGCATGCACGCAGCCGCAGCTACTGTCGGCGGGAGCGCGGCCGCGGGCGACGCGGAAGTAGCTGTCCAGCGCAGCGCCCGGCAGGCCACGTGCGCGCTCGGGGATATTCCCGAGGGTGAAGCTCATGTCGAGCACCTGGTCGTACAGCGAGAAGTCGCCCACCGGCGCGAAATCGAGCCCGGCCTGGAGGCTCCAGTGCTTCGCGCGCAGCTGGGCGCCCAGGTCCTGGAGTGCCTGCGCCGGCGTTTCGCCTTTCCAGTAGTGCTCCAGGGCGAACTTCAGTTCGCGTTGCGCGCCGATGCGCGGGAAGCCGAGATTGTGGGTCGTGGTCATGATGCTCAGTCTGTGTGATGGATGAGTTCATCATAGACAGTTCGATACATGAATAAAATTGGTATGATTTCATATATCGATTAATTTCATTCATGTATGCTTGAGCGTATCCATCTCTCCATCATTCGCGAGGTCGACCGCTGCGGTTCGCTGACCGCCGCCGCCGACGTGCTGTGCCTGACCCAGTCGGCCCTCAGCCACACGATCAGGAAGCTCGAGCTGCAGCTGGGCACCGAGGTGTGGAAGCGGGAGGGGCGCGCGCTGCGCCTGACCCAGGCCGGCGAATGCCTGCTGGCGCTGTCCACCCGGCTGCTGCCGCAGCTCGAGCATGCGGAGCGCCTGATGCAGCAGTTCGCGCAGGGCGAGCGCGGGACGCTGCGCATCGGGATGGAGTGCCATCCCTGCTACCAGTGGCTGCTGAAGGTGGTGACGCCTTATCTCGCCGAATGGCCGGAAGTCGATGTCGACGTGAAGCAGAAATTCCAGTTCGGCGGCATCGGCGCCCTGTTCGGCTACGAGATCGACCTGCTGGTCACGCCCGATCCCGTGTACCGCCCCGGCCTGCGCTTCGTGCCCGTGTTCGACTACGAGCAGGTGCTGGTGGTGGGGAAGGGCCATCCGCTGGCGGGCCTGGACCACGCCGAGCCGGCGCAGCTGGCCGACGAAGTCCTGATCACCTATCCGGTCGACATCGACCGCCTCGACATCTACAACCAGTTCCTGCTGCCGGCCGGCTGCGTGCCGCGCCAGCGCAAGGCGATCGAGACCACCGACATCATGCTGCAGATGGTCGCCAGCGGGCGAGGGGTGGCGGCGCTGCCGCGCTGGCTGGTGGAGGAATACGCGGACCGGATGGCGGTGGCGCCGGTGCGGCTGGGGAAGGGGGTGTTCAAGCAGATCTTCCTGGGGAGCCGCGAGGCGGATGCGGGGACCGAATACCTGGAAGCCTTCATCGCGCTGGCGCGCCAGGGATGAGACGTGACTATCGGACGAAAGGACGGTCGACATTCACCACGTAGGTGGCATACATCTCGGGGAGCATGTCGAGAACTAGCTGGCGTCCCAGCATGTCCGACTCACGGATCACCCGCGCCAGCAGGTCGATATCGAGCGTTTCGAGCGCAGCTTCGGCGGACGACGCATGGCTCAGGTGCCACGGCTCCGGATACATGCCGCCGTGGTAGCAACGATACGGACGATAAAACCCGAAGCGTTCGATATGCATGTCAAGCCAGGCATGCAGGTGCTCGAATATGCCGCCCGGAGCGACTTCTTCCGGCAGCAGTTTCAGGCTGTAGCCGACCGGCATGGCAGTCCGGTCGAAGACATCGATGTCGGTGCCCCAGTGTCGGCGGCTGGCCCCCGGTAGTCCCGACCAGCCCAGGATGGCGTGTACGATGTCATGCTGCGTGAGCGACCCATGATCCCGTACACGTCCATCCATGTCATATAGCGGGGCTTGTCCGGAGAACTTCCGGTTCCAGATCCGGACCTGGGCATCGAGCGGACGGTAAGAGGCGCAGGGGAGCAGGTCGATCCCGTCTTGCCGCGCCGCCTCGCGCAATGCCAGGAACGCCGTCGCCACCTCGGGAATGGCCGCAAAACGGGGCTGCCAGTACTGCTGCACATGGGTGCGTCTTCGGCCTGTAAGCTCCCATTCGTCGAGCGCCACACCATTCATCCTCTCCCTCCGCTTCCACGATTCGCCGTGCCGGCAAATCGCGCTCCGGCCTCATCGTACTCCCTGCGTAGCTGCTGGTGAGCAGGACTGGCCTGGATAGACGCGCGCCAGGCCAGGCACTTACCAGAGCAATTCGGTGTCATTGCCGCTCGACCGATCCGTTCTGCGCTTATCCGCAAACGCGTCCAGCATGAAATCGACCATCGCCCGCGTCTTCGCCTGCAAATGGCTCTTGGTCGGAAAAAGAACGTAGATGTCGGCCGGCGGCGTCGTCCATTCCGTCAGCAGCACGCGCAGGCGCCCCGAACGCAGATAGGGCGCCACGTCCCACTCGGAGCGCAGCACGATGCCATGCCCATCCAGCGCCCAGGCGAGCACGGTCTCGCCGTCGTTCGAGCTGAGCGGTCCCCGCACCTTGACGGTCTCCTGCCTCGTCCCGGAGCGGAAATGCCAGCTGCCGAAGATTTCATCGCTCTCGCGCAGGACGATGCAACTGTGATTGTGCAGGTCGCGCGGCGAGGCCGGCACCCCCCGTGCGGCGATATAGGCGGGCGACGCGCACAGGAAGCGGCGGTTGTCCGCCAGCTTGCGCGCCGTGAGCCGCGCATCCGGCTGTTCGCCGAAACGGATCGCCAGGTCGAAGGCCTGCTCCACCAGGTTCACCGGACGGTCGGTCAGGTGCAGCTGGACTTCCACCTCGGGATACTGCTTGGCGAAGCGGGACAGCAGCGGCGTCACATACTTGCGGCCGAACCCAAGGGTCGCACTGATCCGCAGCAAGCCTTGCGGGACGACGCTCCCGCCCGAGATCTTGCGCTCGAGCGCCTCCAGTTCGGCGACCAGGCGTTCGCCTTCCGCCAGGTAGGTTTCCCCTTCCGGCGTGAGGCTCATGCGGCGGGTAGTCCGGTTGAGCAGCCGGACCCGCAGGCGCGCCTCGATGGCGGCCAGCCGCTTGCTCACCGCAGGCGGCGTGACGCCCAGCTCCTGGGCCGCCCCGGCGAGGCTCCCCTGCTTGATCAGCAGCGCAAAGAACGACAAATCGGAAAGACCGTCCATTCGTAACCTATTCGACTGAATGAAGTGCGAAAAGGTGAATTATAAAGCTTCTTTTTTTGAATATGATATCCCTACCGATCGCGCCAACCAAGGTCGGCGCCCACAGACCAAAACAGACCATCGGAGGAGACCATGAAACTGAAACTCGCACTGCTTGCCGCAGCGGCATTCGCATCGACTGCCGTGTTCGCGCAAAACTATCCGTCCCGGCCGATCCGCCTGCTCGTACCCTATGCGCCCGGCGGCAGCGCGGACATCGTCGCCCGGCGCATCGCGGACGAATGGGCCAAGGCGGCCGGCGGCAGCATCTATGTCGAGAACAAGGCTGGGGCGGGCGGCAACATCGGCGTCGATGCGGTCGCCAAGGCCGCACCCGACGGCTACACCATCGGTCTCCAGACCGTCTCGCTGGCCATCAATCCTTCGCTGTTCGCCAAGATGTCCTACAACACGCTGAAGGACCTGGCGCCGATCGGCATGGTGGCCTCGTCCCAGCACGTCCTCGTCGTCAATCCGGCCTTCCCGGGCAAGGACACGAAAGAACTCCTCGCCGCCGCCAGGTCCCAGCCGGGCAAGTTCAACTACGGCTCGGCGGGGCCGGGCAGCACCTTCCACATGGCCGCCGAGCTGTTCAAGGATGTCACCAGCACGGACATCACCCACGTGCCCTACAAGGGCGGCGGTCCCGCCCTGCTCGACACGATGGCGGGCATGGTCGACATGAGCTTCCCCGTGCTGTCCGCAGCCGTTCCCCACGTCCGGGGCGGCAAGCTGCGCGCCATCGGCGTGACGGGGCCGAAACGCTCCCCGCTGATGCCGGACGTGCCGACCCTCCAGGAATCGGGCGCCATCGGCTACAACTTCGAGACCTGGTTCATGGTCTTCGCGCCGGCGAATACGCCCAAGCCGATCATCGACAAGCTCAACGCCGCGCTCAACAAGGCCATCAGTTCGCCCGAGCTGAAGGACAAGCTGGTCAAGGACGGCTTCGACCCGATCCCGTCGACGCCGGCGCAAGCCCAGGCGCGGCTGGCGCAGGAACTCCCCTTGTGGGCCAAGCTGATCAAGGAACGCGGCATCAGCGCCGAGTAACCCCAACCGACAGACCAACATGAGCAAGACACTTTACCGAAAACTGGTGGACTCGCACACGGTCGTGCAGCTGGACCAGGATAACGTCCTGTTGTACGCCGACCTGCACCTGATGAACGAGTACACGAGTCCCCAGGCCTTCGCCGGCCTGGACGAGCGTGGACTGACAACCCTGTACCCGGGACAGAACGTCGCCACCGTCAGCCACATCATTCCTACGCATCCGGACAAGTTCCGGATCATCGATGATGCGGATTCCGCGCTCCAGGCGAGCAACCTGAAACGCAACTGCGACCGCCACGGGATTCCGCTGTTCGACACGAACGACCGCTGGCAGGGCATCGAGCACGTCATCGCGCCCGAGCACGGCATGATCCGGCCGGGCATGGTCGTCATCTGCGGGGACAGCCACACCACCACCTACGGCGCCCTCGGCGCCCTCGGCTTCGGTATCGGCACCACGGAGGTCGAGCACCTGCTGGCCACGCAGACCCTGGTCTACCGCCTGGCGAAGGACATGCGCATCCGCATCGACGGAAAGCTCCCGGTTGGCACTACCGCCAAGGACCTGGTGCTGATGGTCATCGCATGCATCGGCGCACAGGGAGCCCGCGGTTATGTGGTCGAATTCTGCGGCTCCGCCATTGCCTCCCTCAGTACCGAGGCGCGCTTCACACTGTGCAACATGGCGGTGGAAGCCGGTGCGCGCGGCGCGTTGATCGCCCCCGACGAGACGGCCGTGCAGTACGTGCTGGCGCATTGCCCGGACCTGGCCGAAGACGCAGGACTGGGGGAACGCGCGCTGGCGCAATGGCGGACGCTTGCCAGCGATCCGGATGCGAGCTTCGACGTCGAGTATTCCTTCGACGCGTCCGACCTGGTTCCCACGGTCACCTGGGGCACCAGCCCGGACCAGGCCATCCCGGTGACGGGCGCCATTCCGGCAGCGGCCAGCGCGTCGGATGCACGGGCGCTGCAGTACACCGGCTTGAGCAGCGGCATGCCGCTGGAAGGCGTCGCGATCCAGCACGTGTTCATCGGTTCCTGCACCAACGGCCGCATCGAGGACCTGCGGGCGGTCGTCGAGGTGATCGGCGAGCGCAAGGTGGCGCCCGGCGTGCGCGCCATGGTGGTGCCCGGATCGGGCGCGGTGCGCGACCAGGCGGAGCGCGAGGGCATCGCCGCCAGGCTGGTCGCGGCGGGATTCGAATGGCGCAAGCCCGGCTGCTCGATGTGCCTGGCCATGAATGACGACGTGCTGGCGCCCGGCACGCGCTGCGCGTCCACCACCAACCGCAATTTCGAAGGCCGGCAAGGGCGGGGGGCGATCACCCACCTGATGAGTCCTGCCATGGCGGCGGCCGCCGCGGTCACCGGGAAAATCACCGACGTAAGAAGGCTTCTGGCACATCATGAGTAAACACACCATCATCGAGGGGATCGCAGCGCCGCTCCCGATCGCCAACCTCGACACCGACCAGATCATCCCGAAGCAGTTCTTGCGCGGCATCGACAAGGCGGGACTGGACCGCGGCATCCTGTACGACCTGCGCTTCGACGGACAGGGGCATCCGCGCCCGGACTTCGTCCTGAACCAGCCGGCCTATGTCCGTGCGCCCATCCTCCTGGGCGGCGCGAATTTCGGTTGCGGTTCGAGCCGCGAGCACGCGGTCTGGGGACTCCAGCAGTTCGGGGTGCGCGCGGTCGTCGCATCGAGCTTCGGCGAGATCTTCTACTCGAATGCCATGAACAACGGCCTGATGCTGGCGATCGTGTCGGAAGAGGAGATGCAGCGCCTGTTCGCGGAGGCGGCGGAGGCGGCGGCGGCGGCGTCACCGGTGCAGGTGCGCATCGACGTGGAGCAGCTCCAGGTGCACAGCGCGACCGGATCGGCGGGCTTTACCCTGAGCGAACGCCATCGGCGGATGTTCATGGACGGGCTGGACATGCTGGGCGCATCGCTCCAGCACCTGCCGGCGATCCAGGCGTTCGCGGAACGCTGGCACGAGGCGAATCCCTGGCTGAAGAATGTGGCGGGCGCCGCCAGGGCCAGGATCGATCGCCCGGCGGGCGCTTCAGGCGGATGAGGTCAGGCGGATGAGGTCAGGCGGATGAATCGGGACTGTCCGACTCGACGAAGGTCTTGAGCCGCTCGAGCGCGGTCTGCCACTGCCGGCCGATGGCTTCGAGGCTGCGCCGCGCCTCGTCGAGCCGGTCCGGGGCGAGCTCCCAGAGCCGCTCCCGTCCGAGTTTCACGTCGCGCACCAGGCCGGCGTCGGCGAGGACCTGCAGGTGCTTGGTCACGCCCTGCCTGCTCATGTCGGTGCCCGTGGTCAGCTGGGCGATCGACAGCAGGCCGCCCGCGCACAGCAGGGAGACCAGCCGCAGCCGGGTCGGATCGCCCAGGGCCGCGAAGACCTCGGCGAGGCCCTCGGCCGGCTCCCCGCCGTGCGCGCGTCGGCGTTTATCCGCCGACATGGCGCGCGATGTTCCCGACCTGCGCGTCCCAGCCCTGGCTGTTCATGCGGAAGGCCTCGAGGCGGCGATGCGGCGGCACGCGGTCGAAACCGGATTCGACGACCTTGAGCAGGGTGCCCTTGTCCGGCGTGTCCTGCAGGGTGAAGGTCACCAGCGTCGGCTCTTCCTGCGTATAGTCGACCTCGGGATCGATCGCATACGGATGCCAGTAGAACGACAGCAGGTGTTCGGGCTCGACGCGGTCGACGCGCACCTCGAACTGCAGGTGCTCGTAGCCGGGGTGCGTGATGTGCCCGCGCACCAGCCCGTCCGGTGCGAAGCTCTGGCCCTTCAGGTTCACGCCGAACCAGCTGCCGAACTCCTCGGCGTTGACGAGGGCGCGCCAGACCCGCGCGCGCGGCGCCTTGATGGCGATGCTGCGTTCGATGCTGTCGGTGTTCGTGCTTGCGGTCATGCTCATGTCTCCTGTCGATGAGGTCTCGTCAAGCAACCAGGCGGTTGCATATTCCGAGTGTAGACGCAACGGCGCATCAATGCAACCGGATAGTTGCGCATCGGGCGGGCACCTCCCGGACTAGAAACTGATGATGAAGCGCGCCCCTTCGCCCACCGACTTCGCATAGCGCACCGTGCCGCCGTTCTCGTGGACCAGGTGGCGCACCATGGCCAGGCCGATGCCGCCGCCCTGCTTCTTGGTGCTGAAGAAGGGGGTAAAGATCTGCGCAACCAGGGCGTTGGGCACCCCGGGACCGTCGTCCTCCACCTCGATCCGCAGGCGGGCGCCGCGCACCAGGCGGGCGCTGACCCAGGCCTGGCCCTTGTCGACCTTCGCCGTGGCCTCGAACGCGTTCTTCAGCAGGTTGATGAGCGCCTGCTCCAGCTGCCCCGGATCGGCCATCAGTTCGAGCGAAGTGGGCTCCACCGAGAAATGCACCTGCCCGCCGCGCGCACGCCAGGCCGGGCCCACCAGCGCCGCCACCCGCTCGAACAGGGCGCCGACGTGGATCCGTTCGGGATGTGCGGCCGGCACGTTCGACAGGCTGCGATAGCTGGCCACGAAGGCGACCAGGCTGTCGGCGCGGCGGCTGATCGCATCGAGCGCGGTCCCGAGGTCGCCGCTCACTTCCGGCGGCAGCGCGTCGCGGCAGTCGTTCACCAGCTCATGGGCGGTGCGCGACAGCGAGGCCACCGGGGTCAGGGAATTCATGATCTCGTGGGTCAGCACATGCACCAGCTGGCGCCATGCATTCAGCGCTTCCGCTTCCAGTTCGCTCTCGACCGGCATCAGTGCGGCGAGCCGTTGCGGCTTGCCGAGGAGCGCGAGCGAGGACAGCGCGAGCAGGGCGCGCTCGGCGCCGCGCTCGGTCTCGAACTGGATCAGCGTGCGCCGCTCGCCCGGCTGCGCGACCAGCTGGCGGTACAGGTCGGCGGTATCGCTGGCGCGTCCCGGCGCCACCAGCTTGCGCGCGTTGGCGTTCAGCGGGACAACAGCTCCTTCGCCCGCGCCGCCGTCGATCCGGAACAGCGCGATCGGCGCATGTTCGAACCGCGTCTCCAGCGCCAGGGCATTGTCGAGCAGGCCCTGCTGCTCGATATTGAAGACGGCGCGCGGTTCGGGCGGCGCCGGGTGGCGCAGCGCGGCCAGGCGGTCCAGGCAGCGCCACAGGACGGCCAGCAGCGGCAGCGCGCCCAGCGCGCACAGCACCACCAGGCGCGGCGAGTCGCGCACGGCGCCCGCGCCGAAGGCGAGCAGCACGGCTCCGGCCACGCACAGCAGGACGGCGCTCTTGAGCCGACTTTCAGATGCCATGCTTGCCCAGCTTGCGGTACAGCGCCGCGCGGCTCAGTCCCAGCATGCGCGCCGCCAGGCTGATGTTGCCCTTGGCCTTGTCGAGGGCGGCGGCGATGGTCTCGCGTTCGAGCGCGCCCAGCTTGTACTCCTCGCCATCGCCCGGGCGTGCGGCGGCGGCAGGCGCGGCCTGCGCCGCGGACGCGGGCGCGAACAGGCCGAAGTCCTCGAACCGGTACTCGGCCTGGGCCGCCAGGATGACGGCGCGTTCGCAGGCATGGCGCAGCGCGCGCACGTTGCCGGGCCAGGACCATTCGCACAGGCGCACCAGGGCATGGGCCGCCAGTTCGCGCACCGGACGGCCGTACTGGGCTTCGTACAGCGACAGGTAATGGTGCAGCAGTCCCGGGATGTCGTCGCGCCGCTCGCGCAGCGGCGGCACCCGGAGCACGATGGTGTTCAGGCGGAACAGCAGGTCGGGGCGGAACACCGACGGATCGAACAATCGCGCTTCGTCGAGATTGGTGGCGCTGACGATGCGCACGTCGATCGGCTCGGCGCGGTCGGCGCCCAGCGGCGTGACTTCGCGCCGTTCGAGGGCGGTCAGCAGCTTGGCCTGGGCCGGCAGCGGCATGTTGCCGATCTCGTCGAGGAACAGCGTGCCGCCGCGCGCGGCCTGGAAACGTCCCGCGCGGTCGGACCGGGCGTCGGTGAACGAGCCTTTCCGGTGGCCGAACAATTCGCTTTCGAACGTCGTCTCCGGCAGGGCGCCCATGTCGACCGCCAGGAAGATGGACCCCGCGCGGCTGGAGGTCCCGTGGATGGCGCGCGCCACCAGTTCCTTGCCCACGCCGTTCTCGCCCAGCACCATGACATTGGCTTCGGTCGGCGCCACGCCGGCGACCATCGCCTTCAGCTCGCGCATCGGCGCCGAGTCGCCCATCAGGGCCGGCGCGGACGGCACCGCGGCGCTCGCACGCCGCGCCAGCGCGCCATCGACAGCGGCCAGCAGCCGGGCGTTGTCCCAGGGCTTGGTGATGAAATCGCTGGCCCCGCGCTTCAGGGCTTCGACCGCCAGCGGCACGTCCGCATAGGCCGTCAGCGCAATCACGCTCGGAGGCCGGGGCAGGGCGCGCAGGCGGTCCAGCACGGCCAGGCCTTCGGTCCCGTCGATGCGGCCGGGAGTGAAATTCAGGTCGAGCAGGACGACGTCGGGCACGCCAGCCTGCAGCAGCGCCTCCAGGCGCGCCGGGTCGCCGAGCGTCGCGACCGCGCCATGGCGCCGGCGCAGCAGCATGCTCGCCGCGCAGGCGACGTCGTCATCGTCGTCGAGGATCAGGATGCTGGCGGTGGGATCGGCCATCAGGGTCGGAGCACAGGGGGCAGTGGAGCAGCCATTCTAGCAGCGGCAAACCCGTCCCGCGACGGCCCCTGGGGCGCCTGTCCGGAAGCGCACACCCGACCTGTCCGGATCCGGACAGCTTGTCGCCGCGATGCGCCCGGGAACGCCTTCCCGCCGCCCTCCAGGGGCTTGGCACGAAGCTTGCGGTGCACAGGGCATTCCGACTCGAGAGCCATCATGGATCGCATTCCCCCTCATGCCGTCACCGGCGCCGCGATGGACGCGGTGGTGACCGGACGCCGCAGCGGCTCCTTCTTGCGCATCGGCGCCGCGCTGGCCGCGCTGCTGGCGTTCGGCTTCGCCGTCTGGCATTTCCTGCCGCACGGGCTGCAGGTGGCCAGCAGCGACGTCCGCATCGCCCGGGTCGAGCGCGGCGTGTTCCGCGACGATATCGTCGTGCGCGCCACCGCCCAGCCGCTCAATTCCATCATGCTCGATTCGGTCGAGTCGGGACGGGTCGAGGAAGTGCTGGTCCAGGACGGCCAGCCGGTGAAGAAGGGCCAGCTGCTGTTCCGGCTCTCGAACCCGCAGCGCCACCTCGAACTGCTGGAGCGCCAGGCGGAACATGCGCAGCAGATCTCGAACCTGGCCACCTTGCGCGTCGCGCAGGAAGCCGGCCGCAGCGAGCATCGGCGCCGCTTCTCCGACCTCGAGTTCGCGGTGCGGCAGGCCGAGAAGCAGCATGCGCGCAACGGCAGGCTGGCGGAACGCGGCTTCATTTCCCCGGTGGCGCTGGAAGAATCGGCCGACAGGCTGGCGCAGCAGCGCCGCGCGCTGGAAGACGAACGGCGCAGCATCGAGACCGAGGAGCGGGTCCGCCAGCGCGGCCTGCAGCAGATGGAGACCGCCATCGGCGGCCTGCAATCCGGCCTGCATCTGGTGAACGCCACGGTCGACGCGCTGGCGGTGCGCGCCCCAAGCGACGGGATGCTCACCGACTTCCGCCTGCAGGTCGGCCAGACCGTTCGTCCCGACCAGAACATCGGGCGCATCGACGACCCGAAGCGCTTCAAGCTGTCGGTCCGGATCGACGAGTTCTACCTGAGCCGCGTCGCGGTCGGGCTGCAGGGCGGCGTGACCCAGGGCGAGCGGCGCCATGCGCTGAAGGTCAGCAAGGTCTTCCCGCAGATCAGGGATGGCCGCTTCACCGCCGAGATGGTGTTCGCGGACGGCCAGCCCGGCGTCCTCAGTCCCGGCCAGAGCCTGGATGCGCAGCTGACCCTGGGCCAGCCGGTCCAGGCCCTGCTGCTGCCCAACGGCGCTTTCGTCAACGATACCGGCGGCGCCTGGGCCTTCGTGCTGGCCCCCGGCGGCGAACGCGCGGAAAAGCGCGCACTGCGGCTCGGCCGCCGCAACAACAGCCAGGTCGAAGTGCTGTCCGGCCTGGCCAGGGGCGAGCAGGTGATCATTTCGAGCTACGCGCCGTTCGCCAAGGCCGAGCTTTTGCAATTGACCAGGTAATCCGGTAAAAACAACCGACATCGAGAAGAGGAACCGACATGCTGAAACTCAGGGGCGTCACCAAGATCCACGTGGCGGGGGAGGTGCGGACCACCGCCCTCGACCGCATCGACCTCGACATCGCGGCCGGCGAATACGTGGCCATCACCGGTCCTTCCGGCTGCGGCAAGTCGACGCTGCTCAGCGTGCTCGGGCTGCTCGACGTGCCGACCGAAGGCGATTATTTCTTCGAGGGCCAGAATGTGGCCGGCTGGAGCGAGGCGCGGCTGAACGAACTGCGCCGCGGCCGGGTGGGCTTCATCTTCCAGAGCTTCAACCTGATCGAGGAACTGACGGTGCTTGAAAACGTCGAGCTGGCGCTCGAATACACCGGCGTCCCGGCGGCCGAACGGCGGCGCCGCGTCGAGGCGATGCTGGAGCGCCTGGGCGTGGCCCACCGCGCCCGCCACCGGCCGTCGCAGCTGTCCGGCGGCCAGCAGCAGCGCGTCGCGATCGCGCGCGCCCTGGTGGCGGAACCGGCCATGCTGCTGGCCGACGAACCGACCGGCAACCTCGACACCGCCCATGGCGACGAGGTGATGCGGCTGCTGCGCAACATCAATGCCGAAGGCACGACCGTGGTGATGGTGACCCACTCGCCGGCGCACGCGGCCCAGGCGTCGCGCACCCTGCACCTGCTCGATGGCCGCGTGGTGGTCGACGCGCTGCAGGCGGCATGAGGAGAGACGGATGACACTGCGCGACTTCCGCATCGGCTGGCGCCTGCTGGTCAAGGAACCGGCGTATTCGGCGGTGGTGGTCCTGGGACTGGCCGTCGGCTTCGCCGCCTGCTTCCTGCTGCTCGGTTACGTGGCCCATTCGCTGTCCTACGACCGCCATGTGCCGCAGCGCGGGCAGATCTACCGGCTCATGCAGCACTGGAACACGGCCGGCGCCTCGGGCAACTGGGGCGATGCGTCCAGCCTGGCCGCGCGCGACGCCATCGTCGGCAGCGGCGTCCCGGTGCTGGCCACTGCCTTCATCGACAGCGAGATCGACGTGCGCGTGGGCAGCCAGGTCCAGACGCTCGGACTGACGGTGGTCGATCCCGATTTCCGCCGCATCTTCGATCCGCGCGTCCTCGCCGGCGACCTGGCGCTGGCGCTGGCGCGGCCGGATGCGCTGGCCCTGACGCGCGAGACGGCGGTCAAGCTGTTCGGCAGCGCGGACGCCGTCGGCAAGACGGTGCAGGTGGCCGGCCAGCCCTACCTGGTGGCCGCCGTGCTGGAGGACCAGCCGGCCGCCACCACCTCGCCCTACGCCATCCTGGCCGGCATCGGGACGGCGATCTGGAAGCCGGAGTATCGCCAGCTGGTCACCACCAACTGGGGCTCGGCGCATGGCCGCGTCTACGTCAAGCTGCTGCCCGGCGCGCAGGCGCAGGCGGTGCTCGACGCGGTGCGGCGCGCGATGCTGGCCTCGAATTTCTACCAGCGCCAGAGCCCGGACCAGATCGCATCGCTGAACGGGCACGACATGATCGATTTCCGGCTCGGGCCCCTGCTTGATGCCTACCTCGACCCCTTGCTGCGCGAGCAGACGCCGGTCCACGGCGACCGCAGGACCATCTTCGGGCTGGCCGGGGTGGGGCTGCTGATCCTGGCGCTGGCGGCCACCAACTACGTCAACCTGGCCACCGTGCGGACCCTGCGGCGCCAGCGTGAAATCGCCGTGCGCAAGGTGCTGGGCGCCAGCGCCGGCGCGGTCGGCCGCCACTTCCTGGCCGAATCGGTCCTGGTGTGCATGATCGCCACCGCGATCGGCCTGCTGCTCGCCTGGCTGCTGCTGCCGGTGTTCGCCGACCTGGTGCAGCGCAAGCTCGACAGCATGTTCACGCCAGGCTCGCTCGCCCTCAGCGTGCTGCTGGGACTGGCGCTCGGCCTGCTGGCCGGCGCCTACCCGGCCTTCTCGGCGCTGAAGGTGCGTCCGACCGGCGCCCTCTCGGGACGCGGCAACAGCGAAACGGCGGGCGGGCTGCGGCTGCGCCGTGTCTTGAGCGTGCTGCAGTTCGCCGCCGCGATGGGCCTGACCAGCCTGACCCTGGCGGTGGCCTGGCAGACGCGCTACGCCGGCAGCCTGGATCCCGGCTTCGATCCGGCCCCGCTGCTGCTGGTGCAGGCCGCGGACGACATGCGCAGCGCCAGGGTGCGCGCCTTCCGCGACGCCCTGGTGCGCCTGCCGGGCGTGACGGGCGTGGCCGAAAGCGACGCGCCGGTGACGGTGAACCGCAACAGCACCGCGCTGCGGCGCGATGGCGGCAATGCGGTCGAGATCAGCATGCTGTTCGTCAGCCCGGAATTCTTCCATGTATATGGCCTGAAGCCGGTGGCGGGACGCCTGTACGATCCGGCGCGCGACAAGGCCGGGGACGAGGACAGGATCGTGATCAACGAGGCGGGCGCGCGCAAGTTCGGGTTCGCGAGCGCCGAGGACGCGGTCGGCAAGTTCATACGCACGCCGGACGGCGCCAGCGCGATGCAGGTGGTCGGCGTCGCGCCCGACATCCGGCACCGCTCGGCGCGCGAGGAGATGCAGGCCACGGTCTACTTGCTCGAGAACCGGACGGGCGTGTTCACCATCCGCAGCGAACGCGACATGCACGCCGTGCAAAGGGCGATCGAGGAACTGTGGCCACGCTACTTCCCCAACGACGTGCTCGAGATCCAGCGCGTGGGCAGCATGTTCGCCCTCAGCTACGCCGACGACCTGCGCCTGGCCAGGCTGCTGGCTGCGTCGAGCGTGATCGCGATCGCGATCGCGGCCTTCGGCATCTATGTGCTGGCGGCCTACAGCGTACAGCGCAAGGCGCGCGAGATCGTCCTGCGCAAGCTGTATGGCGCCGGGCAGGCGGCCATCGGGCGGCTGGTGGCGCGCGAGTTCGTGGTGCTGATCGCGGTCGGGGCCCTGCTGGGATTGCCGGTGGCCTTCGTGGCGATCCAGCGCTACCTGGCCGGTTTCACGGAGCAGGCGCCGGTCGGGGTGTGGACCTTGACGGCGGCGCTGGCGGTGGCGGGCCTGGTCGCCATGGGGTCGACGCTGCGGCATACGCTGGCGGCGATGCGGATCCGGCCGGTGCAGGCGCTGCGGGAGTAGCGCCTGCCTTGTGGACGCGGCTAGCTGCGCGGCAGCGGCTTGCCGCGCGCGATCACCTCGCGGCAGTCGCCCTTCATGGTGGCGTTGTCGTAGTCGGTCCACCCATAGCTGTCCACATAGCGCTTGTGGCGCTTGAACTTCGCATTCACGAAGCTGCGCTCCAGCCGCTCGTCCGGATAACGCACGTCCGCCATGTCGAGCAGGGTATGGAACATGTTCTCGGTCGACAGCCTGGCCTTGCGGTGGCGGATCAGCTGCTTGACCTTGGACGGGAAGCGTTCGCGGTATGCATCCGAATACCACACGAATGCCGGCACGTGGAATTCGTACTGCGTGTTATGACCATGGAAGGCGAACTTGCACGACTTGTCGTACAGGGTCTGCCCATGGTCGGCCACGTACAGCAGCGAGGAGGGCAGGCCGGACTCCTTCAGCACCCCGATCACGTTCGACAGGAACCAGTCGGTGTACAGGATCGCGCTGTCGTAGCTGTTGTTGATCTGCGGCTCGAGCGAGACGTTGGTGTAGTCCGGCTTGGCCATCCCGCGCAGCGAGGGATGCCAGCGGTCGAATTCCTTCGGGTAGCGGTGCGCATAGTTCCAGTGGCTGCCCAGCGTGTGCAGCACGATCAGGATCTTCTGGGCCGGGTCGGCCAGGGCGCGCCGCAGCGGATCGAGCAGCACCGCGTCGTGGCTTGAATTGTCGGTGAAGCCGCCCAGGTTCAGGAACTCGACCTCGTCGGCCTCCTTGGCGAACACCGACACCGGCGTGTCGAACTTGCCGAACGAGACCTGGTTGGACAGCCAGAAGGTCTTGAAGCCGGCTTCCCTGAAGGCCGACAGCACCGACCTCTCGGAGAAGCCATCCTTCAGGCTCTGCATCGCCGGCTTGCGCGAGATGATCACCGGGACCGAGAGCCGGGTCGCCGACACCGGCGTGATCACGTCCGGCAGCGTGACCAGGTTCGCCTCCTGCGACAGCAAGGGATTGGTCTCGCGCTTGTAGCCGTTCAGGCTCCAGCGGTCGAAGCGCGAGGATTCGCCCAGCACCATGACGACCACCTGCGGCGTCTCCACCTGCGGCTCGCCGGCCTGGCGGGCGCCGAAGCGGAAGGCGGCGCTGCGGCGGTTCAGTTCCGCCAGGTAGACCCGCTCGCGGTAGAAATCGACGCCGCGCGCGGCCAGTCCGAACGGCCAGGACTGGGCCAGCGAGCCCAGGTCGACCGGCGGCTGCGCCCAGTAGGGCAGCGGCGGCAACGCGGCGCCGTCGCGCTTGGCCGGGTGGAGCGTGGCGCTGTCCGCCGCAGCGGCGGCCGCGGGCGGAGCGGCCACCCCGAACGCGTGGCCATATAGCAGCACGGCCGAGCAGGCGCCCAGCACCGCCAGCACCAGCCAGCGCGAGCGGTCGTTCCAGTCGAGGTCGCGGGTGCGCCAGGCCGCCACCCAGGCCGAGATCCACCACAGCAGCACGCCCGCCAGCACCACGCCCAGCAGCCAGGCCTGGTCGCCCAGGAATTCCTGGGCTTCGCTGGGGCTGGTCTCGGCGATGATGCCGAGGTGGTGGGTCGAGATGCCCTGTCCGTAGTAGGTCAGCAGGTAGAGCTCGGTCGGCAGCGCCAGGAAGGCGGGCAGCAGCGCCCAGTGGAAATACGCCGGCCGCTTGCACAGCGCCCAGGCCGCGATCCAGGCGAACACGCCGATCCCGGCCACGCGCCAGGGGGCGGCCAGCGGCGCGCCCATCAGCGGCGCGGCGAAGGGCATGGCCGACAGCGCCGCATAGGTCAGCAGCAGGTAGAGATTGGCAGGGCGCAGCAGGGTGTGCATCGGTGTGGCGGCGGGAAAATCGGCTATTATGCTGTCTTTATCGCTGGAAAAGCTATGCCGGCCCTGCCGGGCGTGCGCCAGCTCCCATCTGTATCCGCGATGCCACATTCTTGCCGGTTGACCGCGCCACTTGCCCGCCGCCGGGCTGGCAGAGCGGTAAACCGGTTGACCCCTTGTCACAACGGGTCTATACTCGCGAGTTCTCGAATTTATTCTGCACATCGTATACGCATTCGCAGCCGCTCCCATCGGTGAGTGGCTTTCGTCGCCTCCGCTGTCAGTGAATACGGGACTCGGTTTTAGTCCCCGGGCCAGCCCTTTTTTGGCCCGGGTCGTCAACGTAGTAGTACTTTGTTGGATTATTAACGATGCCAACCATCAATCAACTGATTCGCAAGCCGCGTGAAGCCGCGGTTGTGAAGAGCAAGTCGCCGGCACTGGAAAACTGCCCGCAAAAGCGCGGCGTGTGCACCCGTGTGTACACCACCACGCCGAAGAAGCCGAACTCGGCACTTCGTAAAGTCGCCAAAGTGCGCCTGACCAACGGTTTCGAAGTCATTTCGTACATCGGCGGTGAAGGCCACAACCTGCAGGAACACTCGGTCGTGCTGCTGCGCGGCGGTCGTGTGAAAGACTTGCCGGGTGTGCGTTACCACATGGTCCGCGGTGCACTGGATACCCAGGGCGTGAAAGACCGTAAGCAGGCGCGTTCGAAGTACGGCGCCAAGCGTGCGAAGGCTGCGAAGAAGTAATTCTTCGTGTCTGGTCACAAACAGGTCATATTAACTAGTTAAGTTGAGCCGGCCGGAAGGCCGAGTAAGTGAAGGATCATGAGGATCCCTCGCGAGTGCGGTTAACGCACTCAACTGAAGACAGGAAGGAATTGAAATGCCACGTCGTCGTGAAGTACCCAAGCGCGAGATTCTGCCGGATCCAAAATTCGGCAACACCGATGTCGCCAAGTTCGTCAACGTTCTGATGCTGTCCGGCAAGAAGTCGGTCGCAGAAAACATCATCTACGGTGCGTTCGAACACATTCAATCCAAGTCGGGCAAAGACCCGCTGGAAGTGTTCACGACCGCGATCAACAACTGCAAGCCGCTGGTGGAAGTCAAGTCCCGCCGCGTCGGCGGCGCCAACTACCAGGTGCCAGTGGAAGTTCGTCCGGTTCGTCGTATGGCGCTGTCCATGCGTTGGTTGCGCGAAGCCGCAAACAAGCGCAGCGAAAAATCCATGCCGCAACGTCTGGGTGGTGAACTGATGGAAGCCGCGGAAGGCCGCGGCGGCGCGATGAAGCGCCGTGACGAAGTGCACCGCATGGCTGAAGCGAACAAGGCGTTCTCGCACTTCCGCTTCTAAGCAAATGGCCAAACCCCACTGGGGGAGCGGCCATGTATCCGTTGTTCAGGCCGGGCACATTTTGATTTTCAAAATGCTGCTCGGTTTTGTCCATTCAAAGATTTAGGAAAAATTATGGCACGCACTACCCCAATCGAGCGCTACCGTAACATCGGTATCTCCGCTCACATTGACGCCGGCAAGACCACCACCACCGAGCGCATCCTGTTCTACACCGGCGTGAACCACAAAATCGGTGAAGTGCACGATGGCGCCGCCACCATGGACTGGATGGAGCAGGAACAAGAGCGCGGCATCACCATCACCTCGGCCGCGACGACCTGCTTCTGGAAGGGCATGGCGAACAACTTCGAGCCGCACCGCTTCAACATCATCGATACCCCGGGCCACGTCGACTTCACCATCGAGGTGGAACGTTCGATGCGCGTCCTGGACGGCGCATGCATGGTCTACTGCGCAGTCGGTGGCGTGCAGCCGCAGTCGGAAACCGTGTGGCGTCAGGCTAACAAGTACAAAGTCCCGCGTCTGGCCTTCGTCAACAAGATGGACCGTACCGGTGCGAACTTCTTCAAGGTCTACGAGCAGATGCGCGCTCGCCTGAAGGCGAACCCGATCCCGCTGCAGATCCCGATCGGCGCCGAAGACAACTTCAAGGGCGTGGTCGACCTGGTCAAGATGAAGGCGATCCTCTGGGACGACGCTTCGCAGGGCATGAAGTTCGACTACGTCGACGTGCCGGCCGAGCTGGTTGATCAAGCCAACGAGTGGCGCGAGAAGCTGGTCGAAACCGCCGCTGAAGCGTCGGAAGAGCTGATGAACAAGTACCTCGAAGAAGGCGACCTGTCGGAAGCCGACATCAAGAAGGCACTGCGCGAGCGCACCATCAACGGCGAAATCGTCCCGATGATGTGCGGCACCGCATTCAAGAACAAGGGCGTGCAGGCAATGCTGGACGCGGTCATCGAATACCTGCCGTCGCCGATCGACATTCCGCCGGTCTCGGGCACCGACGAAGACGACCAGCCGACCACCCGTCGCGCATCGGACGACGAAAAGTTCGCGGCCCTGGCATTCAAGATCATGACCGACCCGTTCGTCGGCCAGCTGATCTTCTTCCGCGTCTACTCGGGCGTCATCAAGTCGGGCGACACCGTGTTCAACCCGATCAAGGGCAAGAAGGAACGCGTCGGCCGTATTCTGCAGATGCACGCGAACCAGCGCGAAGAAATCAAGGAAGTCCACGCAGGCGACATCGCCGCTGCGGTCGGCCTGAAAGAAGCGACCACCGGTGAAACCCTGTGCGATCCGGCCGCTCCGATCATCCTGGAAAAGATGGTGTTCCCGGAGCCGGTGATCCAGCAGGCTGTCGAGCCGAAGACCAAGGCTGACCAGGAAAAGATGGGCCTGGCACTGAACCGTCTGGCTCAGGAAGACCCGTCGTTCCGCGTGCGTACCGATGAAGAATCGGGCCAGACCATCATCGGTGGCATGGGCGAGCTGCACCTGGAAATTATCGTTGACCGCATGAAGCGTGAATTCAGCGTGGAAGCGACCGTCGGCAAGCCGCAGGTGGCATACCGCGAAACCATCCGCAAGGCTGTCACCGACGTCGAAGGCAAGTTCGTCAAGCAGTCGGGCGGCCGTGGCCAGTACGGTCACGCCGTGCTGACGATCGAACCGCAAGAGCCGGGCAAGGGCTTCGAGTTCGTCGACGCGATCAAGGGCGGCGTGGTTCCGCGCGAATACATCCCGGCAGTTGAAAAGGGTGTGCGCGAGACCCTGTCGAGCGGCGTGCTGGCAGGCTACCCGGTCGTGGACGTGAAGGTCACCCTGACCTTCGGTTCGTACCACGATGTCGACTCGAACGAAAACGCGTTCCGCATGGCGGGCTCGATGGCGTTCAAGGACGGCTGCCGTAAAGCAAGCCCGGTCATCCTCGAGCCGATGATGGCCGTGGAAGTCGAAACGCCGGAAGACTACGCCGGTTCCGTGATGGGCGACCTGTCGTCCCGCCGCGGTATGGTGCAGGGCATGGACGAAATCCCGGGCGGCGGCGGCAAGATCATCAAGGCCGAAGTTCCGCTGTCGGAAATGTTCGGTTACTCGACCTCGCTGCGTTCGGCAACCCAGGGCCGCGCGACCTACACGATGGAATTCAAGCACTATTCGGAAGCTCCGAAGCACGTGATTGATGCTATCGTCACCGCCAAGGCCAAGTAATCAATATTCGGGGGCAGGGTGTCCTGCCCCCGGCAAACAATAAAGCAGTAATCGTTCTTTTAAAGGAAGATAGGAAATGGCAAAGGAAAAATTCGAACGGACCAAGCCGCACGTCAACGTCGGCACCATCGGTCACGTTGACCACGGCAAAACCACCCTGACGGCTGCAATCGCGACCGTTCTGTCGAAGAAATTCGGCGGCGAAGCCAAGGCATACGACCAGATCGACGCGGCTCCGGAAGAGAAGGCACGCGGCATCACCATCAACACCGCGCACGTCGAGTACGAAACCGCGAACCGTCACTACGCGCACGTCGACTGCCCAGGCCACGCCGACTACATCAAAAACATGATCACCGGTGCCGCCCAGATGGACGGCGCGATCCTGGTGTGCTCGGCCGCTGACGGCCCGATGCCGCAGACCCGCGAGCACATCCTGCTGGCGCGTCAGGTTGGCGTTCCGTACATCATCGTGTTCCTGAACAAGTGCGACCTGGTCGACGACGCAGAACTGCTGGAACTGGTCGAAATGGAAGTCCGCGAACTCCTGTCGAAGTACGAGTTCCCAGGCGACGACCTGCCGATCATCAAGGGTTCGGCACGTATGGCGCTGGAAGGCCAGCCGGGCGAAATGGGCGAAGAGTGCATCGTGCGCCTGGCAGAAGCCCTGGACACCTACATCCCGACCCCGGAACGTGCCGTTGACGGCGCCTTCCTGATGCCGGTGGAAGACGTGTTCTCGATCTCGGGCCGCGGCACCGTCGTGACCGGCCGTGTCGAGCGTGGCGTGATCAAGGTCGGCGAAGAAATCGAGATCGTCGGTATCGTCGACACCGTGAAGACCACCTGCACCGGCGTGGAGATGTTCCGCAA
>NZ_KB908092.1 GCF_000382345.1 Massilia niastensis DSM 21313
AACGAATGCCAAACAGGTAGCCGATGAACAGCATCTTGAACAGCGTCACAGGGTCCAGTGCTGGGCGACCATTATCGGCGCAGTACAAATGCGCGGTCTGTTCCCGGATGAAATCGAACTTGATGTGGCGGTCGATCAGACGCAGCAAATGGTCTTGCGGTACCAGCTGTTCCAGCGTGACCATCTCCAGCTCGTGCTGGAAGGGAGAAGGTGTCTTGAGCATGATGACATTAAATCAAAAGCCCCCGCCGTTGGCGAGGGCTTTTGACTTTGTCAGCAGTCTGAGGCGGCCGGTGGCCGCCTTCTCTTTTCCGCGATCGGGCCTCAGAACAACTCGTTCCTCACCGCGTCGCGCGCCTTCTGCTCGGCCGGCGCCGGCGGCGGGCCGACATCCAGGGTCTGCACGCCGGTGCCCGGCGGGTTCTCGGCGTAGTAGTACTCGCTGCCGTACTGCACCAGTCCGGGCGGCACCACGGGTTCCGCCACCGGCTCGTTCTTCAGCGCCTTGGCCATGTAGCCGATCCAGATCGGCAGCGCCAGGCCGCCGCCGGTCTCGCGGTTGCCCAGGTTCTTCGGCTGGTCGTAGCCGATCCAGGCGATGCCCACCAGCTTGGGCTGGTAGCCCGCGAACCAGGCGTCGATCGAGTCGTTGGTGGTGCCGGTCTTGCCCGCCAGGTCGGGGCGCTTGAGCGACAGCGCCTTGGTCGCGGTGCCGAAGCGCACCACATCCTTGAGCATGCTGTCGACCAGGTAGGCATTACGCGAGTCGATCACGCGGTTGGCTTCGACGCCGGCGCGTTCCGGACGCGCTTCCGACAGCACCTTGCCGCCGCTGTCGGTGACCTTCGAGATCAGGTAGGGGCTGATGCGGTAGCCGCCGTTGGCGAACACCGCGTAGGCGCCCGCCATCTGCAGCGGGGTGGTGGCGCCGGCGCCCAGCGCCAGGGTCAGGTAGGCCGGGTTGCGGTCCGGATCGAAGCCGAAGCGGGTCGCGAATTCCTGGCCGTAGCGTGCGCCGATCTTGTTCAGGATCCGGATCGAGACCATGTTCTTCGACTGCGTCAGGCCGCGCCGCATCGTCATCGGACCTTCGTAGCGGTTGTCGTAGTTCTTCGGTTCCCACGCCTGGCCGCCGGTCTGGCCGGCGTCGAAGGAGATCGGGGCGTCGTTGACGATGGTGGCCGGCGACAGCCCGCGCTCCAGCGACGCCGAATAGATGAACGGCTTGAACGAGGAACCCGGCTGGCGCCAGGCCTGGGTCACGTGGTTGAACTTGTTGCGGTTGAAGTCGAAGCCGCCGACCAGCGCGCGGATCGCGCCGTCCTCGGTGCTGGCCGCGACGAAGGCCGATTCGACTTCCGGCATCTGGGTGATCAGCCACTTCGATTCGTCGTCCTGCATCACGCGGATCACGGCGCCGCGGCGCAGGCGCCGGTTCGGGGCCGCCTTCTCGGCCAGCCAGGCCTTGGCGAAGGACAGGCTGGCGCCGGTCATCTTGATGGTCTCGCCCGAGGCGATGGTCGCCGTCACCTGGCTCGGGGACGCCTGCAGCACGATGGCGGCCACGATGTTGTCGCTGTCCGGATGCTCGGCCAGCTCGGCCTCGATCGCTTCATCGGCCTCGGTCTTGTCGCCCGGGATCTCGATATAGCCTTCCGGGCCGCGGTACGGATGGCGGCGTTCGTAGTCCATCACGCCGCGGCGCACCGCCAGGTAGGCGGCGTCCTGGTCGGCCTTGGTGATGGTGGTGAACACGTTCAGGCCGCGCGTGTAGGTGTCTTCCTTGAACTGTTCGTACACCAGCTGGCGCGCCATCTCGGCCACGTACTCGGCATGCACGCCGAAGGCGGTGCTGTCGGACTTGATCTTGAGCGGCTCTTCCTTCGCTTCCTGGAACTGGGCGTCGGTGATGTAGCCGAGCGAGTGCATGCGCTGCAGGATGTACTGCTGGCGCGTCCTGGCGCGGGTCGGGTTGACCACCGGGTTGTAGGCCGACGGCGCCTTCGGCAGGCCGGCCAGCATGGCCGCTTCGGCCACCGAGATGTCGCGCAGGTCCTTGCCGAAGTAGATCTGGGCCGCCGACTGGAAGCCGAAGGCGCGCTGGCCGAGGTAGATCTGGTTCATGTACAGCTCCAGGATCTGGTCCTTGCTCAGGTTCTTCTCGATCTTCCAGGCCAGCAGGGCCTCGTAGGCCTTGCGCTTGAAGGTCTGTTCCGAGGACAGGAAGAAGTTGCGCGCCACCTGCTGGGTGATGGTGGACGCGCCCTGGCGCGCGCCGCTGCCGGCGGCGTTGTGCACGACCGCGCGCAGGATGCCCCAGTAGTCGATGCCGCTGTGCTGGTAGAAGCGGTCGTCCTCGATCGACAGCACCGCTTTCTTCATCACGTCGGGAATGTCCTTGAAATGGACCAGGGTGCGGCGCTCCTCGCCGAATTCGCCGATCAGGACGTTATCGGCCGTGAAGATCCGCAGCGGCATCTTCGGGCGGTAGTCGGTGATCGTGTCGAGCGCGGGCAGGTTGGGGTAGGCCATCGCCAGTGCGAACACGACGACCAGCACACCGATGGCCCCGAGGCCAAGGATGCCGCCGATGGCCATCAGGATCAGGCGCTTCGGACTGAATTTCGAGGAAGAGGGAGATGCGGCTTGTTTCTCTTTCATGCTGGCTTTCGCTTTATTGATCCGCCTCATTATAAGGCAGCACCTTCACCCCTGATACTGGCTTGGCGGCAATCAAACGCCGTGTTAAGGCGGGTTTGTTGACGAGCTTGCACGAGGTGTGAACGGGGTGGCAACGTCATAGGGAAGAGTGTGGCGCATTCGCGCCGGAATGGTATGTTCCTATGCAGAAATATCTTGTCCCTGATCATCCTTATTGCTACGATTCAACAGTGCCTTATATATGTGCACTAAATACCGGTTTTATAAGAGAAAACATCCCGGCGCGGGCCTTCGAAGACAGGTTCCTGCAGGGCAGGAAAAAGGCAGCGGAGGAATGCGTTCGTGATCAATCTAGCTTCCTTGTTCGGGAAGGCGAGTCCGCCGCTGGCGGGACTCGACATCAGCACGTCCGGCGTTCGCCTGGTCGAGCTGGCCGATGCCGGCAAGGGTGAACTGCGCCTGGAGCGCTACGCCGCCGAACCGCTGCCCCGTGGCGCGGTCGTCGACGGCAACATCGAAAACATCGACCAGGTCTCCGACGCCGTCCGGCGCGTCTGGAAAAAGAGCGGCACCCGCGCCCGCCTGGTAGCGCTCGGCATGCCGCCCGCGGCGGTCATCACCAAGAAGATCATCCTGCCAGCCGGCCTGTCGGAAGACCAGCTCGAAGTCCAGGTGGAATCCGAAGCCAGTCAGTATATTCCTTTCGCGCTCGACGAGGTCAGCCTCGATTTCGACGTGATCGGCGCCGCCCCGAACTCCAGCGAAGACATGGAAGTCATGCTGGCCGCCGCGCGCCGCGAAAAGGTCGAGGACCGGGTCGCGATCGCCGAAGCGGCCGGCCTGACCGCGACCGTGATGGACATCGAATCGTATGCCGCGCGCAGCGCGCTGGAACGCGCGGCAAGCGCGAAGCCGGGTCAGATCACGGCCCTGTTCCAGCTCGGCGCCCAGGCCACCCACATGTCGGTCCTGATCGACGGAGACAGCGTCTACGAGCGCGAGCAGCCGTTCGGCGGCACCCAGCTGACCCAGGACATCGTGCGCGCCTACGGCCTGTCGTTCGAGGAAGCCGAGGCGCGCAAGAAGTCGGGCGACCTGCCCGAGAACTACCGCGCCGACCTGCTCACGCCCTTCCTCGAGAACGCGGCGCTGGAAGTGACGCGCGCGATCCAGTTCTTCTACACCTCCACCCCGTACACCCGCATCGACCAGCTGTACCTGGCCGGCGGCTGCGCGCTGGTGCCGGGCCTGGTCGACATCATCGCCGGCCGCACCCGCATCCCGACCGCGCAGGTCACGCCCTTCCAGGGCATGCAGCTGGGCGCCGGCGTGCGCGAACAGCAGCTGCGCCAGGAAGGCGCGGCCTACCTGGTCGCCTGCGGCCTGGCCATGCGGAGGTTCGGCTGATGATCCGCATTAACCTGTTGCCTCACCGCGAGGCCAAGCGCAAGCAGAAGCAGGCCGCGTTCTTCGCCCTGCTGGCGCTGGGCGCGCTGGCCGGCGCCGCCGTCGTGCTGATGGTGGGCGGCTACAACGCGCGCCAGATCTCGGTCCAGAACCAGCGCAACCTGGTCCTGAAGCAGGCGAGCGCCGAGCTCGACAAGAAGATCGGCGAGATCAAGACCTTGAAAGAGGAAATCGAAGCCCTGAAGGCGCGCCAGCAGGCGGTCGAGGACCTGCAGGGCGACCGCAACCAGCCGGTCTACCTGCTCGACGAGCTGGTGCGCCAGACGCCGGAAGGGGTGCACCTGAAGTCGTTCAGGCAGGACGGCCAGAAGGTGGTCCTGACCGGCTACGCCCAGTCGCAGGAACGGGTTGCGGAGCTGCTGCGCAACCTGTCCGGCGCCTCGCCCTGGCTCGAGCGCCCCGACCTGACCGAGGTGCGCGCCGCCACCCTGGACAAGAGCAAGACCGGCCGCAAGGTGGTCGAATTCACGCTCGGCGTGGCGATCAAGCGCCCGCGCGAGAGCGACGCGGACAACAAGGAAGGCGAAGCCAGGCCGGGCGCCGCGCGCAAGCTGGCCGCGGCCAGGCCGGAGTGATGCATGAGCATGAACATCGACCTTAAACAACTCGGCGCCGACCTGGCCGCCCAGTTCCAGGACCTGCAGGGACGCCAGCCGGGTCAGTGGCCGCTGGCCCCGCGCCTGCTGTGCGCGGCGGGCGTGATGGCGGCCGCCGTCGGCCTCGGCTACTTCTTCTACTGGGACGGCCAGTTCGAAGAGCAGGAGCGCGGCGCGCGCGAAGAGCAGAAGCTGCGCGACGAATACAGGAACAAGATGGCGCAGGCGATCAACCTGGAGGCGCTGCAGGAGCAGAAGGCCCAGGTCGACCAGTACGTGGTGCGCCTCGAGAAGCAGCTGCCGAGCAAGTCGGAAATGGCGGCCCTGCTGTCGGACATCAACCAGGCCGGCGTCGGCCGCGGCCTGCAGTTCGAGCTGTTCAAGCCGGGCCAGGAAATGGTGCGCGACTACTACGCCGAGCTGCCGATCGAGATCAAGGTCAGCGGCCGCTACCACGACATCGGCACCTTCGCCGCCGACATGGCCAACCTGCCGCGTATCGTCACCCTGAACAACATGTCGCTCACCACCGGCAAGGATGGCGGCCTGTCGCTGGACGCCGTCGCCAAGACCTTCCGCTACCTCGACCAGGACGAACTGAGCGCCCAGCGCAAGGCGCGCGCGGACGCCAAGGGCAAGGGCAAGGGCAAGGGCAAGAAAGCCAAGAAAGGTGCGAAATGATGCAGCTGCGAAATATTGCGGCGCTGCTCGCGACCGTCGTCCTGGCCGGCTGCGGCGAGGGCAGCGTCGCCGAAGTCCGCACTTGGATGAAGCAGGTCGAGAAGGAGACCGTCCCGGCCGTCAAGCCGCTGCCGGAACCGAAGCAGTTCGTGCCTTACGCCTACGACCCGCGCGAAGCCGTCGAACCGTTCAGCCCCGACAAGCTGCTGACGGCGATGGCGCGCGTGGCCGCGAGTTCGGGTAATCCGTACAAGCCGGACATGAACCGTCCAAAAGAACTTCTGGAAAATTATCCACTTGATACGATGCGCATGGTCGGTACACTCCAGAAGAGCGGCGTCAGCTACGCGCTGGTGCAGATCGAGCGCTCGGTGTTCCAGGTCAGGGCCGGCCAGCGGATCGGCCAGAACTATGGGCTCGTGACCCGCGTCTCGGACGGCGCGATCGACATCAGGGAAGTGATGCAGGACGCCGCCGGCGATTGGGTCGAACGCATGGCCAAGCTGGAGTTGCAGGAAACCAAGGAGACCGGGAAATGACCCCACATGCAATGATTCGCATCGTCGTGCCGGGCTGGCTGCCGCGCGCCGCCTGCGCGGTGCTGCTGGCGCTGGGCGCGGGCGGCGCCGCCGCCCAGGGCAACGCGATCGAGTCGATCACCGCCAACCAGCAGGGTTCGAACGTCGTCATCAACGTGGCCATGCGCGAAGCGCCGCCCAAGGCGCCGATCGGTTTCTCGATCACCAATCCGGCGCGCATCGCGCTCGACTTCGGCGCCACCAGCAATGCCACCGGCAAGAGCAACCAGGACATCAACCTGGGCGACGTGCGCGGCCTGAACGTGGTGCAGGCCGGCGAGCGCACCCGCCTGGTGCTGAACCTGCTGCGTCCCCTGAACTATGCGACCGCGATCGACGGCAAGTCCGTGATCGTGACCGTGGAAGGCTCGGGCGGCGTGGCCCAGGCCGTGAACAGCGCCGGCCTCCCGGCCGCCGCGCCAAGCCGGAATCCAGGCGCCCAAATGCCGTCCACTGGACGCCATTTGTTGCGCAACCTTGATTTCCGCCGCGGCAACAACGGCGAAGGCCGGGTCGTGGTCGACCTGCCGAACAACCAGGTGGCGGTCGACGTGCGCCAGGTCGGCAACCAGATCGTGGTCGATTTCATGCGCGCCGGCCTGCCGGAAACCATGCGCCGCCGCCTCGACGTGACAGATTTCGGCACCCCGGTGTCGCGCGTGACGACGACCGCCCAGGGCGACAACGTGCGCATGACGATCGACGCGAACGGCGCCTGGGAGCAGTCGGTGTACCAGAGCGACACCCAGCTGGTGGTCGACGTGCGCCCGGTCAAGGAAGACCCGAACCGGCTGGGGCAGGGCGCCCAGGGCTACCGCGGCGAGAAGCTGTCGTTCAACTTCCAGAACGTGGAAGTGCGCGCCGCGCTGCAGGCGATCGCCGACATCTCGGGCCTGAACATCATCACCAGCGATTCCGTGAGCGGCAACCTGACCCTGCGCCTGAAGGACGTGCCCTGGGACCAGGCGCTCGACGTGGTGCTGCAGGCCAAGGGCCTGGACATGCGCAAGAACGGCAACGTGCTGTGGATCGCGCCCAAGGAAGAACTGCTGACCAAGGAAAAGCTCGAGCTGGAGCAGCGCGCCCAGATCGCCGAGCTGGAGCCGCTGCGCTCCGAGATCTTCCAGCTGAACTACCAGAAGGCCGAGTCCTTCCGCAACGTGTTCGGCCTGGACGGGGGCGGCGCGTCCGGCGCCGACAGCAAGAACCGCGTGCTGTCCAAGCGCGGCAGCGCGGTCATCGAACCGCGCACCAACCAGCTGTTCGTGACCGACATCGCCTCCAAGATCGAGGATATCCGCAGGCTGATCCAGAAGACCGACATCGCCTCCAAGCAGGTGCTGATCGAAGCGCGCCTGGTCGAGGCCAACGACGGCTTCTCGCGCAACCTGGGCGCCAAGCTCGGCTTCGCCGACATCCGTTTCCCGAATGGCCAGGCGCCCGGCTGGGATATCGGCGGCAACAACCGGGTCGCCGTCGGCGGCAACCTGCTCGGTGTCGGCCAGGTCAGCGGCCAGACCCCGGACCAGGGCGACGCCTGGACCAACACCACGATGGTGAACCTGCCGGCCGCCGCGATCGGCGGCGTGGCGGCGCCCTCGCTGGCGTTCAGCCTGTTCTCCTCGGCCGCCAACCGCTTCCTGAACCTGGAGCTGTCGGCGCTGGAAGCGGACGGCAAGGGCAAGATCATCTCCAGCCCGCGCGTGGTCACCGAGGACAAGCAGATCGCCGTCATCGAGCAGGGCATCGAGCTGCCCTACCAGGTGGCGACCAGCAGCGGCGCGACCTCGATCACCTTCAAGAAGGCCAACCTGCGCCTGGAAGTCACGCCGCAGATCACGCCGGACGGCAACGTGGTGCTGGAAGTGGACGTGAACAAGGACTCGAAAGGCGAGGAAACCCGCGCCGGCTTTGCGATCAATACGCAACACGTGAAGACCAAGGTGATGGTCGAAAACGGCGGCACCGTGGTCCTGGGCGGTATTTACCAGCAGTCGGAGCGCAACAGCGAAAGCAAGGTGCCGCTGCTGGGCGACGTGCCGGTGCTGGGCTACCTGTTCAAGACCAGCGGCCGCGAGAGCGCCAAGACCGAACTGCTGGTGTTCATCACGCCGAAGATCGTCGCCGAGCGCGTGGCCGGCGCCCGCTGATACCACAAAGCAAGCCCCAAGCTGCGCCGGAATTGACGAAAAGAGAGGCGGCCAGTCTATACTGGTCGTCTTTTCATTTGAGCGGGTTTGGTAGTGCCTCATCCCAAGAACAACAACATCTTCCTCGTCGGCCTGATGGGGGCGGGAAAGACCACCATCGGCCGGTTGCTTGCGCGCAAGTTAAACAAACGCTTCGTGGACTCGGACCACGAGATCGAGGCGCGCACCGGCGCATCGATTCCCTGGATCTTCGAGATCGAGGGCGAAGCCTGCTTCCGGCGCCGCGAAGCCGATGTCATCCGCGACCTGACCGCCAGGCACGACCTGGTGCTGGCGACCGGCGGCGGGGCCGTGCTCGATCCGGCCAACCGCGCCCTGCTGGCCGAGCGCGGCACCGTGATCTACCTGCGCGCCTCGATCAACAGCATCCTGCAGCGCACCGCGCACGACAAGAACCGTCCGCTGCTGCAGACCGCCGACCCGCGCCGCAAACTCGAAGAGCTGATGACCCAGCGCGACCCGCTGTATCGCGAGATTGCCGACCTTGTCATCGATACCGGGCGTCCTAACGTACAATCGATGGTACAGACCATATTGGACCAGATCGCCGCGCAGGAAGCAGCACGTGCGCGCCGGCTGGCAAAGACATCGATGAACGAACAGGCCCAGATCACTCTCAACGTTGAACTCGGGGAGCGCAGCTACCCCATCGCCATCGGCCCCGGCCTGCTGAACGACGGCGCGCTCCTGGCGCGCCACGTCGCCGGCGGCAAGGTCGCCATCGTCACCAACACCACCGTGGCGCCGCTCTACCTGGAGCGGGTCGCCGGCCAGCTGCGCGCCAGCGGGCGCGAGGTGGTTGAAATCATCCTGCCCGACGGCGAGGAGCACAAGAACTGGCAGTCGCTGAACCTGGTGTTCGACGCGCTGCTGGCCAACCGCTGCGACCGCAAGACCACCGTGGTGGCGCTGGGCGGCGGCGTGATCGGCGACCTGGCGGGCTTCGCGGCCGCCAGCTACATGCGCGGCGTGCCCTTCGTGCAGCTGCCGACCACCCTGCTGTCGCAGGTCGACTCCTCGGTCGGCGGCAAGACCGGCATCAACCACCCGCTCGGCAAGAACATGATCGGCGCCTTCTACCAGCCGCGCGCGGTGCTGGCCGATACCTCGACCCTCGATACCCTGCCGGCGCGCGAGCTGTCGGCCGGCCTGGCCGAGGTGATCAAGCACGGCGCCATCCTGGATGCCGAGTATTTCGCCTGGATCGAGCAGAACATCGAGCGTCTGGTGGCGCGCGAACCTGAAGCGATGGCGCATGCGATCGCGCGTTCGTGCGAGATCAAGGCCGACGTGGTGGGCCGCGACGAGCGCGAAGGCGGCCTGCGCGCGGTGCTGAATTTCGGCCACACCTTCGGCCACGCGATCGAATCGGGCCTGGGCTATGGCGAGTGGCTGCACGGCGAAGCGGTCGGCTGCGGCATGGTGATGGCGGCCGACTTGTCGGCGCGCATGGGCCTGGTCGACTGGGCGACCGTCGAGCGCGTGCGCGCGCTGGTCGCCGCCGCCGGCCTGCCGACCGTGGCGCCCGACCTGGGCGAGCAGCGCTGGCTGGAGCTGATGCAAGTCGACAAGAAGAACGAGGGCGGGACGATCCGCTTCATCCTGCTCAAGCCGCTCGGCAGCCCGTCGATCACGACGGCGCCGCCGGAACTGCTGCGCGCCACCCTGGCCGCCTGTACAGCAGCATGATGGACTTCGCATGATGGACTTCGACGCCCACCTCGCAGCTTATGCGGCGCACTCCTCGAAGTCGCGCGGGCGTCGCCACCCGGAACCGGCGCCGGGCTCGCGCAGCGAGTACCAGCGCGACCGCGACCGCATCATCCACTCGACGGCCTTCCGCCGCCTCGAGTACAAGACCCAGGTCTTCCTGAACCACGAGGGAGACCTGTTCCGCACCCGCCTGACGCACTCGATCGAGGTGGCGCAGATCGGGCGCACCCTGGCGCGCAGCCTGCGCCTGAACGAAGACCTGGTCGAAGCCACCGCGCTGGCGCACGACCTGGGCCACACGCCCTTCGGCCACGTCGGCCAGGACGTGCTGAACGAATGCATGAAGGACTACGGCGGCTTCGAGCACAACCTGCAGAGCCTGCGGGTGGTCGATACGCTGGAAGAGCACTACGGCGCCTTCGACGGCCTGAACCTGACCTTCGAGACGCGCGAGGGCATCCTCAAGCACTGCTCGCTGACCAATGCGCGCCAGCTGGGCGAGCTGGGCCAGCGCTTCATCGACCGCAGCCAGCCGAGCCTGGAGGCGCAGCTGACCAACCTGGCCGACGAGATCGCGTACAACAACCACGACATCGACGATGGCCTGCGTTCCGGCTTGCTGACGATGGCGCAGATGGAGGAGGTGGAGCTGTTCGCGCGCCATCGCCACGCGGTGGAGGCGCAGTATCCGGGCCTGCCGGGACGGCGCGCGCTGTACGAGACCATCAGGCTGATGATCACGGCGATGACGGCCGACCTGGTCGAGACCTCGGCCGGGCTGCTGGCGGAAGCCGCGCCGCAAGGCATCGACGACGTGCGCGCGGGGCCTCCCTTGATCCGCTTCTCGGCGCAGATGCGGGCCGAGACCACGGCGCTCAAGCGCTTCCTGCACGCCAACCTGTACCGCCATTTCCAGGTCAACCGCATGCGCGTGAAGGCCAGCCGGGTGGTGCGCGAGCTGTTCGACGCCTTCATGCTCGACCCGATACTGCTGCCGGCCGATTACCAGGTCGAAGGCGACCCGATGAAGCAGGCGCGCAAGATTGCGGATTACATCGCGGGGATGACGGACCGGTATGCGATCCGGGAGCACAAGCGGATATTCTCGCTCGATCAGTTCTGATACCGGTTCTGCGTAGGGTGGGCGGATTCTCCGCCCACGCGGCGATCGTTATCGGTTCCGATGTCGCGCTCGATAGTTTTTCTGCCAACTATCGCCGCGTGGACAGCAAAGCTGTCCACCCTACTGAGCAAACAAGCTCGGTTGTCCCAGTTCCACCAGCAGCTTCTTGACCGGCGCCGGCAAGGGCGCCTCCGCGATCGCATCGAGATTCCACCACAGGTGCCGCCCGGTCGCGCCCCCGCGCGCCGCCAGCGCCACGCTGAATGGCGCGATGTGCAGCTTGTAGTGCGTGAACACATGCACCAGCGGGCGCAGCGCGCGGACCTCGTCCACCTCGCCGAACTGCGCCGCGGCCACGGCGAGGTCCGCCGTATCGAAGGCTTCGTCATCCTCGTCCAGCGCCGCATGCCCGCCCACTTCCGGCAGCGACAGCAAGCCGCCCCAGATCCCGGTAGCGGGCCGCTGCTCCAGCAGCACCTGCCCGCGGTCGACGATCACCAGCATCGCGGTGCGCTTCTCCGGCGTCGTCTTCTTCGGCTTGCGCACCGGCAGTTCCGCCGTGCGCCCGGTGGCGAAGGCCACGCAGCGCTCGCGCAGCGGGCAGCGCGGGCAGTCCGGGCGGCTGCGCGTGCACAGGGTCGCGCCCAGGTCCATCAGCCCCTGGGTATAGGCCTCGATGCCGCCGCCTTCGGGCAGCAGCGCATCGGCGCGCCGCCACAGGGCGTCTTCGACCGGCTTGGCGCCCGGGTATTCGCCGACGCCGAACACGCGCGCGAACACGCGCTTGACGTTCCCGTCCAGGATCGCCGCGCGCGCGCCGCTGGAAAAGGCGGCGATCGCCGCCGCCGTCGAGCGGCCGATGCCGGGCAGCTCGGCCAGCAGCGCCGGATCGCTCGGGAACACGCCGCCATGGTCGTGCACGATCCGCTTGGCGCAGGCGTGCAGGTTGCGCGCCCGGGTGTAGTAACCGAGCCCGCTCCAGTGGGCCATCACGTCCTCGGAAGGCGCTTCGGCCAGCGCGTGCACGGTCGGGAAGCGCTCCAGGAAGCGGCTGTAGTAGCCCAGCACGGCCGCAACCTGGGTCTGCTGGAGCATGATCTCGGACAGCCAGATGCGGTAGGCGTCGCGCGTGTTCTGCCACGGCAGCGTATGGCGGCCATGGCTGCGCTGCCAGTCGACCACGGCCTGCGAGAAGGTCGGGTCGGCCAGCTGGTCGAATTCGGTCAGTCGTTTCATGCGGCCTCCAGTTCGGCGCTCTCGCCATCCAGCACGGCCGCGACCCCGGCGGCGACCGCCGCCAGGCGCGCGCGGGTGCGTTCCAGTCCGGCCTGGCCTTCCTCGAAGGCGGCGATCTTCTGCTCCAGGCTGTCGGTGGCGTCGTGGATGCGCTGGATCGAAGCCTGGCGATGGCGCAGCTGGTCGCGGTGCTGGCGGATCTGCGCTTCGAGCGGCGCCATGATCACCTTCAGCCAGCTTTCGGCATCCGCATTGGCGGCGCGGAAGCTGCGCCGCACGCGCGAGGCGATCGAGTCGAAGAAGCGCTCGAGCAGGGTGGCGCGGCTGGTCATCCACAAGGTCGCGGTGCCGAATTGCTTCAGGAACAGCGCCTCGATCTCGTCGATCTCCTGGCGGTAGCGGTCCAGTGAAAGGTTCATCGGCGCGCTCAGGGCGAGGCCATGCTCGGCCGAGAACCTGCGAGTCATGGTTTCCATCATCGCGCCGATCTCGGCGATCTTCGCGTTCGACACCTCGAGGTTCACGCGCATCTGTTCGAAATAAGTGCGCACCGGAGCCCGCATGCCGGTCGCGAAGCGCGCCGCCTGCATCGCCGCGCGCACCGCCTCGGTCTGGTCCTGCACCGCGTCCATGCCCAGCGAGGTATACAGCTCGGTCGACAGGCGGGCGAACACCGCGCGCGTGCCCTGCAGCTTGAACAGGCTGGCGTCGAATTCCTTCTTCTCGGCGTCGACCCGGCGCATCATGTGCGCGATCACGCCCTGGTTCTTGCCGCGCAGGCTGCGCAGCTCCTGCAGCTGCTCGACCAGGTCGCGCGCACGGGCGCCGGCCAGCGCCTGCTGGCCGGCCAGCAGGGCGTCGAGATCGCGCCGCAGCTGGCGCCTGACGATGTCGCGGCGCGCCGGGATCAGGTCGTGGAACAGCGCCGCTTCCAGCGCGCCCAGGCGGCTCTTCTCGAGCAGCGCCATGTCGCCGTTGATCTTGCCGACCAGGGCCTTCTGCGCCGACACCGGATACACGCGGGCGGCATCCAGTCCGAGCAGCTGGGCCACGTCGCGCTGCTGGCGCGCGATCTCGGCATCGTTCTCCTGCGCGCTGCGCAGTTCGTCCCACATGGCGTCGATCTTGTTGAGCACCGCCAGCCGGCCCGGTCCCGCGCCGATATGGGTGCGCCAGACTTCGATGTCGCTCTTCGTGACCCCGGTCTCGGCGGCCAGGACGAACAGCACCGCGTGCGCGTTCGGGATCAGGTTCAGGGTCAGTTCCGGCTCGGTGCCGATCGCGTTCAGGCCCGGCGTGTCGAGGATCACCAGCCCCTGCTTGAGCAGCGGATGGGGCAGGTTGATGATCGCGTGCCGCCATGCCGGGATCTCGACCGTGCCGTCCGGCGCCAGGCTGGCGGCCAGGTCGGGGTCGAGCGGATCGACCAGCCCGTAGCGTTCGGCTTCGTCGGCCGGCACCCGGCGGGTCTGGCTGACCTGGCGGAAGGTCTCGTGCATCTGGTCCGGCGCCTCGAGGTCCAGCGGCAGCACGGTCCAGGCCGTCTGGTCGTCGCGGAAGTCGCTGGTGGACAGCTGGCCGGCCCGGGTACCGATCGGCAGCAGGCGGATGCAGGGCGGCAGAGCGGGATCCCACAGCAGCTCGGTCGGACACATGGTGGTGCGTCCGGCGGTCGAGGGCAGGATGCGCTGGCCGTAGTCCGCGAAGAAGATGGCGTTGATCAGCTCGGTTTTACCGCGCGAGAATTCGGCCACGAAAGCGACCGACAGCCGGTCGTCGCGCAGCCGCGCCAGCGCGTGCGCCAGTTGCTGCTCGCCCGCCGCATCGATCAGCGCCGCCTGCTGCAGCGCGGCGCCATAGCCTTCCAGCGCGACCGCGACCGCGGCGCGCCATGCACCATACTGTTGAAAATCCTGCATCATCCTGCCTTGTTGTTTCCTGCTTAGCGCTGGCACTGCGCGCAATAGAAGGTCGAGCGCTGGCCCTGCTTGATCTGCTTGACCGGCGCCCCACAGTTGCGGCAAGGCACTCCAGCACGATCATAGACGAAATATGTCTGCTGGAAATAGCCTGATTGACCATTCACTGCAATAAAGTCACGCAGAGTACTGCCGCCCTGGACGATGGCTGCGGCAAGAATCTCACGGATGGCCTCGGCCAGCCTGTCGTAGCGGGCGCGGCTGATGCGCGCGGCCGGCGTTTTCGGGCTGATGCCGGCGCGGAACAGGCTTTCACAGGCGTAGATATTGCCGACGCCGACCACGATGTCGCCCGCCAGCAGCACCTGCTTGATCGGCGCGTTGCGGCGCCGCGTCTCGCGGTGCAGGAGCGCGCCGGAAAACTCGTCGCCGAGCGGCTCGACGCCCAGCCCGCGCAGCAGCAGGTGCTGGTCGATCTCGCCATCTTCATTGCCATGCCAGAGCACCGCGCCGAAGCGGCGCGGATCGTGCAGGCGCAGCACCTGGCGGCCTTCCGGACCGCTGACCACGAGATCGACATGGTCGTGCTTGCGCGGCTCGATCCCCGGCGGCAGCACGCGCAGGTGGCCGGACATGCCGAGGTGAATGATCAGGGTGCCGTGTTCGAAGCCGATCAACAGGTATTTGCCGCGCCGGCCGGTATGCGTGATGCGGCGGCCGGCCAGCACTGCCTGCAGGCCGGGCGGGAAGGGCCAGCGCAGGCCTTCGCGCCGGAACACCACCTGCTCGACGATGCGGCCTTCGATATGGGGCGCGACACCGCGCCGGGTGACTTCTACTTCTGGCAATTCAGGCATGGGGGAGGCGAATCGTGTAAAGTCGTAATACGGTCGTGCACAGGGGCACGGTTAAGCATGGCGCTCATGCAAGGAGGCGCGAAGGGGGCCGCGCACGCACCCGCAGGCTTGAGCGTAAAATCAGACATCATCTCGAGAATCTGGACTTGCCTTGAAAAACGCTTTCGTCATTGTAACCCTGTCCGGCCTCCTGACAGCATGTGCTGTCGCGCCGAAACAGCAGCCGCCAGCCGCCCTGGCTGCCGCGCAGGATGCCGGGCAGGCCGCCTTCACCGAGGACCAGGCCGACCCCTCGCTGGAGCTGGACGAAGAAGAAGCCGAAGCGAAGGCCCGCGCCGAACTCGAAGTCAGGCTGCCGAAGGTCGAGCTCACTCCCACCTTGCTGCACCAGATGCTGAAGGCCGAGTTCGAGTTCCGCAACGGCGACTGGCAGGGCCCCTACCTGACCATGCTGAGCCTGGCCAAGCAGACGCGCGACCCGCGCCTGGCGCGCCGCGCCGCCGAAATGGCGGTGGCCGCCAAGCAGTCCGAGGATACGCTGGCGGCGGTGCGCCTGTGGCACGAACTCGATCCGGAGTCCGAGGAAGCCACCCAGTACTTCGTCGGCATGGTGGTGACCTCCGATAACATCGCCGATCTCGAACCGATCTTCGAGAAGCGCCTGAGCGAGACCACGCCCGCGCGGCGCGGCCTCCTGATGTTCCAGATGCAGCAGCTGCTGGCGCGCGCCAAGGACAAGGACGTCGCCGGCGCGATGCTCGAGCGCCTGATCACGCCTTACGGCAATACGATGGAAGCGCGCATCGTGCGCGCCCAGGCCGCCCTGTCGCGTGGCGACAAGGAAACCGCCCGCAGCGAAGCCCACGCCGCGCTGGTCGCCAAGCCCGATTCCGAGATCGCGGTGCTGATGCTGGCCCAGGTGACCGAGAACGAGAACCAGGTGGCGGCCCTGCTCGAGCAGTTCCTGAAGAGCAACCCGAACGCGCGCGAAGTGCGCGCGGCGCATGCGCGGGTGCTGGTCAACCGCAAGGAATACCCGCGCGCGCGCCAGGAGTTCGAGCTGCTGCTGAAAGACCAGCCCGACAATGCCGCCCACCTGTACGCGCTGGGCATCCTGGCCACCCAGATGAACGAGGCCCCGGCGGCCGAAGGCTATTTCACCCGCTTCGTCGAGGTGCTCGGACGCAATCCGGAAGACGAGCGCGACCCGTCGCGCGCCCTGCTGATCCTGTCCCAGCTGGCCGAGGAGCGCGGCGACCTGGCGGGCGCGCTGCAGTGGCTCGACAAGGTGCCCGAGGGCACCGACCCGCAGACCCAGTTCAGCAGCCAGCTGCGCCGCGCCCACGTGATCGGCAAGCAGGGCGACCTGGCCAGCGCGCGCCGCCTGCTGGCCAGCCTGAAGCCGGCCGAGCCGGTCCAGCAGGCCCAGGTGATGGTGGCCGAATCGCAGCTGCTGCGCGACGCCGGCCGGCTGCAGGAAGCCTATGCGCTGATGCAGGGCGCGGCCAAGCGCTTCCCGAAGAATCCCGACCTGCTGTACGACTTCGCCCTGCTGGCCGAAAAGCTGGGGCATGTCGACGTGATGGAGCAGCAGCTGCGCGAAGTGATGGCCCAGGCCCCCGAGAACCACCATGCCTACAACGCCCTCGGCTATTCGCTGGCCGAGCGCAACGTGCGCCTGCAGGAAGCCTATGCCCTGATCGCGAAAGCCATGGAAATGGCGCCGGGCGACCCCTTCATCATGGACAGCATGGGCTGGGTGCAATACCGGCTCGGCAACCTGGCCGAAGCCGAGAAGCACCTGCGCCGCGCCTACGGGCTGCGCCGCGATCCCGAGATCGCGGTCCACCTCGGCGAAGTGCTGTGGCAGAAGGGCGACAAGCTCGCGGCCCAGCAGCTGTGGCGCGAAGCGCGCGCCAAGGACCCGCACAACGACACCCTGCGCACCACGCTGGCGCGCCTCGGTCTTTCCTTGTGAAATAATTCACTCCCGTTCCGGACGCCTGCGCGGCGTCCGCGGCGCTTTTGCCACTACCGTTCTTACCGATGCCCATTACCCGACGTCTCAGCCTGCTCGTCCTCGCCGCCACCCTGGCCGGCTGCGCCACCACCGGCGCCAACCTGTCCACCGCCACGGTCGCGGACTACCGCGACACCATCGACCTTGCCGGGCGGCTGTCGGTGAATTACCTGAAGGATGGCCGTACCGAGTCGCTGACGGGCAAGTTCAACTGGATGCAGCGTCCGGGACGCATCGACATCAGCCTGGCCTCGCCGCTGGGGCAGACCATCGCCAACATCAGCGTGACGCCCGAGGAAGCCACGCTGACCCAGGGCGACCGCGCGCCGCGCGTGGCGCGCGACATCGACGGCCTGACCCAGCAGACCCTGGGCTGGCCGCTGCCGGTGGCCGGCCTGCGCGACTGGATGCAGGGCCATGCGATCGATGCCCAGGGACAGCCCTTCACGGCCTCTCCCGCCAACAACAATGTGGTGACCCGCGATGGCTGGCGCCTGCGCTTCGTGTCCTGGCAGGACGAGACGGCCGCCAGGCCGGTGCCGCGCCGCATCGACGCCGAACGCAGCGCCGCCGGCGACATCCAGGACCTGGTGATCCGTATCGTCATCGATCCGGCGGCCTGACATGCGTTCGCTGCATCATTGCCCGGCGCCGGCCAAGCTCAACCTGTTCCTGCACGTCACCGGCCGGCGCGCCGACGGCTACCACCTGCTGCAAAGCGTGTTCCAGCTGATCGACCATGCGGACACCCTGCATGTCGACCTGCGCGACGACGAGCTGATCGTGCGCACCACCGAAGTTCCCGGCGTGCCCCAGGAACAGGACCTGATCGTGCGCGCGCTGCGCCTGCTGCAGGCGGAGTACGCGCGCCGGCATGGCCGCCTGCCGCCCGGCATCGAGGTGGCGGTCGAGAAGATCCTGCCGATGGGAGGAGGGCTGGGCGGCGGTTCGTCCGATGCGGCCACCGCCCTGATGGCCGCCAACCACCTGTGGCAGGCCGGCTTGAGCCAGCAGGAATTGATGGCGCTCGGGCTGCCGCTGGGCGCCGACATCCCGTTCTTCCTGTTCGGCGAAACCGCGTTTGTCGAAGGCATCGGCGAAGCGCTGCAGGCCGTGCCGGGGCCGGATTGCTGGTATGTGGTGATCGAGCCGGGCGTGGCCGTGCCGACGCCGGCAATTTTTTCGGCGCCCGATTTGACAAGAAATACGAAAGCCGTCAGAATAGCGGACTTTTCCAGCAGCTACACAGATTCAGGCAATCTGCGGGGCTTCGGAAAAAATGATTTGCAGGACGTGGCAGTGCGCCTGTTCCCGCCGGTAGCAGAGGCGGTCGAATGGTTGGGCAGCTACGGCGATGCCAGGATGACTGGCTCAGGGGCATGCGTGTTTAGCGCATTCGCCAGCGAACGCGATGCAGACCATGTCCTGGCCCTGGTGCCAGGTAAGTGGAAGGCGTGGAAAGCGAAGTCGCTGATGAGACACCCGCTGAAATCGCTCTTGCAAAATCAGCGAGTTATAGAATAGAATCCTGCCTGTCGATGCGCTGCACAATGTAACGTGACTAGCTCAGCGGCAAGTAGCAAAAGTCGTGTAGGGGAATCGCCAAGCTGGTTAAGGCACCGGATTTTGATTCCGGCATACCAAGGTTCGAATCCTTGTTCCCCTGCCAAAGTTTCCTGTTCTGTCGATGCTTTAGCGTCCAGCGGGAAAAGCGCGATGCGGTGTCAGGCGCCCATCCAACAGCCTAGTCAGCCGGGTCTTCCGGCTGATTGTTTTTCTAGATTATCAACGCTTACCTCTTGGGACTCCCATGGCTTACGAAAACCTGATGGTTTTTACCGGCAATGCCAATCCGGCGCTAGCAGAAGGGGTCGCAAAAAACCTCGGCATTCCTCTTGGCAAGGCCGTGGTTTCGAAGTTCTCTGATGGCGAAGTAATGGTCGAAATCAATGAGAACGTTCGTGGCAAGGACGTCTTCGTTCTGCAATCGACCTGCGCTCCCACCAACGACAGCCTGATGGAAATCATGCTGATGGTCGACGCTCTCAAGCGCGCATCGGCTGGCCGCATCACTGCCGCCATTCCATACTTCGGCTACGCCCGCCAGGACCGTCGTCCGCGTTCGGCGCGTGTCGCGATCTCGGCGAAAGTCGTCGCCAACATGCTGGAAGAAGCCGGCGTCGAGCGCGTCCTGATCATGGACCTGCACGCCGACCAGATCCAGGGTTTCTTCGACATCCCGGTCGACAATATCTACGCATCGCCGATCCTGCTGGGCGACCTGCAGAAGCGCAACTACGAAGACCTGCTGGTCGTGTCTCCGGACGTCGGCGGCGTGGTGCGCGCCCGTGCGCTGGCCAAGCGCCTCGGCTGCGACCTGGCGATCATCGACAAGCGTCGTCCGAAGGCGAACGTCTCGGAAGTGATGAACATCATCGGTGAAGTCGAAGGCCGCAACTGCGTGATCATGGACGACATGGTCGACACCGCAGGCACGCTGTGCAAGGCTGCCGAAGTGCTGAAAGAGCGCGGCGCCAAGAAAGTCATCGCCTACTGCACGCACCCGGTCCTGTCGGGTCCGGCAATCGAACGCATCACGAATTCGCCGCTGGACGAACTGGTCGTCACCGACACCATTCCGCTGAGCGCCGCCGGTGCAGCCTGCACCAAGATCCGCCAGCTGACCTGTGCTCCGCTGCTGGCCGAGACCTTCAAGCGTATCGTGAAGGGCGACTCGGTGATGTCGCTGTTCGTCGACTAAGCAACAGAACGTCGACTCCAACGGCGCGCCTGGCTGAACAGCCGGCGCGCCGTTGGTGTATGTAAGGATTTCTTGAGTGCGCAGCATGGCGCTCATTCAAGGCAGCCCCTGGTCGCGGGGGAGGCCACCACAAAGGGCAAGCGGGCCGGGACCTGTTCCTGGCGCGAGCCCGAATTTACTTGGAGTATCACATGAAAGTAGTCGCATTCAACCGCACTCAGCAGGGGACCGGAGCGAGCCGCCGCCTGCGCAACGCTGGCCAAACCCCAGGCATCATCTACGGTGGCGCCGCTGCCCCGCAACTGATCGCCCTGGACGGCAACGCGTTGTTCCACGCGCTCAAGAAAGAAGCTTTCCACGGCTCGATCCTGGACCTGGAAATCGAAGGCCAGACCCAGCAAGTCCTTCTGCGCGACTTCCAGATGCACGCATACAAGCAACTGGTCCTGCACGCTGACTTCCAGCGCGTCGACGCATCGAAAGAACTGCACACCAAGGTCACCCTGCACTTCGTGAACGCCGACATCTCGCCGGCAGTCAAGCTGCACGGCGCCGTGGTTTCGCACGTGCTGAACGAACTGGAAGTGTCCTGCCTGCCGGGCAAGCTGCCGGAGTTCATCGAAGTCGACCTGTCGAAGCTGGAAGCCGGTGGTTCGGTCCACACCGACGACCTGATCCTGCCGGCCGGCGTGACCGCGCTGACCCACGGCCAGAACCTGACCGTCGTCACCTCGTCGGTGCCGGCTGGCCAAGTGTCGGCTGAAGCAGCTGCACAATAAGTCGTGATCCCGCGCCGCGCGAGCGGCGTGCTGGAATGAAAACCCGCTGAGGCTTGCCTGGCGGGTTTTTCTTTTTGGGTGGGCCTCGGCGGCCCCGCGGTTCTCCGCCCATGCGGTGATCGTTATCGATGCCGATATCGCGTTCGGCGATCTTGCCGCTAACTACCGACGCGTGGGCAGCAAAGCTGCCCACCCTACGACCGAGCGCGATTCAATCGTCCCGCCGCTTGCCTTTGAGCGATAATCACCTCTTTGTCATTCAAAAAAAACCAAGCATGTCCATCCGTCTGATCGTCGGCCTCGGCAACCCGGGCCCGGAATACGAACAAACCCGCCACAACGCCGGCTTCTGGCTGGTCGACAACCTGGCCAACAGCCTGCCCGGCTGCCGCCTGCAGCGCGAGACGCGCTTCAATGCGATGGTGGCGAAGACCTCGATCGGCGGCAGGGAAGTCTGGCTGCTCGAACCGCTGACCTACATGAACCGTTCCGGCCAGTCGGTCGGCGCGCTGGCGCGCTTCTTCAAGATCAGCCAGGATGAAATCCTGGTCGTGCACGACGAGCTCGATATCGCGCCCGGCGTCGCCAAGCTGAAGAAGGGCGGCTCCTCCGGCGGCCACAATGGCTTGAAGGACATCACGTCGGCGCTCGGCACCCAGGACTACTGGCGCCTGCGCCTGGGCATCGGCCATCCGCGCAGCCTGAACCTGCAGCAGGGCGTGGCCGATTTCGTGCTGCATCGCCCGCGCCGCGAAGAGCAGAGCCTGATCGAAGAATCGATCGACAAGAGCCTGCACATCATCCCGCTGCTGTGTGAAGGCCAGTTCAATGCGGCCACGATGAAGCTGCACACCAATTAAAAAGCTTCTTCGCGAATTGGCAGGAAGCCGCCCGGAGTAGGGTGGACGGCTATGCCGTCCACGCGGTGATAGGCAGCGGTGAGATCATTGCTCCACCATGTCGGTGCCGATAGCGATCACCGCGTGGACAGCAGAGCTGTCCACCCTACAGGATAGAACGCATCACGCTCCCCGGATGACGACCTGCGTGCGCAGATCGCGCAGCATGCGCTCCAGCGCCGGCCGCATGCGCCGGTAATCCGCCGGCGTACAGGTCGCCCCCGTATGCCGGAATTGCAGCCGGCGCTTCACCGTCACCATGTCGCCGCGCCGCGCATAGCGCGAACGGTAGGCGAAGTGGGCGTTCTCGACCACCAGCGGGCGCGGCAGAGCCAGCACCCGCGTACGCGCCGGCAGGCGATAGCGCAGCTCGTCCTCCGCGTCGATGGAAGGGCAGACGAACTCCTGGCCCCGCTCCGGTTCCTGGAGAAAGGTGCGCACCGCATCGCCCAGTCCGCCCCAGAAATCGTAGGCCGTGGCCAGCCCGACCGTGCCGGGAAGCAGGGCGAATCCCGCGCTGGCGCCGGCAAAGGAGAGCGTGTATTCGTCCGCCGTGCCGTCGGCGTCGCCCGGCTCGAACACGCCCTTGCCGTGCTGGCCGAGGCCTTGCAGCATGCGTTCGACGAAGCGTTCGCGTTCGGCCTGCGGCGTGCCGCGGATCACGCGCCGGTAGGGCTCGGCCGCCGCGCCGCCGCTGGTGCGCGTGACCTGGAAGCGGCTGCTGCCGTCGCGGCGGATGTCGAACTGCGTCAGCGTGTGGCTGCGCGCCGGCTGGAATGCCGGGGTCATCGCGAAGGACCCGGTCGCGGCCAGCAGTGCCGGCTTGCCGAGCAGGGCCGGCGGCAGGAAGCCGGCCGCGACCGACTCGGCGGTCGGGTCGAGGTAGAGCTGGAGCGACGGGACGTATACGATGGCATGGTTGAGCACGCCGAGCGTGGGCACGTCCGGCAGCCGGTAGGCATCGCCGTTGTTGACCAGCACCACCGTGCTGTCGATCCCGGCGGAGGTGAGCAGGGCGCTCACGAGGGCCGCATGGTCCTTGCAGTCGCCATAGCGGTTGGCCAGCACGCTGGGCGCGGCATGCGGCACCACGCCGCCGGGACCGAGGTAGACGCCGACATAGCGGATGTGCCGGCGCACCCAGTCGGACAGGGCGAGGGCCCGCGCGCGCGGCGCATCGAGCCCGCGGGTGAGGCTGGCGGCCAGCGCCGTGACGGCGTCGTCCGGCAGGGCCTTGCCGGCGGCCCGTTCCTGGTAGGCGCGGGCGAAGGCGGCGTAGTCGGCGAAGGTGGAGAGGGCGAGCCGCTTGCCGTAGTCGAGGTAGCTGACCGAGTCGGCTTCGATGCGCGCATTGTCGCCGTCGAGGTAGCGCCACTGGTAGCGGCGCCGCCCGGGCGGTTGCCGCGAGGTGACAGGCTCGAAGCCGGCCGCGTCGGCGTGCAGCGGCACTTCAGGCGGCATGTCGACGATGACGCGGTAGTCGCGGTGCCGGTGGAAGCGCGCCGACACCAGGTCTTCGAAGTGGCCCGGGAACAGCGGCGTGTGGCGCCGCACGACGTAGCGCACCATGACCTTGTCTCCCGGCTGGACGTCGGGGAACACCACGATCTTCAGGCGCGTGTCCTGGAACATCGGCGCATCGAGCGAGGCGGTCTCCTGCTGGTCGCGGATCTGGTGCGGCTGCACCGCCAGCTTGCGCCCATCGGCCTTTTCGGTATGGCCTTCCACCGAGACCACCTGGTCGAGCGACTGGTTGTAGCTGAGGTAATACTGCGCGTGCTCCTGCAGCGCTTCCCTGGCGACGATCGTCTTGATCTGCTCCACCGTCAGCAGGTAGCTGCCGTCCGCCTCGACGACGACGTGGCGCAGGTGGCGTTCGACGACGACGCTGTGGTCGGTGCCGGTATCGCGCGCAGCGGCCAGCCGGCAACACAGGAGTAGGCCCGGCAGCAGGCACAGCATGACGAGGCGCAAGAGCATGGCGTTCTCCGGACACGCGACCGGCCCATGTTACGCAGCGGGGACAGCCAGCCCTTGATCCGGCGCAAGCGCGTTCTTCCTGCGATAATTTCGGCCATGAAGGCACTCACTTTTCACGCCGGGCCCCTGGCCCTTGCACAGATCGGCGCGCAAGGCCTGCGGGCCCGGGACGTCGCCATCGTGCCGGCCGCGGCGGGCGGTCCGAAGGGCCTGATCTTCCAGGCCCTCGACCAATGGGTGTTCGGCGAATGGCTGCCGGGCGCGCCGCGCGAGCGCACCCTGATCGGTTCCTCGATCGGCGCCTGGCGCATGGCCGCGGCCTGCCAGCGTGACCCGGCCAAGGCCTTCGCACGCCTCGGCGAGCTGTACGCCGGCCAGCGCTACACCAGCAGGAAGCCGACCCAGCAGGAAATCGACGAGGTGGTGCAGGGCCTGCTGGCCGAGTTCGTGCGCGGCCGCGAGGATGACATCGTCGGCCATCCTCATCACCGCCTGCACCTGCTGACCGTGCGCGGCCTGCGCTCCCTGGCGGCGCCCGCCCACCGCCATGCCGAGCTGCGCGGCTTCGCGGCCGCCGCCCTGCACAATATGGGCGCGCGCGCCTGGCTGGGCCGGCTGATGGAGCGCGTGGTGATCGGCGACCGTCGCGCCGCAGCGCCCTGGCTGCGCGAGCGCTTCGACGCCTTCACGACCCATTTCTCGGCGCTGACGCGCGAGAACCTGGCCTCAGGGCTGCTGGCTTCCGGTACCTTGCCACTCATCATGAAGCCGGTCACCGGCATCGCCGAGGCGCCCGCGGGCAGCTACTGGGACGGCGGCCTCATCGACTACCACCTGGCGCTGCCGTATGCGCGCGCGGCGGGCGAGCAGCGCGGCGACCTCGTGCTGTATCCACATTTTACGCAGCACATCGTGCCGGGCTGGCTGGACAAGGGATTCCCGTGGCGGCGCACGGCGCGCGGCGCCAACCGTGGCTGGCTCGACAACGTGCTGATCGTTGCCCCGTCGGATGCGTTCCTGCGCACCCTCCCGCGCGCCAAGCTGCCGGACCGGAGCGATTTCAAGTTCTTTGGACTGGACCACGACGAGCGCATCCGCAACTGGCAGCGCGCGATCGGGGAAGGGCAGCGCCTGCGCGACGAACTGGCCGCATTCGTCGAGCGGCCCGACCTGGCGCGCATCCAGCCGATCTGAGCGTGACATTGCGGCAATTGCATGCTTTACAGCGTTGCAGTTCCACCCACGCTGGATGCGTGTATCCAGACCGTTTTTTGAGCAGTCGAGACCCAGCGAGGTTACAATGTGAGGTTTGAGGGCGGTTTCGTGATCGCCCGCGTCTATCGAGAGAAAGAATTCCCATGAGCCTCAAATGCGGCATCGTCGGCTTGCCCAACGTCGGCAAGTCCACCCTGTTCAATGCGCTGACCAAGGCCGGCATCCCGGCTGAAAACTATCCGTTCTGCACCATCGAGCCGAACGTCGGCGTGGTCGAGGTGCCGGATCCGCGCATCGACGCGCTGGCCGCGATCGTCAAGCCGGAGCGCGTGGTCAAGGCAATCGTCGAGTTCGTCGACATCGCCGGCCTGGTGGCGGGCGCGTCGAAAGGCGAGGGCCTGGGCAACCAGTTCCTGTCGCACATTCGTGAAACCGATGCGATCGTCAACGTGGTGCGCTGCTTCGAAGACGACAACGTCATTCACGTGGCCGGCAAGGTCAGCCCGCTCGACGACATCGTCGTGATCCAGACCGAACTGGCGCTGGCCGACCTGGGCGCGGTGGAAAAAGCCATCCATCGCGAGGGCAAGAAGGCGCGCTCGGGCGACAAGGATGCCGCCAAGATCGTCGCCCTGTGCGAGAAGATCATGCCGCACCTGAACGATGGCCAGCCGGTGCGCACCGCCGGCCTGGACGCCGACGAGCAGGCCCTGATCAAGCCGCTGCAGCTGATCACCGCCAAGCCGGCCATGTACGTGGCCAACGTGTCGGATACCGGCTTCACCAACAATCCGCTGCTGGACCAGCTGACCGAGTTCGCGAACAAGCAGAACGCGCCGATCGTGGCCATCTGCGCCGCCATCGAATCGGAAATCGCCGACCTGGACGATGCCGACAAGATCGACTTCCTGAAGGACATGGGCATGGACGAGCCGGGCCTGGATCGCCTGATCCGCGCCGGCTTCAAGCTGCTGGGCCTGCAGACCTACTTCACCGCCGGCGTGAAGGAAGTGCGCGCCTGGACCGTGCCGGTCGGCGCCACCGCGCCGCAGGCGGCAGGCGTGATCCACACCGACTTCGAGCGTGGCTTTATCCGTGCGCAGACCATTGCGTACGACGACTTCCTTACCTACAAGGGGGAAGCCGGCGCCAAGGAAGCGGGCAAGATGCGCGCTGAAGGCAAGGAATACATCGTCAAGGATGGGGATGTGCTGAACTTCCTGTTTAACGTCTGATCCGGGAGCAGCGCGGACGCGTCCGCGCTGCGACCAGGCAAGTGAGCGTCCTCTGCGAAGAGGGCGCTTTTTTTTGTCTTGCGATACAAAAATGCCCGGCCGGCGCAGCCTCCAGACAAAGACGGATATACGCCAGATACATGAGCGGCCCAGAATCCTCCTTACGAAAGCAACCACTTGTACTGGAGGAATGCCATGTCGATGTCCTTGAAGCAGCTGGCCGCCGCAGGCGCCCTTGTCCTGGTCAGTGCCGGCGCATGGGCGCAATCCCCCGACAGCCAGCGTCCGCCGGCGGTATTGCCGCTCGCATCGGAAGCGCCACCGAAAGTGATCGCCTACGCGCCGGTTCCCGAAGCCCTGGCGCGCGGCGTGATCATCATCCAGCACCGCACCGAGAACGCACGCCTGATGCCGGTATTCGGCCCCAAGGCGGCCGAGGTCACGCCGCGCATCAACCACCTCCACGTGTCGGTGGACGACCAGCCGATGCGCTGGGCCCATACCAGCACCGACCCGATCATCGTGGTCGGACTGAAGCCGGGCAAGCACACGATCCTGCTCGAACTGGCCGATCCGACCCACAAGATCCTCACCAGCGAAAGGGTGACGGTCACCGTGCCCGAAGTAAAAGCCGCCGGCCACCAAGGCCATTGAGCGGAGTGGGGCCGGGCGCAATGGCCCGACCCAGCCGGCAGCAAGCCAGCTACAATGCGGTGGCGCCAGAACCGTTACCCCGTCCGCCGCATTGCGAGGACCCGACCAGGGTCTTTTTTTACACCCTCGAGCTTGCCGGTTTATGAAGAAAATGTTTCAAGCCAGCGCCTTTGCCCTGGCCCTGATGTCCTCCTCCGCCTTCGCCCAGGACGCGATCCACTGCTCCATGTGCGAGGAATGGAACCGTCCCGCCACGCCGTTCAACATCTACGGCAACGCCTGGTACGTCGGCACGGCCGGCCTGTCGGCGGTGCTGGTGACCGGCCCGCAAGGCCACGTGCTGATCGACGGCGCGCTGCCGCAGTCGGCCCCGCTGATCCGCAGGAACGTCGAAACGCTGGGCTTCAGGATGCAGGACATCAAGCTGATCCTGAACTCGCACCCGCACTTCGACCACGCCGGCGCCATCGCCGAGCTGCAGCGCGCCAGCGGCGCGACGGTGGCCGCCAGCCCGCACGCGGCCCAGGTGCTGCGCGACGGCACCCCGGGCGCCGACGATCCGCAGTACGACCCGAAGGAGCGCTTCCACATTCCGAAAGTGGACAAGGTGAAGGAAGTCCTGGATGGCGAAACCCTGTCGGTCGGCCCGCTGCGCATGACCGTGCACTACACGCCGGGCCACACGCCGGGCGGCACCACCTGGACCTGGCAATCCTGCGAGAAGGGCAAGTGCATGAACATGGTGTACGCCGACAGCCTCACGGCAGTGTCGACGGACGGCTTCTACTACAGCGGCGGCGACCATTATCCCGACCGGTCGGCGAGCTTCCGCAAGACCATCGACAAGGTCGCCAACCTGAAGTGCGACATCCTGATCGCCGCCCATCCTTCGTTCGGCGACCTGTTCGGCAAGGCGGCCGCGCGCACCGCGGACAACAACTCCTTCATCGATCCGGACGGCTGCCGCAAGCTGGCCGCCAGCGCCGGCCGCAATTTCGACACGCGCCTTGAACGCGAGCGCGAGCAAAAGGCGAAAGCGATCGCCCACTGAGACCCTGGCGCGGGCCTCATCCGGAATGGGTGGGGCCGTGCCGGCGGCCGCGTTTGCTGCCATACTGGCGGTCTTTTCCCGTACGACCCGACAGCATGGCCATCCTTTCCGAACTCGTCCTCTATCCGATCAAGTCCTGCGCCGGCATCTCGGTGCCCGAAGCCGAACTGAGCATCGCCGGCCTGTCAGTCGATGGCGTGCACGACCGCGAATGGATGCTGGTATCGCGCGAAGGGAAATTCCTGACCCAGCGCGAATACCCGCGCATGGCGCTGGTCAGGCCGCAGGTGGCCGACGGCGCCCTCGTGGTCGAGGCGCCCGGCATGCCGGCGCTGCGCCTGCCGCTGGCGTTTGACGCGGCCGCGCCCGCCATGCAGGTGCAGATCTGGGACCACAGCGTCTCCGCCGCCGATTGCGGCGACGCGGCGGCGGCCTGGTTCGCCGACGCCATCGGCGGCCCCTGCCGCCTGGTGCGCTTCCGCCCCGACATCGTGCGCCCGACCAGCACCAGGTGGACCGGCGGCGTTCCGGCCCAGGCCCTGTTCGCCGACGGCTACCCGCTGCTGCTGATCGGCCAGGCCTCGCTCGACGACCTGAACGCGAAGCTGGCGGCAAGCGGCCGCGCGCCGCTGCCGATGAACCGCTTCCGGCCCAACCTCGTGGTCGAGGGCATCGAAGCGTTCGAGGAGGATTTCGTCGAATCGTTCGACGCCGATGGCGTGGCGCTGCGCCCGGTCAAACCCTGTGCGCGCTGCCCGATCCCGTCCATCGACCAGGCCAGCGGCGTCGCCGGGCCCGATCCGATCGACATCCTGGTCACCTACCGCGCCAACCCGCGCATGGAAGGCGCGGTCTGCATGGGCATGAACTGCATCGTCATTGACGGCGTCGGCCGGCGCCTCTTCGTCGGCCAGCAACTCGACGCCAGCATCGCCTTCTGAACCAGGCGCCGCGCGATTCTTGCCCATTGGCAACTGTGTCGCGTATTCGCCCGTGCCAAGGCGTTTTTCGTTTCCAAGCAGCGACAGATGGCGTAATGTTACGCCTAATTGCTGAAAGGAATTTCCATGCACGAGCCAGACGCGTTGACGCGAGAACTCATGGCGGAAAACGAGACCCTGCGCGCGCGCATGGCTTACCTGCTAGAACAGGCGGAGCGTAACCACGAGATCATGTGCCGGCACCAGGCCTTCGACCTGCAGATCGTGGGCGCGGGCAGCTTTCCCGAGCTGGTCGGCACGATCTTCCGCACCTTGCCGGTCATTTCCGAACTCGACATCGTGACCCTGTCGCTGGTCGACCAGGACGCCGACATCTACACCGTGATGCACCGGCTGGGCGTCGATTTCGACCAGTTCCCGAACCTGATGTTCTGCGAGCATGCGGCCGAGCTGGGCTACGACCTGTCTCCGGGACAGCGCCCGCGTGCGCTGCTGGGACCGTATGCGCCGGCGCAGCATTGCGCGATGTTCCCGCATCCGCCGGCCGGCCTGCAGAGCGTGGCGCTGGTGCCGCTGCTGCGCAATACCCGCCTGATCGGCAGCCTGAACCTGGGCAGCGCCGATCCGCACCGCTTCACGCCCAACCTCGGCACCGATTTCGTCGAGCACCTGGGATCGATCATCGCGATCTGCCTCGAGAACGTGATCAGCAACGAGATGCTCAAGTACATCGGGCTGACCGATTCGCTGACCGGGGTGTACAACCGCCGCTACATCGACCGCCGCCTGCTCGAGGAAGTCGCGAGGGCGCAGCGCCAGGGCTACGGCTTGTCGTGCATGTACATCGACATCGACCATTTCAAGCAGGTCAACGACACCGTGGGACACCAGGGCGGCGACGAAGTGCTGCGCGAAGTCTCGGCGCGCATCAAGGCCGAGCTGCGCATGTCGGACGCGCTGGGACGCTTCGGCGGCGAGGAATTCGTGGTGCTGCTGATCGACGCCGACCTGGAGAGCGCGAGCATGGTGGCGCAGCGCATCCGCGCCAGCGTCGCCAGCCAGCCGGTCGACCTGGGCAATGGCGAGCGGGTGGCGGTGACGGTGTCGATCGGGGTGGCGGCGCTGTCCGATGTCGAGCGCGAGCAGGTGATCGAGGACGTGGCCCAGGAACTGGTGGCGACGGCGGATGCCGCGCTGTACCAGGCCAAGGCCGATGGCCGCAATCGCGTGGTGACGTACTCGTAGGCTGGGCGGCTGAGCCGTCCACCCTACAGCAAGCGCTCCTCCGCCCGCCCGACCGCCTCGCCTTCGCCGCGCAACACCACCACATCCCCCGCCATCAGCGCCGTATCCGGCCCGGCATCGACGCGCTGCCCGGCGCGCCGCAGCGCCGTCACCTCGGCGCCCACCTCATCCAGCCTCAGCTCCCCCAGCGCCTTGCCGACCGCCGCGGACTGGTCGTGCAGGCGCACCGAATGCAGCCGCACATAGTTGTGCTCCGGATCGTCGCTGATGTCGCCGGCGCCATGGAAGTAGCCGCGCAGCGCCGCATAGCGCTCGTCGCGCGCGGCCTGCACGCGGTGCACCACGCGCCGCAGCGGCACGCCCAGGGTCAGCAGGGCGTGCGAGGCCAGCATCAGGCTGCTCTCCAGCGCTTCCGGCACCACCTCGGTGGCGCCGGCGCGCTTGAGCGTGTCGAGGTCGCTGTCGTCGAGGCTGCGCACGATCACCGGCAGGGCCGGCGCCAGCTCGTGCACCAGGTGCAGCACCTTGAGCGCCAGGCGCGTGTCGGCGCAGGTGATCACGAGGGCGCTGGCGCGGTTGATGCCGGCCGCGATCAGGCTCTCGCGCCGCGTCGCGTCGCCGTAGGACACGCTGGCGCCGGCCGCCTGGGCTTCCTGCACCCGCTCCGGATCCAGGTCGAGCGCGTACCAGGGCAGCTTTTCCTCGGTCAGCAGGGTGGCCAGGCTCTGGCCGCTGCGCCCGAAGCCGGCGATGATCACGTGCTTCTGGGTCTTCATGGTGCGCGTCGCCAGCTGGGTCAGCTGCAGCGACTGCATCATCCATTCGTTGGCCGCGACCTTCATCACGATCTTGTCCGAGTTGGCGATGACGAGCGGCGCGATCAGCATCGACAGCACCATCGAGGCCAGCACCAGCTGCATCAGGAAGGGATCGATCAGCTTCGAGCCGGAGGCCAGGTTCAGCAGCACGAAGCCGAATTCGCCGGCCTGCGCCAGCGCCAGGCCGGTGCGCATCGACACCCCGTCCGAGGAGCCGAACAGCTTGGCCAGCCCGGCGATCAGGGCGAACTTGAGCAGCACCGGCAGCACCAGCAGCGCCAGCACCAGCCACCAGTTGGCCAGCACCAGCTGCAGGTTGAGCAGCATGCCGATGGTGATGAAGAACAGCCCCAGCAGCACGTCGCGGAAGGGCTTGATGTCTTCTTCCACCTGGTGCTTGTACTGGGTCTCGGAAATCAGCATGCCGGCCACGAAAGCCCCCAGCGCCAGCGACAGGCCGGCCCGCTCGGTGATCCAGGCCGCGCCCAGGGTCACCAGGAGCAGGTTCAGCATGAACAGTTCCTGCGAACGGCGCTTGACCACCACCGTGAACCAGCGCCGCATCAGCTTCTGGCCGAAGAACAGCAGCAGGGCCAGCACCAGGGCCGCCTTCAGCGCCGCCCAGCCCAGGGTGACCGGCAGGTCCTCGGGATTGCGCGCCAGCGCAGGGATCATGATCAGCAGCGGCACCACGGCCAGGTCCTGGAACAGCAGGATGCCGATGATGCGCCGCCCGTGCTCGGTCTCCAGCTCGATCCGCTCGGTCAGCAGCTTGACCACGATCGCGGTGGACGACATCGCCAGCGCGCCGCCCAGCGCGAACGCGGCCTGCCAGCTGACCTGCAACTGCGGCGTCAGGTAGGACACCAGCTGGGCGAAGACGATGGTGGCGACGATGGTCAGGACGACCTGGGCCATCCCGAGTCCGAACACGATGCGCCGCATCGATTTGAGCTGGGCCAGGGAAAATTCGAGCCCGATGGAAAACATGAGGAACACGACACCGAACTCGGCCAGCGCATGGGTGGCGGGGCTGTCGTCGGCCAGGGCCAGGGCGTGCGGGCCGATCAGCACGCCGACGGCCAGGTAGCCGAGCATCGGCGGCAGGTGCAGCATCCGGAAGGCGACCACGCCCAGGACGGCGCAGCCCAGCAGGAGAAGGGTTAGTTCAAGTCCTGAATGCATCGGCTCCCGCCTGGTGGGTGTTGTTTGTTACGTCTGGCAAGTTTTTTGCTTTCCCAATTCGTTTATACTTCCAGAATGAGTGTAACCCATGAAAAAATAATGCTGAAAAGTTTTGACGAGAACCAGGCCCGCCGCCTGCTGGAGTTGGGGCGCGAAACCCTGGCCATCGAGGCCGATGCGATCCGCGCGCTGCACGCCCGCCTGGGCGGCGACGACAGCTTCGTGCGCGCCGCCGAGCTGATGTATGCCTGCGAAGGGCGCGTCATCGTGTCCGGCATGGGCAAGTCCGGCCATATCGGCCGCAAGATCGCCGCCACCCTGGCCTCGACCGGCACCCCGGCCTTCTTCGTCCACCCGGGCGAGGCCGCGCACGGCGACCTGGGCATGGTTACCCCGAAAGACGTGTTCGTCGCCATCTCGTATTCCGGCGAATCGACCGAACTGCTCGACATCCTGCCGGTCGTCAAGCGCATGGGCACGTCCGTGATCGCCATGACCGGCAAGCCGCAGTCCAACCTGGCCCAGCTGGCCGACGTCCACCTCAACGTCGCGGTGGACAAGGAAGCCTGCACCCTGAACCTGGCGCCGACCACCAGCACCACCGTCACGCTCGCCATGGGCGACGCGCTGGCCGTGGCGCTGCTCGATACGCGCGGCTTCCGCGAGGAAGACTTCGCGATGTCGCATCCGGGCGGCGCGCTGGGCCGCCGCCTGCTGACCCATGTGCGCGACGTGATGCGCAGCGGCGACGCGGTGCCGGCCGTGGCGCCCGAGGTGCCGCTGGCCAAGGCGCTGCTCGAGATCACCCAGAAGGGCATGGGCATGACCGCCGTGATCGACGAAGAACGCCGCCCGATCGGCGTGTTCACCGACGGCGACCTGCGCCGCCTGATCGAACGCTTCCACGATTTCTCCAACATCACCATCCGCGACGTGATGCACGCCAACCCGCGCCGCGTCCACCCGGAACAGCTGGCGGTCGACGCCGTCGCGGTGATGGAGGAATTCCGGATCAACCAGATGCTCGTGGTCGACCATGAAGACCGCCTGGTCGGCGCCCTGCACATCCACGACCTGACCCGCGCCAAGGTGATCTGATGAAGCCGTTAGCACACATGGAGCGCGCAGCGCGCGTGAAAGTCATGATTTTCGACGTCGACGGCGTGCTGACCGACGGCAGCCTCACCTACGGCCCGGACGGCGAAGTCACCAAGACCTTCAACGTGCTCGACGGCCTGGGCATCCAGCTGCTGGGCAAGACCGGGGTGCAGACCGCGATCATCAGCGCGCGCAACTCGCCGATCGTGGTCAAGCGCGCGGCCGACCTGGGCATCGCCCACGTCTACCAGGGCATCCACGACAAGCGCGTCGGCTTCGCCAAGCTGCTCGAGGCCACCGGCGTCACGGCCGAGGAGTGCGGCTACATCGGCGACGACGTGATCGACCTGCCGCTGCTGTTGAAGGTCGGCTTCGCGGTCGCGGTGCCATCCGGCCACCCCGAGGTGCAGCACCGCGCCCACTACGTGACCCGCAACCCGGGCGGACGCGGCGCCGTGCGCGAGGTGTGCGACCTCGTCATGCGCGCCCAGGGCACCTACGAACAGGCACTGGCCCCGTATTTTGCGTAAAAAAACCGTCATGGCCACCTACGTCAACAAGCGCACCGCACACCGCTGGAAGCTGCTGTCGGTCATGATGCTGGGCGTGTTCTGCGCCTTCGGCAGCTTCTGGCTGCTGCAGCTGATGCAGGATGCCGACCCGGATGCGCAGCTGGGCGGACCGCCGAACGAACCCGACTACATCGTCGAGAACTTCTCGTTCGTGCGCATGACGGACAATGGCCAGCCGAGCTACGTGGTGTCCGGCAGGCGCCTGGCGCACCGGCCGCTGGGCGACGTCTCCGACGTCGACCAGCCGGTCATGCGCGGCATCGCGCCGGGCCGGCCGCCGCTGACGGTGCATTCCGATCGCGCGCGCATCTATCACCAGGAACACCGGGTCGACCTGCTCGGCAATGTCGACGCCCAGCGTCCGGCCACGCCGAAGTCCGAATCGCTGCGCATCCGCACCGAGGCCCTGACCCTGCTGCCCGACGAAGAGATCATGAAGACCGACCAGCCGATCGAGATGCAGCTCGGCGCGTCCAGCGTGCGCGGCACCGGCATGGTGGCGAACAACGCGACCCAGAAGCTGCACCTGGCCACCCGCGGCCAGATCGTCTACCCGCCACGCGAGCGCCGCTAGGGCGCCGCGTCTACACAGGACCAGCACAAAATGAAGAAACACATCGCTGCCGCTTTCCTCTCCCTGGTGTCGCTCACGGCCTTCGCCGAGCGCGCCGATTCGCTCAAGCAGGCAGTCATCAACTTCGACTCGCTCGACGTCGACGAGGTCACCCAGACCCGCATCCTGACCGGCAACGTGGTCGTCACCCGCGGCACCCTGGTGCTGAAGTCCGACCGCGCCCTGGTCAAGGAGACCCCGGAAGGCTACATGAGCGTGACCCTGACCTCGAATCCGGGCAAGGTCGCGACCTTCCGCCAGAAGCGCGACGGCGGCCCCGACCTGTGGGTCGAAGGGCAGGCCCAGCGCATCGAATACGACGAGCGTTCCGAGGTCGTCAAGCTGTTCTCGAGCGCGATCGTGAAGGAGCTCGAGAAGACCCGCGTGACCAACGAGATCACCGCGCCCTTCATCGCCTACGACAACCGCAAGGAAGTCGCCACCGTGCGCAACGACGCCAGCGGCGAGAGCAAGGTCGGCGGCGGACGCGGCACCCTGATCCTGGCCCCGAAACGCAGCACGCCCGCAGAGCAAGGGAAGCAATGATGGCAGTACCGGAATGTGGCAGCACCCTGATCGTCAAGGGCCTCCAGAAAAGCTACGGCAAGCGCATGGTCGTGCACGACGTGTCGCTGCAGGTCGAGTGCGGCGAAGTGGTCGGCCTGCTGGGCCCGAACGGCGCCGGCAAGACCACCTCGTTCTACATGATCGTCGGCCTGGTGCCGTCGGACGCCGGCACCATCGACATCAACGGCACCGACATCTCGAGCCTGCCGATCCACCGGCGCGCGGTGCTCGGCCTGTCCTACCTGCCGCAGGAAGCCTCGGTATTCCGCAAGCTGACCGTGGAAGAGAACATCCGCGCGGTGCTGGAACTGCAGCGCGTGAACGGCAAGCCGCTGACCCGCGACCAGATCAACGAGCGCCTCGACACCCTGCTGGCCGACCTGCAGATCGAGAAGCTGCGCGAGAGCCCGGCGCTGGCGCTGTCGGGCGGCGAGCGGCGCCGCGTCGAGATCGCGCGCGCGCTGGCGACCAACCCGCGCTTCGTGCTGCTCGACGAGCCGTTCGCGGGCGTGGACCCGATCGCGGTGATCGAGATCCAGCGCATCGTGCGCTTCCTGAAGGAGCGCCAGATCGGCGTCCTGATCACCGACCACAACGTGCGCGAGACGCTGGGCATCTGCGACCGCGCCTACATCATCAACCAGGGTTCGGTGCTGGCCTCGGGCCGCCCTGACGATATCATTGCCGACGAATCCGTACGCCGAGTCTATCTCGGCGAACACTTCCGAATGTAGATGTAGCGATGAAACAGTCCCTGCAACTCCGCACGTCGCAGCACCTCGCGCTGACCCCGCAACTCCAGCAGTCGATCCGCTTGCTGCAGCTGTCCACGCTCGAACTGCATCAGGAGATCGAGCAGATACTGTCCGATAATCCGATGCTCGAACGGCTCGACGATCCGCTCGACCACTCGGTGCGCCTGCTGGCCGATGGCGCCATCAACAACTCGCCCGCGAATGGCGAGGCGCCCGCGCCCGCGCAAGGCGAAGAGGGCGCGGCCGCGCCCGCCGAAGCCGAGGGCGGCGAGGGCGGCGGCGAGGGCGAGCGCGATGCGCCCGATGCCGACTGGGGCGGCGAAGGCGGCGGCGCGCGCAGCGGCGACGACGAGGATGGCCGGCCGCAGCTGGAAGCCGGCAGCATCACCCTGCGCGAGCACCTGATGGAACAGGTGCGCACGACCGGGCTCATGATGCGCGACCGCGCGCTGGCCGAGCTGGTCATCGATGCGCTCGACGACAACGGCTACCTCGAGGAGCCGCTGGAAGAGATCCACGCGCGCCTGCCGGAAGAGCTCGAGGTCGACATGGACGAGCTGCGCTGCGCGCTGGCGCTGGTGCAGAGCTTCGATCCGGTCGGCGTCGGCGCGCGCAGCGCGGGCGAATGCCTGGCCCTGCAGATCCGCCGCATGTCCGGGGTGCCGATGGTGACGCGGCGCCTGGCGCTGAAGATCGTCGAAGGCTACCTGAGCTGGTTCGCGCAGCGCGAATACAGCAAGCTCAAGAAGGCACTCGACTGCGACGACGAAGACTTGCGCGAAGTCCAGGCCGTGGTGCGTCAATGCAATCCGCATCCGGGCGCGGCGTTCGCGTCGAACGTGTCAGACTACGTGGTGCCGGACGTGATCGTGCGGCGCGCCAAGAACGGCTGGGCCGTCATGCTGAACCCGGACGTCATGCCGCGCCTGCGCGTCAACAGCGTTTATGCAGCGCTGCTCAAGCAGGGAAAATGCGAGAGCACGATGAATGCGCAGCTGCAGGAAGCGAAGTGGCTGATCAAGAACATGCGCCAGCGTTTCGACACCATCCTCCGTGTGGCGGAGGCGATTGTGGAGCGTCAGCGCAACTTTTTCTCCCACGGCGCGGTTGCCATGCGTCCCCTTGTTTTACGTGAGATAGCTGATACACTAGGCCTACACGAAAGCACCATTTCTCGTGTTACAACGCAGAAGTACATGCTGACTCCGCACGGCATGTTCGAGTTGAAATATTTCTTCGGGAGCCATGTTGCGACCGAAGCGGGGGGGGAAGCCTCCTCGACGGCAATCCGCGCATTGATTGCGCAATTGACAGGAGCAGAAGACCCTAGGAATCCTTTATCCGATAGCAAGATCGCGGAGATGCTCGGGGAACAAGGCATGGTCATTGCGCGCAGGACGGTTGCCAAATATCGCGAAGCGCTCAAGATCCCTCCCGTCAGTCTCCGCAAATCCTTGTAACAGCGCTGCCCACCCTTGCCTTGTGCGCGGGCGGCGCGACTTTTCAAAGGAGTGTGTATGAACCTCACAATCAGTGGACACCATCTCGAAGTGACTCCCGCTATCCGTGAATACGTTCAGAATAAGCTCGAGCGCATCACCCGGCATTTCGACCAAGTGATCGACACCCACGTGTTCCTCGCCGTCGACAACCTCACTGAAAAAGAAAAAAGGCAGAAGGCTGAAATCAACCTTCAGTTGTCAGGCAAGATATTGCACGTCGCTAGCGCCGCGCAAGACCTCTACGCTGCTATCGACACCTTGATGGACAAGCTGGACAGGCAGGTTCTGAAGCACAAGCAGATGTTAAGGAATCATAGTCGTGAGGCGCTCAAGCGCCTGCCGGAAAACGGCGAAGCTGCTGCAGCCTGACCTGGTCGGCGCAGGGCACCATAGCTAAGGGCGTCTGAGGGGACGCCCTTTTTGCATCCGCGTTGTGCATGGGCGTTTGCGTCCGTTTCCCCCCGCGTTCTGTAGAATGCATGTCTTTTCCATCACAGAACATGTTATGACCGACCACGTCCTGACCCGCGTCGCCAACCGCACCGGCATCATCACCCTGGACCGCCCGAAAGCGCTGAATTCCCTGTCGCTCGAGATGGTGCGCGCCCTGACCGCCACCCTGCTCGCATGGCGCGAGGATGCGCAGGTCGAAGCCGTGGTGATCGCCAGCAGCAGCGAGAAGGCGCTGTGCGCCGGCGGCGACATCCGCTTCTTCCACGATGCCGGCCGCGCCACGCCGACTGGCGGCAGCGCATTGCTGGAAGACTTCTTCACCGAAGAGTACGCACTCAATCACCTCATCCATTTCTATCCGAAGCCGTATATCGCCGTGATGGATGGCGTGGTCATGGGCGGCGGCATGGGCATCGCGCAGGGCGGTCCGGATTGCGGGCTGCGCATCGTGACCGAGCGCACCAGGATGGCGATGCCCGAAGTGAACATCGGCCTGTTCCCGGACGTGGGCGGCAGCCACTTCCTGTCGCATGCGCCTGGGCAGCTTGGCAACTATCTCGGCCTGACCGGCCTGACCATCGGCGCGGCCGATGCGCTGTATGTGGGACTGGCCGACGTGTTCGTGCCGGGCGCCGAACTGGGTGGCTTGACGCAGCTGGTGGAAAGCACGCGCGGAGGCGAATTGCCGGCGGCGATACGCGCATTCGCGGCGCCGTTTGCGCAGCAGGCGGGGGAGAGCGGGCTGCAACAGCAGCGCGCGGCGATCGATGCGCACTTCGGGGCGGCGTCGGTGGCGGCGGTGATGGAGTCGCTGTCGCGCGACGAGTCTCCGTTCATGCAGAAGGCGCTGAAGGCGATGCGCCAGCGCTCGCCCTTGATGATGTGCGTGACGCGCGAACTGCTGGCGCGCGGCGCGGCGATGGACGTGGCGGGCTGCCTGCGCATGGAGCGCTCGGTGGTGCGGCGCAATTTCGAGCATGGCGAAGTGCTCGAAGGCGTGCGCGCGCTGGTGATCGACAAGGACAATGCGCCGCAGTGGAATCCGGCGAGCCTGGACCAGGTGACGCCGGAGATGGTGGGGCGCTTCTTCGAGCCGGTGTGGCCGGAGCATGCGCATCCGTTGCGGCATCTTTCGTGACCTGGCGCCGCCTGGCGCCGTCAGCGCCCCAGTGGCGCCGATGACGGTCAGGCCGTCGCGTTCTTCGGCTGTTCCCGGTGCCTGACCACGACCCTTTCGGTCGCGCTGAAGTAGGCTCCCAGCCTTTCCGCCATGTACACCGAGCGATGCTGCCCGCCGGTGCAGCCCACCGCCACGGTGAGATAGCTGCGGTTGTCCGTCTTGAACGACGGCAGCCACTTCTCCACGAACTGGCGGATATCCTCCAGCATCGAGGCCGCGCTCGGCTGGGCGTCGAGGAAGGCGATCACCGGCGCGTCCTTGCCGGTCAGGGGGCGCAGCGACAGGTCGTAGTACGGATTCGGAATCGCGCGCACGTCGAACACGAAGTCGGCGTCGAGCGGCACGCCGACCTTGAACGCGAACGATTCGAAGAACAGGGTCAGCGGCGCATGCGCGGTCTCGGCCAGTTCCTTGATCCAGGCGCGCAGCTTGTTGGCCGACAGTTCGGAGGTGTCGATCACATGCCCCAGGTTCTCGATCGCCGACAGGCGCTCGCGTTCCTCGGCGATGCATTCGATCAGGGTGCGGCGCGAGGCCGGGTTCTCGCCCGGACGCAGCTCGTGCGAGAGCGGATGGCTGCGGCGGGTTTCGGAAAAGCGCGCGACCAGCGAATGGGTGCTGGCGGTCAGGAACATCACCTTGACCGCATGGCCTTCCTCGCGCAGGCGGCGCACGCTCACCGGCAGTTCCACCAGCGACTCGGCGCTGCGGGCGTCGACCGCGACCGCGATCTTGCCGGTGCCGGATTCATTCACCGTGTTCACGAGGGCCGGCAGCAGCGCCGGCGGCAGGTTGTCGACGCAATAATAGCCCGCGTCTTCGAGAACGTTGAGGGCGACCGACTTGCCCGAGCCTGAAATACCGGTAATGAGGACGATGTGCATGATGCGGGGATGATACCGCAATGCCTGCATGCTTGTCCCGCGCCGAACGCGGGTCAGTCGCCGCTCATGGCCTGGCGCTGGCGCTCCATGAACTCCTGCAGCGTGTCGATGCCGCGCAGCTGCAGGATGGTGTTGCGCACCGCGGCCTCCAGCAGCACCGCGATGTTGCGGCCGGCCGCCACCGGGATCACGACCTTGCGGATCGGCAGGCCGAGCACGTCCTCGGTCGGGAAGTGGAAGGGCAGGCGCTCGACTTCCTCGTCCAGCGCGCCGCGCTTGACCAGGTGGACGATCAGTTTCAAGCGCATCTTGCGCCGCACCGCGGTCTCGCCGAAGATCGCCTTGATGTCGAGCAGGCCCAGGCCGCGCACTTCCAGCAGGTTCTGCAGCAGCGGCGGGCAGCGGCCCTCGATCATGTTCGGCGCGATGCGCGAGAATTCCACCGCGTCGTCGGCCACCAGGCCGTGCGAACGCGAGATCAGCTCCAGGCCCAGCTCGCTCTTGCCCAGGCCCGAATCGCCGGTGATCAGCACGCCCACGCCCAGCACGTCCATGAACACGCCGTGCATGATGACGCGATGCGCCAGCTTCTTCGACAGGTAGACGCGCAGGAAGTCGATCACCTGCGCCGCCGGCAGCGGGGTCGAGAACAGCGGGATGTTCTGCTCGTCGCAGATGGCCAGGATGTCGGGCGGCGTCTCCAGTCCCTGCGCGATGATCAGCGCCGGCGGACCGCCGCCGACCAGCTCGCCGATCACGTGGCTGCGCGAGCTCGACTTGAGGCGGTGGTAGTAGTTCAGTTCCTGGTGCCCGAACACCTGGATCCGGCCCGGGTGGATCAGGTTCAGGTGGCCGACCTGGTCGGCGGCCGAGGCGGCGTCGCCCGCGATCTGCCGCTCGCCACCCGGGAAACCCGCGAACCAGCCGAGCTGCAGGCTATCGCGGTTGTCGTCGTACAGACGTTGGATGGTCAGCGGAGTCTGCAGCATGGCGTCATGGGGTCAAAGCGGTGAAATTTCCGCAAAGACAGTTTAACCCAGGGCCTGCAAGCTGGGTTGCCAGTTGATGATGCGCTCATGGACCGACTTCGGGTCCGGGTCGGTGGCCAGGGCCGTGCGTATCGCTTCGTCGGAGAACAGTTCGGCGATCTCGGACAGGATTTCCAGGTGCTGCTGGGTGACGTGGTCGGGGATCAGCAGGAAGAACAGCAGGCTGACCGGCTGGCCGTCGGGCGACTCGAAGGGAATCGGCTCCTTCAGGCGCACGAAGGCCGCGAGCGGCGCCTTCAGGCTCTTGCTGCCCTTGATGCGGCCATGCGGGACGGCGACACCATGGCCCAGTCCGGTCGAACCGAGGCGCTCGCGCGCGAACAGGTTGTCCGACACGGTGGAGCGGGCGATGCCACAGTTGTTTTCGAAGATCAGGCCGGCCTGCTCGAAAGCGCGTTTCTTGCTCGAGACTTCAAGGTCGAGCTGCACATTCTCGAGCGAGAGGATTTTGCTAAGGTTCGTCATAACGTTTGGTGCGGGGCACAAGGGGTGCTTGCGAGCACGAATTATAGGCCTGTTTCACAGCCGTGACATTCGATTTGTTGGCCCGCTGCCAGCGGGCATGGCACCCGGATTACCCAGGCATACATACTGTTATTTCTCTTCCATTTTGGAGCGCAATTTCCTCAACGAAATCGCGTTCCGGAGCCGCTAAACGGTTGCTGCCAAGTCCTTACGCCGACGTTTATACCCGTGTGCTTAAAAAACGTGCAGATCAAAAAAAGTCGCGCGAACACTTGCCTGCGCGGAAAGGCCCGGGCGGCTGTGGCCAAAATCGGACAGCCGCCGGCGCCGCGCTTACTGGCGCGCGGTGCGCAGGTTGGGTGGCCTGCCGGTGCTGAAGTTGGCGCGCCATGGATTGATGTCGAGACCGCCACGTCGGGTGTAGCGGGCATAGACCGCCAGCTGGCTCGGCTTGCATTGGCGCAGCACGTCCATGAAGATGCGTTCCACGCATTGCTCGTGGAATTCGTTGTGCTCGCGGAAACCGATCAGGTATTTCAGCAGGCCTTCCTGGTCGATCTGCGGACCGGCATAGCGGATCTGCACGGTGCCCCAGTCCGGCTGGCCGGTGACCAGGCAGTTCGACTTGAGCAGGTGCGACACCAGGGTTTCCTCGACCGGCGCTTCGGCGTGGCTGGCGGACAGCAGCTGCGGCGAGGGAAGGTACTGGTCGATCTCGACATCCAGGCGGTCGAGCAGCACGCCGTCCGGCTCGCCCATCCTGATGCTGCCGAAGGCGTCCGGGCTGGTGATGCTGACGTGGACCGGCGCGCCGAAGGCGTTCGACAGGTCTTCGCGCAGCAGCGCCAGCAGCGCCTCGCTGCCCGCCAGGCGGGTCTGGTTGAACGAGTTCAGGTAGAGCTTGAAGGACTTGGACTCGACGATGTTGGGCGAATCGGCCGGCGCCGTGACGGTGGCGATCGCCACCTGCGGCTTGCCGCGCATGTTCAGCCACGACAGTTCGTAGGCGTTCCAGATGTCGACCCCGAAGAAGGGCAGGGTGCCCGACAGGCCGAGCTCGTCGCGCTTTTGCTGGCGCGGGATCGGGAACAGCAGTTCGGGTGCGTACTGGCTCTGGTACGCGGAGGATTTGCCAAGTGGCGATTGATCAGCAGTATTCATAGCGTAAAAGGGCGCTTGTGGCGCCCGGAGAATCGGCAGCTCCGGCTGCCGACGCATTCAATGTGCAAGCGGACCGCGCATGGATAACGCGCCATCCGGCCTCGTCTTTCAGGACCCCAGGAACAGCTTATACACCGGATTGGCGCTTTCGTCCCAATACCGGTAGCCGAGCGTTGCCAGGAACTGGCGGAACTCGTCCATTTCGGCGCGCGGCACCTGCAGGCCGACCAGGATGCGGCCGACGTCGCCGCCCTGGTTGCGGTAGTGGAACAGGGAAATGTTCCAGTTCGGCGCCATGCTTTCCAGGAAACGCATCAGCGCGCCCGGCCGTTCGGGGAATTCGAAACGATACAGCAATTCGTCGTGCGCCAGGCTGCTCTTGCCGCCGACCAGGTGGCGGATGTGCAGCTTGGCCAGTTCGTCGTAGGTCAGGTCGAGGGTGCGGAAGTCGTGTTCCTCGAAGGTGCGCGCCAGCAGGCTCGATTCGTTGCGGCTGCCGACCTGCACGCCGACGAAGATGTGGGCTTCGCGTTCGTCGCTGATGCGGTAGTTGAACTCGGTGACGTTGCGCGGGCCGATCAGGGCGCAGAAGCGGCGGAAGCTGCCGCGCTGCTCGGGGATGGTCACCGCGAACACCGCTTCGCGCGACTCGCCCAGTTCGGCGCGTTCGGCCACGAAGCGCAGGCGGTCGAAGTTCATGTTGGCGCCGCAGGCGATCGCCACCAGGGTCTCGCCCTTGATCGGTTCGCGGTTCATCTGCGAGCGCTCGACATAGGCCTTGGCGCCGGCCACCGCGAGCGCGCCGGCCGGTTCCAGGATGCTGCGCGTGTCCTGGAACACGTCCTGGATCGCGGCGCAGATCGCGTCGGTGTCGACCAGGATGATCTCGTCGACCACCTTCTGGGCGACGCGGAAGGTTTCCTCGCCCACCAGGCGCACCGCGGTGCCGTCCGAGAACAGGCCGACGTCGGACAGGGTCACGCGCTGGCCGGCCTTCAGGCTGCGCGCCATCGCGTCGGAATCGAGCGTCTGCACGCCGATCACCTTGATGTCCGGGCGGATTTCCTTGATGTAGGCGCCGACGCCGGCGATCAGGCCGCCGCCGCCGATGGCCACGAACACCGCATGGATCGGGCCCGAATGCTGGCGCAGGATCTCCATGCCGATCGTGCCCTGGCCGGCGATCACGTCGGGGTCGTCGAACGGGTGCACGAAGGTCAGGCGCTGCTCCTTCTCGAGCGTGATCGCGTGCTGGTAGGCGTCGGTGTAGGAGTCGCCATGCAGCACCACCTCGACCGCCGCGCCGCCGCGCGCCTTGACCGCATCGATCTTGACCTGGGGCGTGGTGGTCGGCATCACGATCAGCGCGCGGCAGCCGAGGCGGCTGGCCGACAGCGCCACGCCCTGGGCGTGGTTGCCGGCCGAGGCGCAGATCACGCCGCGCTTGAGCTGCTCGGGCGAGAGGTTGGCCATCTTGTTGTAGGCGCCGCGCAGCTTGAAGCTGAACACGCTCTGCATGTCCTCGCGCTTGAAGTAGATGCGGTTGCCCAGGCGCTGGGACAGCGTCGGGGCCAGGTCCAGCGGGGTCTCTTCGGCGACGTCGTAGACGCGTGCGGTCAGGATTTTCTTGAGGTAGTCGGTAGTCATGTTCGGATAGCGGTAAGGTGGCCAATGATACTGGCGGTCCGGACGACGCGAACTGTTCTGCTGGGCGGGTGACCGTGGCGCGCAGTACGATACGATGCGCTGGGTGTCAGGCCGGTCGTATCGTGTCGTTACGATAAGTGATCCTCATTATAATGGACGACAAAGACCAACGCGTGAAGCACCCCTAGATGATCGAATCCGCCGTACTCTGGCTCCTCAAAGTCCTTGCCGCCCCGACCGTCGGGCTGACCTCCGTATTCATCATCAGCTTCGTTTCCGCGACCCTGCTGCCGCTCGGGTCGGAGCCGGCCGTGTTCGCGGTCGTGAAGGCCAACGGCGCCATGTTCTGGCCGGCGATCCTGGTGGCCACCGTCGGCAACACGCTGGGCGGCGCGGTCGACTACTTCGTCGGCTACCGCGCCAAGATCGCGTTCGCGAAGGAGCGCCAGAGCCGCTGGTTCGGCTGGCTCAAGCGCTACGGCGCCAAGACCATGATGCTGTCCTGGGTGCCGGGCGTGGGCGACCCGCTGTGCACCCTGGCGGGCTGGCTGCACCTGCCGTTCTGGCCCAGCGTCATGTACATGGCGATCGGCAAGTTCGCGCGCTACGTCACCATGACCGCCGCGCTGCTCTACATCCCGGACGGCTTCTGGAAGAGCCTGGGGGGCATGCTGGGGCGCATCACCGGCTGACGCGCTGCAGGCACGGCGCGGGAGGGCCATAATGCCCTTTTCCACAGCTTCCAAGGATGCCCGCATGGCCCAGCGACTCCCGGTCGACCTCGAAAAATCCTACCGCCTCCTGAACCACGGCCCGACCGTGCTGGTCTCGAGCAACCACGGCGGCACCGTCAACGTGATGGCCGCGGCCTGGTCGATGCCGCTCGACTTCCAGCCGCCCAAGGTGGCGGTGGTGATCGACAGGAACACGCTCACCCGCAGGCTGGTCGAAGCCTCGGGCGAATTCGCCCTCAACGTGCCCTCGCGCGAACTGGCGCGCCTGACCCTGTCCGTCGGCTCGGTGTCGGGGCGCGACGTCGACAAGTTCAGCGCCAACGCCGTCCCCACCTTCGCCGCCGAGAAAATCGGCGCGCCGCTGCTCGAGGATTGCCTGGGCTGGCTCGAGTGCCGCGTGATCCCCGAGCCGCACATCCAGGAGACCTACGACCTGTTCCTGGCCGAGGTGGTCGCCGCCTGGGCCGACCCGGCGGCCTTCGTCAACGGACGCTGGAACACGGAGCCGGGCGGCCGTAAAAGCATCCACTACGTCGCGGGCGGGCACTTCTTCGAGACCGGCGACGCCTTCGAGATCGAGGACTGATCCCTAACGCCGTATGCCGTTCCGCTCGGGAGTCAGTAGAAATGATGCATGGGTGCGATTTCGGGCGAATTAAGTTTGCAGTTTTGGTGAGGTGAAATCATTTTGTTGCGCCGACATTCTTGTATTGACACGGCTTCCTCTGCGTGGTGCAGCGCAATAAGCTAGAATGGATATCCTTCGGGCCAGTCCGACAGTCGAATCGAAATCCCATGAACGCCCCCGCACACATCCATACCCTGCTTGCCGATAACGCTCCCGCGCGCCTGCGCGAGATCCCGTACAACTACACCTCGTTCTCCGACCGCGAGATCGTGATCCGCTTGCTGGGTGAATCGTCGTGGCGGCTGCTCGACGAACTGCGCGGCGCGCGCCAGACCGGGCGCTCGGCGCGCATGCTGTACGAGGTGCTGGGCGATATCTGGGTGGTGCGCCGCAATCCCTACCTGCAGGACGACATGCTGGACAACCCCAAGCGCCGCGCCAAGCTGATCGAGGCGCTGCACCACCGCCTGGCGGAAGTCGACAAGCGCCGCACGACGGTCGATGTCGCCGAGGGCGACGCCGCGGCCGGCGCGGCGCGCAGCGCCGCGGTGGAGCAGCTGCTGGCGGCCGCGCGCCGCGCGGTGGACGATTTCGCGCGCGAGTTCCGCGACATGTACGACCTGCGCAAGCGCGCGCAGAAGGTGCTGGGCGCCTACACCGACAAGCGCAACATCCGCTTCGACGGCATGCACCGCATCTCGCACGTGACCGACGCCACCGACTGGCGCGTCGAATACCCGTTCCTGGTGCTGGTGCCCGACAGCGAGGAAGAGATGGCCGGCCTGGTCAAGGGCTGCATCGAGCTGGGCCTGACCATCATCCCGCGCGGCGGCGGCACCGGCTACACCGGCGGCGCGATTCCCCTCACGCCGATGTCGGCCGTGATCAACACCGAGAAGCTGATCGGGATGGGCGCGGTCGAGATGACGTCCCTGCCGGGCGTGGACCGCGAATACGCGACCATCCACACCGGCGCCGGCGTCATCACCCAGAGCGTGTCGCAGGCGGCCGAGAAGGCCGGCTTCGTGTTCGCGGTCGACCCGACCTCGGCCCACGCGTCCTGCATCGGCGGCAACATCGCGATGAACGCGGGCGGCAAGAAGGCCGTCCTGTGGGGCACGGCGCTGGACAACCTGGCGTCGTGGCGCATGGTCGACGTGAACGGCGACTGGCTCGAGGTCACGCGCATGGACCACAACCTGTCCAAGATCCACGACGCGCCGGTCGCCACCTTCAAGTGCGAATGGACCCATCCGGTGCCGAAGGGCGCCGCCAGGGCAGAACCCTTCCGCACCGAGATGCTGGTCATCGAAGGCCGCCGCTTCCGCAAGGAAGGCCTGGGCAAGGACGTCACCGACAAGTTCCTGTCCGGCCTGCCGGGCATCCAGAAAGAGGGCACCGACGGCCTGATCACCTCGGCGCGCTGGATCCTGCACAAGATGCCGAAGTTCACCCGCACCGTGGCGCTGGAATTCTTCGGCCACGCGAGCGACGCGATTCCGTCGATCGTCGAGATCAAGGACTACCTCGACGGCCTGCCGAAGAACGGCGACCCGGCCTTCGCCACCCTGCGCCTGGCGGGCCTGGAGCACCTCGATGAGCGCTACCTGCGCGCGGTCGGCTATGCCACCAAGTCCAAGCGCGGCGTGCTGCCGAAGATGGCGCTGTTCGGCGACATCGTCGGCGACGACGAGAACGCGGTCGCGATCGCGGCCTCGGAAGTGGTGCGCATCGCGAACACCCGCGTGGGCGAGGGCTTCGTCGCCGTCAGCCCGGAAGCGCGCAAGAAGTTCTGGCTCGACCGCGCCCGCACCGCCGCCATCGCGCGCCACACCAACGCCTTCAAGATCAACGAAGACGTGGTGATCCCGCTGAACCGCATGGGCGAGTACACCGACGGCATCGAGCGCATCAACATCGAGCTGTCGATCAAGAACAAGCTGCAGCTGGTCGACCAGCTGCACGACTACCTCGGCAACGAGCACCTGCCGATCGAGAAGAGCGACGACGCCACCAGCGACACCGTGGACCGCGCCGAGATCCTGGGCGACCGCCCGCAGCAGGCGCTGGCGCTGGTGGAACTGGTCGGCAAGCGCTGGGCCTTCATCCTGGCCAACCTCGACGCGCCGCTGGCCGATGTGCGCGGCCAGCTCGACGAGCTGGGGCTGGACCACCTGTCCGGCACGCTCGACGGGCGCATCGGCCAGAAGCCGGACGTGCGCCTGTTCGACGTGGTGCAGGACCATACCGTGCGCGTGTCGTGGAAGCAGGAGCTGCGCGCGCCGCTGCGCCAGATCTTCAACGGCGCCGCCTACAAGTGCATCCTCGACGAGTGCACCGCGATCCACAAGCGCGTGCTGCGCTCGCGCGTGTTCGTGGCGCTGCACATGCACGCGGGCGACGGCAACGTGCACACCAACCTGCCGGTCAACTCGGACGACTACGCGATGCTGCAGGACGCGCACAAGGCGGTCGAGCGCATCATGAAGCTGGCGCGCTCGCTCGACGGCGTGATCTCGGGCGAACACGGGATCGGCATCACCAAGCTCGAATTCCTCACCGACGCCGAGATCCAGGACTTCCGCGACTACAAGCTGCGCATCGACCCGGAAGGCCGCTTCAACAAGGGCAAGCTGCTCAACCTGGAAGGCGCCCACGCCGACCTGCGCAACGCCTACACGCCCTCGTTCGGCCTGATGGGCCACGAATCGCTGATCATGCAGCAGAGCGATATCGGCGAGATCGCCAACAGCATCAAGGACTGCCTGCGCTGCGGCAAGTGCAAGCCGGTGTGCACCACCCACGTGCCGCAGGCGAACCTGCTGTACTCGCCGCGCGACAAGATCCTCGCCACCTCGGCCCTGATCGAGGCCTTCCTGTACGAGGAACAGACCCGCCGCGGCGTCTCGATCCGCCATTGGGAAGAGTTCGAGGACGTCTCCGACCACTGCACCGTGTGTCACAAGTGCGTGACGCCGTGCCCGGTGAACATCGACTTCGGCGACGTCTCGATGAACATGCGTAACCTGCTGCGCAAGATGGACAAGCGCAGCTTCAAGCCGGCCAACCGCGCCGCCATGTTCTTCCTGAACGCGACCGACCCGACCACCATCAACGCCACCCGCAAGGCGATGGTCGATCTCGGCTACAAGGCCCAGCGCATGGGCGCCGGCCTGCTCAAGGGCCTGGCGAAGGAACAGACCAAGGCGCCGCCGCCGACCACCGGCAAGCCGCCGGTCCGCGAGCAGGTGATCCACTTCATCAACAAGAAAATGCCGGGCAACCTGCCGAAGAAGACCGCGCGCGCGCTGCTCGACATCGAGGACGACAAGGTCATCCCGATCATCCGCAATCCGAAGAAGACCACGGCCGACACCGAAGCCGTGTTCTACTTCCCGGGCTGCGGCTCGGAGCGCCTGTTCTCGCAGGTGGGCCTGGCGACCCAGGCGATGCTGTGGGAAGTGGGCGTGCAGACCGTGCTGCCGCCGGGTTACCTGTGCTGCGGCTATCCGCAGCGCGGCGCCGGCCAGTACGACAAGGCCGACAAGATGATGACGGATAACCGCGTGCTGTTCCACCGCATGGCCAACACGCTCAACTACCTCGACATCAAGACGGTGCTGGTCTCGTGCGGCACCTGCTACGACCAGCTGGCGACCTACGAGTTCGAGAAGATCTTCCCGGGCTGCCGCATCATGGACATCCACGAGTACCTGCTCGAGAAGGGCGTCAAGCTCGAGGGCGTGAACGGCACCCGCTACATGTACCACGATCCCTGCCACACGCCGATGAAGATGCAGGATCCGCTCAAGACCGTGAATGCGCTGGTGGCGACGTCCGACAACGTGAAGATCGAGAAGAACGACCGCTGCTGCGGCGAGTCGGGCACCTTCGCGGTGAGCCGTCCGGACATCTCGACCCAGGTCCGCTTCCGCAAGGAGCAGGAGATGGAGAAGGGGGCCGACAAGCTGCGCGCCGACGGCTTCAAGGGCGACGTCAAGATCCTGACCAGCTGCCCGTCCTGCCTGCAGGGCCTGTCGCGCTACGACGACGATTCCGGCACCAGCGCCGACTACATCGTGGTCGAGATCGCGAAGCACCTGCTGGGCGAGAACTGGCTGCCCGACTACGTGGCCCGCGCCAACAGCGGCGGCATCGAGCGGGTGCTGGTATGACGGCCATTCCCGTCCGCCAGCCCGGCTGCGAGCTGTGCGAGCTGTCCGCGCCGAGGGTCTGGTGCGGCGACAAGTTCAGCGTCATCCTGGTCGACGACGCCGCCTATCCGGGCTTTTGCCGCGTGATCTGGCACGAGCACGTGCGCGAGATGAGCGACCTGGCGCGCGAGGACCGGCTGCTGCTGAACGACGCCGTGTTCCAGGTCGAGGAAGCGGTGCGCGAAGTGATGCAGCCGCTGAAGGTCAACGTGGCCAGCCTGGGCAACGTGGTGCCGCACCTGCACTGGCACGTGATCCCGCGCTATGCCGACGACGCGCACTTCCCGGCGCCGGTATGGGCCCAGGCCGCGCGCCAGACCGGCCAGGCCGTGCTGGACGCGCGCCGCGCGCTGCTGCCGGAACTGCAGGCCGCGATCGCGCGCCGATTCAAATGACAAGAGGACTCTCCATGCCCAATCCGACCGAACTGACCGTCCACCAGAAATCGCGCCTGCTCGACATCGCCTTCGACGACGGTTCCGCCTTTTCGATCCCGTTCGAGCTGCTGCGCGTGTATTCGCCGTCGGCCGAGGTGAAGGGACACGGGCCGGGCCAGGAAGTGCTCCAGGTCGGGAAGCGCGAAGTCGGCATCACCGGCGTCGAGCCGGTCGGGAACTATGCGATCAAGCCGCTGTTCTCTGATGGGCATGCGACCGGGATCTACAGCTGGGATTACCTGTACAAGCTGGGCAGCGAGCAGGGGCCGCTGTGGCAGCAGTACCTGGGACGGCTGCATGCGGCCGGATTCGAAGGGGACAGCGGGCGCGCGCCGGGCACGGAACTGCCGGGGGCGCCGGTGATGTCGGGGTGCGGGCACAAGCACTGAGCCCGTTGCGTCGCCGAAACGCAACACGAGGCGCCGCAATACCCACCAAAGCAAAGAGCACGCCCTCGGACGTGCTCTCGTCGTTTGCGGGCCCCGGATTACAGGGCAGCAAAGCTTACTGCGGCTGGATGTTCGCAGCCTGCTTGCCTTTTGGGCCGGCAGTGATGTCGAAGCTTACGCGCTGATTTTCCTGCAGCGACTTGAAGCCGGTTACGTTGATGGCCGAGAAGTGCGCGAAGACGTCTTCGCCACCGCCATCAGGCGTAATGAAGCCGAAACCCTTCGCATCGTTGAACCACTTGACAGTGCCAGTCGCCATTTTCAATTCCCTCAAAAAAAATTTATCGTTTTATCGCAGTGCTGTGCCGAAGGACGGGAACCAAGCGGCATGTTTACAATGCGAATCTAATTATAGTGAATTTCATTAAAAGTTTAGTAAGATTTTTTCAATCGTATTCCCCCTCCCCAATTAACGTTTCCATAACCCCCTGATTGCTGGCCGGTCACGGAAACGCCCCTCTTTCAGAAACGCCCCCTTCTTCCCTCAGAATGACATCGGTATCCGCACCGTCAGCGTGACGTCCGGGGTGTCGCGCGTGACGCCGGCGCCCACCGCGATGTTGAACGTGCGCTTTTCGTTCATGCGGTACGAGTAGCCCAGCAGCAAGGTGCCGAGCTGGGTCCGCACCGAGCCCGCCACCGGCGAGCCGTTCTGGCGCAGCCGCGCGATCGTGCTGTGGTCGTAGCCCAGGCTCAGCGAGGCCTTGTCGTTCAGCGCCAGGCCCATGCCGAAGTTAAAGCCGATCACGTTGCCCGGCTCCAGCTCGCCCAGCGCCTCGCGCAGGCCGCCGCGCACCCTGCGCTCGACGGTGCGCTTGATGTTGTGCACATAGCTCAGGTTGCCGAAGAAGACCGCCGGATCGGATGGATACAGCCAGGTCAGGCTGCCCTGTACCGACTGGAAGCCGGAACCGGTCGGCAGGCTCAGCGGCAGGCCGGTGCCGGTCACGTTCTCGCCGATGCAGCGGGTCTGGCAGTCGGTCACGACCTCGAACGGATCCTTGCCCGTGCGGCTCTTGTAGCGCAGGCCGGCGATGTAGAAAGCCTTGTCCGGGCCGCCGTCGTTGAGCTGGTAGCGTGCCGCCAGTTCGGCGTCGCCGATCTTCCTGCCGCTGGTGTTGAACACGCGCTCGACCGCCGTGCCGGTGAAGATCTCGCGGCTGACGGTAGCGTCCGAGCGGTAGACATAAGGCATCTTGGCCTCGACTTCCATCCGGTTGCTCAGGCCGGTACGGATGGTCAGCGCCCCGGTGAAGGTATTGCGCTTGATTTCACGCACGTCGACCAGGCCGATCAGGAGCGCCGGGATTACGGTGTAGCCGACCAGCGCCACCCGGTTGCTCGAGGAGTAGCCGAATTGCAGCGAAGGTTCGAAGATGAACTTGCCGCGCGGCGTCAGCACGCCCGGCTGCTCGAACAGCGGCGCCACTTCCGGTGGGCGGTTCTCGCGCTGGCGGGTGGACGTGTTTTGCTGCTGCGCCTGGACCGGGTCCTGGGCGGCGGCGGGGCGGGGCGCCGCCGGGTTGGTCGGCTGGACGACCGGCGGCTGCGCCACCGGGGCCTGTCCGGTGCCGGCGCCGCCGGTGCCGCGCTGTTCGGCCAGGACGTCGGCACCCATGCCGGGCAGCAGCAGGATGCTGTCGGTGGCCGGCCGGGCCCGCGGTCCGGCCGCCAGTCCGGGGCGCTGCGCCGCCGCGTCCGGCGTGGCGTCTCCCTGCAGGCGCTGGAGCTGCGCGCGCTGGGATTTCACTTCCTGTACCAGTTTGTCGACGAGGGCGCGCTGTGCGGCCAGCTCCGCCTTCATGACCGCCAGTTCCTGTTCCGTGGCGGCCGGGGCGGCGCCGGCCGTGGGTTGCTGCTGGGCGAATACGGACGGCGTCAGCAGGGCTGCCGCGAGTCCGGCGGCTCTGAGCCGCGCGACATGTGGGGACATCCGGTTTCTCCAGAGTGATGATTAATAATATTACAAGTTTCCTGCTGAGCGCACCAGCGCATCATGAATTGTTGACTGGATATTGAGGTCTTTCAGCAGGGACATGCTGTTCACCGTGGAGGTAATCGTGGTATAGGCACTGATCGTCTGGTCGTTCAGGCTGTTCTGGATCACCGTGGCGCCGTTCCCCAGGGCGAGGTCGGGCGCCGCGAAGTTGTTGTTGCCAATCTGGATCAGCCGGCCTGCGCCGATGGCTTCCTGCGCCAGGCGCGCCTGGTCGGCAGTCATGGTGGTCAGGTCGGGAATGGCGATGTTCGTGCGTGACATGACTTCGCCATTGACCGAGACCACGCGCTCGATGCCGAGCGCCAGCGTCAGTCCGCCCGGGACGTCGAAGCCGCCGCGGGTGTCCTCGAGCGCGTCGGCTGTCACCGGCGTGCCGAAGGCGGAAAGGTCCGACTCGCCGGCGTCGCCGACACCCGCCTCGGCTTCGCCGGCCCCCGAGGCATGGACCGCCGGCATCGTCCCGGCTGCGCCGAGAAGCGCGGCCAGCAGGGCGGCCGCGCGTACAGTGTGAAACCAGCGCATATGAATTCCTTTCAAAAATCGCCAGGGCCGAATTTCGGCAGCGTGGCGCTGAGCTGGTCCTGGTACATGCCGACACCCAGCGGCGCCCTTGGTGCGGTGCGCCAGTCGTCGGGGGCATTGAAGGCAGCCTGGCTGCGGTGGCTGTGGATGACGAACAACAGCTTGTTGCGCCAGATCTCCCGGAAGCGATCCAGGCTCACGATCCGGTTGCCGGTGGATGGGTCGCCCATCAGGATGCGGCCGTCCTCGGCGCCCTTGATGACGACAAAATGGTTGTAGCCGCGGTCGGTGACCAGGACGATGGCAGGCAGCTTTTCAGCGATCAATTTCTCGATCGGAAGCTGGAAACCGTCGCCGCGGAAGCCGCGCGAGGCAAGGAAGCGCTGCATGTCGAGCAGCGAGAAACCCTGGCGCTTGATCTTGTCCTGGTCGCCCTGGGTGAACATCTGTTCGAAGACGGTCTGCTCGCTGGTCGGCGTGCCGTAGTGGTGCGTCAGCAGGGTGGCGAGTGCGGCCGAGCCGCAACTGTAGTCGTACTGCTGGCGCGTGGTGCGCTTGAACTTGATGTCCTTCATGCTGGTGACGGGCACGTTGACGCGCTGCCCCACCGCCAGTTCGATAGCGGGCACCGGACGGGCCGGCGCCAGCAGGGTGCCGCACAGGGCGGCGAGGAGAAGTCCTCGTTTCATACTATTGCATGTGCAGGTTGATGACGGTTGCGTTCTGGATCAGGACGTTCGCGCCGCTGTTCTGAATCACCACCGGAAGGCCCGAGGAATTCGCGAACGAGCCGCCCTGGATGACGTTCATGCCAGTGACGACATTGGTCGCGCTGTTGTTGCCGACCCCGCCACTGAGGGTGGCCGAGGCCTCGTTGTTGATTACATCGGAGCCGCCGCGCTGGCCGGCAAGCTGTGTGGTGTCGGCCTTCTTGCCCAGGGACGGATCGTCCGTGACAGGCGCAACCCGCACCTCGGAAAGGAAACCGACCTTGACGGGCAGTTGTTCCGGTTCGGCGGCCTGGACAGCCAGTGACAACGACGCCAGCGCTGCCAGCAGGTAGGGAGTAGTCCGCTTCATCGTGCTCTCGCTTGAAAAAGCCGTCACGCGGCCGGAGCCGCGTGACGGCAGTTGGTGTTACTGGCCGCCGACGTTCATGTTCGACTGGACGTTGACGCTCTGCTGGATCAGCGAGGAGAGGCCGGAGTTCTGGCTGATCACCATGATGCCCGCAGCCGACTGGGCGGTGCCAGTCATCGCGTTCGACATGTCGAACGCGCCGGTGGTCACGTTGTTGGTGCCGCCTGCGCCGCCGGTGCCCGCGCCGCCTGCGCCGCCGTTGCCTGCGCCAGCGGTGTTGGTGCCGCTGCTGCCGCCTGCGCCGCCGGTGCCGCCTGCGCCGCCCGCACCGCCTGCGCCGCCGTCGCCGCTGCTGGTGTCACCGGAGGACGCCGTGCTGCTCGCGTCGCCGTTGGTGGCCGCGCCGCCTGCGCCGCCCGCACCGGCAGTGTTGGACGCCGCACCGCTCGCGCCGCCTGCCGCGCCCGCGCCGCCGGTTGCGGTGCCGGCAGCGCCTGCGCCGCCTGCTCCGCCTGCCGCACCGCTGCCTGCCGCGCCTGCGCCGCCTGCCGCGCCGTTGCCTGCGCCGCCTGCACCGCCAGTGCTGGTCAGGGCTGCGCCTGCGCCGCCTGCACCGCCGGTGGCAGCGCCGCTAGCCGCGCCGGAACCGGTGGTGTTGGTGGCTCCGCCGCCTGCGCCGCCTGCGCCGCCTGCGCCGCCGGTCGAAGCACCGGCAGTGTTGGCGTTACCGCCAGCGGTTCCTGCGCCACCGGTCTGGGTATCGGCGCCATCGCCGCCATTGCCGTTGCCGCCGCCGACACCGACGCTCACACCAACCTGGAGCGAGCCGCTCGCGCCGCCGCCGCCGCCGCCGCCGCCGGCTGCGCCGCCGGTTGCGCTGCCGCCGCCGCCGGAGCCGCCATCGCCGCTACCCGCGCCGCCGCCGGTGCCGCCGTTGCCGCCGGCCAGGTAGCCGGTACGGCCGCCGTCGCCGCCGACGCCGAAGCCGCCGGAGCCGCCACGGCCGCCAAAGCCCGAGCCGCCTTTGCCGCCATCTCCGCCGCCGCCGCCGACCGCGATCGCGTTGCCGCCCGAGCCGCCACGGCCGCCGTCGCCGCTGCTGGCGTTGCCGGTGGCGCCGCCGTAGCCGCCGTTGGCGCCGTTGGCGTCGCCGACCGATGCGCTGCCGCTGCGGGCATCGCCGCCCTTGGCGTCGCCGCTGGAGCCGCCGCGTGCGCCGTCACCGGCATAGCTGTTGCCGCCGTCCCCGGCGATGCCGACGGCCTTGCCGCCATCGCCGTCACCGCCTTTCGCGCCATAGCCCTTGCCGCCGTTGGCGTCGCCGCTGTTGGTGGCGTAGTTGCCGATGTTGCTGATCTCGTTGCCGATCACGGCGCCCTTCAGGATGCTGGTAGCCGTGGCGGTCGAGGTGTTGAACGAGTTGGTGATCGAGGAAGTCGCGGTCGAACCGTTGTTGGCCGCTGCAGCGCCCAACGCGGAGGCGGCATCGCCCTCGCTGTTGTTCTGGCCCGAATTGTCGGTCGTCTTGGTGTAGGTATCGTTGTCGTTCTTGGTAATCGTCGTCGTCTTGGTATCAGTCTCGGTATTCGAGAAAGTCTTGGTGTCGTTGTCGTTCTTGGTAATGGTCGTCGTCTTGGTGTCGTTGTCGTTCTTGGTGATGGTCGTCGTCTTGGTGTCGGTCTCGGTATTGGTGAAAGTGTTGGTCTTGGTGTCGTTGTCGTTCTTGGTGATGTTGTTGGTCCTGGTGTCGGTCTCGGTGTTGGTGATGGTCGCCGTCTTGCTGTTGTCGCTGTTGTCCGTGTAGGTGCTGTTGTCCGTCTTGATCGTCTGGTTCGACACCGCGACCGCAAGGTTGCGGTCGCCATCGATCGTATTTTCCGCAGTGCTTTGTGCATGTGCCATGCCGAATGCCAGGGCGATCGCCGTTGCCAGGATAGTGCGCTTCATTATGACTCCCCTTGTGTCACTGAGTTGAGATGTCCGGCGCCGAGATGCTGCCGGTCCATCTTCCAATTAGCACTTGCCGTGCCAGCGCAATTCCATGTTCCAAGTCACTGATTTGTAGGACTAATTTGATGAGCTAACGTAAGGCGCGTGGAAATTGATGAGGGTAGTCAATGGCTGCAGGAGCAGCTGTCTCAACGGTGTGACAGCAGTGACACTTTTCGACAAAAGTTGTCGCAGATGTGCGGGGACACATGAAGACGAACGCCTGCGTCCATGCCGTACGCATGAGTGGACGAACGAACGGACGCGGCGGGACGCCGCGCCGGACGGCGCCCGCAAGTGTCACAAAAGAGAAAAAGGAGAGGAGAGGACGGCGGAACTACGGCGAGATCGAATGCTTGGCCATCAGGCGGTACAGCGTCATGCGCGAGACGCCGAGGTCGCGCGCGGCCTGGCTGATGTTGTTGCCGCTGCGCGCCAGGCTGTCCCAGATCGCGGCCCGCTCCGCGTTGAGGCGCGTGTTGCCGAGGCCATCCTGGACCGGGCTGAGCGGGACGATGCCCGGCAGTTCCAGGTCTTCCGGCATCAGGAGGCGGTGCTCGGCGAGCACCATCGCGCGCCGCACGCGGTTGATCAGCTCGCGCACATTGCCCGGCCAGTCGTACTGGGCCATCGCCTGCAGCGCTTCCCTGCTCACGCCCTTGAGCTGCGGGCTGCGTTCCTCGGCATACTTGTTGAAGACCAGTTCGGTCAGCAGGGACAGGTCTTCCTTGCGCTCGCGCAGCGGCGGCACCCGGATCGGGAACACGCTGAGGCGGTAGTACAGGTCTTCGCGGAAGCGGCCCGCGGCCACGGCCTGCGGCAGGTTGACGTGGGTGGCGGCGATCACGCGCGCATCGACCGCGATGGTGCGGGTGCTGCCGACACGGTAGATCACGCGCTCCTGCAGGAAGCGCAGCAGGCTGGCCTGGAGGTCGAGCGGCAGGTCGCCGATCTCGTCGAGGAAGATGCTGCCGCCCGACGCGGCTTCGAGCAGGCCCTGCTTGTCCTTGGCGGCGCCGGTGAAGGCGCCGCGTTCATGGCCGAACAGTTCGGAGTGGATCAGCGCCGGCGCGACGGCGGCGCAGTTGATCGCGATGAAAGGGCCGGCGGCGCGCTGCGAGCGCGCGTGCACTTCCTGCGCCGCCAGTTCCTTGCCGCTGCCGCTTTCGCCCGAGATCAGCACCGGCGCGTCGACCGCCGCGATCTTGGCGATGTGGGCGCGCAGGCGCACGATGGCTTCCGAGTTGCCGGTGATGCGGCCGGCGGCGGCCGAGCGCGGGTTCGGCTGCGGGGTCTTGCCGAGCACCGCCATGCCGTGCGCGTGGCCGAGCGAATGCTGGAGCCGCAGCGGGTCCACCGGCCGCGTATGGAAATCGAACAGGTGGGTCGCGATCAGGTGGCGCAGCGCCGGCTGTTCGAGGCGGACCGGATCGAACACGCCGATCCAGCGCACGTGATGGTGGCGGCGCAGGAAGCGCTCGGTTTCTTCGTCGCGGGTGGAGTCGCCGCTGTCGAGCAGCAGGCCGACGGCGTAATGCTGCTGCGACAGCACCTTGCGCGCGGCGGCCACGGTGTCGACCAGGCAGACGTCCCAGGCGCGCAGCTCGCCATACACCACGCGCGCATAGGCGCCATCCTCATTCGTTACGCATAACAAACGTTTAACAGACACCGTTATCCTCGTTCATCCGATGGCATCAGGCCATGCCGACATGGTGTCATCCCTGCCGGAAGGGACTCACCTTGGGTGCCGATTTGGTGCGGCGCCTGACGGCCCTCGCACGGAAAGCGTTCCCATCATTAAACCGCATTTCGCGCTTACGCGGCGCACAAATGTTGATATTTTTCTAATGCTCGAAACGGTTCCCTGAAGCATCAAACGGCCGTTTACGGTGACTAACGGGCGCTGGCGAGCAAGGCCACCAGCTTCTCGATCGGGTAGGGCTTGGCCAGCACCTGCACGCCGGGAATGGCGGCCTGGCGCTCGGTGTAGCCGGTGGCCAGCACGACCGGCATGGCCGGGTAGCGCTGGCGCACGATGCCGGCCAGATCGATGCCACTGATCTTACCCGGCATGACGATGTCAGAAAAGACAATCCTTGGAAGGATGCCGCTATCGAGCAGTTCGACGGCATGTTCGCCGTTGTGGGCAACCAACACCTCGAATCCGCATTCCTCCAGGGCATGCAAGACCGCTTCCCGCACCAGCGGATCGTCTTCCACGAACAGCACCGTGCCGCGTGCGCGCGGCAAGGGGAGGGCGGCCTCCGGCGGCGGCGCGGCGCGGACCGGCAGGCTTGCGCGCGGCAGGTAGATGTCGACCCGGGTGCCCTGGCCGGGTTCGCTGTCGAGCAGCAGCAGGCCCTGCGACTGCGCCGCGAACGCGTAGGCCTGCGGCAGTCCGAGGCCGGTGCCCTGGCCCTGGGCCTTGGTGGTGAAGAAGGGATCGAGGGCGCGCGCCAGCACCTCGGGCGGCATGCCGCAACCGCTGTCCTGCACCCGCACCCGCACGTAGTCGCCCGGCGCCAGCGGACCGGGCGGCAGCGCCAGCGCGTGGTTGTCGGCCGCGATGCGCAGGGCGCCGCCGCGCGGCATCGCATCGCGCGCATTGATCGCCAGGTTCAGCAGCGCCAGGTCGAATTGCAAGGGCTCGACGGTCACCGGCCACAGGCCTTCCCCGCAGTCGACCTCGAGCGAGATATCGTCGCGCAGCGCGCCCCGTATCAGCTGGAGCGCGCTGCGCAGTTGCCTGCCGGGATCGACCGTTTCCAGGCGCGCTTCCTGGATCCGCCCGAACGAGCCGAGCTGGCCGGTGAGGGCGGTGGCGCGCTGCACCGTCTTCTGGCAGGTCTGGATCAGTCCCTGCACCCTGGACTGGGTGGAGGTCATCCCGGCCAGCTGCAGCGCCGTGGTCAGGGTCTGCAGCAGGTTGTTGAATTCGTGCGCGATGCCGCCGGTCAGGCGCCCGAGCGCCTCCAGTTTCTGGGACTTGAGCAGGGCGCTCTGCGCGCGTTCGGTGGCGGCGACCGCTTCGGCCACGCGCTGCTCGAGTTCCTGCTGCGCATGCAGGATCTTGCGGCTGGCCTCGGCCATGCGCAGGGCCACGCCGTCGATCTCGGCCAGGCCCTGCGCTTCGTAGCGCACCTCCTTGCCCTGGCCCAGCTCTTCCGCGCTGCGCTCCAGGTACTCGATCGGCCGGATCGCCTGCGCCGCCAGGCGGCGCGCCGCCAGCACCCCGGCCGCCAGCAGCAGCAGCATGAGACCGCCGAGCATGGCCGCGGCCTGCAGCGGCACGCGCCGGATCTCGCTGACCGGGATGCTGACCAATACTTTCCAGCCGGTGTTCGGCACCGTGCTGAAGAAGGCGCGCACCCTGATGCCGTCCAGGCTGCGGCTCTCGTACACGCCTTCGCTGGCGGTGTTCAGGCGCATGCGGCTGTAGGTGCGGATCGGGCTGCCGACGAAGGCTTCCGGCTGGCGCGAACGGGCCAGCACCATGCCCTGGCGGTCGACCACGGTGGCCAGCCAGTCGTCGCGGAAATGCTGGCGCCTGAGCAGGGGTTGCAGCGCGCTGGCGTTGACGCCCATGACGAGGAAATAGCGCAGCGCGCCGTCGATGCGCACCGGCACCTGGATCGTGAAGTCGTGGCGCTTGCCGAGCGGGGCCATGAAGAGGTCCGACACCAGCATCCGCTCGGCGCCCTGTTCACGCATCAGCTCGTCGATATTCGAGACGCGCCGCAGCGGCAGCGTCGCGCCATACGGGGCCCGGGTATTGAGCAGCTGGCGTCCGCCCGGCTCGACCAGGATGATGGTCGACTCGGCCGTCGGCGCCATGCGCCGGGCGTGGGCATAAAACTCTTCCAGCCGCCCCCGGCTGAGCGAGGGCGAGCCGGCCAGGGCATGGAGGATGCCGGCCCTGCTCTGGATTTCATTGTCGACCAGCAGGGCGAAGGCGCGGGTCGCCTCGGCCACGCTCTCGGCCTGCGACACCTGTCCCTCGCGGTAGACATAGGCCACCGCCAGCGCTGCGGCGACGAAGGACGGCACCAGCACGGACAGCACGAGGATCAGGAGGCGGGTGCGGATGCGCATGGCGGCTTGGAAACGAATGCGGCGGATGCCGATCGGCGAATTGGCGAATTATACATAATGCAATTTCTCGCTGTAGTACGCCTGGCATGCGTGCGCGCCGCCCTGGCATCCGGCACAGGCCAGCCAGCTTGTATAATGTGGCAAGACCAATCCGCATGCTCATATGACCAATACCACCCACTTCGGCTACAAGACCGTTGCCGAGGACCAGAAGGTCCAGGAAGTCGCCAAGGTTTTCCATTCGGTCGCATCGAAGTACGACGTCATGAACGACCTGATGTCGGCCGGCCTGCACCGCGCCTGGAAGCTGTTCACGATCGCCCAGGCCGGCGTGCGGCCGGGCTTCAAGGTGCTCGACATCGCCGGCGGCACCGGCGACCTGGCCAAGGCGTTCGCGAAGCAGGCCGGGCATACCGGCGAGGTCTGGCTCACCGACATCAACGAATCGATGCTGCGCGTCGGCCGCGACCGTCTATTGAATAAAGGACTAGTCATCCCCACCATGTTGTGCGACGCGGAGAAGTTGCCGTTCCCCGACAACTACTTCGACCGGGTCAGCGTCGCCTTCGGCCTGCGCAACATGACGCACAAGGACCAGGCGCTGGCGGAGATGCGCCGCGTGCTCAAGCCGGGCGGCAAGCTGCTGGTGCTGGAATTCTCGAAGGTGATCGCGCCGCTGCGGAAGCCCTACGACGTGTACTCGTTCTCGGTGCTGCCGTGGCTGGGCCAGAAGATCGCCGGCGACGCCGAAAGCTACCGCTACCTGGCGGAGTCGATCCGCATGCATCCCGACCAGGAAACCCTGAAGGGGATGATGCTCGACGCGGGACTGGATCGGGTCCAGTATTTCAACCTGACGGCAGGTGTGGCCGCATTGCACACTGGTATCAAACTCTAGGAAGACATGATGAAAAAGTTTTTGGTCACGATGATGTTGGCAGTCACCGCGGTCTCGATGATCGCCGAAGCGACCGCGCGCCCGCTGGGCGGCAAGCGCTCGATCGGCCGCCAGTCGCAAGCCGTGCGCCAGATGCCGGCCCCGGCGCCGGCGCCGGCCCCGGCCTTCCAGCGCCAGCCGAGCGCGGCCCCGGCCGCGGCTGCGGGCACCGCCGGCGCGGCCGCCGCGGCAGCCAAGAAGCCGAGCATGTGGAAGGGCATCCTGGGCGGTGCGCTGCTCGGCCTCGGCCTGGGCGCGCTGCTGTCGCACTTCGGCATCGGCGGCGCGTTCGCCAGCGCGATCGCGACCATCCTGATGATCGCCCTGCTGGCGCTGGCCGTGCTGTTCATCGTGCGCATGTTCCGCCGCAAGGACACCCCGGCCAACCCGCAGTTCAAGAACGCCTTCGGCACGCCGCAGCCTGCCGGCGCGGTCGCCACGCCTGACATCGGCTCCGGCCTGCGCCAGCCGGCTTGGCAGCCGTCGGCTTTCGGGGGCCAGCAGCCGCAGGGCGGCGTGTCCTTCGACAAGGGCGTGCCGGCTGCCGCCGTTGCCGGCGCCGCCGCTCCCCATGCCCAGTGGGGCGTGCCGGGCGACTTCGACAGCGAGTCCTTCCTGCGCCATGCCAAGTCGTCCTTCATCCGCATGCAGGCGGCCTGGGACCGTGGCGACACCAACGACCTGCGCGAATTCACCTCGCCGGAAGTGTTCGCCGAGCTGAAGATGCAGATCCAGGAACGCGGCGGCGTGGCCGACTTCACCGACGTGGTGGCTATCGACGCCCAGCTGCTGGGCATCGAGACCACCGCCACCGACTACCTGGCGAGCGTGCAGTTCAACGGCATGATGCGTACCGCCCAGAACGCGCCGGCCGAGCCGTTCACCGAGGTCTGGAACATGTCCAAGCCCTTGTCGGGCAATGGCGGCTGGGTGCTCGCGGGTATCCAGCAGCTGTCCTGAATTATTTTCAGGTAAAGTTCCTGTGCTGCCGGGTTTGCGCCCGGCAAACTGGTAAGATCAGGACCGCCCGCTTTTCCCGGGCGGTTTTTTTTATTGACGTGTGATGTCCATGTTCCCGAGTCCTTTCCCACTGTCGCCGCAACGCGCCCTGGCCGCCCCGGCCCTGGCCGTGATCAACCACCTGCTGGCCCAGGAAGCCTGGGCGCGCGATGTGCTGGCGCGCCATGCCGGCAAGGAAGCCTGTATCGATACGGGTCCCGTCGTGCTGCGCATGCGTGTGGCGCGCGACGGCATGCTCGAGGCCAGCCGTGGGGAAGGGCCGGCCGGCGCTCCGGAGGCGAATGTGACCATCCGCCTGAAGCTGACCGACCTGCCGCTGATCGCCCAGGACCGCGCGCGCGCGCTGTCCTACGTGAAGATCGAGGGCGACGCCGAGTTCGCGAACACGATCTCGCAGCTGGCCAATGGCCTGCGCTGGGATGCCGAGCACGACCTCGAGCGCGTGGTCGGCCCGGTCGGCGCGCGCCGCCTGGCCGAAGGCGCGCGCGCCACCACGGCCGGGGTGCTCGGGGTCGGGCGCAGGCTGGCCGAGAACATGGCCGAGTTCCTGGCCGAGGAAAGGCCGGTGCTGGTGCGGCCGCTGATGCGCGACGAGTTCGCCGGCGACGTCGTGCGCCTGCGCGACGACGTCGAGCGCACCGCCAAGCGCATCGCCAGGCTGGAACAGCGGCTGGCGGCCAGCGCCGCGACGACCCGCCCCGGTAGCGACCTGACTTCGGAACGCCGATGATATTGAAATTCCTGCGCCTGCTGCGCATCCTCACCGTCTTCACCAAGTACGGACTGGACGAGATCGCCGTCTCCAGCATCAACGCGCCGCGCACCGCGCGCCTGATGAACACCTTCTTCTTCTGGCGCCGCATCACCTCGCCGCGCGCGATCCGGCTGCGCCAGGCGCTCGAGGAGCTGGGCCCGATCTTCGTCAAGTTCGGCCAGCTGCTCTCGACCCGGCGCGACCTGCTGCCGCCCGATATCGTGGACGAGCTGTCGCTGCTGCAGGACCGGGTGCCGCCCTTCGATTCCGAACTCGCGGTGGCCCAGATCACGCGCTCGCTCGGCGCCCACCCTGACCAGCTGTTCGCCCACTTCGACCGCGTCCCGGTGGCCTCGGCCTCGATCGCCCAGGTGCACTTCGCCCAGCTCAGGGACGGCAAGGACGTGGCGATCAAGGTGCTGCGCCCGGGCATGAAGAAACTGATCGACGAAGACATCGCGCTGATGCAGCTGGCCGCCAGCCTGATCGAGCGCGTGTGGGGCGAAGCCCGGCGCCTCAAGCCGCGCGAGGTCGTGGACGAGTTCGACAAATACCTGCACGACGAGCTGGACCTGATGCGCGAGGCGGCCAATGCCAGCCAGCTGCGCCGCAACTTCGCCAATTCCACGCTCCTGATGGTGCCGGAAATGTATTGGGATTACTGCTCCAGCAGCGTGATCGTGATGGAACGCATGCGCGGCATCCCGGTGTCGCAGATCGACCGGCTGGCGGCGGCGGGCGTGGACCTGAAGAAGCTGTCGAACGATGGCGTGGAAATCTTCTTCACCCAGGTGTTCCGCGACGGCTTCTTCCATGCCGACATGCACCCCGGGAATATCCTGGTATCGGTCGAGAAGGAAACCTTCGGCCGCTACATCGCGCTCGACTTCGGCATCGTCGGCACCCTGAACGACTTCGACAAGGATTACCTGTCGCAGAACTTCCTGGCCTTCTTCCGGCGCGATTACAAGCGCGTGGCCGAGGCCCACATCGAGTCGGGCTGGGCGCCGCCCAGCACCCGCGTCGACGAGCTCGAGTCGGCGGTGCGCGCCACCTGCGAGCCGATCTTCGACCGGCCGCTGAAGGACATTTCCTTCGGCCAGGTCCTGCTGCGCCTGTTCCAGACCTCGCGCCGCTTCAACGTCGAGGTGCAGCCGCAACTGGTGCTGCTGCAAAAGACCATGCTGAACATCGAAGGCCTGGGCCGCCAGCTCGACCCCGACCTCGACCTGTGGAAGACCGCCAAGCCCTACCTGGAGCGCTGGATGGCCGAGCAGGTCGGCTTCCAGGGCTTCGTCGAGCGCCTGAAGGCCGAGGCGCCGCGCTACGCCCACATCTTCCCGCAGCTGCCGCGCCTGCTGCACCAGGCGCTGGAGCGTGAATCCCACCCGCACCTGGCCAATCCGCACGTCGCCAGCGCCGACCTGCTGGCGATGGTGATGATGGAGCAGCGCCGCACCAACCGCATGCTGAGCGTGCTCACCTTCCTGGCGGTCGGGATGGGCGTCGCTGCGGTCGGCTTCTACCTGCTGCATTTCCATGGCGGCTGATCCGCACGGTTTCTCCAGCCGCGATCCGCTCAGCCCGCAGTTCTGGGACGAACGCTTCGCGCGCGGTTTCACGCCCTGGGACCAGGGCGGGGTGCCGGCCGCGCTGCGGCGCTTCGTGGCCGCGCAGGCCCGGCCGCTGACGGTACTGATTCCGGGCTGCGGCAGCGGCTACGAACTGGCCTGGCTGATGGAGCAGGGCTGGGACGCGACCGCGATCGATTTCGCGCCGGGCGCGGTGGCGCAGGCGAAGCAGGGCGCCGGCAAGTGGAGCGAACGGGTGCTGGAAGCGGATTTCTTCGCCTGGCAGCCCGCGCAGGCGCTGGACATGGTGTACGAACGCGCCTTCCTGTGCGCGATGCCGCCGGCCATGTGGCCGCGGGTCGCGGCGCGCTGGGCCGAACTGCTGGCCCCGGGCGCGCTGCTGGCCGGTTTCTTCTTTTTCGATAGCACGCCCAAGGGGCCGCCGTTCGGCATCGACCGCACCCGCCTGGACGCGCTGCTGGGCGGACAGTTCGACTGCATCGAGGATGCGGCGGTCGACGGTTCGATTCCCATCTTCGTGGGCAAGGAACGCTGGATGGTGTGGCGGCGTCGCTAAAAGATCAGGGTCAGGTCTGTCATTCGGACACCGAGCGAGCACCTTTGCTCTATCTCAAAATGCTGGTTTGTTCATCCCAAACTCGTCAATGCTCGGCTCACTTTGTCACCCAAACCGGCGCATCACGGACAAGGTCGGAAAGAGGGGGAAATCTCGGCATACCGTTCTGAGATTTCGCAGAGCTTGTGCGTCCATGTCCGAATGACAGACCTGACCCTGAATGCCACGAACCAAAAGAAAAGCCCGCTTGCGCGGGCTTCGGAAAGTCAGTCTTCTTGTACGGACCAGCGGCGAGAATATCGCGCTCTCTTCTGTTTCTTCTTAACTTGGGGCATCAGGGATTCCCTGCTGCCAACATGCTTTTAAGAAAGATGCTATTAGATCACCGATAGCAAGGCTACGGCAAACGAAACCCACGCCTCCGATGGCGAAAAACAACACCTGTACTGCTCCCGGTTGCAGCTTAGACAGGGGTATGGCAGGAAGGTGCGGCATAAACAGGCAAAGCCGCGTGTAAAAGCTTTATAATTCAGGGTTTTGAAGATTTTTGCGGAGTATCAAGCATGCCGATTTACGCCTACCGCTGCGACGAGTGCGGTTTTAACAAAGATGTGCTGCAGAAGATTTCCGACCCGGTCCTGAGCACCTGCCCATCGTGCGCCAAGCCGGCCTTCAAGAAGCAAGTGACCGCTGCCGGTTTCCAGCTCAAGGGCACGGGCTGGTACGTCACCGATTTCCGTGGCGGCACCCCACCGGCGACCGGCGCCGCGCCGGCCGCCAGCCCGGCCGCATCGTCGTCCTCCGACAGCGCCCCGGCCGCCCCGACCGCGCCGGCGGCAGGCAGCGGCACGAGCAGTACCTGATCCGGCTGCGGCCCCGGGCCGCAGTCCAACAAGAACAAGAGAACCCGATGCGCAAATACTTCCTCACCGGCCTGCTGGTCCTGGTGCCGCTGGCCATTACGGCCTGGGTGTTGAACCTGATCATCAGCACGCTGGACCAGTCGCTGCTGTTCGTGCCGGATGCCTGGCAGCCGCGCACCATGTTCGGCATGGACGTGCCCGGCTTCGGCGCGGTGCTGACCCTGGCGATCGTGTTCCTGACGGGCCTGCTGACCAATAACCTGGTGGGCAACTTCATCGTCCGCCTGGGCGAGCGGCTGCTCAAGCGCATCCCGGTGGTCAGCTCGCTGTACGGCAGCGTCAAGCAGGTGTCGGACACGCTGTTTTCCTCGTCCGGCAATGCCTTCCGCCAGGCCGTCATCATTCCCTATCCGCACGCGGATTCCTATACGATCGCTTTCCTGACCGGCGTACCGGGCGGCGACGTGAAGAACCACCTGGTCGGCGACTACGTGAGCGTGTACGTGCCGACCACCCCGAACCCGACTTCCGGCTTCTTCCTGATGATGGAACGCAGCAAGGTCGTCGAACTGGACATGACCGTCGACGCGGCGCTGAAGTACATCGTCTCGATGGGCGTCGTCGCTCCCGACGAAATCCCGTCCAAATAGCAGAACAAGCGAAGAACAGAACAGGGCCGCCGGCGACGGCGGCGCCACCGAATCAACCAACCTGGAATGAAAACTATGTCCACCATGCGTACTCACTACTGCGGCCTCGTGACCGAGGAACTGCTGGGCCAAACCGTCAGCCTGTGCGGCTGGGTGCACCGTCGCCGCGACCACGGCGGCGTGATCTTCATCGACCTGCGTGACCGCGAAGGCCTGGTGCAGGTGGTCTGCCATCCGGACAACGCGGATGTCTTCAAGGCCGGCGAGCACGTGCGCAACGAGTACTGCCTGCGCATCACCGGCACGGTGGCCAACCGCCTGGAAGGCACGGCCAACGCCAACCTGAAGTCGGGCAAGATCGAGATCAACGCCAGCGCCCTGGAAGTGCTGAACGCGTCGGTGCCGGTGCCGTTCCAGCTGGACGACGACAACCTGTCGGAAACCACCCGCCTGACCCACCGCGTGCTCGACCTGCGCCGCGGCCAGATGCAGCACAACCTGCGCCTGCGCTACAAGGTGTCGATGGAAGTGCGCAAGTACCTCGACAACCTGGGCTTCATCGACATCGAGACCCCGATGCTGACCAAGTCGACCCCGGAAGGCGCGCGCGACTACCTGGTGCCGTCGCGCGTCAACGCGGGCAACTTCTTCGCGCTGCCGCAATCGCCGCAGCTGTTCAAGCAGCTGCTGATGGTCGCCAACTTCGACCGCTACTACCAGATCACCAAGTGCTTCCGCGACGAAGACCTGCGCGCCGACCGCCAGCCGGAATTCACCCAGATCGACTGCGAGACCTCGTTCCTGACCGAGCAGGAAATCCGTGACCTGTTCGAAGACATGATGCGCGTCGTGTTCAAGAACGCGGCCGGCGTCGACCTGCCGAACCCGTTCCCGGTGATGGACTTCGCCACCGCGATGGGCATGTACGGTTCGGACAAGCCGGACATGCGCGTCAAGCTGCAATTCACCGAACTGACCGAGCTGATGAAGAACGTCGAGTTCAAGGTGTTCAACAGCGCCGCCAACATGACCGGCGGCCGCGTGGTCGGCCTGCGCGTGCCGCAGGGCGGTTCGATGCCGCGTTCGGAAATCGACGCCTACACCCAGTTCGTCGCCATCTACGGCGCCAAGGGCCTGGCCTACATCAAGGTCAACGAGAAGGCCAAGGGCCGTGACGGCCTGCAGTCGCCGATCGTCAAGAACATCTCGGACGAGGTCCTGGCGCAGATCCTGGAACTGACCGGCGCCGAAGACGGCGACCTGATCTTCTTCGGCGCGGACAAGGCCAAGGTGGTCAACGATGCGATCGGCGCGCTGCGCGTGAAGATCGGCCACTCGGAATTCGGCAAGAAGGCCGGCCTGTTCGACGACGTCTGGTCGCCGCTGTGGGTGATCGACTTCCCGATGTTCGAGTACGACGAGGAGTCGGGCCGCTGGAACGCGACCCATCATCCGTTCACCGCGCCGAAGGATGGCCACGAAGACCTGCTCGAGACCAATCCGGGCGCCTGCGTCGCCAAGGCCTACGACATGGTCCTGAACGGCTGGGAACTGGGCGGCGGCTCGATCCGTATCCACCGCGAGGAAGTGCAGAGCAAGGTGTTCCGCGCCCTGAAGATCGATGCCGAGGAAGCGCGCCTGAAGTTCGGCTTCCTGCTCGACGCGCTGCAGTACGGCGCGCCGCCGCACGGTGGCCTGGCCTTCGGCCTGGACCGCCTGATCACCCTGATGACCGGCTCCGAGTCGATCCGCGACGTGATCGCCTTCCCGAAGACCCAGCGCGCCCAGTGTCTCCTGACCAACGCGCCGTCGGAAGTCGACGAGAAGCAGCTGAAAGAGCTGCACATCCGCCTGCGCAACGAGCCGAAGGTCGCCTAAGAGCGGCAACGGCCGCGTCCTGCAGCATGGACGGCTTTGCCGTCCATGCGTTCAACCGGCGCCTGCACGGCCGGGCTGCCCGCCCGGCCGCCATCTGTCCATGAAACCGTACAAGATCCCCGAATCGGTCCTGGTCCTGATCCACACTTCCGACATGGAAGTGCTGCTGCTCGAACGCGCCGACCGTCCGGGCTTCTGGCAATCGGTCACGGGTTCGCTCGATGCGCACGACGAGCCCTTGCCGGCGACGGCCGCGCGCGAGCTGTTCGAGGAAACCGGCATCGTCGCCGACGGCGAGCGGATTCGCCTGGTCGACTGGCATCTCTCCAACATCTACGAAATCTATCCGGTCTGGCGCCACCGCTACGCGCCCGGCGTCACGCACAACACCGAGCACGTGTTTTCGGTCTGCGTGCCGCGCGACATTCCCGTCATCCTCAGCCCGCGCGAACACCTGCGCCACGCCTGGCTGCCGTATCTCGAAGCGGCCGACCGCTGTTTTTCCTCCTCGAATGCCGAAGCGGTGCTGCTGCTGCCGCGCCATCTCGGCGCCTGATCCCGGCGCGGGAACCCGGCCGCGTCCCGCCGGTCTAACTGCTGCGTTGGATGCCGTTCCTGGCATTGCCTGACGTTTTTCAGCAAAAGCACAGTGGTGCTTTATATTTTTTCTTCCGTGCGCAAACACGCATATGGCACGGGTTCGTGCATGTAAAACACATATTTTTCCCTATGAGGCGCTCGTAAAAGCGCGTGTTTAGGCTTTTTGATAACCGAAGGAAATTTGTTTATCCAATTCAAGCACAATACATTCAACGTTTGACATTGGGAAATCAGTAGAATATCGTCAACGCCTCACTGCCCCGTGACAATTCGTTACAAATCAATAACCGGATGATTCAGGAGGAACGATGGACGAGTCCAAGCTCGCATGCGAGGAAAAGGTGAAGGAAATCAGCGTCGGCAATGGTTGCCTCTATGTCGACCTGCTGTGCGGTCTGCGCCTGATCGCTCCGCTGCTCTCCGCTGAAGAGCTCAGCAAGGCGCGCCGGGCGCCCGCGCGCAGGATGATGGTCACCGGCCACGAAGCCATCGTGGAGCAGGCGCTCGCATTCTGAGGACCCGCCGCGCCGGCGTGGGAAAGGGTTGGCCGGCGGATGGCTGCACGATTGGGCCTGGCAGAGGGGAATTCGCCCCTGATCCGGTTAGAATGTTCCCATGAAAATACGTGTGGCCACTTATAACATTCATAAGGGCGTCTCGTCGCTGCGCAGCACGCCCCGGGTGATTGCGCTCAAGAAGGCGATCGCCGAATTCAGCGCGGACATTGTCTTTTTACAAGAAGTGCAGGGCCGGCACGACCGCTACCAGGCGCGCTTCGGCAAGGAAGACCGTGGCCACCGCCACTGGCCCGAAACCGCGCAGTACGATTACTTTGCGGGCGAGTCGCATCACACCGCGTATGGCATGAATGCCGTGTACGACCACGGCCATCACGGCAATGCGCTGCTCAGCGCCTTCCCGATCGAAAACACGCACAACCACGACGTGTCCGACCACGCCTACGAGCAGCGCGGCATCCTGCACTGCGTGCTGGAAACCGCGGCCGGCAAGGTGCATTGCTATGTGGTGCACCTGGGCCTGTTCGAGGGCAGCCGGGGCCGCCAGGCCCTGGCGCTGATCGAGGCCGTGAATGCCTCCTCGAACGGCGAGCCGGTGATCATCGCGGGCGACTTCAACGACTGGCGCAACACGCTCAGCGAGCGGCTGCGCAACGAGCTCGGCGTATGCGAGGTGTTCGACGAACTCGGCCCGCGCTCGGCGCTGGGGGACATGGTGCGCAGCTGGGCCGGACGCCAGCCGCGCCTGGCGCCGGCGCGCACCTTCCCGGCGGCGCTGCCGTGGTTCCGCCTCGACCGGATCTACGTGCGTGGATTCAAGGTGGAAAATGCGCAGGTCATGCACGGCCCGCTGTGGGCCAAGCTGTCCGACCATGCCCCGATCGTGGCGGAACTCCAGCTCGCGTAGGGCCCATGCGCTCCGTCACCTATGTAGACAACAACGACGTCACCCTGCTCGAAAGCGGCACCGCCTACTTTCCGGCGCTGATCGCGGCGATCGACGCGGCCAGGCTTGAAGTCCTGTTCGAAACCTATATCTTTTCCGAGGACGACACCGGGCGCGCCGTGCGCGACGCCCTGATCCGCGCCGCGCGGCGCGGAGTCAAGGTGCGCGTGCTGGCGGACTGGGTCGGCACCGGCCACCGCTGCGCCACCCGGCTCGGCCTGGCCTTTGTCGATGCGGGCGTGAACTACCGCGTCTTCAACCCCTGGTGCCGGCGCGGCATCGCCCGTTCGCATCGCAAGATCGCGGTCGTCGACCGCGAAGTCGCCTTTGTTGGCGGCATCAACACGAATGACGACTGGCTATGCGACTATGACGAGCGCCGGCGCCTGCCGGCGCCGCGCTGGGACTTCGCGGTCCAGGTGCGCGGGCCGCTGGTGACCCAGATCCACCACGAGGCGCAGGGCCAGTGGATGCGGGTCGGCCACCTGAAGCTGAAGAACCGTATCAACCTGTTCCGCGAGATGCGCAAGCAGCCCGAGCAGTCCTGCGAGAGTCCGGCGCGCGCCGCCTTCGTGGTGCGCGACAACCTGCGCAACCGCAGCACGATCCAGCGCGCCTACCTGCAGGCCCTGGGACGCGCCAAGCACAGCGTGCTGCTGGCCACGCCTTACTTCGCGCCGGGACGCAAGTTCCGCAAGGCCCTGGCGCATGCGGCGCAGCGCGGGGTCCAGGTGACCCTGCTGATCGGGGTAGGGGAGTTCCGCATCCAGGATGCGGTGGCGCATTCGTTCTACCCGAAGCTGCTGGCCGATGGCGTGCGCGTGGTCGAGTACCGCAAGACCCAGCTGCATGCCAAGGTCGCGGTCGTCGACGACGACTGGGCCACGGTCGGATCGAGCAATTGCGACGGACTGTCCCTGTTCCTGAACCAGGAAGCGAACGTGGTGGTGCTCGACGGGGCCTTCGCGGCCACGATGCGCGCGCACATCGAGCGCGGCATCGCGGACGGAGTGCCGGTGTGCGCCGAGGAATTCGCGCACATCGGCTGGGTGAAGCGCGCCAGCTATGAAATCGCCTACCTGCTGTATAAACTGACGATGCGGGTGTTTGCTATCGGCTACGCATGATGAATGGATGGATGATGGAAAAAGATAACGTACGAATCGACAAATGGCTGTGGGCCGCGCGCTTCTTCAAGACCCGGTCGCTGGCCACCGATGCGATCGATCGCGGCCGGGTGCGGATCGACGGCGAGCCGATCAAGCCGTCGCGCGCGGTCAAGGTGAACGAGAAGATCGCGATCGACAACGGCTCGGACCGCTGGGAAGTGATCGTGGCGGCCATCTCGGACATGCGCGGCCCGGCGCCGGTGGCGCGCACCCTGTATTTCGAGACCGACGAGAGCGTCTCCCGGCGCGAGAACGACAAGGAAGCGCGGCGGCTGTTCCCCGAGCCGGGCAGCACGATCAAGGGGCGACCGACCAAGCGCGACCGGCGCGCCTTGAGCAAGGCGGGGGAATGAGGCAAGGCTGCCGGAGCTGATGGCGGGGTGGGCGTTGTTGAATGCAAACAGCCCACCCTGTTTCCCAAAAATGCGTTACCTTTACAAGCAAGACAACAGCTTCGCCCTTGGCCGCCATGGCCACGGCGGAGCGTCCCCTCCGGCGCTTTTCTCCCTGCGCCAAACGTTGTTCTGAATCAATAGAACGCCGCCTCTAAGTTCATGTTTGACATTCCTCGGCCGATAGATAATAGTACGAGCGTTCGGATTTTTTCGATTCAGAGGAAGCTATCAGCACTTCAGCCAAATTCATGCGTAAAGGTGAGCAGACGCGGGCCGCAATCCTGGACGTCGCGCTCGAACTCGCCAGCCGTAACGGACTCGAAGGTTTGACGATCGGCCTGCTGGCCGACCGGATGAACATGAGCAAATCCGGCGTGTTCGCCCATTTCGGTTCGCGCGAAGACCTGCAGCTCGAGGTGGTCAAGCTCTACCACCACCGCTTCGAGCAGGAAGTCTTCTACCCCAGCATCAAGGAGCCGCGCGGCCTGCCGCGCCTGGTGGCCATGTTCGCGCGCTGGATCAGGCAGGTGTCGATCGAGATCGCCTCCGGCTGCATCTACATCAGCGGCGCGGTCGAGTACGACGACCGCCCGGGACCGATCCGCGAGCAACTGGTGTCGATGGTGACGGCCTGGCAGGAAGCGCTGCTGCGCTGCGTGAAGCAGGCGATCGACGCCGGCCACCTGCGTCCGGATACCGACGCCCAGCAGCTGGTCTACGAGATCTACGGGCTGATCCTGGCCCTGCACCACGACGCCCGCTTCCTGCGCATGCCCGGCTCGGTCGAGCGCGCGCGCGCCGGTTTCGAGAGGCTGATCGAGAATTACCGCAATCCCAATCAACAGCAAGACCACCAGGCGGCATAGTCCGTCCGTCTTCAAGCATCTTTACCTTCGTCAGGAGAAAAATATGGGTCAGTACGTCGCGCCAATTCGGGATATGCAGTTCGTTCTGCACGAATTCCTCAACGTCACCGACGAATTCAAGCAGCTGCCAAAGTACCAGGAGATCGATGCCGACATCATCAACCAGGTGCTGGAAGAGGGCGCGAAATTCACGCAGGAAGTACTGTTCCCGCTGAACCACTCCGGCGACCGCGAAGGCTGCCACTTCGACCCGGCGACCAAGACCGTCACCACCCCGAAGGGCTTCAAGGAAGCGTACAAGCAGTACGTCGAAGGCGGCTGGGCGGCGCTGGCCTGCGAACCGGAATACGGCGGCCAGGGCCTGCCGGTCTCGCTGAACAACTCCTTCTACGAGATGCTGAACTCGTCGAACCAGGCATGGTCGATGTACCCGGGCCTGTCGCACGGCGCCTACGAGTGCCTGATGGAGCACGGCACCGAGGAGCAGAAGCGCCTGTACCTGCCGAAGCTGGCCACCGGCGAGTGGACCGGCACCATGTGCCTGACCGAAGCCCACTGCGGCACCGACCTGGGCATGCTGCGCTCGAAGGCCGAACCGCAGGCCGACGGCAGCTACCTGATCTCGGGCTCGAAGATCTTCATCTCGGCCGGCGAGCACGACATGTCCGAGAACATCGTCCACCTGGTGCTGGCGCGCCTGCCGGATGCGCCGGAAGGCTCGAAGGGCATCTCGCTGTTCCTGGTGCCGAAGTTCCTGCCGACCGCGGACGGCGCCCTGGGCGAGCGCAACGGCATCTTCTGCGGCGCGATCGAAGAGAAGATGGGCATCCACGGCAACTCGACCTGCCAGATGAACCTGGACGGCGCGCGCGGCACCCTGATCGGCCAGCCGCACAAGGGCCTGCAGGCGATGTTCGTGTTCATGAACGCCGCCCGCCTGGGCGTCGGCATGCAGTCGCTGGGCCTGACCGAAGTCGCGTACCAGAACGCGCTGGCTTATGCCAAGGACCGCATCCAGATGCGCAGCCTGTCGGGCCCGAAAGCCCCGGACAAGCCGGCCGACCCGATCATCGTGCACCCGGACGTGCGCCGCATGCTGCTGACCGCCAAGGCCTACGCCGAAGGCGCGCGCGCCTTCACCTCCTACGTCGCGCTGCAGATCGACCGTGAACTGAACCATCCGGACGAAGCCGTGCGCAAGGAAGCGGCCGACGAAGTCGCGCTGCTGACCCCGATCATCAAGGCCTTCATCACCGACAACGGCTGGATCGCCACCTCGGAGGCGATGCAGGTGTACGGCGGCCACGGCTACATCGCCGAATGGGGCATGGAGCAGTACGTGCGCGACGCCCGCATCAACATGATCTACGAAGGCACCAACACCGTGCAGTCGCTCGACCTGCTGGGCCGTAAGATCCTGATGGACAACGGCGCCAAGCTGCGCAAGTTCGGCGAGAAGATCAAGGGCTTCGTCGAAGAGAACGGCCTGGACGAGTCGCTGTCCGAGTTCGTCACCCCGCTGGGCGAACTGGGCGAGAAGGTCAGCAAGCTGACCATGGAAATCGGCATGAAGGCCTTCCAGAACCCGGACGAAGTGGGCGCGGCCGCCGTGCCTTACCTGCGCGTCGTCGGCCACCTGGTGTACAGCTACTTCTTCGCGCAGATGGCGAAGATCGCGCTGGCCAAGCAGGATTCGGGCGACCGGTTCTACGAAGCCAAGCTGGCGACCGCGCGCTTCTACTTCGCGCGCCTGTACCCGGAAACCGCGATGCTGATCCGCCAGGCGCGTTCGGGCGCATCGAACCTGCTGGCGCTGGACGTCGAGCTGTTCTAACTCTCATCACGTCGTCCCTGCGCCCTCAGCGCAGGGACAACGGCTAACTCAAGGATTCCAAGATGTCCAATTTCATCGTCAAGAAAGTCGCCGTGCTGGGCGCCGGCGTGATGGGCGCGCAGATTGCCGCGCACTGCGTGAACGCCAAGGTGCCGGTCGTGCTGTTCGACCTGCCGGCCAAGGAAGGCAACAAGAACGGCATCGTGCTGCGCGCGATCGAGAACCTCAAGAAGCTGTCGCCGGCCCCGCTGGGCAACAAGGACGACGCGGCGCTGATCGAAGTCGCCAACTACGAGGACAATCTCGACGTGCTGGCCGGCTGCGACCTGATCATCGAAGCCATCGCCGAGCGCATGGACTGGAAGCACGACCTGTACAAGAAGGTCGCGCCGCACATCGGCGCCAACGCCATCTTCGCCTCGAACACCTCGGGCCTGTCGATCAACAAGCTGTCCGAAGGCTTCGACGCCGAACTGAAGGCGCGCTTCTGCGGCGTGCACTTCTTCAACCCGCCGCGCTACATGCACCTGGTCGAGCTGATCCCGACCGAGTCGACCCGTCCCGAGATCCTCGACCAGCTCGAGACCTTCCTGACCTCGACCCTGGGCAAGGGCGTGGTGCGCGCGAAGGACACCCCGAACTTCATCGCCAACCGCGTCGGCATCTTCGGCATGCTGGCCACCATCCATGAAGCCGAGAAGTTCGGCCTGTCGGTGGACGTGGTCGACGACCTGACCGGCGCCAAGCTGGGCCGCGCCAAGTCGGGCACCTTCCGCACCGCCGACGTCGTGGGCCTGGACACCATGGGCCACGTCATCCGGACCATGCAGGAAACCCTGGCCGACGATCCGTTCTTCGGCGTCTACAAGACCCCGGAAGTGCTGGCCAGGCTGATCGAGAAGGGCGCGCTGGGCCAGAAGACCGGCGCCGGCTTCTACAAGAAGGTCGGCAAGGACATCCAGCGCCTCGACTTCGCGACCGGCGAATACGTGGCGGGCGGCGCCAAGGCCGCCGACATCGTCGGCCGCATCCTGAAGGAGAAGGACCCGGTCAAGAAATTCAAGGCGATGCGCGAATCGACCAACCCGCAGGCGCAGTTCCTGTGGGCGATCTTCCGCGACGCCTTCCACTACATCGCCTTCCACCTCGACACCATCGCCGACAACGCGCGCGACGTCGACTTCGCGATGCGCTGGGGCTTCGGCTGGAGCGTCGGCCCGTTCGAGACCTGGCAGGCCGCCGGCTGGACCCAGATCGCCCAGTGGGTGAAGGAAGACATCGAGGCCGGCAAGGCGCTGTGCGACGCACCGCTGCCTGGCTGGGTGTTCGACGGCGTGGTCGCCGAGAAGGGCGTGCACACTCCGGAAGGTTCGTACTCGGCCTCGAAGAAAGCCTATGTGCCGCTGTCCGACCTGCCGGTCTACCAGCGCCAGCAGTTCCGCGCGCCGGTCGTCGGCGGCAGCGGCCTGGATCCGAAGACTGCCGGCACCACCGTGTTCGAGGACGACTCGGTGCGCCTGTGGCACGCGGATGACGAGGTGCTGGTCATCTCGCTCAAGACCAAGATGCACGTCATCGGCGACGGCGTGGTGAAGGGCATCCGGCGCGGCCTGGCCGAGGCGGAGAAGGGCTTCAAGGGCCTGGTGATCTGGAACACCGACGCGGCCGAAGGCGGCGCATTCTCGGCCGGCGCCGACCTGCAGTCGGCCCTGCCGGCCTTCATGATGGGCGGCGCCAAGGCGATGGACCCGATGGTGCGCGAACTGCAGGACACCTTCATGGCCATGAAGTACTCGAACATCCCGGTGGTGGCGGCGGTCAGCGGCCTGGCCCTGGGCGGTGGCTGCGAGATGGCGCTGCATGCGAGCAAGCGCGTGGCCTCGATCGAGTCCTACATCGGCCTGGTCGAAGTGGGCGTGGGCCTGGTGCCCGCCGGCGGCGGCCTGAAGGAAGCCGCGGTGCGCGCTTCGATCGAAGCCAAGGGCAACGACATCCTGCAATTCCTGAAGACCGGCTTCACCAACGCGGCCACCGCGCAGGTGTCGAAGTCGGCCCTGGAAGCGAAGGCCATGGGCTACCTGAAGGACGACGACATCATCGTCTTCAACCCGTACGAACTGCTGCACGTGGCGAAGACCACCGCGCGCGCCATGTTCGACGCCGGCTACCGCGCCCCGGCGCGCCGCCTGGTCCCGGTCACCGGCCGCTACGGCTGGGCGACGATCCGCGGCCAGCTGGTCAACATGCGCGACGGCGGCTTCATCTCGGCCTATGACTACAAGCTGGGCGACATGATCGCCGAGATCGTGACCGGCGGCGACGTCGACCAGGGCAGCATGGTGTCCGAGCAGTGGCTGCTCGACATGGAGCGCAAGGCCTTCATCGAGCTGCTGAACAACCCGAAGACCCAGGAACGCATCATGGGAATGATGCAGAACGGTAAGCCGGTACGTAACTGAGCGACACTGAGCGCGGACAGAACAGGACGAAATCATGAGCAAACAACTTCAAGACGCATACATCGTCGCAGCGACCCGTACCCCGATCGGCAAGGCGCCGCGCGGCTTCTTCAACAAGACCCGTCCGGACGACCTGCTGGTGCACGCGATCCGCGGCGCCATGGCGGCGGTGCCGAACCTGGACCCGGCGCTGATCGTCGACGCCATCGTCGGCTGCTCGTTCCCGGAAGCGGAGCAGGGCTTCAACGTGGCGCGTAACGCCGTGGTGCTGGCGGGCCTGCCGCACACCGTGGGCGGCGTCACCGTCAACCGCTACTGCGCCTCGGGCATCACCGCGCTGGCGATGGCGGCCGACCGCATCCGCGTGGGCGAAGCCGACGTGATGATCGCCGGCGGCGTCGAATCGATGTCGATGGTGCCGATGATGGGCCACCACCCGTCGATCAACATGGAGACCTTCAGGGACGAGAACGTGGGCCTGGCCTACGGCATGGGCCTGACCGCCGAGAAGGTCGCCGAGCAGTGGAAGATCTCGCGCGAAGACCAGGACGCCTTCGGCCTGGAATCGCACCGCCGCGCCATCGCCGCCCAGCAGGCCGGCTACTTCAAGGACGAGATCACCCCGGTCGAGATCGTCACCCGCACGCCGGACCTGAAGAGCGGCGAGATCAAGGTGGGCCGCCGCACCGTGGACCTGGACGAAGGCCCGCGCGCCGACGCCAGCATGGAAGGCATGGCCAAGCTCAAGCCGGTGTTCGCCGCCAGGGGCTCGGTGACCGCCGCGACCTCGTCGCAGATGTCGGACGGCGCCGGCGCGCTGATCGTCGTCAGCGAAAAGATCCTGAAGGAGCACAACCTGACGCCGCTGGCCAGGTTCTCGTCGTTCGCCGTGCGCGGCGTGCCGCCGGAAATCATGGGCATCGGCCCGAAGGTGGCGATTCCCGCAGCGCTGGCCGCCGCCGGCATCAGCCAGGACCAGCTGGACTGGATCGAGCTGAACGAAGCCTTCGCCGCGCAGGCGCTGGCCGTGATCCGCGACCTGGGCCTGGACACCAGCAAGGTCAACCCGATGGGCGGCGCGATCGCCCTGGGCCATCCGCTGGGCGCAACCGGCGCGATCCGCGCCGCGACCGTCGTGCACGCGCTGCGCCGTAACAACCTGAAGTACGGCATGGTGACGATGTGCGTCGGCGCCGGCATGGGCGCGGCCGGCATCATCGAGCGCGTGTAAAGAGCAAGGCGGCCCTACAGGGCCGCCGGTATCGCCGCGTGGGCGGGAAAGTAGTTGATCCGACTATTTTTCCGCCCACTCGTTCATTGAGCTTCGCAAAACAATGGAGACACCTGAATGGACATGTTGATCAATAAAACCAACGGCATCCTGACGATCGAGTTCAACCGCGTCGAGCGCAAGAATGCGATCACCGCCACGATGTACCAGGCGATGGCGGACGCACTGGTCGACGCGGAGCAGGACAGCGCGGTGCGCGCCATCCTCATCGCCGGCAAGCCGGACATCTTCACCGCCGGGAATGACCTGGACGACTTCATGAAGAACTCGGCCCCGGTGCCGGGCGTGCCGCTCGAAAGCCGCCCGGTGTTCCAGTTCATGCGCGCGCTGTCCGGCTCGACCAAGCCGGTGGTGGCCGCCGTGGCCGGCGTCGCGATCGGCATCGGCACCACGCTGCTGATGCATTGCGACCTGGTGTACGCGGCCGACAACGCCAAGTTCTCGCTGCCGTTCTCGCAGCTGGGACTGTGCCCGGAATTCGGCTCCTCGCTGCTGCTGACGCAGCTGGCGGGCTATCCGCGCGCGGCCGAGAAGATGCTGCTGGGCGAAGCCTTCGGCGCCAACGAAGCGCTGCAAATGGGCCTGGTGTCGCGCGTGCTGCCGGCCGAGGAGCTGCGCGCCTTCGCCGAACAGCAGGCCGCCAAGCTGGTGGCGCTGCCCGCCGCGTCGATCCGCACCACCAAGGCGCTGATGAAGCGTGCCCGCATCGAGCCGATCAAGGCCGCCATCGCCGCCGAGAACGACCACTTCGCCAGCATGCTGCTGGCGCCGGAAGCGAAGGAAGCGTTCACCGCCTTCTTCGAGAAGCGCAAGCCGGACTTCAGCAAGTTCGACTGAGCTGGAACGCCGGCGACCCGGACGCCCGGGGCGCCGCCGCTGCCGTCAGGCGCCTTCGCAAGTCGTGTCGTGCAGGACCTGCTGGAGCGAGGTGAGGGTAAACGGCTTCGGCAGCAAGGCCGCCTTGACCGCGGGATCGCCGGCGATGGCGGAACCATAGCCGGACGAGAAGACGATCTTCATCCGCTCGCCGCGCGCGACGACGGTGCGCGCCAGGTCCAGTCCCGACATGCCCGGCAGCGAATAATCGGTCAGCAGGACATCGAAACGCCTTTCCGCCAGGGTGTCGAGCGCCTGCTCGGCGCTCGCCACGCCTTCCACGGCGTGGCCGAGTACACGCAGGAGCTCGGTGAGCAGGTTGCAGGCGTCCTGGTCGTCTTCCACGACGAGGATCGACAGGGGCCGGCCCTTGTCCTCGAGCCCGAGCGGCGCCGGGGCCGCCGCCGCGACCGGGAGTTGCGGAGGCGGCGCGGCCGGCGCACCGTGCTTGTGGGCGGCGAACATCTGGCGGATCTTGCGGGCCAGCTCCTCGCGGCGATACGGCTTGCTGATCAGCTCCACCCCGGGGTCGAGGCGCCCGCCGTGGACAATGGCGTTCTGGGTGTAGCCCGAGGTGAACAGCACTTCGATCTGCGGGAACATCTGTTTCGCCTGGCGCGCCACCTCGACGCTGCGTACCGGGCCGGGCATCACCACGTCGGTGAAGAGCAGGTCGACCGGTACGCCGCTTTGCAGGATCGTGAGCGCGGCCTGGCCGTCGCTGGCCTTCAGGACCCGGTAGCCGAGGGCGTTCAGCATGTCGACCACGGTCGCCTGCACCACCACGTCGTCCTCGACCACCAGGATGGTCTCGGTGCCGCCCATGACCGGCGCATTGCGGATGTTGGGCAGCTCGACTTCGGGCTGCATCGAGCGCGGCAGGTAGATCTTGATGGTGGTGCCGTTGCCGACCTCGCTGTAGATGCGGATATGGCCTTCGCTCTGCTTGACGAAGCCGTAGGCCATGGAGAGTCCCAGGCCGGTGCCTTCGCCTTCGCGCTTGGTGGTGAAGAAGGGCTCGAAGGCGCGTGCGGCGACTTCGGGCGGCATGCCGCATCCGGTATCCGAAATGGCGAGCACCACGTACTGGCCGGGGGCGACGTCGGATTCGTAAGCGACGTAGTCGTCGTCCAGCATCGCGTTGTTGAGTTCCAGCGTGAGCCGGCCTTCGCCCTTCATCGCGTCGCGGGCGTTGATGGCCAGGTTCAGGATGACGTTCTCGAGCTGGTGGGGATCGACCAGCGTCGCCCACAGGCCGCCGGCGACGATGGTTTCGATCTCGACCGGTTCGCCCAGCGCGCGGCGCAGCAGGTCGTCCATCCCGCGCAGGACGCGCCCGATATTCGTCGCCACCGGCTGCAAGGGCTGGCGCCGCGCGAAGGCGAGCAGCTGCGAGGACAGCTTGGCCCCGCGGTCGGCCGCGAAGGCCGCCGTCGCGAGGCGGCGCTGCGCCTCCGGATTGCCTGCCATGCTCATTTGCAGCAGCTGCAGGTTACCGGAGATCACCTGCAGGACGTTGTTGAAATCATGCGCCACCCCGCCGGTCAGCTGGCCGATCGCTTCCAGCTTCTGGGATTGCCGCAACTGCTCGTGCGCCTTCTCCAGTTCGGCGCTGCGCTCCCGGATGCGCTCTTCCAGGGTGTTGTTCAGCTGCTGCAGCGCTTCCTCCGCCGCCACCCGCACCGTCACTTCCTGCTGCAGCCTGGTGTTCGATTCCTGCAGCGCGTTGGCGCGCTCGCCGACTTCGCCCAGCATGCTGTTGAACGCATCGACCAGCACCCCGACCTCGTCGTCGGTGGTCTTTTCCACGCGCAGCGAAAAATCGCGCTTGCGCACCACCTGGTTGACGGCCGCGGTCAGCGCACGCACCGGCCTGGTGATCGCCGACTGCAGCCAGCTCGACATCAGGATGGCGACCAGCAGGCTGCCGAGCAGGACGGCGGCCAGGACCAGGAGGTAGCGCTGGACCTGGGCCATCAGCGGATACTCGGCGCCCACGTACACGGTCCCGAGCAGCTCGCCGTTGCGCATGATCTTCTTGAAGATCGCGATCCGGTCGAAATCGATCTCATATCCGGCGGCAGGGACCTGGCCCAGCACCGCGCGCACCTCCGCCGGGGTCCTGGAATACTGGACGAACAGCGAGCCGTCCGGGCGATAGATCGCGGCGCCATAAATGCGGGGACGGACGCGCAGCTGCGACAGGTTTTCGCCGGCCACCTTGGCGTCGTTGAATTCGAGCGCCGGCGTCGTCGCCTGCGCGAGGATGTCGGCCTGCGCGGTGAAATCGGCGACCGAGTTGGTCTGGTAATTCCGGATGTCGAGCACCAGCATCGCCGCGCAAGCCACGAGCAGGGCGGTGAGCGTGGTGGCCAGCACCGCCAGCATGAATTTGTGCGAAATGGACTGCCTGATTGCGCCAATCATGTTCAATGGCTTCCTTTGATGACCCTGGTGGCGACGGAGAACAGACGGGAGCTGAGCTGGAGCCGGTTTTGTTCCGCAGCCGGGATCGAGACTTCGAACCGGACCCGTTCGTCGACAATCCGGAAATTGATGATGCTGCCCTCGTCGAAGCTGCCCTCGTCATCCGTCACGACCAGGATGGTCCGTCCCTTCGACTGGCGCAGCCATTGCGCCTGCCTTGGACGTTCGCCGCGGCCGATGAACAGCATGTGCAGGTCGTTCAGGGTTTCGCCGGCAAACACGCGCTTGATGACGACACCGCGATTGCCGACGGTCTTGCCGGCGGCAATGCGCGCCAGTTCGTCGGCGACCGCATCGTCGCCCGCGACGCCGATCACGTACGGAGCATCGGCCCGTGCAAAGGCCGTCGACGGCCACTCCGCGTAATTCAGGAACTTGTGCAGGTAGGCCGCCTTCACGCTGTCCTCGCTGGCGACGGCGGCGCTGTCGGCCGCCAGCGCCGGCGCGCACCATGGCAGCCCTGCGCAGACGGACAGCAGGCAGGCAAGGGCGAACGCGGCAAGCGAAGGCCGGCCGGGCTGCGCTGTCTTACTCATTCCAGACCAGCGTGAGCAGGGCGGCGCGGCGGTATTCGCTGCGTCCCGGGGGAGCGCCGAACTCGGCATGTGCCGAGTCGAACAGGTTCTGGCCGACGAGGGACAGCTCGAGCCCCTTGCGGATGCGCCATCCCAGCCGCAGGTCGACGGCCGTGTAGGCGGGCACCACGGGCTGGCTCAGTGCGCCCACCCGGCGCAGCGTCACATCCAGCTCGCGCCCGGGGGCAAGGTCGTAGGACGAGCGCAGCATCCAGTAATGGCGCGGATCGCTGGTCGCCAGTCCGGTGGTGCCGGACAGGTCGCGGCTGGCCGGGTCCAGGGTGGTATCGACCCGCTGCACCACGGTGCCGCCGGAGAGGCGCCAGGCGCCGCTTGCCTGCCAGTTGGCCCAGGCTTCGATGCCGCGCGTGCGGCCTTCCGCCAGGTTGCGGAATACCGAGCTGGAGCCGGCCTGATTCGGTTCGAGCGTGCGCAGCCTGTCGTAGCGGCTGTAGAACGCGGTGGCGGACCAGGACAGGGCCGGCGTGGGCTGCGCCCGGTATCCCAGCTCGGCGACATTGGCCACTTCGGAGGCGAAGTCCGGTCCGCCCGCGATGGCGAACTGCGGGACGCCGTTCACGACACGCGGCGTGGTCGGGCTGAACAGATCGCGGTCGATGCGCGACGGCGCGCGCACCGAGCGCGATAGCGAGCTCCAGGCAAGCGCATGGGCTTGCGGCTTCCATGCCAGGCGCAAGGTCGGCAGCACTTCGACGCCGGTGTAATTGTTCTCTTCGAGCTTCAGGCCGGCGGTCAGGCGCAGGCCGTCCCGCAAGGCGAAGTCGCCCTGGGCGAACAGGTTCCCCCAGTGCAGGTTCATGGTGCCGGGCAGGAAGCCGAATGCGGGGCCGTTGCGCACGCGGTCATGCGCCCAGCGGTAGCCGCCGCCCCAGACGATGTCCTGTCCATTCGCCAGCTTCACGGCGTGCTGCAGCTGCACGTCCAGCGTGTCCAGGTCTTCGACGAAGGCCAGCGGTTGATCGCGCTCGGTATGGTCCCAATACGTCTGCAGGGTCACGGTCGAGCCGCCGGCGAGCGTGCGGTTCAGGCGACCCAGCAGGTTGGCGCCGCTGATGCGGATGTCTTCCGTGCCCACCTGGGTCAGCTTGCCCTCGTAGACGTCGCCCTGGAGCACGAAGTTGCGCGCCGTGTCGCCCCAGTCGGCGCGGAAGCCGGCCTGCCGCCGGTGCCAGCCGGTCGGCACCGGCGCGCCGGCTGCGGTTTCGGTGTCGTCGTTGGCCGCGTACTTCGCGTAGGCGCGGTAATGTCCGCCATTGGCGAGCTTGCCGCCGTAGCGGCCGGCGCCATGGCGCTCGTCCCTGCTGGCCGCGGCGCTGACCAGGGCGCCCTGCGTGTCGGAGGCGGACCTGGTGATGATGTTGATCACGCCGTTGACGGCATTCGCCCCCCACATCGTCGCGCCCGGACCGCTGATGACTTCGATGCGCTCGACGTCTTCCAGCACCACGTCCTGCGCATCCCAGAAGACGCCGGAGAAGAGCGGGGAATAGACGGTGCGGCCGTCGATCAGGACCAGCAGCTTGTTTTCGAACGGATTGTTGAAGCCGCGCGCGCTCACCGCATAGTTGCGCGCGTCGACCCGGGCCACCTGGAGGTTGGGCGCGAGGCGCAAGGCCTCCGGCAAGGTGGCGACGCCCGAGCGGCGGATCTCGCTGCCGGTGATGACGAAAATGGACGAGGCGGCTTCGGAGAGCGCTTCCGGGCGCTTCGATACCGAGGTCACCTTGATGTTCGCGAGTTCTTCGAGACTCAGTTCGCCGATGTCCTGCGCATCGAGCGCGCAGGCCGCCGTATTGACGGTGAGGGCAAGGACGGCCGTCGCGATCGCGGATCTGCCGGGACGAAGCCGGGAAGCGTGACTGGGGCCGGGCTGCAGCGGACCTGAAAGTGGATGAGGCACCATGGTAATAAGCGGACGGAAGTTAATGAGGCAGCCACATAGCGCTGAGCAGGGACCATGATGTTAGACGCAAATGTTATGTTCAATCAAGAACATTTAACCTTTCGCCAACATCCGCGTTGTACTTCCGTCGTATGACCGGACGGCCGGTCCGGCGGGCGCCAGCGCCGCGGGAAACGATGCCTGGCGGACGCGCAGTGTACACTGGCGGGGCTTTTCATCCTACGCCTTGCCATGTCCACACCTCCTTCCACACCGTCCGCCGCCCCATTGCCGCAGGCGGCGGTGATGCAGATCCTGTTCTCCGTCGCCTTCGTCCACATGCTGAACGACTGCGTGCAGGCAGTCCTGCCATCGATCTACCCGCTGCTGAAACAGGAATTCTCGCTCAGCTTCACGCAGATCGGCTTCATCACCTTCACCTTCCAGTGTACCGCCTCGCTGCTGCAGCCCTGGATCGGCCTGTACACCGACAAGCGTCCGATTCCCTTCCTGCTGCCGATGGGGATGTGCGTGACCCTGGCCGGCGTGGTGCTGCTGGCCACGGCCGGCAGCTTCGCCATGCTGCTGGTGGCCGCCGGGATGATCGGCATCGGCTCGTCGACCTTCCACCCGGAGGCCTCGCGCGTCGCGCGGCTGGCGTCGGGCGGGCGCTTCGGCTTTGCCCAGTCGCTGTTCCAGGTGGGCGGCAACCTCGGCTCCGCGCTCGGGCCCTTGCTGGCCGCGGCGATCATCGTCGGCAGCGGGCAGGCCAGGATCGCCTGGTTCACCCTGCTGGTGCTGCTGGCGGTCGTGGTGCTGATCGGGGTCAGCCGCTGGTATGCGGGCCACCTCAAGACCATGACGCGCAAGGGCGTGGTCCACCCGGGGCCGGCGCTGTCGCGCGGGCGCGTGGCCTGGGCGCTGGCGGTGCTGGCCATGCTGGTGTTCTCGAAGTACATCTACATGGCCAGCCTGTCGAGCTATTACACCTTCTACCTGATCGAGAAATTCCAGGTGCCGGTCGACACGGCGCAGATGTACCTGTTCGTGTTCCTCGCCGCGGTCGCCGCGGGCACCTTCGCCGGCGGCCCGATCGGCGACCGCATCGGCCGCAAGCGCGTGATCTGGTTCTCGATCCTGGGCGCCGCGCCGTTCACGCTGGCGCTGCCGTATGCGGACCTGTTCTGGACCGGCGTGCTGTCGGTGATCATCGGGCTGGTGATGTCGTCCGCGTTCTCGGCGATCGTGGTGTTCGCGCAGGAGCTGGTGCCGAACAAGATCGGCATGATCGCGGGGCTGTTCTTCGGCCTGATGTTCGGCATCAGCGGCATCGGCGCCGCCGCCATGGGCTACATCGCCGACCAGACCGGCATCGAGCAGGTGTACCGGATCGCGTCCTACCTGCCGCTGCTGGGCATCATGGCGGTGCTGCTGCCGCGCGCCGAGCTGCTGCGCCGCTAGCCGGCCAGGCTCTCGCCCAGGTTCCGTTTGCACTATAGTGAAAGGAGCGTGGCGAGCCGGCACTCGCCGCCAGATCACGAGATGTCCTGAAAGGAACGATCATGAATGAACTGGCACAACTAAGCATCGACGCCCATGGGGGCATGAAACGCTGGAACGCACTGTCCCAGGTCTCGGCCCGGATCGACACCGGCGGCGTCCTGTGGGCGCTGAAAGGCGTGCCCGAATTCGCCGGCGTGGCGCGCATCGACGCCAGCCTGCACGAACAGAGGCGCAGCCACGAACCCTTCATGAAGCCCGGCCAGCGCATGCGCTTCGAGGCCGGCCGGGTCGCCATCGAATCCCTCGACGGCCAGGTGCTCGAGGTACGCAGGAATCCGCGCGACGCCTTCGCCGGCCATACGCTGGAAACGCCGTGGGACCGCCTGCATGCCGCCTACTTCGCCGGCTACGCCATGTGGAACTACCTCGCCATTCCCTTCCTGTTCGCCGAAGACGGCTTCGGACTGGAAGAGATCGAAGCGTGGGAAGAGAATGGCGAAACCTGGCGCCGCCTGCAAGTGCGGTTCCCGGCCGGCGTCGCCACCCACTCGGCCGAACAGGTCTTCTACATCGGCCCGGACGGCCTGCTGCGCCGCCACGACTACGATGTCGAGGTGGCGCAAGGAGCTCGCGGCGCGCACTACATCCACGACTACAAGGAGTTCGACGGCATCATGGTGCCGACCCGCCGCCGCGTGTACATCCCCGGCCCCGACAACAATCCGCTTCCGGAGCCGCTGCTGGTGTCGATCGATATCAGCGAAGTGCGCTTCGAATAATCGGGGCGCGCTACCATGTGTCCATGCCGGGCCGGAACGGCCGGTCCGGCGTTCGACAGGAGCAGCGCCGTGGCATACCAGTCCATTCTCGAATTTTCCATGCAGGGACGCGGCACCCGCGACATCACGGACGCGGTGGCGAAGGTCGTCGCCCAGTCGGGCACAGGTTGCGGCCTGGCGCACGTATTCGTCCAGCACACCAGCTGCTCGCTGACGATCACCGAGAACGCCGATGCCGACGTGCGGCGCGACCTCGAGACGGTCATCGGGCGCCTCGCTCCGGACGGCGATCCGGCCTATCGCCACGATGCCGAGGGACCGGACGACATGTCGGCGCACGCGCGCAGCATGCTCACCGATACCGGTGTGATGGTGCCGGTCGGCGCAGGGCGCCTGTTGCTGGGAACCTGGCAGGGGATCTATTTGTGGGAGCACCGCACCGCGCCGCACCGGCGCACGGTCGTCGTGACGGTGCTGGGCTAGGAAGCTGTCCCGGCAGGCGGGGCCGGCCGCATGGCGCGCCCCGCTGGCTTGCCGGCATCGGTCAGCCGCCGATGTACAGCGGGTTCGGGGCGACGTACACGGTCACGCCGCTGGCATCGATGTCGGCCGGGGCGATCCTGGACAGCTGGAACGAATTCTGGTTCGGGTAGGTGTGCACGCTCCAGGTGAAGCTCTTGCCGTCGATCTCGAACTTGACGGTTTCGCCATCGGTGATGTTGGCATATTTCATGCCCGGCTTGATCGTGACGACGCGGTCGTAGCTGGCGTCGGCGACGGCGCGGCCATAATCGGCGCTGGTGCCGGTCATGCCGGCGGCGCTGGCGGCGCTGGCGAGGACGGCGGACAGGATCAGGACGGCGGCTTTGTTCAGGTTCAGCATGATGTTTCTCCTTCGGGTTGGTTGGTCGGCGCAGCGTCGTGTGCCGATGTATGCATTTAACCCGTCCGATGTATCGCTGATTTGTCTCCGAACCGCTCCACTGCAAGCGCGTGTATCGGGAGACGCGACGGACACATGGTGATACAAGATCGCCGCCGCCGCTTCCCTATAATGGCCATATTGCCATCGCCAATCGACAAGCGACATGAACCTTATTGCCATCCGTTCCGCCACCCCCGGCGACGCCGCCGCCATCTGCGCGATCTATAACCCGTACATTGCCAGTACGACTATCTCCTTCGAAGAAGCGCCGGTTGCCGCCAGCGACATGGCGCAGCGTATCTCCGAGGTGGCGGCCGCCGGCCTGCCCTGGCTGCTGGCGCTCGACGGCGAGCAGGTGCTCGGCTACGCCTACGCCACCAGATGGCGTGCGCGGCCCGCCTACCGCAGCTCGGTGGAAAGTTCGATCTACATGCATCCCGAGGCCACCGGGCGCGGGGCGGGAAAGGCCTTGTACGCGGCCCTGCTCGACGAATTGCGCACGCGCGCGCTGCACATGGTGATCGGCGGGATCGCCCAGCCGAACGAACGCAGCGTGGCGCTGCACGAGCAGCTGGGATTCCGCAAGGTCGCCCACTTCAGCGAAGTGGGCCGCAAGTTCGGGCGCTGGATCGATGTCGGCTACTGGGAGCTGCGGCTGACCGATTGAGTCCGCGCCGGCTTCACAGGCCGACTATCATGGCCTTCAGCTGCTGCAGCCGTTCCGGGTTCACGCAGTAGCACACCCGCTGCACGTCGGACGAGCCGTGGATCAGGCCGGCATCCTTCAGGATCGACACGTGCTTCGAGATCGTCGACGGCGCCAGCGGCAGCACGTCGGCCAGGTTTCCGAAATAGCATTCGCCCACATCGATCAGGTGCCGCAGCAGCTGGACCCGGGCCGGATGGCCGAGCGCCTTGCACAGCGCCGCCAGGTCGTCGACATCGATCGCGGCGGAAGGGGAAGCGGGGGAGCGCGGCGCGCAGCAGGACGTGGACATGGTTTCGGCATTCGTGAGGTGGCGAACAAGCATAGGAAGGCGCGCCGCCGCCGTCAAGCCTTGCCTGCAGCCGGCGGCAGCTTCGCCGCCGGCTGCGCGGCATGCGCGCGCAGCGCCGACAGGTAGAGCAGCAGCGAGGCCAGCGCGCACCCGAGCAGTAGCGCGAGCAGCAGCAGCGGCCCGTCGGCGCGCAGGATGGCGGCGGCGGCCAGCGGGCCGGCCGCCTTCGCCAGCAGCGAGGGCGCGGCCAGGGCGCCCGAGATCGCGCCGTAGTGCTCGCGCCCGAACAGTTCCTGCGGCACCGTGCCGCGCACGATGGTCAGGATCCCGTTACCCAGGCCGAAAATCATGCAGAACAGCGCCGGCGCCCACGCCTGGCTGCCGAACAGCAGCAGCGTCAGCAGGGCGGCAGGCAGGGCTGCGAACACGGCCACGCCCACGCGCCGTGGCGGGGCGTGCCGGCCGACGGTCATTTCGCCGATCCTTCCGGCCACCTGCATCGGACCGATCAGGGCCGCCATCAGCACCGCCGCGCCGGCCGCGTGGCCGAGATGCTGGAGCAGGGGAATGAGATGGATGGCCAGCGCCGAGAAGACCAGCACATTGCCCGCGAACGCCAGCGCCAGCTTGCGGAACGCCGGGTGGCGCAGGGCCTCGGCCAGGGTGGCATGCCGGCGCGGCGCCGTGTCCGACGCCCGTGCCGTGCGCGGCGCATCGGCGCCGAGCAGCAGGTGCAGCGGCAGGCACAGGCCCAGCTGGAGCGCGGCGAAGCACAGGTAGGCCTCGCGCCAGCCTGCCAGGTTCACCAGGTAGAGGGTCAGCGGCCAGGCGATCGTGCTGGCGAAGCCGCCGAACAGGGTCAGCGTCGAGATGCCTTGCCGCGCCCGGTCCTGCAGCTTGCGGTTGATGGTGGCGAACGCCGCCTCGTACAGGGTCAGCGACATCGCCAGGCCGATCACGGTCCAGGCGCCGACATAGGCCGCCGGCGTGGTGCACAGGGCCAGCCACGCCAGGCCGAGCGCGGCCGCCAGCGAACCGGCCGCCATCGCGTAGCGCCCGCCGTGGCGGTCGATCAGCATGCCCGCCGGGGTCGCGGCCATGCCCGCCACCAGCAGGCTCCAGGAGAAGGCGCCGAACGCGATCCCGGGCCCGATGCCCAGGTCGCGCTGGATGCCGGGCGCGGTGATCGTGAACGCGTAGTACAGCGCGCCCCACGACACGATCTGGGTGACGCCGAGGATGCCGATGGTGCGCCAGGCAGGTGGCATGCTGTGCGGCTCCGTGGGTGGCGAAGCGTTCATTGTGCCTCAGGCGCAGCAGGCCGTGGCGGCCGGCTTCGCGCAGCAGCCGGCTGCCGGGGCGGGCGCCTGGTAGGCCTGGCGCGTGTTGCACACGCCGGTCTGCGGCAGGTCGAGCTGCACGTCGTCGGCCTGCGCCAGGTCGCCGCCGAGCGCCGCGACGACCGAACGCACCTGCTCGTAGCCGGTCGCCAGCAGGAAGTTGGGCGCGCGGCCATAGCTCTTGGCGCCGACCGCGTAGTAGCCGCGCTCGGGATGGGCCAGCTCGCGGTGGCCGTGCGGACGCACCGTGCCGCAGCTATGCTCGTTCGGGTCGATCAGCGGCGCCAGCGCGTCGGTGCTCTCCAGCCACGGGTCGTGGCGCACGCGCAGTTCGCGCGTCAGCGACAGGTCGGGCCTGGCGCCGGCGGCGCAGACGATTTCGTCGATGTCGGCGATCGTCCCGTCCGCGCCCCGCACCTCGATGGCGCCGCCGCGCAGCGCCAGGGAATGGATCAGGAAGTGCTCATGCATCTCGAGGCGGCCCGCATCGCGCAGCGCCTTGAGCCGCATGCCCAGCTGTCCGCGCGCCTTCAGGCCGTCGGCGTCGCCGCCGCCGAATACCCGCATCAGGCTGCCGCGCGTGGCCCAGGCCAGGCGCATGCCGGGATGCGCCTCGGCCAGTTCGGCCAGCGCCAGCAGGGTGCCGGCGGCGGAATGGCCGGCGCCCACCACCAGCACGCGCTTGCCGGCGTAGCGGCCGCGCGCCGCGCCCAGCACGTCCGGCATGCCGTAGGCGATGCGTTCGCGCAGCAGCTCCTCGCCCAGTGCGGGCAAGCCGTTCGCGCCCAGCGGGTTCGGGGTCGACCAGGTGCCGGTCGCGTCGATCACCGCCTGCGCCAGGTAGTCGTGCGTGCCGCCGGCGCCGCCGGCGCGGATCACGAAGGGCGCCGTCTCGCGGCCGCGGGTCCTGACCTTGTCGATGCCGGCGCGGCTGATGGCGCCGACCCGGACGCCAAGGCGCAGGGCGCCGGCGATGGCGGGAACGGCCGCCAGCGGAGCCAGGTAGCCGTCGAGCAGTTCGCCGGCGGTCGGCAGGGCCTCGCCGTCGGGCGCCGTCCAGCCGTGCGCCTCCAGCAGGCGGCGCGCCGCCTTGTCGACGTTGTAGCGCCAGGGCGAGAACAGGCGCACGTGCCGGTAGCTCGCCAGGTTGGCGCCCACGCCCGGGCCGGCTTCCAGGATCAGCGGCGCCAGGCCACGCTCGAGCAGGTGGGCGGCGGCGGCAAGGCCGACCGGGCCTGCGCCCAGGATGGCGACGGGGAGGGTGGACAGGTCTTCGTGATGCATGGCGTGCTCCTCTGGACAGGTTGGATTATGTTATTCGACGAATGACGAATCAATGGGTGGAGCACTCCGTACGGAAGTGCTGGTACAGACCATGTTCGTCATTCGGCGAATATAGAATAACCAGCTTGTCATCATCCTGTCAAATTATTTCGATATTATTGGAAGTGTTGTAGTTTCATTCTATAATTCCAGCATCTTCGAAATGTCATTGATCATATGGAAACCACCAACGCCATCGCGGCCCTCGCCGCGCTCGCCCAGGAATCGCGCCTGGCCGCGTTCCGCCTGCTGGTGCAGGCCGGCCCCGATGGGCTGTCCGCCAGCCGCATCGCCGAGGCCCTGCGGATCCCCGCGTCCTCGCTGTCCTTCCACCTGAAGGAATTGACGCACGCCGGCCTGGTCGCGTCGCGCCAGGAAGGGCGCTTCGTCATCTATGCCGCGCGCTTCGACACCATGAACGGCCTGCTGGCCTTCCTGACCGACAACTGCTGCGGCGGCAATCCGTGCTCCCCGGCCGGCGCGGACACCTGCCAGGCCGGCGTCGCCTGATCCATCAATCAAACCCAAAAGGATTCCCTTGAACGTACTGTTCCTGTGCACCGGCAATTCCTGCCGCTCCCTCATCAGCGAAGCCGTCTTCAACCACCTCGCGCCCGCCGGCTGGAAGGCGATCAGCGCCGGCAGCCAGCCCACCGGCCGCCTGAACGCACGCGCGCTCGCGCTCCTGGCCAGCAAGGGCGTCCCGACCGAAGGCTACTACAGCAAATCCTGGGACAACTTGCCGCTGACCCCCGACCTGGTGGTGACGGTGTGCGCCAGCGCGGCCGGCGAAACCTGCCCGGCCTACCTGGGTCCGGTACTGCGCACCCACTGGGGCGTGGACGACCCGAGCCATGTCGAGGGCAGCGAGGACGAGATCGACGCGGCGTTCGAGCGCGCCCATGCGATCCTGCGCGCCCGCATCGAAGCCTTCCTGGCGCTGCCGCTCGGCGAACTGGCGCAGGACCGCGTGCGCTTCAAGGACGAACTCGACAGGATCGGCAAGCTGCTGCCCTGATTTTCCGCCCCGCGCAGGGCCGTCGGGTCCTGCCTCCATGAAGGATTTCCCGTTTTGCTTACCGCATTCCTGATTTTTCTCGCCACCCTGGTGCTGGTGATCTGGCAGCCGCGTGGCCTCGGCATCGGCTGGAGCGCTTCCGCCGGCGCCGTCCTGGCCCTGCTTGCCGGCGTCATCAGCGTTTCCGACATCCCCGTCGTCTGGAATATCGTGTGGAACGCCACCGGCGCCTTCATCGCCGTCATCGTCATCAGCCTGCTGCTCGACAAGGCCGGCTTCTTCGAATGGTCTGCGCTGCACGTGGCGCGCTGGGGCAGGGGCAGCGGCAGGCGCCTGTTCGTCCTGCTGGTCCTGCTCGGCGCAGCCGTCGCGGCGCTGTTCGCGAACGACGGCGCCGCGCTCATCCTCACGCCGATCGTGATCGCGATGCTGGCGGCCCTGCGCTTCTCGCCGAAGGCGACATTGGCGTATGTGATGGCCGCCGGTTTCATCGCCGACACGGCGAGTCTGCCGCTGGTGGTATCGAACCTCGTCAACATCGTCTCGACCGACTATTTCGACATCAGCTTCGCACGGTATGCGGCCGTGATGGTGCCGGTGAATGTCGTGTCCATCGCCGCGACCCTGGTCGCCCTGGTCCTGTTCTTCGGCAAGGATATCCCGGCGAACTATGAGCTGGCCCAGCTCAGGCGCCCGGAGGAAGCCATCCATGACCGCGCCACCTTCGTCACCGGCTGGTGGGTCCTGGCGATGCTGCTGGCCGGGTTCTTCTGGCTCGACGACATCGGCATCCCGATCAGCGCGGTAGCGGCCGCCGGCGCCGCACTGCTGCTTGCCGTCGCCGCACGCGGCCACAAGATCTCGACCCGCGCCGTCCTGCGTGGCGCGCCCTGGCACGTCGTCGTCTTCTCGCTCGGGATGTACCTCGTCGTCTACGGCCTGCGCAATGCCGGCCTGACCGGCTACCTGACGGCCCTGCTCGAGCGCTGCGCCGAGTACGGCGTCTGGGGCGCGGCGCTCGGAACCGGCTTCATCACCGCAATCCTGTCCTCGATCATGAACAACATGCCCACCGTGCTGGTCGGCGCGCTGGCGATCGACGCCACCGCCACCCAGGGCGTGGTGCGCGAGGCGATGGTGTACGCCAACGTGATCGGCAGCGACCTCGGTCCCAAGATCACGCCGATCGGCAGCCTGGCGACCCTGCTCTGGCTGCACGTCCTGGCGAACAAGAAGATCGCCATTTCGTGGGGCTATTATTTCCGCGTCGGCCTGGTGCTGACCCTGCCCATCCTGCTCGTTACCCTTGCGGCGCTGGCGCTGCGTCTCGGCTAGAAAGACCTCGCATGAAAAAAATTCCGGACCTCCCCAACATCAACCCCGAGCAGCTGGACCTGCCCGCCCTGGACAAGCTGGCCCCGCAGGGCGACCTGTCCCATCCGCCGCGCATCCTGATGCTCTACGGTTCGCTGCGCGAGCGCTCGTTCAGCCGCTTCCTCACGTTCGAAGCGGCGCGCATCCTCGAGCATTTCGGCGCCGAGGTGAAGATCTTCGATCCGCTCGAATTGCCGATGGCGGGCGCCGCCCCGGACACGCATCCGAAGGTGGTCGAGCTGCGCGCGCTGTGCCTGTGGTCGGAAGGGCAGGTGTGGTGCAGCCCCGAACGCCATGGCGCGGTCACGGCGGTGATGAAGAACCAGATCGACTGGATCCCGCTCGAGCAGGGCGCCCTGCGCCCGAGCCAGGGGCGTACACTGGCGGTCATGCAGGTCTGCGGCGGTTCGCAGTCGTTCAACGTGGTCAATACCTTGCGCCTGCTGGGCCGCTGGATGCGCATGTTCACGATCCCGAACCAGTCCTCGGTGCCGATGGCCTACAAGGAGTTCGACGAGGAAGGACGCATGCGCCCGTCGGCCTATTACGACCGCGTGGTGGACGTGATGGAAGAACTGTTCAAGATGACCCTGCTGATGCGCGGCCGGACCGACTACCTCACCGACCGCTATAGCGAACGCAGCGAGCGCGCGCTCCGCAGGATCAACGCGCAGATCGACAAACTGTAAGGAGCGGGAGGCCGATGAAGCCGCAGCGCGTGCAGCTGAGCAGGAAGAAGGGATGGCGGATGCCGCCGGATACGATCTCGGTGGCGCGGCCCGGCAAGTGGGGCAATCCGTTCTCGGTGCATCCGGAGCTGCCGGCAGGCAGCCCGGTCGCTCCGCGCTATATCGCGATGCCGAGCGTGGCCGAGGCGGTCGCGGCCTACCGCCGCTGGCTGCTCGAGGATCCTGCCGGGCGCGCCCTCGCCATCGAGGCGAAGGCGGCGCTGCGCGGCCACAGCCTGGCGTGCTGGTGCAGTCTCGACGGTCCCTGCCACGCCGACGTGCTGCTCGAGCTCGTCAATACCTGAGGCCTCAGTGGGCGGCGACGACGCTGCCGATGCCCGACACCGATTTGCTCAGGCGGCGCGGATTGCCGTAGTAGGTCAGGTTGCCCATGCCCTGCACGTTGGCGTTCAGGCGGTTCTGCGCATGCACCTCGACCGAGCCGATGCCTTCGAAGCTGACGTCGGCATCCTGCGCCACCAGGTCCTTGGCTTCGACTTCGCCCACGCCCTGGGCCTGCAGGCGCAGCTGGCGCACCTGGCCATTCATCTGCAGGCTGCCGGCGCCGCGGTAGCTGACGTCCAGGCGCTCGCTGCGGACATTATTCAGGCGCATCAAGCCGGCGCCCTCGCCACGGAAGCTGGTGAGCTCGGGCATGGTCACGACGACGCGGTCCTCGTCCTTGATGTTGATGCTGCCGGATTCCTTCTTCATCGTCACGCGCAGTTCGCCGTCGACGACCTCGGTCGCCACGCGGTCCAGGAATTTCTGGTTGCCCTCGACGCGCACCGAATGTGCCTTGCCCACTTCGACGATCAGGCTCATTGCTCCGCGCACTTCGATCGCCTTGAACGGCGTCACGCTGCGCACTTGTTCGCCAGCATAGGCCGACAGGGAAGCGAAGGAAAGAAGGGCGGCGATCACTGCTCGTTTCATGGCTGTCTCCGATTGGTTGATGAAGCCATTCTAGGGAGCACGGCCGCGCCCGGGGCCGTTTTGCGACAGACTGCAAAAAACAGGGGGTGGAGTGTCTGGTGGCCAGGAATTCGCCGGTGTCGCGGGTGCTGTCGGGCATGCGGCGATCGCGTTCATCGACGCCAACATCGCTTGCCTTGCCGAACGCTTCAAGTTTCTCAAGCAAGGTTTTAAGCGCTGATTGCAACAGTTTGCTCGTTTATCGCGACAGATTGCGCGCACGATTGCGGTCGTGCCAATATTGTCGAAGAGTTAAGGATATAATTCCTGAGTCCCTTTGCATAGCCGATATCATGCACATCTCGACCGTTACACTACCTGAAATGAAGCTCGCCGGCCTGCCGCTCGCAGGACCGCTCTCGGTTCTGGAAACGGATATGCCGGAGATCTGGAAGGCCTTCCTGGAACGCGAGCAGGAACTGGGCGAAACGAATGGGTTTCGCTACGGCGTCAGCCTGCAGGAAAGCGCCGGGGTGCACATCGAATGTGTCGCCGCTGAAGTTGCGGACCTGAATAACCTTCCGCCAGGAATGATCGGTATCCGTATCCCGGCGCGCCGCTACGCGATGCTGACCCACCGCGGCCCGATGGCGCGCGCCCAGGCCACCTATGTGACCGGCTTCGCCGCGATCGAACAGCTGGGCATGGCGCACGATACCGATGCGTGGCGCCTGGAGCGCTACGACCGGCGCTACACGCCCACCGTCCACGATGTCACGCGCACCGATAACGCCTATGACATCCTGATCCCGCTGTACGGCTGAGGATTCAGCCGTTAAGAATTGGTGCCGGTATATTTCCCGACCGCCGGCGCCGGTAGGGCGGCTTGCGCCGCCGAGTGCCCTTCCCTGAGCACGTGTATTCTGACGTCGAAATGTGACGGGCGTTTGACGTCCTTCTTGTTTCCTTCTGTAAAGTGCGCGGATAATCCTCGCTTCGCGGCCGTCCTGGCCGCAGCGACAGGAGAAGCACGTGCACGACCACGACCACGACGGCCAACAGTCCCCGGCCGTCCCACCCGATAATCCCGCGCGCAGGCGCATCTTCCGGGCCGCCGCCGCCGCCGGGCTGGGCTCGGCCTTGCCGGGCCTGGCCGAAGCGAAGCCGGCAGCCGGCGCGCCCGCCAGGGCCGTCAAGGGTTCGCTCGACGCCAAGCTCAAGGCGCACGTGAAGAACGTGGTCGTGATCTACCTGGAGAACCGCAGTTTCAACAACCTGTTCGCCGACTTCCCCGGCCTGGCCGCGCCGCTGTCGGCCTTGCCGGCGGCGGCCGTGCAGCAGCGCGACCGCGACGGCTCGGTGCTGCCCAGCTTGCCGAAGATCTGGGGCGGGATGGTGCCGGGCCGCCAGAACATCGGCGGCAAGGATGTCCTGATCACGGAAGACCAGCTCGTGAACCTGCCGAACGCGCCATACAGATTGACCGATGCCGAGGGCAAGCCGCTGCCGGAAGCGGTCGTCACGCGCGACCTGGTCCACCAGTTCTATCACAACCAGATGCAGATCAACGGCGGCAGGAACGACGGCTTCGCTGCCTGGTCGGACTCCGGCGCACTGGTGATGGGGCATTACGGCGAAACGGCGAAGAACCTGGGCCTGTGGCAGATCGCGCGCGAGTTCACGCTGTGCGACAACTTCTTCATGGCCGCTTTCGGCGGGTCCTACCTGAACCACCAGTTCCTGATCAGCGGCCGCACGCCCGAGTATTTCCATGCCGCCGAGACCGCCGCGAAATCGAAGATCGCGGTGCTCGAGGATGGCCCGACCGGCTGCCGCCTGGCGCTGGCGCCCGATTCGCCGAAGTCGGCGCTGGAGGGCAAGCCGAAGTTCGTCCACAACGGCGCGATGACGCCGGACGGCTATGCGGTCAACACGATGGCGCCGCCGTACCAGCCGAGCTGGGTGCGTCCGGCCTTCGATGGCGATCCGCAGCACGCCGACCCGAAGGACGCCTCGGTGCTGCCGCCGCAGACCTACGGGACGATCGGCGACCTGCTGTCCGAGCGCGGCGTGAGCTGGGCCTGGTACGGCGGGGCCTGGCAGGCCGCGCTCGACGGGCGCGGGGCAGGGCAGCGCCCGAACTTCCAGCACCATCACCAGCCGTTCAACTATTTTCAACAGTTCGCGCCGGGCACGAAGGCGCGCGCCGAACACTTGCGCGATGGCGGGCTGGGCGACAGCCCGATCTCGAACAAGTTCCTGGCCGATGTGGTGGCGGGCAAGCTGCCGGCGGTGGCGTTCTACAAGCCGCAGGGCAACCTGAACCTGCATGCGGGCTATTCGGACATCGAGTCGGGCGACCAGCACGTGGCCAACGTGATCGAGCACCTGAAGAAGTCGCCGCAGTGGAAGGACATGGTGGTCGTGATCACCTTCGACGAGAACGGCGGCTGGTGGGACCACGTGGCGCCGCCGCAGGGCGACCGCTGGGGGCCGGGGTCGCGCATTCCGGCGATCGTCGTGTCGCCGCATGCGAAGCGGGGGGCGGTGGACCACAATTTTTATGACACTACCTCGATCCTGCGCTTCATCACGCGCCTGCATGGCCTGCCGCTGCTGGAGGGGCTGGCGGCGCGCAACAAGGCGTTCGCGGAGCGCGGGGCGCGGCCGCCGGGGGATTTGACGGCGGCGCTGCGGTTTCGCTGAGAGGTGAGCGATACCTTGAGGTTCGACCGACTGGCTGTTATACAATCGGTCGTCTTCCACTCCCTCATCCATTCGCCATGAGACTTCACCATCGCGCGCTCGTCCGGGCCGTCTTCCTGGCGGCAGGAATGTTCCTGGCTTGCGGACCGCTTCGGGCGCAGGCGCCGGGCACGCCGGAAAGTTATGTGCGCGATGGCAGGGAGGCCTACGCCGCCAGGTCGTATGGCATGGCGGCCACGAACTTCCGCCAGGCCGCGACACTGCGGCCCGATAACGCCGAGTACCAGTTGCTGCTGGCCACGGCGCTGATGTCCGACCGGCGTCCCGACGAGGCGCGCGAATTTTTCGCGAAGGCGCTGCAACTCGACCCGTCGCTCCAGCCACAGGTGGACGCCTGGCTGGCGAACGCGCGCACGGCGCGCCCGCCGGCGGCTGCAGCCGCGCCGCAGCCGCCGCAGGCCATGCCGGAACCAGCGCGCACGCCGGCGCGCCCAGCTCCGGCGCCTGTCCCTGGCGCGGTCCGCAATGGTCCCTGGCAGCCCGGCGACGCGGTCGAGGTGGAGTACCGTGAAGGTTTCTGGATCCCCGGCATCGTTACCGCAGCCGACCCCGGTGCCTGTGCCTACTATCGTGTCCGGGCCGATGCTTACGGCAAGGGCAATCCTTCCAACCTCGGCTATTCCTGCAAGAGCGTGCGCGCGCCCACCGGCGTGGCAGCGCCACGTGCCGAATGCGGAGGAGGCAACCCGAACTGCCCACCGGCCGCGCCTCCCCCGCTGGGCACTTACCTCTGCAACGAATCCGTGTGGCAGGGACCAGGAGCCAATCCGCAGTTTCGCGACCAGTATCGCGGACCGCTGTCATTGCTGCCGGGGGGACGCTACCGCCTCCACGAAGGCGGGGCGGTAGGCAGCTACCGCTACAACCCGGCGACCTACCGCATGGACTGGAGCGGTGGCGACATCGCGGCCCGGGGCGGAGTCGGTAGCTATGGCCTGGACGGCAGCACGCCGGAGATCACGATCGTCTTCGACACCGACAGCACGCGCCGCAGCGGCAGTCGCGCGTCGAGCTGGCAGTGCGGCCTGGGGCGATGAACACACCCTGATCCGGATCGACCTCCGAACCGCCAGCGCCGTCCACGTGACGGCGTTGTTGCGCTGGGCAGCCATCATCCCAGCCCCAGTTGCAACAAGGCTACCGCGCGCTCCCCCAAAAGGCACAGCGATACACTTCGACCAGCTCGAAATTGCGTTGTTGATATTGATTGTTGCGGTCGCATCCCCGCGTCCCCCGCGCACAAGCTCCACCTATTTCAGGAGAACACCATGCACAAGAAACAGGTCCTCAAAAGCCTGATGGCCGTATCGGCCGTGGCCGCCATGCTCGGATCCTTCGGCGTCCATGCCCAGACCGGCCAGACCGCCCAGCAGATGACCAATCACAGCGCCCAGCAGGGCAACCCCAATCTCACAGGCAAGGCCGCCAGCGACGGCACGGTGGGTAACACCAACAGCCAGGGCATGGAAGACCGCAGCGGCCAGACCGGCAGCAGCAGCAGCGCCGCCACCCAGTCCGGCAGCAGCGATACCGCCGCCACCACCGGCGCATCGGGCGCCGGCGCCAGTGCGCCGGCGGCCGCCAAGGCCAAGCTGGGCAGCGCGGACCGCAAGGCCCTCACCGACATGGCGATGTCCAACATGGCCGAGATCGAAACCGGCAAGCTGGCCGTGAGCAAGAGCCAGAATGCGGACATCAAGGCCTTCGCCCAGCAGATGGTCGACGACCACACCAAGGCGCAGGCCGACGTGGCGGCGCTCGCCCAGGCCAAGGGCGTGACCCTGCCGACCGAGCTGGACGCCAAGCACAAGGCCAAGGGCGCGATGCTGGAAAAGCTCAGCGGTGAGGAATTCGACCGCGCCTACCTGAAGCAGTCCGGCATGGCCGACCACAGGGACGCCCATGGCAAGCTGAAGAAAGGCATGAAGAGCGCCAAGGATGCGGACGTCAAGGCGCTGGCAAGCAAGATGAGCCCGGTGGTCGAGCAGCACCTGAAGGCGGCCGAGCAGCTGAATGCCTCCAGGTCGCGCAGCGCCGTCGGCACCTCCGGCACGCCCACCACCGAATCGGGCAAGTAAGGCGGCAAGCAAGGAGGCAAGCTAGCCGCCCGGTTGCCCGCGCCGCCTGTCCCATCAGGCGGCGTGCGGCATCTTCCCGGCGCGCGCCACGGGTGCGCTGCCCTTCCATTTTCCTTCGATCCGCTCGACGGCGATCTCGATGCCGACGATGGCCTTGAGCATGGCGTCGATGTAGTCGCGCGGCGCATCGTCCACCGACCAGGGCGCGCTCTGGCTCGCCTCATGGCGTCCGCTCTGCCGGTGCACCAGGGCCAGCAGCCATTGCGGGTCGTCGACCGTGCGCAGCCGCCCGTGGACGTGCACCACCTCGTAGTCCCAGGTCGGCACCACGCGGCCCTGCTTCTCGACTTTCTCCAGCCGGTCCGGCGTCACATAGCCGGACGGGCCGCGGAACACCACCAGCGCCTGCTGGCCGTCGCGGCGCCAGACCGGATTGGCGCGCGCGACGTGGGCGCGCAGCACGCCCTGCGCGCCGGAGGGCAGGAATTCGAAGGGCAGGTGGTCGGCATCCGGCGCGCCCTCGTGCGCCGTGACCAGCATGCCGAGCGGGTGCCTGGCGATCAGGCCGAGCAGGGCTTCCGGCTGCGTTTGCCGGTGGCGTTCGGGCAGGTACATCAGCGCGCCTCCATCACGACCACCTCGGCCTTGAGCGAGTTGGCGACATAGCATTTCTCGTGCGCGAGGTGGTGGATCTGCGCGATGTCGGCGGCCTCGGGACGGCGCTCGCCGCCGAACACGATGGCCGGGCGCAGCTCGATGCGCACCAGGGCGGCGCGGCCCCCGGCGTCCTGGTCCAGCAGGCCGAGCGCCCGGTCGTCGTAGCTGTCGACCACGAAGCCGCGCTGCGCGGCGATCGACAGGAAGAACAGCATGTGGCAGCTCGATGCCGCCGCGACCAGGGCTTCCTCGGGATCGACGGCAGCCGGGTCGGACATCGGGACCGGCACCGACAGGGGCGAAGACGAGGCCGGCACCTGCAGGCCGCCGTCGAAGGACCAGGCATGGGCGCGGCTGTAGCGCTGGTCAAGAAAAGGCTGGCCGGCGCGCTGCCAGGCCACCCGGGCGTCGAACTGCTTCATCGTTCCTCCTTGTGGTGAGCGGTCATCATAGGCCCGCCCTTTGGCTTGCTCAAATAGCCAATTCCAGCGAAGATGGGCGTACCAATTTTGCGCGCCCCATGCACATCCACGACATCATCGCCGCCGAGCCGCTCGACCGCAGCGGCCTCGTCCCGCTGTTCCGCCAGCTGTACAGCCGGCTGAAGGGGGCGATCCTGGGCGGCGCCCTGGCGCCGGGTGCGCGCCTGCCGGCCACGCGCGACCTGTGCCGGCTGCTGGGCGTGTCGCGCCAGACCGTGCTGGCCGCCTACGACCAGCTGTCCGCCGAGGGCTACCTGCGCGGCGGGGTCGGGCAGGGGACCTTCGTGGACACGGCGCTGCCGGCCGGGCGCGAGGAAACGCCCGCGCCCGGCCTGCTGCGTCCCCTGCCGGCGCGCGGCGCGGCGATGGCGGTCGCGATGTCCGCGGCGCGCTACCACGAAGGACCGGTGCGCGCCTTCCGGCCCAGCATGCCGGGCCTGGACCTGTTCCCCTTCGACCAGTGGCGCAAGCTCGAGTTGCAGCAGCTGCGCCGTCCGGGACCGCACATGGGCTACAGCGATCCGGCCGGGTACGCGCGGCTGCGCGAGCTGCTGTGCGCCTACCTGCGCGCCTCGCGCGGCGTCGAGTGCACGCCCGGCCAGGTGGTGATCACGTCCGGCTCGCAGCAGGCGCTGTACCTGCTGGCGCACCTGCTGCTGGCGCCGGGCGACGCGGTCTGGGTCGAGTCGCCCGGCTACCAGGGCGCGAGCGCGCCGATGGCGGTGGCGGGCGCGCGCATCTGCACCCTGCCGGTCGATGCCGAGGGCATGGACGTGGCCTATGGCGCCTTTCATTATCCGGATGCGCGCATGGTGTTCGCCACGCCTTCGCACCAGCTGCCGCTGGGCGTGACCATGAGCCTGGCGCGCCGGCTCGAGCTGCTGCGCTGGGCCAGCGCGAACAAGGCCTGGATCATCGAGGACGACTACGACAGCGAATACCGCTACACCGGGCCGCCGCTGGCCTCGCTGCAAGGACTGGACCGTTCCGGCTGCGTGATCTACGTGGGCACGCTGTCGAAGGTGCTGTTCCCCGGCCTGCGGCTGGGCTACGTGGTGGCGCCGCCCGCGCTGGCCGAAGCGCTGGCGCGCGCCAAGGCGGTGGTCGACCGCCACACCGCCATCGTGCCGCAGGCGGTGCTGGCCGAGTTCATCGCCGCCGGCCATTTCGCGCGCCATATCCGGCGCACCCGCGAGGCCTATGGCGAACGGCGCGAAGCGCTGCTGGCGGCGATCGACGAGCGGCTGGCGGAGCGCCTGGCCTGCGGCCCGTCGGATGCGGGACTCGACCTGTGCGTGCACTTCCGTCCGGGCCGTGACGGGCGCCTGCCGGACGAGGCGCGGGTGGCCCGGGCCGCCCTGGAAGCGGGCATCGAACTGCGTCCGCTGGCCTATTATGCGAATCCCGCCGCCGGCCCGGAATGCGCGGTCGTTCCCGGCCTGGTGCTCGGCTTTTCCGCGGTCGGCCCGGACGACATCCGGCGCGGCGTCGACGGCCTGGCGCAGGTGCTGGCGCGCGAGGCAGGGAAGGCCGGCCCGGCCTGATTTATACTGTCTCGATGACGACTACCCGCTGCTCCTGGGCCAACATGGCCAACCCCCGCTACATCGCCTACCACGACCACGAATGGGGCGTTCCCTGCCACGACGAGAACACGCTGTTCGAGATGCTCAACCTCGAAGGCGCGCAGGCCGGCCTGTCCTGGGAAACCATCCTGAACAAACGCGACAACTACCGCGCCGCTTTCGATAACTGGGATGCGCGGAAGATCGCCGCCTATGGCGACGACAAGGTGGCCGAGCTGCTGGCCAATCCGGGCATCGTGCGCAACCGCCTGAAGGTGGCGGCCGCGATCACCAACGCGAAAGCCTACCTGGCGCTGCGCGAACAGGGCTCCAGCCTCGACCGGTACCTGTGGAGCTTCGTGGACGGCAAGCCGATCGTGAACGACTGGCCGGACGGCATGCGCCCGGCGCGCACCGAGCTGTCGGACCGCCTTTCGAAGGATTTGTCGAAGCGCGGCTTCAAGTTCGTCGGCTCGACCATCATCTACGCCTACATGCAGGGCATCGGCATGGTCGACGACCATGACCGCGCCTGTATTTGCCGGACCAGGCGCTGACATGGATCCGCGCGAACACTGGCGCGGACGCGAGCGCTACACGGTCTTCGATGCCGCCTACGGCGACGGCAGCGGCACGCGCGCGCTGTTCGAGGCCTGGCGCGCCGACCCGCAGCGGCCGGCGCGGCTGCACGTGGTGGCGCTGGCGGACGGCCTGCTGCCGGGATTTCACCGCATCCCGCAGGACGCGCCTGGCCTGACGCTCGACCTGCTGGCGGCGCCGCTCGCGGCCGCGCTGGCCCAGCTCGATGCGCGCCTCGACTGCATCCGCCTGCATGGCGTGGCCGAACCCGGCGCGTCCTTCGCGCGTCCGCTGGCGCGGCTGACTGCGCTCGGCGCGCCCCTCGCCTCGACCGGGCTGGACGACGAACAGCGCGCGGCGCTGCAGGCGCAAGGCTTCGTCTTCGATGGCGACGGCGCCGTCTTCGCCAGCCGCAAGCCGCGCCTGCCGCTGACGCCCACGCCCGCGCGCCGCGCGCTGGTGATCGGCGCCGGCCTGGCCGGTTCGGCCGCGGCGGCGCGCCTGTGCGCGCGCGGCTGGCAGGTGACCCTGCTGGAACGCCATGCGCGGCCGGCGATGGGCGCTTCCGGCAACCTGGCGGGCATCTTCATGCCGCTGCTGTCCCGCGACGACAACATCCCCACGCGCCTGACCCGCGCCGCCTACCTGTACGCGCTGCGCGCCTGGGAGCAGCTGGGCGGGATCGGCCGCGCGATCGACGGCCAGGCCTGCGGCGTGCTGCAGCTGGCGCGCGACGCCGGCCATGCCGCGGTCTCGCGCGCGATCGCGGCCGAAGGGGGCACGCCGCCGGATTTCGCGCGCTGGCTCGAGCGCGAGGAGGCGCAGGCCCTGCTCGGGCTGCCGGCGCCGGACGGCGGCTGGCTGTTTCCGCAGGGCGGCTGGGCGCGCCCGGGCAGCGTGTGCGACGCCATGCTGGCGTCCTGCGGCGAACGCCTGGTGCAGCGTTTCGGCGTCGGGAATGTCGGCCTGGAGCGCGCCGACGGCGAGTGGCTGGCGCGCGGCGCGGAGGGCGCGCTGCTGGGCCAGGCGCCGACCGTGGTGCTGGCCAACGGCGTCGGCGCGCGCCAGACGGCGCAGGCGGCCACGCTGCCGCTGGCGGCGCTGCGCGGCCAGGTGACCCACCTCGATGCCGCCAGCCTGCCGCGCCTGCCGGTGGTGCTTTGCCGCGAGGCTTACCTGACCCCGGCCGCGCACGGCGTCTGCTGCGCCGGCGCGACCTATGACCTCGATGACGATCCCGCGCTGCGCAGCGCGAGCCAGGAAGAGAACATCGAGCGCCTGCGCGCGCTGGTGTCCGATCCCGGCGCCGCCGCCGGCGCCCCGCTCGCGGGCAGGGTGGGCTTCCGCTGCGTGGCGCCGGACCGCCTGCCGCTGGTCGGCCGCCTGCCCGACTTCGCCGCCGCCGGCAGCACCGAGCGCCTGCGCGACGTGCCGCGCCATCCGGGCCTGCATGCGCTGCTCGGCTATGCCTCGCGCGGCCTGACCTGGGCGCCGCTGGCCGCCGAACTGCTGGCGGCCCAGCTGGAGGGCGAACCGCTGCCGCTGGAAACAAGCCTGGCCGACGCGCTCGATCCGGCCCGCTTCGTGCTGCGCGCCCGGCGCACCAGCCGGGCGCCGGGCAGCGAGGCGGAATAAGCATTCGACAACAGGCTCAAAAAAATTTTCATACCCGCGAATCCTTTTGCGAACCCGGCGCCTCTTAGCTGGCGAGGACCTTCCTCATTCACCAAAAGGAGAGCAGAATGTTTTACGTTAAAAATGTACCAGGCTGGGAGCGCGTGCTGCGCGTGATCGCCGGCCTCGCGGCCATCGCCATCGGCCTGCTGGGCGTCAAAGGCGTCGCCAGCGTGCTCGTCGCCGTGTCCGCGGCCGGCATCGTGGCTTCCGGGCTGTTCGGCTTTTGCCCGGCCTGCGCCATGGTCGGACGCCGTCTCGACAAGGCAAGAAAGCATGGCTCTCTCTGAGCAATATCTGCCGGTGCTGGACGCCGCCCACAAGGGCGATCCGGCGGCGCTGGAACAGCTGCTGCGGCTGTGCCAGCCGGACATCCGCCGCTATGCGCAGCGTTCCTGCCTGATCAGCGACGTCGACGACGCCGTGCAGGAAGCGCTGCTGGTGCTGTCGCGCCGGCTGGAAGCGGTGCGCCTGCTGGCGGCGTTCTCGGGCTGGCTGTTCAAGGTGGTGCAGCGCGAATGCCGCCGCCTGGGACGCCGCGCGCTGCAGTACGACCCCTATGACGAAGAACGCGCCGAACAATGGCTGGCCTCGCACGACAACGCCGGCCTGCGCGTGGAGCTCGTCAACGCGCTGGACAGCCTGCCGCGCGATTACCTGGAAATCATCCTGCTGCGCGATTTCGAGGAGCGCAGCATCGCCGAAATCGCCGAAGAACTGGGCCTGACGCCGGCCGCCGCCAAGAGCCGGCTGCACCGCGCCCGCGCCATGGCCCGCGAATACCTGATCGGTTGAGGCACGGGCGCGCCGGCGTCAGCCATGCGCGCCGGCCAGCGCCTGGCGCAGCTTTTCGGTATCCATCGGCTTGACGAAGTGGTGCTCGAAGCCGACCGACTTGGACAGCACCCGGTCGTGCGCCTGGCCGTAGCCGGTGAGCGCGATGAACAGCGCGTCCGCGGTGGCGGGGTCGGCGCGCAGGCGCCGGGCCAGTTCATAGCCATCCATTTCGGGCAGGCCGATATCGAGGATGAACACCTGGGGCGGGGCCTGCTTCGCCGCCGCGATGGCGTCCAGCGGATGGGACTGGACCGTGACCTGGTGCCCCTGGGCTTCCAGCAGGACCGCCAGCGACTCGGCCGCGTCCACGTTGTCGTCCACGATCATGACCTTGACCGGGCTTGCCGCGGCGGCCGGGGCGGCATGGCCCGCCTCGGGCAGCCGGTCCGACTGGCCGGGCAGGTAGGCCGGCAGCGAAATCGTGAAGGTGCTGCCGGTCCCGGGGCCGGCGCTCGCGGCGTGCACGGCGCCCCCGTGCAGCGCCACCATCGTCTTGACCAGGGCCAGGCCGAGGCCGAGGCCGCCCTGCGCCCGGTCCGGCGTGCGCTCGGCCTGGGTGAACAGTTCGAAGATATGCGGCAGCAGCTTGCCGTCGATGCCGATCCCGTTGTCGGTGACGGCGATGTGGATCATCCGGTCGTGGGCATTCACGGTCAGCGCGATCTCCCCGCCCTGGGGCGTGTATTTCGCGGCATTGTTGAGCAGGTTGACGATGACCTGCACCAGGCGCGTCCGGTCCCCATACACCGTCGACTGCGCGGAATCGGTGCGCACCGTCAGGCTATGGTGGCGCGACTCGATGAGCGGCCTGGATTGCTCGACGGCGCTGGACACCGCCAGCTTGATGTCGACCACTTCCTTGTCCAGCTCCACCAGGCCGCGCGTCACGCGCGAGACGTCCAGCAGGTCGTCCACCAGCGAGGTCATGTGCTTGACCTGGCGACTGATGACTTCGCTGGCCTTCCGGGTCCGGGCATCGCTGGAAGCGGTCAGCCTCAGCATTTCGGCCGCCGTGCTGATCGGTGCGAGCGGATTGCGCAGCTCATGCGCCAGCATCGCCAGGAACTCGTCCTTCTTGCGGTTGGCTTCCCGCAGTTCCAGCTCGGCCTGGTAGCGTTCGGTCACGTCCACGGTGACGCCGCGCATGCGCACGGGCTTGCCCTGGGCGTCGTACTGGGCCTTCCCGCGGCTGTCGAGCCAGATCTGCCGGCCGTTGTCCGGGCGGATGAAGCGCACGACTTCCTGGTAGCTGCCTGCGCCGCCGAGCGCTCCCTCGTGGGCGAGGGCGATTTTCCTGCGGTCCTCGGGGTGGATGTACTCCCTGAGGGCGACCATGGTGCCCGGCACGCATCCCAGCACGAGCCGGATGTTGTCGGAATACGCAAGCTGGTCCGTGGCGAAGTCCCAGTCCCAGACCACCATCTTTGCCGCATCCATGCCGTCCCGCAGGCGGTCTTCGCTTTCGCGCTTGGCCGCCTGGGCCTCGACCGTGTCGGTCACGTCATAGCCCTGGGCAAAGATGCCGATGGTGGTGCCGTACTGGTCCTTGTAGGGCTCGTACACCAGGTCGATATAGCGCTGGACGAGGGGACCGCCGCGTTCCCGCTGGATGGCGATCGGCATGGCGCGCGTGGTCCAGGCTTCGCCTGTCTGGTAGACCCGGTCCAGGAATTCCTCGTAGCCCTGGCCGGCCACTTCGGGCAGCGCTTCCCACACGGTCTTGCCGATCAGTTCGCGATGCCCGACCAGCTGGTAGTAGGCGCCATTGACCATTTCGAAGACGTGCTTCGGCCCCATGAGCACGGCCACGAACCCGGGCGCCTGGTTGAACAGGCTGCGCAGGTGCTCGCGTTCGTTGTTCAGGATGCGCGACAGCGCCTCGTGCATCTGGGCCCGGTTGAAATTCTCGGCGTTGCTGTTGCTTGGCGGCGTCAGCTGCAGCGTCGCCACCTGCGATTGCTGGTCGAAGCGATACAGCTCGGTGACATCGACCGGATTCTGGAACACGAACAGCGGCTTGCCGTTTTCGTCCAGCACCGGCGTATGGACGGTGCTCCAGTAGCGCTCCTCGAATTTCCTGCCTTCCGGCGTGTCGACCGGAACCGCGTAGCGCACGAAGGCGCTGGTATCGGGCTCGCCCTTGGCCAGGGCGCGCAGCAGGGAGGCCTTGACCTCCGCGATATCGGTGGCTTCCGGGTTGTCGGGATCCGCAGGGAAGGCATCGAACACATAGCGGCCCACGATGTCCTCTTCGGTGCGCCGGACCGAGCGCAGGTAGGCGCCGCTGGCCCCGATGATCGTCAGGTCCGGGGCCATCACCAGGTAGGGATAGGGCGAGGCGCGAAACAGCGCCTGGTAATCGGACAAATTCATCATGGACGAATTGTCGCACGCTTGTTCCTTCCCGCCGCGAACGGTAGGAACAGGCCTGGCCCGGCGCCGCCGGCCATGGCGTTTGCAACAGCGCGTTGCAATAACGCAATAAGAAGCGGGCGGACCAGGGCGAATGAAGTGTGGGTTATAATTTACCTATGGCAACTATCTGCAGGCCGGAGGAGGCCTGACCGAATGGAAGAAACACAACATTCGCCCGAGTTGTTCCTGTTCCTGGCGTCGACCGCGCATGACATGAAGAACTCGATCAGCGTCCTGTCCGGCACGCTCGAGCGCCTGCTGGCCGGCGCTTCGCCGCAGACCGAAAAGGCTTATCCGCAGATGGCGCAGATGCTGTACCAGACGCGCCGCCTGAACGACAACCTGATGCAGCTGCTGGCGCTGTACAAGCGTGTCGGCAAGCCGGAGTACCCGTTCGACGTGCAGCCGCTCGAAGTGGGCCAGCTGGTCGAGCAGGTGGTGGCGCTGGAGCGCGTGCTGCTCGAATCGCGCGGCGTCAGCCTGGAACTCGACTACGACCCGCAGCTGATCTGGCATGTCGACGAGGACCTGATCGTCGGCGTGGTCTCGCACGCGATCAACAACGCCGTCAACTACACGCGCGACCGCATCCGCCTGGCCGTGCGCGAACTCGACGGCCTGCTCGAGATCCGCGTCGAGGACAATGGCGCGGGCTTCCCGCCGGCGCTGCTGGCGGCGGGCGGCGTGCCGTCCGGCGACGCGGCCGGCGTGAACTTCCTGACCAACAGCGCCGGCCTGGGCCTGTATTTTTCCGGCGAAGTGGCGAACATGCACCGCCACCGCGGGCGCCGCGGCGCCGTGCGGCTGGAGAACGGCGGCTGCTTGAACGGCGGCTGCTTCATCCTGACCCTGCCATGAACGCCGCCCTCAACCCTCCCGCTCCCGCCCTCGACCAGGTCGACTGGGCCGGCAAGAACTACCTCGTGGTCGACGATTTCATCGGCGTGCGCCAGCTGCTGCGCGAGAGCCTGCGCAGCCTGGGCGCGAGGAACATCGACCAGGCCTCCAGCGGCGGCGAGGCCATGGCCCTGCTCACCAGGCTGCGCTACGACGTGGTGCTGTGCGACTACAACCTGGGCGAAGGCAAGAACGGCCAGCAGGTGCTGGAAGAGGCGCGCATGCGCAACCTGCTGCTGCCCTCCAGCGTGTTCCTGATGGTGTCGGCCGAGAAGAGCGTGGAATCGGTGATGGGTGCGGCCGAGCACCAGCCGGACGCCTATCTGGTCAAGCCGATCACCGAGGGCGTGCTGCTCACCCGCCTGAACCGGGTGTGGCGCCGGAAGCAGGTGTTCCGCCTGATCGACCAGGCCTATGCCGAGAAGGACTACCTGCGCGCGGCGCGCCTGTGCGACGAGCAGATCGCGGCCCAGCGCGTGCACGAGATCGACCTGCTGCGCATGAAGGCGCGGCTGATGGAGAAAAGCGGGCAGCCGGGCAAGGCGCGCGACGTCTACGAAAAGCTGCTGGCCCAGCGCGAGTACCAGTGGGCGCGCGCCGGGCTGGCGAAGATCCGCATGGCGGACGGCGAATTCGAGCAGGCGCGCCAGATGCTCCAGACCGTGATCGCCGAGAACCGCTACTACATCGACGCCTACGACCAGCTGGCGCTGGCCTACCAGGGCATGGGCCTGCACGAGGAGGCGGCCGCGATCCTGGACCGCGCGGCAAAACTGTCGCCGAACTCGGTGCCGCGCCAGCGCAACCTGGGCCAGGCCTGCCTGCGCCTGGGGAACATCGCGCTGGCCGAGAAGGCCTTCCGCAAGTGCATCGCGATCGGCGAGTACTCGATCCGCAAGACCCCGGACGCCTACCTCGGCCTGGCGCGCGTGTGCGGCCTGAAGAACGATCCCAAGGAAGCGCTGCAGCTGCTGCTGGCGGCCCAGCGCGAGTTCGGCGCCGACCATGAGGACATGCCGCTGCGCGCCAAGATCACCGAGGGGCTGGTGTACCACGAGAGCGGCGACTACCGGCGCGCGCGCAAGGCCGGCGACGAGCTGGAAGAGCTGTTGCGCAGCAATGCCGAGCGTCCCGACACCGCGACCTGCCTGGAGATGGCGACCCTGCTGTTCGCGGTCGGGGTCAAGGACGCGCCGGTCGAGCTGCTCTGCTACATCGTCCGCAACAACCACGACAACACCCTGCTGCAGGACGAGGTCCAGAAGATCTTCGACAAGGCGCGCATGGGCGAGGAGGGCCAGGTGCTGGTGCGCGCCGCGCGCAAGGAAGCGGTCGACCTGATGAACCAGGGCGTGCTGCTGTGGAAGACCGGCAAGCTGCCCGACGCGGTGGCGTGGATGCGCGATGCGCGCAAGACCCTGCCGAACAATGTGCGCATCCTGTTCAACGCGGTCCAGATCATGATCTCGCACATGCAGCAGCGCGGCCACGATCCCGACCTCGACGCCGAGGCGCACGGGATCCTGGAGCGCATCGACCGCCTGCAGCCGGGGCAGCAGCGCTTCGCGCAGCTGATGGAGCAGCTCGGCGCGCTGCTGCCGCAAGCGGCCGCGCCGCAAGCCGATCCGCCCGCCGCCGAAGAAGACGGCGCGGCCGCCGCCTGAGCGCTCAGCGGCAGCGCTCGCGCACGCCGCCGGCCTGCCCGCCGGCCTCGCATGCGGCGGCCGGCGGGCGCGCCGCCGGGCCATGGCGGCGCAGCAGCTGGGCGCACAGCGCCGCGATGCCGGCTTCGCCATCGGGTCCGCGCGCGGCCCTGGCGGCGGCGCCCAGCGCGCTGTGGGCGATGTGCAGGCCGAGCGCGCGGTAGCTTTCGAACTGGGCTTCGTCGAACCACTGGTCGGCGGTGCTCTGGTGCGGAAAGTCGGGATGCAGCTTGCGGTAGTTGAGCAGGTCGGCGTTCTCGTCGCCGACGATGGCCGGCTTGATGTACAGCAGCGTGCCGTCCACGCCGTCCCGGTCGGCCAGGCTGTAGCGGATGCTGCCGGCCGCGCAGCTGGCGCCGCACAGGCCCCTGTCCTTGTCCGGCTCGAAGCGCGACACGTCGAGGTCGATGCGCACGTGCAGGTCGGTCGCGCAGCGGCGGATCGTATTGCCCAGGTCCTCGAAGGCGAGCTGGCGGTCGCTCGCGACGTCGACCGCGATCACCAGGCGGCAGCGCCGCCGCACCAGTTCGTAGATGCCGAGGTTGTCGAAATGGCCGCCGTCGGACAGGTGGACGTAGCTGGCGTCGGCATTGGTCAGGCCGAACAGTTCCGCCAGCAGCGAGAACAGGCCGATCGGCGGCGAGGAGCTGGTCCAGGCGGGCCGGCGCGGATTCGGGCACCAGCGCCCCAGACGCACGTTGAACATCGTCATCAGGAAGTTCAGCGGCGGCGACGAGTGCGCGCCCACGTTCGGGCTGGCGGCCGCGCCGGACAGGGCCACCGCCATGCCCAGCCTGACCCCGGCGTCGTCGTCGGCGCCCACGCCCGAGCGCGACGCGTACAGCTGGGTGGGGCGGTAGCAGCCGCGCGCCGCTTCGCCGGGCCCGTGCGGCGCCCAGGCATGCGGCAGCGGCGGCAGCTCGAAGCCGCACCAGCGCGGCGTGAACGAGAACGAGGCCGCCTTGCGCGTCTGCCACGCCAGTTCCTCGCCGCTGACCAGGTTGAGCGAAGTGTTGATGATGGGGTAGGGGCGCTGGCAGCGCAGGTCGGCCAGCAGCAGGTCGTCGGCCGGGTCGAAGCCGGTGAAGGGATGCGGCTGGCGCGACCTGGAACTGGCGCCGAAATAGGCGCGCACCACGCGGTTCCGGTACAGCATGTAGAGCGAGAACTTGTTGATGTCGACCCGCCAGCCGAGCAGCAGGGCGGCGCCGAGGAAGAGGCAGAAGGCCAGCGCCAGGCGCGCGCCGTCGGTCGCCAGGGTCGCGCGCGCATGGGCGCCGAACACGCAGGCCAGGTCGGGTTGCGGGCAGTGCGCCGCGGGCGGCGCCACCGCCGCCTGCACCAGGGCGCTGAGCAGGGCGAAGATCCCGACCGTGAACACATAGGGCGCCAGGCGCGCCGCAACATCGAGGCGCGAATACGGCACCAAACGTGGGCTGGAACCGGGGCCGGTGCCGGTGCCGCTGCCGGCCTTCAGGCCGAAGGCCGTCATCGCCAGCCAGCCCAGCAGGGTGCCGAGGTTCTTCCACGGCGCATGGGTCAGCCAGGCCCAGTGCAGCAGCGGCGCGAAGAAGAAGCTGACGCCGAACATCGCCAGCCAGCCCAGCGCGAAGATGGTGGCCCAGGCGCCCTGGCGGCTCCACCATTCGCGGCTGGCGTCGCTGTACAGGCGTCCGAGCAGGCCGATCATCAGGGTCATGGTGCCGGCGAACAGGGCCATCATCAGCGGCATGCCGAAGGTCGTCAGCGCGATCGCGTTGTTCAGCACCGGATGGGTGGCCGGGTCGGGCAGCAGGGAGAGGCCCGCCAGCAGCAGCATGCTGCCCAGGGTCAGCGCCGCCATCGCGCAGGCGAAGTGCGACAGGCCTTCGCCGAGTTCGGCGCGCGTCAGGTCGCGCAGCGAATCGCGGCAGCGCAGGTGGGCGTGGAACCGGAGTCCGATGGCCAGCAGCAGCAGCAGCGCCACCAGCACCCACACGGCCTGCGCCAGCCGCTCGCCGGTCGGGTGGCCGAACAGGGACACCTCGGGCGCGAACGCGCGTCCCGCTTCCAGCAGCAGCAGCAGCACCGCGCAGGCAGCCGTGGCGCACAAGGTGTAGCCGGCGCGCCGGTAGGGACTGGCGCGGTCGTGCGCCAGGTACCAGCCGCAGGCCCAGACGATGAAGTAGACCAGGCCGGGCGCCAGCAGCCAGGCCCAGCGTCCCTCGAGCCGCGCCGGCAGCAGCATTCCCGCGGGCGCGCCGCCATGCCGCCACAGGCCGACGCTGCCGAGGAAGCCGGCCAGCATCAGGGGCAGGTTGATACACCACAGTACCGCGCCCTGCGACAGCGGAAAGCGGCGCAGCCCGCGCGAGCTTTCCGGCTTGCTGGAGATCGACAGCGCGATGCAGAACACGGCGCCGAGGAACAGCAGCACGCCCGCGATCCAGGCCAGGTCGGACCAGGCGGCCCAGGGGCCGCCCGGTCCCACGACCCGGTGCACGCCGAACACGGCGGCGCGCGGCAGCAGCAGCAGGGCGCACAGCCAGGCCACCAGCATGGCCAGATTCAGGCCCGTGTTGCGCACATAGGTGCTGACCAGGGTCCAGGTATCGGCGCTGAACACGCCGCCGCGCGGCGACAGGTAGTTGCTGTACTGGCGCAGGAAGCGCACCGCCTGGGCTTCGGGCATGCCTGCGCGCTGCGCCAGCATGGCCTCGGCGGCCGCCACGTCGCCGCCATGCGCGTGGATGCACTTGCTCAGCCAGCCGCCGATGAAGCCGCCGCCCGACACGGTCGACAGGTAATCCATCCGGCGCAGCAGGCCCTGGCCCGCCAGCGCCTGCAGCACGCCCAGTCCGAAGGTGGCGCTGCGCACGCCGCCGCCCGACAGCGCCAGGCCCGCCAGCGCGCCGGCGTGGGCGCGCTGCAGCAGCTGTCCGCGGTCGGCGGGGCAGGGACAGGCGCCGGCCCCGGCTTGCGGTTCGGGGCGCAGCAGGTCGAGTTCCTCTTCGAATACTTCGCCGAACACGGCGCCGGCACAGGCATCCAGGCAGCGCATGGTGGCGGCATCGAGCGTGGCGGAGGCCGGGAGCCCATGGCGGCGCCGCAGCGTGGCGAAGGCCGGCGCCAGCTCCGACAGGGTGCCGGCCTGCGGCGGCGGCTGGCAGCCGGCCGCCTCGAGCTTGCGGCGCAGCTCGGCGACCTGGTCCGGCGTCAGGCTGGAAAAGTCGGCTGGATACATGCGCGCTCCGGCTGGACAGTGGAGCGGCCGGGCGCAACAGGGCGTTCCGGTCCGCCCGGACAGTTCAGCACGGCTGGCGCGCAGGCGCCAGCGGCGGCGTCAAACGCTGTGCATGGAACTCAGCCTTTGTCGGCCTTGCTGCGCGCGCGCGTGCCGCGGCCGGAAGTGGAGTTGCCGGAAGAGGAATGGTTGTCGCCGTTCCCGCCGGATCCGTTGCCGGACCTGGCGTCGGCCGGCGCGCCGCCGGAGACGTCGAGCGGCGAACCGGCCGCCTTGTCGGTCTTGTTCGCCGGTTCCGTCTTCTCGGGTTTGGCGACGCTCTCGGCCGGTATGGCATTCGATACTGCCTGGCGGAACTGATCTTGCAACAAATTCCACCATGCAACTGCCGCCGGCATCGCCGCGTTCGCGATGCCCGCCATGGCATCCTGCGCCTGCGCCTGCGCCGCGGCCGGCCCGGCCGATGCGGGTGCGGATGTGGGTGCCGATGCGGGCTGGGGCGGCTGCGCGGGTGGAGGCGGCGGAGCCGGATTGGCGGGCGCGGCCGCGCTGGCGGCCTGGGTGAAGAACTGGGTGAAGGGCGCCATCATCGCTTCGCCGCCGCCGGGGTTCCCCATCGCCTGGGCCATGCTTTCGCCCATCGTCTTGAGGGTGGCGATGGTGCCGCGCTGGACTTCCAGCGCCTGTATCGTGCCGCGCAACATGCCGATATTCATGTTCAGCCACGACTCCACGGCCTTCAGGTCGGTGATCTTCTTGTCCAGATCCTCGGTCGACAGCGTGTTGCCCGCCATGCCCGGCACCCCGACGCCGGGGATGTTCATGCTACCCCAGAGATTCTTGACGAACTCCAGCGAATCGGTCATTCCGGGCACGTTGGGCATGGGGGGCTTGAGCATGGTGTTCTCCGTAAGATGTGCGCTAAGCGTAGCAGATAAATAACATCCGGACAAAGGGGAGCGTGTTGCCGCGACCGGCGCCGGCGGCCGGCAGCGCGCGCAAGGCCGTCACGCTACACTAGTACAGCATCACACTTCGATTTTCGGATACAGGTGCTTGAGTTTGATCCGGGCGTCTGCAGTACGGAATTGCCAGTCGATACCGGTCTGGCGTAGGTTGCGGCGACTGGCCCATTGTCGAGCCAACTGGTCCACGGCATCGACCTCATCGATATGGTGTCCGAGACATTGCCGCGTAGCGGCGCTCAGTTCCGATTCGGCCATGTTGAGCCAACTGCCATGCTTGGGAGTGTGGATCAACTCCAGCCTCCTCATCAGGCGTAGCGCCTCGGCAGGATCAAAAGCCTGGT
>NZ_KB908093.1 GCF_000382345.1 Massilia niastensis DSM 21313
TTGCGGAACATCTCCACGCCGGTGCAGGTGGTCTTCACGGTGTCGACGATACCGACGATCTCGATTTCTTCGCCGACCTTGATCACGCCACGCTCGACACGGCCGGTCACGACGGTGCCGCGGCCCGAGATCGAGAACACGTCTTCCACCGGCATCAGGAAGGCGCCGTCAACGGCACGTTCCGGGGTCGGGATATAGGTGTCCAGGGCTTCTGCCAGGCGCACGATGCACTCTTCGCCCATTTCGCCCGGCTGGCCTTCCAGCGCCATACGTGCCGAACCCTTGATGATCGGCAGGTCGTCGCCTGGGAACTCGTACTTCGACAGGAGTTCGCGGACTTCCATTTCGACCAGTTCCAGCAGTTCCGCGTCGTCGACCAGGTCGCACTTGTTCAGGAACACGATGATGTACGGAACGCCAACCTGACGCGCCAGCAGGATGTGCTCGCGGGTCTGCGGCATCGGGCCGTCAGCGGCCGAGCACACCAGGATCGCGCCGTCCATCTGGGCGGCACCGGTGATCATGTTCTTGATGTAGTCGGCGTGGCCTGGGCAGTCGACGTGCGCGTAGTGACGGTTCGCGGTTTCGTACTCGACGTGCGCGGTGTTGATGGTGATGCCGCGTGCCTTCTCTTCCGGAGCCGCGTCGATCTGGTCGTATGCCTTGGCTTCGCCGCCGAATTTCTTCGACAGAACGGTCGCGATTGCAGCCGTCAGGGTGGTTTTGCCGTGGTCAACGTGACCGATGGTGCCGACGTTGACGTGCGGCTTGGTCCGTTCGAATTTTTCCTTTGCCATTTCAGACTCCTAAGATCTAACGATTTTTTTGAGAATTACCAGGCACACCTGACGGACGAGTATTGCGGACTGCCGTACAAAATTCTGGTGCCCTTGACGTGGATTGAACACGTGGCCTCTCCCTTACCAAGGGAGTGCTCTACCACTGAGCTACAAGGGCTTATTTTTGCAGCGCCATGCACTGCGAAACTGGAGCGGGTGAAGGGAATCGAACCCTCGTCGTAAGCTTGGAAGGCTTCTGCTCTACCATTGAGCTACACCCGCGAGGTACATCTTCAATTCGTCTTCACGACTCTTCTTTTGGTGGTGGGGGCTGGATTCGAACCAGCGTACTCAGAGAGGGCAGATTTACAGTCTGCTGCCTTTAACCACTCGGCCACCCCACCGCGAAGAACCGCAGAGTATGAAGCAAGCACAACGTATTGTCAAACTATTTTCAGCGAATTCGATTCGCTTCTACATAGTAGCGTTGCTTCGGGGCGTGATTGTAACGGTCGGAGTGCAAGTCTGCAAGGGCTGTTTCGCACGAACCCGAAAAAAGCCGGGAAAGCCCTGCGCGCGGGCGGATTGCGCCCCGCCGCTTCCCCGCCCGCCCGGGCGTTCACGGCGCCAGCGCCGCTAGCACCTGCCCCTTCAGCGCCTTGATGAGCGAGGTCTCGTCGGGCGGCACGCCTTCCGGCGCGGCGCTGGCGCGGTCCGCATAGAACATCCCCAGCTGGGCCTTGCCGAGCACCAGCGGCAGCACGATGAAGCTGCGCGCATCCGGCAGCAGTTCCTTGTGCCAGGCCGGCAGCAGGTCGCGGATCTTGGGACTGGACGCATCCGAGATCATCAGGTCGGCATCGTTGTCCATCGCCAGGTGGAACAGGTCGCGCGCCGGCAGCGCCGGGAACGCGAAGCGCGCCTGCCGCGCCGCGCTGCCCTCGCCCAGCGCCACGCGGGCGCGGTACTGCCCGGTGCGCGCATCCTTCAGGCAGACGGTGGCGAAACGGAAGCCGAGCGCCCCGTACAGCGTTTCCAGCACGGCCAGGATCACATCGTTGAGGCGGCCCTGGCCCGAGGCGCGCAGCAGGGTCACGTCCTGCACCCCGGCCAGCAGCAGCTCGCGCGCATTCCTCGGCTTGCCGCTCGGGTGGACGCCGCCCTGCTCTTCCTCGCCGGTGTCCAGGGTGGCCAGCGCCAGCACGTCCGGCAAGCCGCGGCCGGCATCCGGCGCGGCCTTCGGCGCCGGCTCCATGTTCATGCTCTGCAGCAGGGCGTTCATGCCCTCCTGCACCGACGCGAACAGCGCGTCCATGCGCGGCCGGTCGAGATCGAGCGCGGCGCCGTAGCGCTGCTGCAGCGCGCGCGCTTCCGGGGTGCCGGCCGGTTCGTGGCTGCGCGCCATCAGGCGCGCCATGTCGAGTCCGAAGGCCGCCACCTGGCGCATCCACTCGCCGCGGTTGGCCGCGACCCGCAGCGCGGTGGGCGGCAGCGCGGCCTGGGCGCGCACGATCACGTCGGGGATCTTCCACTCCGACAGCACCGCCTCGGACAGGGCCTCGTAGCTGGCCCCGAGGATCAGCTGCGAAGCCTGTCCCGGCGTGTGCTTGCCGGCCGCCGCCAGCGCCGCGATCTCGCGGTAGCGCTGGTGCTCGTGGCTGGCCACCAGCAGCGGCCCCAGGTTCTTGAACAGCGCGCAGATGGCCGCCTCCTCGGCGCCCTGGTAGAAGCTGTGGCGCGCCATCTCGCGGCCCACCAGGCTGGCGCACAGGGCCGCCTCGAGCTCGACCCGCACGCTGCCCGCGTGCTCGCCGCTGCCGAGGGCGTCGACCAGCAGCATCGCCAGCGCGGCGGCCCTCACGTTGTCGAAGCCGAGCAGCGAGATGGCGCGCGAGATCGTGGTCACCGGCGTGCCGGAAGCGGTGCGGTACTGGACGGTGTTCGACAGGCGCAGGATGCGCTGGGTCAGGGCCACGTCGGAGACCACGTACCAGGCCAGGTCGTGGGTGCCCTGGTCCTCGGACGAGGCCATCTCGACCACGCGCGCGACCGCGGCGCCCAGCGCGAACATCCCTTCGTCGCCGCAGACCTTCTGCATCAGGGCCGCGCGCACGCGGCGCGTCGCGCCTTCCGGGGGCAGCGCCGCCATCGCTTATCCCGCCTTCCGGGAGGAAGCCGGGCCGGCCTGGCGCGGTCCGGCCCGGTTGTACTTCTTGAGGATCGTCTGGTGCAGCGCGGCCAACGCGTTCAGCTTGGGATTGGCGGGGTCGAGCTGGCGCACGTTGCCGATCAGGCCCAGGGCCTGGCGGCCGAGGCGTTCGTCCCAGCCCTCGTGCTCGAGGCAGCGCAGCACCGCGAGCGCGGCGTTGAAGGCCACCGCCGGATTCTGCGGCAGCTTGTCGGCCGCTTCCAGCATCAGGCCCACGGCGCCCTTGTAGTCGCCGCCCTTGGCGCGCGCCGCGCCGCTGGCGACCAGGTCGACCACGTGCTGGCGGCTCTCCTGCGCCAGGGTGCGCGCCAGGTCCGGGAAGCCGGCGCGCTCCAGCACGCCCATGGCGCGCGTCATCATGGTGTCGTTGGCGGCGTTGCGCATCACGTCGCGCACGATCTCGGTCGCGCCCTCTTCCATGTCGTTCTGCAGGCAGGTGCGCGCCAGCTCCAGCTTCAGGTCGGCCGACAGCGCCGGCGCCTCCCTGCTGGCTTCCAGCGCCGTCGCCAGCGCCTCGTTCAGCCGGGTTTCGTTGCCGGTGTATTCATGCACCAGGGCCGAGGAGATCGCGCTGCACACGCTGGTGTTGGGGCGCCCGCCCAGCGAGCGGTCGAGGTCGCGGACCACGCCGGCCGCGCCGGCCGGGTCGCCCTTCTGCACCAGGGTGCGCACCAGCCTGACATGGTCTTCGGGATCGCGGAACTCGGAATACTTGGCCTTGGCGACCACCTGCCGCTGCGCCTTTTCGGCGGCCTCGGTGTCGCCCGCCTCGAAGGCGGTTTCACCGAGCGTGCGCAGGCGCCGCACGGCATGCGGCGACACCGCCACCGCTTCGCCGAGCACCGTCTGCGCCTTGCCCAGCTCGCCCACCGCCGCGTGGGTCCGCGCCAGCCAGTCGTAGGCGTCGACGAAGTTGCGGTTGCTGCCCACCAGGTCTTCGAGGATCCCGCGCGCCTCCTCGAAGCGCTTGCGCACGAACAGGGTCTTGGCCAGGCCCAGGCGCGCCCAGGCGATCGCCTTGGCCTCGGCCAGGTGGCGGTAGATCGGCTCGGCCTGGTCGGCCTCGCCGAGGAACATGTGCAGTTCGGCGCGCAGGCGCAGGAAGTCGATCGCGTAGCGCGGGTACTGGGCCTGGGCGTCGATGCTGGCGGCGATCGCCTCGCGCTGGTCGCCCGCTTCCATCAGCGTGTACACCGGCATGAAGGCGGTGCGGCGGTCGAGCGCGCGCGCGATGCGCTCCAGCAGGCGGTCGGCGGTGAAGGGCTTGAGCACGTAGTCGGTCGGGGCCAGTTCGGCGGCGCTGACCACCTTGCCGTAATTGCCTTCCGCCGTGACCATGAAGAACATGGTCGACAGCGGCATCAGCTTGTGGTGGCGCAGGTCCTCGAGCAGCTGCTGGCCGTCCTGGCCGCCTTCGAGGTCGTATTCGCACAGGACCAGGTCGACCGACCGGAGGCCGAGGTGCTTGACGGCCTGGTTCGAGGTGCTGGCATGCTCGATCCGGGTCAGTCCGCACATGTTCAGCATGCTGTGGATGTTGGCGCGCATCCCGGAATGGGGCTCGATGATCAGGGCCGTGAGGCCGTCCAGTTCGTTCATGTTGTTCCGTTAAGCCTGCGATGGGCGTGCCGACCGTGGCTGCATGGGCGCGGCGTCGGGTGAGTATATTACGGCAGGGGAACAAATTAATTAAATCGGGTAAGGCCCCGAGGGTCAATCCGGCTTAATGCTGGGAAAAAACGACAGCCCTTGTCGTTCGGTCAAGCCACGACTTGACTGAACAATATGACAGCCTAGCCGGCAGACGCCGCGGCCGCCTGGCGCAGCGGGGCGCTGTAGCCGTTGCCGCACTCCGCCTTGCCGGCGCCGATGATGATGTTCTGGTAACGGACTTCGTACTTCCCGGCCGACAGCCTGTCGATCGTGAAGCGCGCGCGCGGCAGCACGTAGGCGTGGCGCACGTTCGAGCGGCGGTCGAGGTCGTACAGCTTGACGAAGACCGGCGAGGCATTCGCGCTGTTGTCGATCAGGACCTGCATCTCGTTGCCGTCATTGCCGACCGGATAACCCGGCAGGTAGCCGGACTCCGCCGGCCACGGGTCGCCGCTGGGCGCGGTCAGGGTCTGCAGGTCGGTGGAGCAGTCGGGCGCGTGCTGCGGCACGACCAGCTGGGTGACGGCGAGCGCCTTGATGTCCGGCGGCGCTTCCCTGGCATCGCCGCCGCCCTCGCGGCGCGCCCAGCCGTCGGTGCTGGCGTCGCTGCCCGGCTCATCCACCTGGGCAGGAGGCGCCTGCACCGGGGCCGGGACCGGCTTGCCGCCCCAGGCCAGGGCGCTGGGCAGCACGTTGGGCGGCTGGGTCAGCAGCACCGCGCAGGCGGCGCCGGCCACGAAGCAGGCGGACAGGCCCAGCCACCAGCGCGGATCGCGCAGCAGGCGCGCGCGCCGCGGCCGCTCGAGCGGGCGCGCCTCCCAGCTCTCGGGCCGGTTGTGCTCGCGCCCTTCCTCGGTATCGGAATTGGCCAGCCACTCGACTTCCCACTCCTCGGCGGCGATCCATTCGTCGTGCTCCTTGCGGCGCAGCGGGTCGGACAGGGTGTTGTAGGCGGTGTTGACGATCGCCATGATGCGGGCGGCCTTTTCGTCGCCCGGATTCTTGTCGGGATGGTATTTCTGGCTGAGGGCCTTGTACGCCGCACGAATGACTTCCTGCGGCGCGTGGCGCGACACCTTCAGGTTGTCGTAGTGTGTGTGGATCTTGGCCATGGTGTGTCAGTCTGCCCGCGCCGCCTGCCTCATGGTAGCCGATCCGAAAATGGGGGCCCGGTCGCGGGGATACGCACAGCTTAGCCGGATTTGTATCCGCTGTGCAAGATATCAACAAGTCTACAGCCGGTGACTGCGGTCAGCGCGCACGATTGCTTCAGGCAATTTCACACCTTTGCCGACCACCAGGACCTTGAAAAGTTCACCCATTTCCGCCGGCGACACCAGCTTCTGCACCGCCCTGGCCTGGGGCAGGTAGCGCAGGGCGTCGGCCGGATCGGTGGCCAGCAGCAGTTCGCCGATGCCGGCGCCGAGCAGGAAGGCGGCCTGGCTCATGTAGGCCAGCACCGGCAGTCCCGCCTCTTGCGCGGCCAGGGCCATGGCGGTGAAGTCGACGTGGGCCGTGATGTCCTGCAGGCCGGGCAGGTAGAACGGCTCCGGATGCGCATGGTGGCGGTAGTGGCACATCAGAGTGCCGCCCATGCGCTGGTCGAGGTAGTACTCGTGCGCGGGGAAGCCGTAGTCGAGCAGGATGGCGGCGCCGCGGCCGTCCTCGAACATCGCGGCCAGCGAGCCCATGAAGCCGGCGGCGACCGGGTGCAGCTCGGTCAGGTAGCCTTCCGGCAAATGCTGCGCGTCGGGCACCTGGAGCGCCAGCTGGGCTTCCAGGGCGGCGCCCAGGGGCTGCTGGGTAAAAGCGAAGGCGCCGTCCTCGATGGTGACCATCTGGCGCCGCCAGCCCTCATGGGTGCGCAGCACCAGTTCGACCGGCATCGCGTCGAGCACCTCGTTGGCCAGCACCACGCCACTGAAATTCTCGGGCATGCGCTCGCGCCAGCGCACCTGGGGCAGGTCCTTCAGGGCTTCCTGCTGGCGCGCGCGCAGCTCGCCCGAGAGTTCGATGATCGTGTACGAGGCCACCTCGACGCCGCCCTGCGCCAGCGCGGCGAGCACGTCGCGCGCCAGCTTGCCGGTGCCGGCGCCGAACTCGATGATGTCGGGCGCGCTTTGGGCCATAATAGCGCCTGCCACGCGCGCCAGCGCCGCGCCGAACAGCGGCGTGATTTCCGGCGCGGTGGTGAAGTCGCCGCTCGCTCCGAGCTTGGACGCGCCGCCGCTGTAATACCCGAGCCTGGGCGCGTACAGCGCCAGTTCCATGAATCGCGAAAATGCAATCGCCCCGCCGTGCTGTTCGATCTCGGCGGCGATGAGCTGTTGCAGGGAATGGGACGCGGCCAGGGCGTCGGGGGTGGGTGCGGGCAGGGACATGCCGGCATTGTAGCGAGATCGGCCCATATCAACAATTTAGCGCCTGCACACAACAAGATGACGGAACTTCCTTCGACGGCTACAACACGGGATGTCGGCGCCCATGGCGCCAACGCGCCTGTCGCACTGGTGACCGGCGCCGGCCGGCGCCTGGGCCGCGCGATCGCGCTCGGGCTGGCCCAGGCCGGCTGGGACGTCGCGGTGCACTACCGCCATTCCGAACGCGATGCCACCGGCACGGCCGAGGCCATCCGCGCGCTCGGACGGCGCGCCGTGCCGTTGCAATGCGACCTGGCCGACGAGGCCGCGGTGCGCGCCCTGCCCGGGCGCGCGGCGGCCGAACTGGGCGTGCCGGCTTGCATTGTGAATAACGCTTCGTTGTTCGAATACGACAGCGCGACCGCTTTCTCTCCTGCCCTGCTGGCCACCCACATGCAGGCCAACGTGGCCGCCCCGCTGCTGCTGGCGCAGGCGCTGCATGCCATGACCCCGGACGGCAGCCAGTCGGTCGTGATCAACCTGCTCGACCAGAAACTGTACAATCTCAACCCGGATTTTCTGTCGTACACGCTGTCGAAGGCGGCGCTGCACGCGGCCACGACGATGCTGGCGCAGGCGCTGGCGCCCAAAGTGCGCGTGGTCGGCGTCGCGCCCGGCATCACCATGGTGTCGGGCGCGCAGACCGAGGAAGGCTTTGCGCACGCGCACCAGGCGACGCCGCTGAAACGCTCCTCGACCCCGCAGGACATCGCCGACGCGGTCGTCTACGCCGCCTCGGCGCGCGCGCTGACCGGCACCACCCTGCTGGTGGACGGCGGCCAGCACCTGATGCCGCTGGCGCGCGACGTGATGTTCCTGACCGAACCGAACAACCCTATTCTATAAATTAAGGCTAACTATGCTGTCCGCCCTGTCCCACCCGAGCTTGCGCGATTGCCGCCGGCTGTTCCTGCGCAATTACGAAGTGATGATCAATATCGGCGTGCACGATTTCGAGAAGAAGGCGGAGCAGCGGGTCCTGATCAATGTCGATCTCTACATTCCACTCGACCTGTCGACGCCCAAGGCCGACCAGCTGTCGGAAGTGGTCGACTACGACTTCATGCGCGACACCATCGCGCGCCGCGTGTCGAAGGGCCATATCCACCTGCAGGAAACCCTGTGCGACGACGTGGTCAAGGCGATGCTGACCCACCCGCGCGTGCGCGCGGCGCGGGTGTCGACGATGAAGCCGGATGTCTACCCCGACTGCGAAGGCGTCGGGGTCGAAGTATTCCAGATCAAGGAAGAAGCATGAACGACACGGTAATGGAGCGCTCCGCCGTCGACGCCCTCGAGGCGGCCGCGCTGGACGCGAAGAAACGCGAGAAGATCGCGCACGAGAACAACAAGCTGCACAAGCGCCTGTGCCGCCTGGTGGGCCAGGCGATCGGCGACTTCAACATGATCGAGGACGGCGACAAGGTGATGGTCTGCCTGTCGGGCGGCAAGGACAGCTATGCCCTGCTCGACATCCTGCTGACCCTGCGCGAGCGCGCGCCGATCCACTTCGACATCGTCGCCGTGAACCTCGACCAGAAGCAGCCGAACTTCCCGCCCGAGGTGCTGCCGGCCTACCTGGACAAGCTGGGCGTGCCCTACCACATCGAGAACCAGGACACCTACAGCATCGTCAAGCGCCTGATCCCGGAAGGCAAGACCACCTGCTCGCTGTGCTCGCGCCTGCGCCGCGGCATCCTGTACCGCGTGGCCGATGAGCTGGGCTGCAACAAGATCGCCCTGGGCCACCACCGCGACGACATCCTGGAAACCTTCTTCCTCAACATGTTCTTCGGCGGCAAGCTGAAGGGCATGCCGGCCAAGCTGGTCTCGGACGACGGCAAGCACATGGTGATCCGCCCGCTGGCCTACGTGAAGGAAGCCGATACCGAGCGCTATGCCGAGGTGAAGGGTTTCCCGATCATCCCGTGCGACCTGTGCGGCTCGCAGGAAAACCTGCAGCGCAAGCAGATCAAGGCCATGCTGCGCGACTGGGAAAAGAAGCATCCGGGACGCGTGGAGAACGTGTTCTCGTCGCTGTCGACCGTGGTGCCTTCGCACCTGATGGACCGCGACCTGTTCGGCTTCGCCGATTTGAAGACCGACGGCGTGCCGAATCCGCTGGGCGATATCGCGTTCGACGAAGAGCCCTGCTCGACGCCGGCGAGCAATACCATTCCGCTGACCCAGCTATAAGGAAAAAAAGGCAGGGTCATGCTACCCTGCTTCTTTTCTCACTTCGGAAAGGTTGTCGATGCGCCTGACTTCCCGCATGCTGCGGCAACTGTCCCTTGTACTTGCGATGCTCGCACCGTGTATGGCGATGGCTGAACCGAACATGATCTATCTCGTGCGCCACGGCGAGAAAGCCGGCGTGGGCAGCGATCCGGAGCTGACGCCGCAGGGCCGGGCGCGGGCGCAGTCGATCGCGACCATCCTGCACCGCACCGGCATCAAGGCCATCTACAGCACGCCGACCCAGCGCACCCTGCAGACCGCGCAGCCGCTGGCGCAGCGGCTCGGGGTCGAGGTGCAGCACTACGATCCGCGCGCGCCCAGGGCGCTGGTGGAGAAGGTGAAGGCGCTGGGCGGGACGGTGCTGGTGGTGGGGCACTCGAATACCTTGCCGGAGCTGGTCAAGCTGTTCGGCGGGGCGCCGGGGGCGGACATCCTGGATGACGAGTTCGACCGGGTTTACCAGCTGATCAATGGGGCGGATGGGAAAGTGAGCACGGTGTTGCTGACCTCGGTGCCGGCGGCTCAGTAGGGTGGACAGCTTCGCTGTCCACGCGGCGGTTGTTATCGGCAAGGTCCTCGCGCCCGGTATCGGCACCGGTAACAATCACCGCGTGGGCGGGAAGACCCGCCCACCCTACGGTGCGGCCTTGGCGCGCACCACCGGATACAGGTTCAGGCGCTCGTCATACGACGAATGCCGCTTCGCAAAGAACTCCAGCCGCGCATGCGGATCCTTGGCGAACGCCGGATCGCTGTCGAGACGGCGCTGGAATTCGGCCGCGACGTTTGGCTCGGCCGCCATCTGCTCGCGCGCCACGTCCTCCGCCACGTACTCTTCCATGTATTCCTTGCGCTCGTAGGCGGTGTTGAACATGCCCCAGGCCAGCATCGAATCCGGCGCCTGCGGTTCCAGCAGCGCCATCACCAGGCGCGCCTTCGGCTGCGCGATCGGCACGAACAGCGAGCCGCGCGTGATGTCGCGCGCCTCCGCCTTCCACGTGCCCGCCACCGTCAGGCGCTGGTGGCCTTCGAACGAGGTGGCGCCGAAGGCCGCCGTGTCGCTGCGGAAGGTCTCGACATCGGCCTTCCCGATGTCCTTGTCCAGCTTGCGGAAGACGATGCCATGCAGCTTCAGCTTGGCCGCCACCATCGCCGCGTGCGCCGCCGGCACGATGTAGCCGGCGCGCGGCGCCGCCACTTCCAGGGCCGGCACCACTTCCTCGCGCAGCGGCACGCGCCATACCTGCGGCTTGCTCTCGTCGTAGCGGGTCATCAGCATGCCCGACACGCTCGACGGCGTGCGGGTATAGGCATAGCCCTGGAAGTCGACCATCTTGCTCTTGTCGGTGGTGCGGTAGGTCAGCGCGACCGGGGTCTCGGCCAGCTTCAGGGCGCGCGCATCGGCCTCCAGCGCCGCCTGCAGCCAGGCCTTGCCGTTCTTCGCCACCTGCTCCAGGATCGAGATCACGGTGTTGTGCGTCACGCGCACGCGGGTCGGGTAGTCCTTCCACGAATGGGTCTCGACCAGCAGGGCCATGCGGTTACGCAGCTGGAAGTAGCCGGTCGAGAAACGCGGGTCCGAGACGCTGTCCATGAAGCCGGACATCGGGTCGTCGGTCTTCACGAAGGACATGTAGTAGGACTGCGGCATCGAGCCCTGTTTGGCGATGTCGGCGATCACGCCGCTGCGCAGCGCCAGGCCGGTCTGGCGGAATCCAGGATCGCCCGAGTACACCGGCTCGACCTGGATCGAGACGTCGTGCTGGAACTTGGCGCCGTTGGTCACGTGCAGGTCGACATAGGTCAGCGGATCCCAGGCGTTCACCAGCCCCAGCATGGCCTGCATCTCGGGCGAATCGGCCTTCACGTAGTCGCGGTTCAGGTTGTAGTTCTGGGCCGTCGTGCGCCAGCCCATCTCGACCGGGCCGCGCTGGTTCGGACGGTTCCACTTGCCGAAGCGCTCATGGCCGTCGACGTTGAACACCGGGACGAACAGGAACACCTGCCTGTCGAGCGCGCCCTTGGCCAGGCGGCCGGCCAGCACCTCGCGCAGGGCCTGGAAACCGGCGTCCTTGCCGTCGATCTCGCCGGCGTGGATGCCGCCCTGCATCAGGGTGACCGGCAGGCCCTGGCGCTTCGCTTCCTGCGGCGTGAACGCGCCGGTGCCGCTGGCCACCAGGGCTTTCATCGGGCGGTCTTCCGGGGTGCGGCCGAATTCGATGCACTTCACCTGCCGCGGGTAGGCCTGCTGGAAGGCGTCGCACAGCGACAGCACCTCGTCGTAGCGGCCGGTGGCCTGGAAGCCCGAACGCTCCGACACGGTGCTCAGGTTGTTGGAGGCGGCGTGCGACAGCGGGAAGGCGGCCAGCAGGGCCAGCAGAAGTGCAGAACGAATCATCGAAAGCTCCGGCAGTGATCGGGGAGAAAGGCGGAGATTATAGACGGGTTCGTCCAGGAAAAAGCCCCTCTCCGCCAGGGGCGGAGAGGGGCGCTGGCCTCGGGATGCCGCGGCCTCAGCGCGCCGGCGTATGGATCGAGATTTCCTTCACCTGCGGACGCACGATCTCCATCGGCACCGCACGCGCACGCGCGCTGCCGGCCAGCGTCGGGCAGGCGTTGTTGTTGCGGTAGGCGAGCGCCGCCGCCAGCAGGCCTTCGGACTCGTCGCCCACCGCGCGCGACAGGTCGTCGCTCGCCTGGCAGGTCGGCGCGAAGCCGTCGGCGAAGTCGCCGAAGCCCTTGGCGTTCACGCCCTTGAACTCGATCGAGAAGTAGGTGGTCCCGCAGTTCGGCACCGGCGTGAAGCCATAGGGCTTGCCGCAGGTCGTGCCGCCGATCTGGATCACCTCGATGTCGACGCCGCGCAGGCCGTTGATCACCGCCTCGCTGGCCGAGCAGGTGCCCGGCGTGCTCAGCACGAACACCCGCTTCAGGCCCAGCGAAGGCAGCGGCGTGCCGGCGCGCACCGGATCGGGCGCAGGGAAGCCCCATGCGGTCGCGCGGAACGGGAGCGGCGCCTGGGGCGCGATCTTGTCGTTGTACTGCAGGCGCTCGAACACCTTGCCGGCCGTGGCCGGGCCGCCCACCATGTAGGCCAGCTGGCTGGCGATGTACAGCAGGCCGCCGCCGTTGTAGCGCATGTCCAGCACCAGGTCGTTCACGCCGGCCTGCTGGAAGCTGGTGAAGGCGTTGAGCAGCTGTTTCTCGGACACCGCGTTGTGGGCGTCGAAGCTCAGGTAGCCGACCTTGCCGCTCGCGGTCTCGATCACCTTGACGTTCTTGACCGGCGCCGCGCGCACCTCGGCGGCCGTCAGCGTCACGTCGTAGGGCGCGCCCGCGCGCTGCAGGGTGAACTGGTGCGTCCCTCCCGCGCGCTCGGGGAACAGGCCGGCGTTGATCCGGTCGACCGAGGCCGTGTCGCCCGCGTTCACGAAGTCGATGCCGTCCACCTTGAGCAGCATGTCGCCGCGGCGCAGGCCGGCGCTCTCCGCCGGCGAACCCGGTTCCACCGCGGTCACCAGCCAGGTGCGCGGCAGCCTGGGACCGGTGTTGCGCGACCAGGTGATGCCATAGCCCAGGTCGATGCCCGAGTTGGTCATCGCCTCCCACTCCGCGGTCGGATAGGTGAAGTGATACTCGTCCTTCGGTGCGCCGGACGCGGTGATGGCCGTGGTCTTGAGCACGTCGAAATAATCGACCGGCTTGCTGAAATCCGCCATCTTGTAGGTGTTCGGCACCTCGTTGTACCAGAGGTAGTACTGGTTGGTCCACGCGCGCAGGAACTTCAGCTCGTCGAGCAGCGTGCCCTGGCGGTCCGGGAAGGGCTTGCCGTCGGCGTCGGCGCCGGTGCGCGGAGCGGCGCACAGGTTCCAGTAGCTGCCGTACGCATCGCCCAGCAGGTTCGGGTTCAGGTCTTCCGGCGTGGCCTCGGTCGGCGTGGGCGTGGGCGTCGGCGTCGGCGTCGGCGTCGGCGTCGGCTGCGTCGCGATCGGGTCCGGACGCGCGCCGATGCCGGGCGCGCCGCCACCGCCGCCGCAACCGGCGAGCACGAGGATCGCCGCGAGCGAGCCGGAAACCAGACGGAACGTGGAAGCCTTGCGGGAGGAAGGAAGTAGCGGTCTCATGCGTCCGATTATAGACGTCGCTGTTGGGCCGGAGTGCAACCAACTGTAACAGTTGGATCTGACCGACAACAAGAAATGCTATGGAGATATAAAAGCATGCCAGGGTGACACGGCCGCGCCGCGCCCCCTGGCATGCATGCCCTTACGCTGCGCGCGGCGCGGCGCCGGCCGGCGCGTGGAAGGCCGCCAGCAGCGCGGCTTCCTTCTGCCTGGCCGCCTTCAGGTGGCGCTCCTTCACGTGGCCGTAGCCGCGGATGTCTTCCGGGATGGCGGCGATCGCCACCGCCTGCGCCAGGTTATCCGCCGTCAGCTTCGGCAGCAGCGCCTCGACCGTCTGGCGGTACGCGCCGATCAGGGCGCGTTCGCCGCGGCGCTCGGCGGTGTAGCCGAACACGTCGAACGCGGTGCCGCGCAGGCCCTTGAACCTGGCCAGCACGCCGAAGGCTTTCAGCATCCACGGACCGTATTCCTTCTTGATCGCGCGGCCGTCCTTGTCGTGCCTGGCCAGCAGCGGCGGCGCCAGGTGGAACCTGATCTTGATGTCGCCTTCGAACATGCTGGCGATCTTGTCACGGAAGGCCGGATCGGTATGCAGGCGCGCGACCTCGTACTCGTCCTTGTAGGCCATCAGCTTGTAGTAGTAGCGCGCGACCGCCTCGGCCAGGCGCGTGCCCTTGCCCAGCTTCGCTTCCCCGGCGCGCACCTGGTCCACGAAGGCCTTGTACTGCGCGGCATAGGACGCGTCCTGGTAGGCGGTGAGCAGTTCCACCCTGCGCTGGACGATCTCGTCGAGCGACTGGGTGCGCTTGAACTCGATCACCTTGGCAGGCGTGGTCAGCCTGGCCACCGAAGCCAGGTCGTGCGCGGCGCTGCGGCCCCAGTTGAAGGCGGCCTTGTTGAATGCGACCGACACGCCATTCAGTTCGATCGCCTTCAGCAGCGAGGCTTCCTGCAGCGGCACGTGGCCCTTCTGGAATGCGTAGCCGAGCATGAACATGTTGGTCGCGATCGCGTCGCCCATCAGCGCGGTGGCGATCTGGCCCGCATCGACGAAGTCGACGTTGCCGGCGCCGCAGGCCTGCAGGATCGCAGCGCGCGAGCCCTCGGCAGGGAACTGCCAGTCCGGATTCTTCACGAAGGCGGCGGTGGTGGCGCCGGTCGCGTTGACGGCGGCCCAGGTGCGGCCCTCGCCCATGCGCGACAGCGCGTCGCGGCTGGCGGTGACGATCTGGTCGCAGCCGATCACGAGGTCGGCGCTGCCGGTGCCGACGCGGGTCGAGTGCAGGTCTTCCTGGCGCTCGGCCAGGCGCACGTGCGACATCACCGGGCCGCCCTTCTGGGCCAGGCCGCTCTGGTCGAGCACCAGCGCGCCCTTGCCTTCCACGTGGGCCGCCATCGCCAGGATCTGGCCGACGGTGACCACGCCGGTGCCGCCGACGCCGGCCACCAGGATGCCGAACGGGGTCTCGACCGATGGAATCGACGGCGCCGGCAGGACCGGGGGCGCGGCTTCGGCGCCGGCGGCCTTCTTCGGCTTCTTCAGGCCGCCGCCTTCGACGGTGACGAAGCTCGGGCAGAAGCCCGACACGCAGGAGAAGTCCTTGTTGCACGAGGACTGGTTGATCTGGCGCTTGCGGCCCAGTTCCGTCTCCAGCGGCTCGACCGACAGGCAGTTCGACTGCACCGAGCAGTCGCCGCAGCCTTCGCAGACCGCCTCGTTGATCACGGCGCGCTTGGCCGGGTCGGGGAACTCGCCTTTCTTGCGGCGGCGGCGCTTCTCGGAGGCGCAGGTCTGGTCGTAGATCATGGCCGACACGCCCGGCTTGTCGCGCAGTTCGCGCTGCACGTCCATCAGCTCGGAACGGTGGCGCACCGTGACGCCCGGCGCCCAGTTGTAGTCCGACGGGTACTTGTCCGGTTCGTCGGTGACCACGATGATCGGGGTCACGCCCTCGGCCGCGATCTGGCGGCTGATCATGCCCGGGTCGAGCGGACCGTCGACGTTCTGGCCGCCGGTCATCGCGACCGCGTCGTTGTACAGGATCTTGTAGGTGATGTTCACCTTCGCGGCCACCGCCGCGCGGATCGCCAGGATGCCCGAGTGGAAGTAGGTGCCGTCACCCAGGTTGGTGAACACGTGCTTCTCGTTGGTGAACGGCGCCTGGCCGACCCAGGTCACGCCTTCCGCGCCCATGTGGGTGAAGGTCGAGGTCTCGCGGTCCATCCACAGGACCATGTAGTGGCAGCCGATGCCGGCCATGGCGCGCGAGCCTTCCGGCACCTTGGTCGAGCTGTTGTGCGGGCAGCCCGAGCAGAAGTACGGGATGCGGTCGGTTTCCGGATTCGCCTTGGCCGGGATGTTCTTCAGCACCAGCTCCTTCGCTTCCAGGAAGGCGATGCGTTCCTTGACGCGCTCCGCCACCGGGTGGCCGGCGCAGTAGTGCGAGATGCGCGAGGCGATGGCGCGCGCGATCTGGGCCGGGCTCAGTTCGTAGGTCGCCGGCAGCAGCCAGTCGCCGTGGCCCATGTTGTTCTTGTTGTGCCACTCGCCGGTGTCGTCGAACTTGCCGACCACGCGCGGACGTTCGCTGTCCGGCAGGTTGTACAGTTCTTCCTTCAGCGCGTATTCCATCACCTGGCGCTTTTCTTCCACCACCAGGATCTCGTCCAGGCCGCGGGCGAATTCGTGCACGCCTTCCGCTTCGAGCGGCCAGGTCATGCCGACCTTGTACAGGCGCAGGCCGATGTCGCGCGCCGCCTGCTCGTCGACGCCGAGGTCGGCCAGCGCCTGGCGCGTGTCGAGGTAGCTCTTGCCGGCGGTGATGATGCCGATCTTCGGCGTCGGGCTGTCCCAGATGATGCGGTTGAGCTTGTTCGCGCGCGCATAGGCCAGCGCGGCATACCACTTGAAGTTGTTCATCCGGACTTCCTGGTCCAGCACGGCGTCCGGCCAGCGGATGTTCAGGCCGCCCGGCGGCAGTTCGAAGTCGTCCGGGGTGATGATCTTGACGCGGTCCGGATCGAGGTCGACCACGGCGCCCGATTCGATGATGTCGGTCACGCACTTCATCGACACCCACAGGCCGGTGTAGCGGCTCATCGCCCAGGCGTGCAGGCCGTAGTCGATGTATTCCTGCACCGAGGACGGATACAGCACCGGGATGCCGCAGTGGGTCAGGATATGGTCGGACTGGTGCGCGGTGGAGGACGACTTGGCCGCATGGTCGTCGCCGGCCAGCACCAGCACGCCGCCATGCTTGGCGCTGCCGGCGTTGTTGCCGTGCTTGAAGACGTCGCCGCAGCGGTCCACGCCCGGGCCCTTGCCGTACCACATGGAGAACACGCCGTCGTACTTGGCGTCTGGATACAGGTTGGTCTGCTGGGTGCCCCAGACGGCGGTCGCCGCCAGGTCTTCGTTCATGCCCGGGTGGAACTTGACGTGGTGCGCCTCCAGGTGCTTGCGCGCCTTCATCGCGGTCTGGTCGACCGAGGTGACCGGCGAGCCGCGGTAGCCGGTGATGTAGCCGGCGGTGTTCAGGCCGGCCTGCAGGTCGCGCTCGCGCTGCAGCATCGGCAGGCGGATCAGGGCCTGCGTGCCGGTCATGAAGGCGCGGCCGCGCTCGAGCGTCCATTTGTCGTCGAGGGTGATGTCGTGCTGCGGCAGCGACAGCTGGCTGCGCTCCTGGGGTGCGTTCATTCGGTGTCTCCGTTGTTCTCGTGGCGGATGCCGCAAGGGCCGGCGGCGGCGCATGGCCGGCCCTCCCCTGCTGGCGAGCTGGCCTTGCGCGGCGCCGGCGCGACCCTGGCTCTTGCCGGCCCTGGTTGATCGCGCGGCAGGCATGGTCCATCTCCTCCCGTATGGCGCCCAGTATAGTCCTGGCCATCCGGCATTAAATTCCAATTAATTCCCCCTCCTTCTTGATTTGCGCAATAAAATTGCCACACGCATGAGTAGACCGAGGAAACTATGTCAAAGATTGAACTGGATAAAACCGACCGCAAGATTCTCGAAATCCTGCAGACCGATGGCCGCCTGTCGAACCAGGATGTGGCCGAGCGCGTGAACCTGTCGCCCTCGCCCTGCCTGCGCCGCATCAAGCGGCTCGAGGAAGCGGGCGTGATCCGCCAGTACGTGGCCCTGGTCGACCCCGACAAGATCGGCCTGGGCTTGCTGGCCTATGTCAACGTGCGGCTGGAAAAGCACAGCGAAGTGGCGGGCTCGCGCGCACCCGGACTGCCGGCGACCTCGCCGCGCAACGATTTCGCGGTGTCGGTGGGCAGCTGGCCTGAAGTGGTGGCCTGCTATGCGATGACCGGCGAGATGGATTTCCTGCTGCGCGTGCATGTCGGCGACATGGACCATTTCTCGCGCTTCATGATGAACACCCTGCTGCGCCATCCGGCCGTGCTGGACGTGAAGTCGAGCTTCGCGCTGCAGCGGATCAAGGAGACGACGGCGCTGCCGCTGGTGTGAGGCTGTTGGGCCATTCCCGGCAGCTATGGCCCCTGTTCGTTTGTACATGTCCCTGTAATATTGATCGGTTGCGCATCAAACTCCTTCCTTCAAGGCGGGGTCAAGAGCGCGGACGGCAACGCCGTCCTTTGCTCTGGCGTCAGTGTGGCGCTTGTTGCTCGATGTACTGTCGGGCAACGGCGATGGGTGCTCCGCCGCAACTGACGGCAATGCAGGACGGCGATCACGGCGCACCGCCCAGAGTTTTTTTGCCGATACTCGGGTAATTTTTCTTCTGACTCATCCGACTCGACACATCCTTCTGACTATTCACCAGCTCGGATATGACTACCTTCGGTGGATAGTTCACCGGCGAGTGAACGTCGTCGTCCTCGCGATTCCACCAATTCCGCCTCAAAGTGCTCGCAGACGCTGGTGAAAATGGCTGAGAGATCGTCGGGGGATCCCGGTGATGAACTTCACGGGGGTACCTTTGTCAAATACCATGTGCACATGCATCAGCAAGTCGCAATGACTTCCGCGTCGAGTATCGTTGTCTCTGCTCATGGACCAAACTATCCGATCCATATGCAATGTCTCCAGGCCTTCAAGTACGAACTGATGCCAAACGGCGCACAGGCGTGCGCGATGCAGCGCTTCGCCGGATCATGTCGGTTCATCTACAACAAGGCATTGGCGCTGCAACAGGATAACTACGCACAGGGCAACCCATTCATTGGCTATGTGGCGATGGCGAAGTTACTGACCGCCTGGCGCAACAGCCCGGAAACACCATGGCTGAAAGAAGCCCCATGCCATGCGTTGCAGCAGGCCTTGAAGAACCTGGACCATGCGTACAAGAATTTCTTCGAGAAACGCGCCGGCTTCCCCGTCTTCAAGCGCAAAGGCAGGGGCGAGCGCTTTCGCTACCCGGACCCGAAGCAGATCAAGCTCGACCAGGCCAACGGCCGCCTGTTCCTGCCCAAGCTCGGCTGGCTGCGCTACCGCAACAGCCGCGAGGTGCTCGGCGAAGTCCGCAACGTCACCGTCAGCCAGAAGGGCGGCAAGTGGTTCACGTCCATCCAGACGCAACGCGAGATTGAATCACCGCTGCCTACTGCAACCACGGCGATCGGCATCGATGTGGGCATTGCGCGCTTTGCCACGTTGAGCGACGGCAGCTTTGTCGCTGCCCTGAACAGCTTCAGGAAGCACCAGCAGCGCCTGGCCAGGTACCAGCGCCGCATGAGCCGCAAGCTCAGGTTCAGCAACAACTGGAAGAAGGCAAAGGCCCGCGTCCAGAAGACTCACAACCGCATCGCCAACGTCCGAAAAGACTTCCTGCACAAGACAAGCACCACGATCAGCCAACACCACGCGCTCGTGTGCATTGAGGACTTGCAGGTCAAGAACATGTCCCGCTCCGCCAGGGGCACGGCCGAACAACCAGGCCGGAAAGTAAAGCAGAAGAGTGGCCTGAACCGCAGCATTCTCGATCAGGGTTGGGGCGAGTTCCGGCGACAGCTTGCCTACAAGCTCGCGTGGCGTGGCGGCATGCTGCTGGCCGTTCCACCGCATCACACCAGCCAGACATGCCCGTGTTGCGGCCATGTGTCGCAGGACAACCGGCGAACGCAGGCGCAATTCCTGTGTGTCGGTTGCGGTTACGAGCAGCACGCCGACGTGGTCGGTGCGATCAATATTCTAGAGCGCGGACAGCGCTTGTTAGCCTGTGGAGAGCCGGTGCTTCAGGCCGCTCGATGAAGCAGGAACCCGCCGAAGCGGCGCGCAGAGCAGCGCGCGGCGCCGTAGGAATCCCCGTCCTTTAGGGTGGGGAGGAGGTCAATACATAATCGATTGCTACTATTATTAACCAAGCGTTACTCCCGGCATTCCGCGGCGGCCCCGGCTGATTTAATGGTGGTCACCGGCATGGCCAGATCCGCCTGAATCTGACCTGGGAAATCGACTGCGACCGCATCATGATCGATGCCAAGCATCTGGGCGACAACGTGGCGCTGTTCCTGGAAATCCCGGCGCGTACCTACGAGGACGACAAGATCCGCGCCGCACTTGGCTTCGATGGCAACTACGGCACCGTGGCCGGACCGCAGGCCCAGAAACTCCGCATGAAGATGGGTGATGGCAGCCTGGGCGACTTCGACAATACCGAAGGCACCCACGTGCGCCGCAACCAGCTCAGCCTGAAACTGGAAAAGGACCTGTGGAACGACTGGCGCAGCGACGGCGCGCGCCACTGGCTGCGGGCCGATGTGCGCGACGCCGCGGGCAAGCTGATCCTGCTGGGTAATCCGATCTACCTGGATCCGCCGGCGCCGTAAGCAGTTGGCGGAGGATCAGGGCGCCGCGGCCGATGCCGCGGGCCGCAGCCAGGGCTGGGTCCTGCCCAGCGCGTGCAGGCGCCGGGCGTGGTCGCCGATGATCCCGAGCGTGCCGGCGTCGCTGTCGAACACCGAGTACAGGCCCTGTTCTTCCTGCGGCGGGTCGCCCATCAGGTCGTTCCCCGGGCGCCACCAGTAATCGGCATTGGCGGCGCGCCCGGCGCCGCCCCAGGCCCAGAAATTCCAGCCCGCGACCGGATCGCCCGCGGCGGCGCGGCGCTGCACCAGTTCGAACACCTCGTGGTAGAAGCGGTCGCGCACCGTGGTCGGGGACTTGATGTCGAACGAGGCGCCGTCGCGGTCCAGGCCGAATTCCTCCAGCACGATCGGCTTGCCCAGGGTTTTGGCGTAGTCGACGTGGACGTTCAGGTAATGCAGGCTCTTGTCCATCATCCCGTCCCAGGTCTCGGCCGGGCGCTTCGAATCGAACCAGCCCCAGTTCTTCGGCCACAGGTGGTAGGTCAGGTAATCGACGGCGGGGGTGCGGTGCGCGTCCAGGAACAGCTGGGCGTCGCGGGCGGAGCCGGCCAGGCCCTCGCTGCCGGTGCTGACCAGGTGGTGGGGGTCGAGCGAGCGGATATAGGCAGCGCTGTCGGCGATCCACTTCACGTAGGCGGCCTTCTCCTCGGGCGTGGCGCTGGCGCTGCCCGGGCGCGGCTCGTTGGCCAGCTGCCAGGACAGGATGGCAGGGTCCTCGCGGTAAGGCTTGCCGGTGACGGTGTTGACCCGCTGGACGACGTGGGCGATGACGCGCCGGTACTCAAGCTGCGCGCGCTCGTTGGTGTAGAAGCGCGCGTTCTCGCGCATGAAGCGCTCGAAGTCCCGGCTCACGTTCGGATCGTGCGCGGGCGTTCCGCCGAACCAGTTCAGGTACTGGGTCATGCCGCCCGACCACTGCCAGAAGTTGTTCAGGTAGAGCACGGCCGTCATGTCGCGCCGGCCCAGTTCGGCCATCAGGAAATCCAGTCCCCGCAGCAGGCTTTCGTCGTAGGCGCCGGGCGCGCTGGTGGTGGCCGGGCTGACGGCGCTCTTCATCGCGGTCTTTTCGGAGACCGCCAGCACGCGCAGGTTGTTGATGCCGAGCGCCTTCAGGCGATCCAGTTCCTTGCCCAGGCGCTCGCGCTGGCCGACCGCGCCCGGGGCGCCGAGGTAGCCGCCGTACCAGAGGTTGGCGCCGGCGATGAAGTAGGGGGCGCCGTGGCGCACGAAGCGCGCTTCCTTGACCGCGACGAAGGCCTGGTGGTCGAGGTCCGCCGCCCGGGTCGATTTCCAGGCGCCGGCCACGAGCAGCACGGCGGCTATGGCGAACGTTCGTTTCATGGTGGGTTCCTCGTGGAGTGCTCAGCTCTTCAGTGGAACATCGTGCATGAACGGGCAGGCGGGGTCAAACAGGCGGAGGTGTTTTGCGCCGTGTTTAGTGCGAACACTAAAAACAGCCGGGGGGAGCTGCCTATTTCCTGGGCGCGAACCACCTGGCCGCGGCGCGCGCGTTGGCCTTGACGGTGTAGTCGATCACGGCGAACTGCTCTTCGAGCGCCTCGGCCATCACGCTGGCCGGGCTGGGGGGCGGCAGCTGCAGGTAGGCGTCGGCCTCGCCGTACTCGCGCTTGATCTGCATCCCGGCCTTCTTCGCGATGTGCATCATGGTCTGGTTCGACGACAGGCACTGCATGTACAGGGTGTCGATGTCCGAATTGCGGCAGTGGATCGCGGCGCGCTGGAACAGGCGGGTGCCGACGCCCTGCCCGCGCGCCGAGGCCGAGACCGAGACCCCGAACTCGGCCACCCGCTCCTTGGTCGTGGCCTTGTCGCGCCCGTCCGCCTGCGCGTCCAGGAAGGCCAGGTGGCCAACGCCGGCCAGCTGGAACAGGCTGTTGTGGACGCCCAGCACGATGTCGCGCGAGAAGTCGATCTTCGCGACATAGGCCTTGACCTGGTCGTCGGGAACGATGCTGCCGAAACGCAGCAGCCGGTCGCTCTTGTCGAGCGCCAGGAAATGCTTGAGCACCCGGCGGCGGTCGCGCTCGCCCAGTTCCTTGACCAGCACGGCCGGTCCGCCCTTCTTTCCGCTCAGGCCCCGGAACCAGCGGCGCAGAGGATTGTCCCACATGTTCGCACCCTTATTGTGCACTGCAACAAAACATTCTAGCCCATTCGGCGAGACCCTGCCCGAGCACCCGTTTTCCGTGCAGCAATGCCAACCTCAGGGCCACTGGGACTGCGGACTGACCACGAACACGCCCTTGCCGGACTGCTTGGCCTCGTACATGGCCTTGTCGGCATCGGCCAGCAGCGCGGCCTGGCCGCGTGCCGCGCCGGCATGGCCACGGGCGCTGGCGATGCCGATGCTGGCCGAGATCCTGACCGGATTGCCGTCGGCCTCGGTGATCGATTCGATCTGGCTGAGCGCCAGCTGGGCCACGCGCAGCGCGCCCTCGCGCGAGGCGACGTCTTCCAGCAGGATGACGAACTCGTCGCCGCCGAGGCGGGCCAGCGCATCCTCGGCGCGCAGCTTGTCCTGGACCCGGCGCGCCACCATCTGCAGCACCAGGTCGCCGCTGGCATGGCCCCAGGTGTCGTTGACGGCCTTGAAGCCGTCGAGGTCGATGAACATGATGACCACGACGCTGTCGCGGCGGTCGGCGCGGGTGAGCGCCCGCTCGAGCACGCGGGTCAGCTGGCGGTAGTTGATCAGGCCGGTCAGGCTGTCGTGCTGGGCCAGGCGTTCGAGCTGCTTCGACTGCGCCTCCAGTTCCGCGGTGCGCTCGGCGACGCGGTGTTCCAGGGTTTCGTTGGATGCCTGCAGGCGCTGGTTGACTTCGCCGATGATGCGGTAGCTGCGGCGCAGGCGCCAGCCGGCATAGGCCAGCAGCACCAGCAGCACGGCCGAATACGCGAACAGGTAGCCGCGGAAGCGCTGGCGCTCCATCAGCACGGTGTCGAAGGAGCGGTCGATCTCGCGCCCCAGGCGGTCGAGGGCGGCGGCGGTGCCGGTCGCGGCGATCTGGGCCTCGAAGCGGTTCTCGAGCGGACGCTTTTCGAGGATCACCCGGCAGCTGTGGATCAGGGCATCCATCTTCTCGACCACCGCCGGCGAGAACGCGATCTGCTGGGCCGCGACATCGCCCAGGATGGCGTCGATGCGGGTCGCCAGCGCCGGCGTGGGCGCCAGGTTGTAGCGCAGGATCTCGGTGAGCAGCGAATTCAGGGTGGTGTCGAGCCGGACCACGATGCGCGCCGGCGCCAGCGCGCCCTCGATGCCGCTCAGTTCGGTCTTCAGGTCGGCGACCGCCGGCGGCACGTGCTGCAGCGCCTCGCGCAGCGGCCGGTTCTGGCGCGCGAACTGGGCCACCAGTTCTTCCTTGGCGCGCAGCGCCGCCTGCAGCTGCGCGTAGGCCTCCGGCGCGGTGGCGCCGCTGGTGTGCGGCAGCGCCTCTTCCACGCGCGCCATCAGGTCGTGCATGCGCGGCAGCTGGTTGGTCAGGCGCGGATCGGCCGGCGCGCGGCCGATATGGGCGCGCAGGATGTTGACATCCCATTCGGCGTCGAGCTTCTCCAGTTCGCGCACGCTCAGCATGACCCGGTTGCGGATCTCGGGATCCACGCCCTCGGTGCGAATGAACAGGAAAGCGAGCAGCATGCTCAGGATGATGACCGCCGCACTCGCCAACAACAGGCGGCGGCGCGGACTCGGGTTCGCGGCACGCCGCTCCAGCACGGCTTTCATGGTTTTCCTCCAACGCAACAAAATAGCTAACAATGAAGGATAGCAAAACAAATGGTTCAGCTGCGCACGGCGGGTCGACATGCCGGGCGGGGGCAGCATGAACCGTCCGCGCTCGCACGGAGCGCGCGGGAGGAAACGCTGCCCCGGGGTCAGCGGACGTCGCCCAGGGCCTCCCCGACGGCCCGTACCCGCGCCGCATGGATGGCTTCTGGAATCTTATCCTTGTTTTCGACATGGCGTTGCGCGATCTCGCCCGCGTTCACGGCGCGCGCCGCCGCCAGCGCGCGCAGCAGATGGAGCCCCTGGGGATAGGGCCGGGAGCGCAGCGCGTGCTGCGCGCCGCCGCGCCCGTGCGCATCGCATTCGGCCGCCTGCAGCATCTGGGCGAAGCGTTCCGGCTTGCGGAAGGCGTCGCAGCGCTCGAACAGCGTGACGATGGCGTCCGCGGGAAGGGCTTGCGCCCGGCCGATGTTGCCATGTTCGCGCGCCGTCATCAGGGCCAGGTCGCGGCATTCGTTGGGCGCCTTCAGGCGCTGGCAGAGCGCCCTGATCGGGTCCAGGCCGTGGCCGGCCGGCTGCTGGCCGGGCGCGCTGGCGCCCTGGCCCAGGCCGTGCACCAGGGCGGCGAAGCGGATCTCGAGCGGATACCCGCATTCGGCGGCGTAGTCGATCACCAGCAGCAGGTGCGCGCCCCACAGCGCATCGAGTTCGGGCAGGATGTGCGCCAGCGCGCCGCAGTCGCGCAGCACCTCCAGCATGCGCGACGGGCGCTGTTCCATCAGGCCGCGCGCCAGTTCCTGCCAGACGCGCTCGGGCACCAGGGCGTCGGCCTCGCCCTCCTCCACCATGCGCCGCATCAGCGCATTGGTCGTCTCGGCCACGCGGAATTCGGGCAGGCGGGCGGCGAAGCGCGCCACCCGCAGGATGCGCACCGGGTCCTCGGCGAAGGCGCCGGACACGTGGCGGAACAGGCGCTGTTCCAGGTCCTGGCGGCCGCCGTAGGGATCGACGATGGCGCCGTCCTCGTCGCGCGCCATGGCGTTGATGGTCAGGTCGCGCCGGACCAGGTCCTGCTCGAGGGTGACGTCGGGCGCGGCGTGGAAGGCGAAGCCGCGGTAGCCGGGCGCCGTCTTGCGCTCGGTGCGCGCCAGCGCGTACTCCTCCTGGGTCCCGGGATGCAGGAACACCGGGAAATCCTTGCCCACCGGGCGAAAGCCGGCCGCCACCATCTGTTCGGGCGTGGCGCCGACCACGACATGGTCATGGTCCTGCACCGGCAGCCCGAGCAGCTCGTCGCGCACGGCGCCGCCGACTACGTAACTGCGCATGCTCAATCGCCCGGCAGCTCGGCGTCGTGCAGCGGGGTCGGATCGGCCTCAAGCATGGCTTCCTCGACCCAGCGCGCCACCGCCGGATGCGCCAGCACGCGCTCGCAATAGGCCTGCAGCGCCGGCGCCAGCGCCACGCCGTAGGTCTTGAAGCGGGTGACCACCGGTGCATAGAAGGCGTCCGCGATCGAGAAGTCGCCGAACAGGAAATGGTGGTGGCCGAAGCGCGACAGGCAGTCTTCCCAGATCTCGCAGATGCGCCCGATGTCGGCCTGCGCGCCCGGGGTGCGGCCGCGGCCCGGCAGGCGCGCCTGGATGTTCATCGACATGGCCGAGCGCAGCGCCGGGAAGCCCGAGTGCATCTCGGCCACGACCGAGCGCGCCAGCGCGCGCGCGGCGACGTCCTGCGGCCACATGTGCTTGTCCGGGAACTGCTCGGCCAGGTATTCGACGATCGCCAGGCTGTCCCAGATCGTCATCTCGCCCGCCAGCAGCACCGGCACCCGGCCGGCGTGCGAATAGCGCGCGATGTTGGCCGCGGTGTCGGCCTGGTCGAGCAGCACGCGCACCTCGGTGAATGGAATGCCGAACGCGACCGCCGCCACCCAGGGCCGCATCGACCACGACGAGACATTCTTGTTGCCGATGACGAGCGTCAGGCCCGGCTGGCGGGCCTGGTCCAGGGTGTGCGAGAGGATCGGGTCGAGTTCGATGGTCTGCATGGGCTTCCAGTCATGAATTAGCGTCCGGCGCGGGCGCGGTAGGCGTCGAGGGGGTCCGTGGGCGTCAGGTAGTGCGGCGCGGCAACCTCGATCGGAGTGAGCTTGATTCCCAGCGCTTCCGCTGTCAAGGCCTGGGTGGCCGGATCGACGACATTATCGACCTTCATCGAGTCGAGGTTGTCGCGGCTGATCAGGGGCTCGCCCGGCATCATCTCGAACATGCCCGCCTGCATGCGTGCCATCCAGTCCGGCAGGGGCACCACGCTGCGCTCGCAGCCGGCATAGCGGCCGGCCATCCGCACCAGGTCGGCCAGGGTGTAGACCTCGGGCCCGCCCAGTTCGATCACGGCGCCGCGCGTGTGCGGCTGCGCCAGCACCCGTGCGAAGGCCTCGGCGACATCGCCGACGTAGATCGGCTGGAAGCGCGCATCGGCGCAGGCCAGCGGAATGACCGGAAAGTGGCGCTGCATGCGCGCGAACATGGTCAGCAGATGGTCGCCCGGGCCGAACACCACGGAGGGCCGGAAGATGGTCGCCGCGACCGCGGGATGGCTGCGGGCGGCGGCCTCGCCATCGGCCTTGGAGCGCTGGTACATCGAGGGGGCGTTCGGACCCGCGCCCAGGGCGCTCATGTGCAGGTAGCGCGGCACGCCGGCCGCCGCGCAGGCCTCGACGATGCGGCGCGGCAGGTCCACGTGCAGGCGCCGGTGCCTGGCGCCATAGGGCCGGCCATGCCCGCCATGCAGGACGCCGACCAGGTTGATCACCGCGTCGCGCCCCGCCACCAGGCCGCGCAGCACGGCGTCGTCGTGCACATTGGCCAGCGTGACGTCCACGCCGGGCAGCATCGTCAGGTGCTTGGCGCCCTCGTAGTGGCGCGCCGGCACCAGCACGTTCACCCCGCCTTCCGAGAGGCGGGCGGCCAGGTGGCAGCCGATGAAACCGGTTGCCCCGATCATCACGACATTCATATCGCGCATGATGGGCCTCAGTCCAGGACCGAACCGCTGCGTGGATTGACCGTGGCCAGGCGCGCCTTGATCGACTGCGGGCGCTGTTCGAACACGGCGGCGTAGTTGGTGGCGTTGGCCATCACGTTGCGTACGTAGCCGCGCGTTTCCGAGAATGGAATGGTCTCGACGAAGACCGCGCCCTCCATCGGCTCGGTCAGCAGGCCGCGCCAGGCGCGTGCGCGCCCCGGACCGGCGTTGTAGGCGGCGGTCGCGAGCACCTGCGAACCGTCGAAGTTCCCCAGTACCATGTTCATGTAATTGGCTCCCAGCGTGATATTGGTCCGCAAGTCCGTCAACATGTCATGCACAAAATTATCCAGGCCAATCTTGGTCGCTACCCATTTGCCGGTGGCGGGCATCACCTGCATCAGGCCGGACGCGCCGACCCCGGAACGCGCGTCCTGGATGAAACGCGATTCCTGGCGAATCAGGCCATACACCCAGGCCTTGTCCAGCCCCAGCCCCTGCGCCGTGGGGTGCAGGATCTCGAAGTGGGGCGCAGGGAAGCGCTGGGCATAGTCTAACTCGGTCCGCGTGCGCAGTGAGGTTTCCACCATGCGGTCGAGCAGCTGGTTGCGGCGCGCGAATTCGCCGACGGCCAGCAGCTGGCGTTCAGACATCCCGCGCAGCGCCCAGTTCCATTCGCGGTTGCCTTCGGCGCGCAGGCGCAGGGCATAGAACTTCAGGGCGCGATGCAGGCTCGGATTGGCGCCGGCCTGGGCCAGTTCGGCGGCCGTCACCGGGGCGGCCGGCGGCGGCGCCGTCACCATCCGGCCCAGTTCCTCCATCGCCAGCTGGCCATAGAAATGGGACTGCACCGCGATCTTCTCGAACAGCGCGCGCGCCTCGTCGCCGCGGCCCTCGGCCTTGTAGGCCCGGCCCAGCCAGTAGACCCAGGCGTTCTCGGCGCGCAAGGCCGCCGGCATGGCTTCGATGCTCGAGCGCACCTGCTTCCAGTCGCCGTTGCGCAGCGCGATCCGGGTCTTCCACTGCATCTGCTCGTTCGTCAGCTGGGCGCCGTTGGTGCGCCGCCAGTAGGCCGATGCTTCCGGCGACAGCACGATCGAGGCCGCCAGCGCCACGTTGGCCCAGCCGATCGCGCGTTCCTCGGAGCTCAGCCTGGGCGCGTTCTTCTCGAGCGCCACCACGGCCAGCTTCAGGCTGGTGCGCGCCATGCGGCCGAGGGCGACCAGGTAGATCTGCCGTTCGGCGCGGCTGTTGCCGATGCCGCGCGCCAGCGCCACGGCCGGCACGTCGACCGCCTGCGCGGCGCGGGTGTCGGAAGCGCCCAGCAGCGCGGCGGTACGGCGCGCCGGGCCGGTGGCGTTCATCTCGCCGGCCAGGCGCAGCTGCCACAGCAGCTCGGCCTCGCTCAGCTCTCCGCGCTGCGCCAGCTCGGCCATCAGCGCGGCGCAGCCTTCGCCATAGGCGGGAGGATTGTTCAGCAGCGCGCGCGCTTCCGCGCCCACCCGTTCGCCGCGGCCGGCGCGCGCCACCAGGGCGTAGCAGCGGATCTGCAGGTCGTCGTCCCGGGCCAGCTTGCCCATTTCGCGCTCGAAGCTGGACCAGTCGCGGCGGCGGCCCAGTTCGAGCAGCCAGTCGGCGCGCAGGCGCTCGGCCACCGCCGTGCCGGCGTGGCGCTGGAGCGCCGCGTGGATTTCCTCGGGCGCGGCGTCGCGCAGCCGGGGTTTCAGACGATAATAGTCGACATAGGAGGCCAGCGAATAGTTCGGCAGGCGCGAGGCCAGCGCATGGGCGCGCGCGGCGTCGTTCTGGCGCACCGCTTCGCGCAGCAGCAGGAAGTTGTCGTCGTCGGCGCGCGTGTCCGTGTTCGGGGCAAGGGCGCCGGGCGCGGCGACAGCCGGTGCGGCGCCGTACTGCCTGGCGCCGTTCTGCGGCGCGGCGCCGCTGTGGGTCGCACCGTTCTGCGTCATGCCGTTCTGCCTGGGGCCATTCTGCGTGGCGGCGCCCGGCGCAGCGGCGCCCGGCCTCGCGACACCCGGCGCGACGACGCTCGGCGGCGTGCCCGGCACGCTGGGTGCGCCGGCCGGAACGGCAGGCACGGTAGCATGCGGTACGCCCGCCTGCGGCGGGACTTGCTGGGGTGATGCCTGCTGGGGCATGGGCTGCTGCGGCGCTGCCTGCTGGGGCGAAGCCGGCTGGGACGTGGCCTGCTGGGGCAGCGGCGGCTGGACGGCAGGCGGCAAGGGTGCGGCCTGCTCGGCCGAGGCCTCTTCGGACACTTCCGGCTCAGGAGGATCTTCCTGTGCCAGGGCCGCGCCTGGCATCAGCGCAAGGGACAAGACAAGGGCAATGGCGGTCGGCATGACGCCGGCTGTCAATCTCGATTGAAACATCCACAACTCTCAAAGTACGCTGCATTCAAACCATGACCGGCGATTCAAGAATACCACGCGGCTCCGGGCTCCTGCCAGACGCTTCCGCAAGAGCAGGTGACATCCAGCAACAGGACAAGGCGGCCCTGCGCAACGCCCTCAAGGCGCGCCGCCGCGCGATCGAGCCGGCGACCAAGCACGCCTGGGACGACCGCATCGGTGCGCAAGTCGTGGCCTGGCTGCGCGACCATCCGCAGGCGATGCTGGGTGTCTACTGGCCGCTGGCGGGCGAACCGGACTTGCGTCCAGCCTACGCGGAAATGGCCGAGGCAGGCGTACGGCTGGCGCTGCCTGTCGTGGTGGCGCGCGACACGGCGCTCGAATTTGCTGAATGGATACCGGGCGAGCCGACGGTCGCGGACCGCATGGGCGTGGCGGTGCCGGCCGAGCTGCGCATGGTGGCGCGGCCGCCGGCGCTCCTGATTCCCTGCCTGGGATTCAATGCCCTGGGCTACCGGGTGGGATATGGCGGCGGGTTCTACGACCGCACCCTGGCGCCACAACCGCGGCCGGCGACCCTGGGCGTCGCGTATGCATGCCAGCTGGTGGAATTCGAGGGAGCGGCGCACGATGTGCCGCTGGACCGGGTGATTACCGAGGAAACCTGACCGGCGCCCGGAGGGCCGCGACGCCGGTCAGAAGGCCTCAGCCGCGCAGGCGCTGCCAGAGCGCGGTGGTCGCCGCCGCCTGGTTCATGCTGTAGAAGTGCAGGCCCGGCGCGCCGCCGGCCAGCAGGCGCTCGCACAGCGCCGTCACGACGTCCAGGCCGAAGGCCTTGATCGACGCGCTGTCGTCGCCGAAGCTGGCCAGCTTCAGGCGCACCCAGCGCGGGATCTCGGCGCCGCACATGTCCGAGAAGCGCATCAGCTGCGTGTAGTTCGTGATCGGCATGATGCCGGCCACGATCGGCACCTCGATGCCGAGCTTGCGCACGTTGTCGACGAACTGGAAATACGCGTCCGGGTTGTAGAAGTACTGGGTGATGGCCGCGTTGGCGCCGGCCTGCACCTTGCGCGCGAAGTTCTGCAGGTCGTCCTGCGGCGAACGCGCCTGCGGGTGCATCTCGGGATAGGCGGCGACCTCGATGCGGAACCAGTCGCCGGTCTCCTGGCGGATGAACTCGACCAGCTCGTTCGCATAGCGGAACTCGCCGCCGGCGCCGTAGCCGCTCGGCAGGTCGCCGCGCAGCGCCACCAGGCGCCGGATGCCGGCATCCTGGAACTGCTTGAGGATGTCGCGGATCGACTCGCGCGTGCCGCCGATGCACGACAGGTGCGGCGCGGCTTCATGGCCTTCGGACTGGATCTCGAGCACCGTCTGCAAGGTGCCCTGCTGGGTCGTGCCGCCGGCGCCGAAGGTCACCGAAAAGTACTTCGGGTGCAGCTCGGCCAGCTTCTGGCGCACGACGCGCAGCTTGTCCGCGCCCTCCGCCGTCTTGGGCGGGAAGAACTCGATACTGAAATCAGGGGTTTCCATTGTCTTTGTTCGAGAGAAGCAAGGTGGAGAGCGCCCACGAAATGATGCTGTACAGGATGGCCGCGAGGAAGGCCGCCCAGAATCCCGCCACTTCGAAGCCCTCGATCCAGTGCGACACCAGCCAGAACAGCAAGGCGTTCAGCACCAGGATGAACAGGCCCATCGACACCAGGGTAACCGGCAGGGTCAGGATCACCAGCACCGGACGGATCAGGGTATTGACCAGTCCCAGCACCAGCGCGGCGATGACCGCGGTGGTGAAATTCGAGATGGTGACGGAGTGCATCAGGTAAGGCAGGGCCATCAAGGCAAGGGCATTGATCAGCCAGGTCAGGAGCAGGCGCATCGGGAGAATCGGTTTTCGTGGTACGCGGGCGCGTTCGAGGCGCCCGGCTATGGGAATGGTGTCGTCCCTGGCGGACGCCCGCGAAGGCGCCCGCCGGGGCGGTACTGCCGGCCAGCGTTAATCAATAACGGTAGTGTTCCGGCTTGTACGGACCTTCCTGGCTCACCGAGATATAGGCGGCCTGCTCTTCGGTCAGCTGGGTCAGCTGCGCGTTCAGCTTCTTCAGCTGCAGGCGCGCCACCTTCTCGTCCAGCTTCTTCGGCAGCGTGTACACGCCCACCGGGTACTGCGCGGTGTTCGCGAACAGCTCGATCTGGGCGATGGTCTGGTTCGCGAACGAGGAGCTCATCACGTACGACGGGTGGCCGGTGCCGCAGCCCAGGTTCACCAGGCGGCCTTCGGCCAGCAGGATGATGCGCTTGCCATCAGGGAAGATGACGTGGTCGACCTGCGGCTTGATGTTTTCCCACTCGTACTTCTTGAGCGCCGCGACTTCGATTTCGTTGTCGAAGTGGCCGATGTTGCAGACGATCGCCTGGTCCTTCATGCGCTTCATGTGCTCTTCGGTGATCACGTGGTAGTTGCCGGTCGCGGTCACGAAGATGTCGCCGTGTTCGGCGGCATAGTCCATGGTCACCACGCGGTAGCCTTCCATCGCGGCCTGCAGGGCGCAGATCGGGTCGATCTCGGTCACCCACACCTGGGCCGACAGGGCGCGCAGGGCCTGGGCCGAGCCCTTGCCGACGTCGCCGTAGCCGGCCACGACCGCCACTTTGCCGGCGACCATGACGTCGGTGGCGCGCTTGATGCCGTCGACCAGCGATTCGCGGCAGCCGTACAGGTTGTCGAACTTCGACTTGGTGACGGAGTCGTTGACGTTAATCGCCGGGAAGGCCAGCTTGCCTTCGGCGTGCATCTGGTACAGGCGGTGCACGCCGGTGGTGGTTTCCTCGGTCACGCCCAGGATCTGCGGCAGGCGCTTCGAGTACCACTGCGGATCGCGCGCCAGGCGGCCCTTGATCGAGTTGAACAGGCAGATTTCCTCTTCCGAACCCGGCTTGTCGAGCACCGAGATGTCCTTCTCGGCGCGCACGCCCAGGTGCAGCAGCAGGGTGGCGTCGCCGCCGTCGTCCAGGATCATGTTGGCGTACACGCCCTCGCCCGGCCATTCGAAGATGCGGTGGGTGTATTCCCAGTATTCGTCCAGGGTCTCGCCCTTGACGGCGAACACCGGGGTGCCGACCGCGGCGATGGCGGCGGCGGCGTGGTCCTGGGTCGAGTAGATGTTGCACGAGGCCCAGCGCACGGTGGCGCCCAGGGCTTCCAGGGTGCGGATCAGGACCGCGGTCTGGATGGTCATGTGCAGCGAACCGGCGATGCGCGCGCCCTTCAGCGGCTGGCTGGCGGCGTATTCCTCGCGGATGGCCATCAGGCCCGGCATCTCGGTTTCGGCGATGCGGATTTCCTTCTCGCCCCAGGCGGCCAGGGAGATGTCGGCGATGTGGTAGTCGGGAAGATCTTTGAGTACGGCGCTCATCACGCCCTCCTTTCAATGTTTAGAAAAAAGTAACGTGAGCGCGGTTGCTGATATCCGAGCCTGGCGAAAGAAGGATCTTTCGTCGCAACGCTCCTCGGAACGGGCTAGTTTAGCACGGAATGATGGTGGTTTGTGCGAGGTTGTGCGCGCTTGCAGGTAGCTGCGGGAGGTTGCGGGACAAACCGGAATGGGATGGCGTGCGGGCAAACCCCGGGGTCCCCGCCTTCGCGGGGATCCCGGGTTCGACGCGCAGGCGGAACGTTTCCGCCTGGCGTCACAACTGGCTACTACTTAGGAAAGACCCGCTTCGGCGCGCAGCAGCGCCGCCTTGTCGGTGCGCTCCCAGGTGAATTCCGGCTCTTCGCGGCCGAAGTGGCCGTAGGCGGCGGTCTTGGTGTAGATCGGGCGCAGCAGGTCGAGCATCTGCACGATGCCCTTCGGGCGCAGGTCGAAGTGCTCCATCACCAGCTTGGCGATCTGGTCGTCGGGGATCACGCCGGTGCCTTCGGTATACACGGTGATGTTGATCGGACGCGCCACGCCGATCGCGTAGCTGACCTGCACCTGGCACTGGCGCGCCAGGCCGGCGGCCACGACGTTCTTCGCCACGTAGCGGGCCGCATAGGCGGCCGAGCGGTCCACCTTCGACGGGTCCTTGCCCGAGAACGCGCCGCCGCCGTGCGGCGCAGCGCCGCCGTAGGTGTCGACGATGATCTTGCGGCCGGTCAGGCCGCAGTCGCCCTGCGGGCCGCCGATGACGAAGCGGCCGGTCGGGTTGACCAGGAAGCGGGTCTCGTTCAGCCACTCGGCCGGCAGCACCTTCTTGATGATTTCCTCGACGACCGCTTCTTCGATCTGCGAGTGGGTGATCTCAGGTGCGTGCTGGGTCGACAGCACCACGGTGTCGACCGCCACCGGACGGCCGTTCACGTAGCGCAGGGTGACCTGCGACTTGGCGTCCGGACGCAGCCATGGCAGGCGGCCATCCTTGCGCAGCTGCGACTGGCGCTCGACCAGGCGGTGCGCGTAGTAGATGGCGGCCGGCATCAGTTCCGGGGTCTCGTCGCAGGCATAGCCGAACATCAGGCCCTGGTCGCCCGCACCCTGGTCGAGGTCGATGCCCGCGCCTTCGTCCACGCCCTGGGCGATGTCCGGCGACTGCTTGTCGTAGCAGACCATGACCGCGCAGCCCTTGTAGTCGATGCCGAACTCGGTGTTGTCGTAGCCGATGCGCTTGATGGTGTTGCGCGCGACCTGGATGTAGTCGACGTTGGCGTGCGTGGTGATTTCGCCCGCCAGCACCACCAGGCCGGTGTTGCACAGGGTTTCGGCGGCGACGCGCGCGCGCGGATCCTGTTCCAGGATGGCGTCGAGGATGGCGTCGGAAATCTGGTCGGCGACCTTGTCGGGATGGCCTTCCGAGACCGACTCGGAAGTAAAGAGGTAGTCGTTGGACATGCTAGCTCCAAGTTACTGTTCAAAAAAATGCCGCAGCAACCTGATGCCTGCGACGCTTTAGCGACATTTATATTCCGCTTCGCAAGTTGTCTATTAACTCGGCGGATCCTGCATAAAGTGGTATTTTACGCTCCTTGTGAATTTTGGTGTGGAAACCCTCGCGCCTTTCAACCCTGGTCAACCGATGCTAGTCGTTCTCTTCCGCTTTCTATCCGTGTTTCCCTTGCCATTCCTGCATGCCCTCGGGGCAGGCCTGGGGTGGCTGGTCTACCTTGCCTCCCCTTCCTACCGCCGGCGCCTGCGCGACAACCTGGCCCGCGCCGGCTATGACAGCCACCGGCGCCAGGCCGTCGCCGAGGCCGGGAAAGCCATCATCGAGCTGGCTTTCGTCTGGTGCGCCAATCCTGAACGGGTGGCGCGCCACGCTTCCGTCGAGAATTTCGAGCTGGTCCAGTCCAGGCTCGACGCCGGACGCGGCATTGTGTTCCTGACGCCACACCTGGGCTGTTTCGAGATGACCGCGCAGCAGATCGCGCTGCAGACGGCGCTCACCGTGATGTACCGCCCGCCGCGCAAGAGCGCCCTCAAGCCGCTGGTCGAAGGCGCGCGCGCGCGCCACAACCTGCACCTGGCGCCGGCCAACCTGGCGGGCGTGCGGATCCTGGCCAAGACCCTGAAGAGCGGCCAGCCGATCGGCCTGCTGCCCGACCAGGTGCCGCAGGAAGGCGAAGGCGTGTGGGCGCCGTTCTTCGGCCGCATGGCCTACACCATGACCCTGCCGGCCAAGCTGGCCCAGCTGGGCAAGGCCGACATCCTGCTGACCTATGCCGAACGCCTGCCGAAGGGGGCCGGCTTCGTGGTGCGCTTCGTGCCCTTCGAGGGCGACCTGGGCGGCACCCCGGCCGAGCAGGCGGCCGCGATCAACCGCGCGATGGAGCAGCTGATCGCACGCTGCCCGGCGCAATATTTCTGGAGTTACAACCGCTACAAGCAGCCGGAAGGCGTGGCCGCCCCGGAAAGCGAGGCCGCGGCATGAGAATCCTGATCGGTTTCATGTGGCTGCTGCATTTCCTGCCGCTGCCTGTCCTCGGCCGCTTCGGCGAGGCGATCGGCAGCCTGATGTTCTTCATCCTGCGCAAGCGCCGCCATATCGCCCTGACCAACCTGCGCCTGTGCCTGCCCGAAGTGGACGAGCGCGAGCGCCGCGCGCTCGCGCACCGCCATTTCCGCGCCTATGCGCGCAGCATCTTCGAGCGCTCGATCCTGTGGTGGGCGCCCGAGGAGCGCGTGCGCAGCCTGATCCAGGTCGAGCCGGCCGTGCCGCAGGCGCAGATGGAAGCGGGCCCGACCATCCTGCTGTGCCCGCACTTCGTGTGCCTGGACGTGGCCGGCGTCGCCTCGCGCGTGATCCCGGTGTGCAGCATGTACGTGCCGCAGAAGAACGCAGCCTTCGACAGGCTGCTGCGCCACGGCCGCGAGCGCTATGGCCCGGTGCGCCTGGTCACGCGCAAGGAAGGCATCAAGCCGATCCTGCGCGCGCTGCGCGACGGCCTGCCCTACTTCATGCTGCCCGACATGGACTTCGGCGAGAAGGATGCCGAGTTCGTGCCCTTCTTCGGCATCCCGGCCGCCACCCTGACCGCACTGGGGCGGATCGCCGCCACCACCGGCGCCAAGGTGATCCCGGTGATCGCCACCTACCTGCCGAACTACCAGGGCTGGAAGGTGGTGTTCTACCCGGCATGGGAGAATTACCCCGGCGACGACATGGTGGAGGCGACGCGCCGCATGAACGCCTTCATCGAGGACCGCGTGCGCGAAGCGCCGGCGGAATACTTCTGGACCCACAAGCGCTTCAAGACCCGTCCGCCGGGCGAACCTTCTCTTTATTGAAAAGACGATCATGAAACTGACATTCACCAAGATGCACGGCGCCGGCAACGACTTCATCGTGGTCGACGCGATCAACCAGCAGGTGGAACTCTCGCCCGAACAGTGGCGCCGGCTGGCCGACCGCCGCTTCGGCATCGGCGCCGACCAGATCCTGGTCGTCGAGCGTCCGACCGAAGCCGGCGTGGACTTCCGCTACCGGATCTTCAACAACGACGGCGGCGAGGTCGAACAGTGCGGCAACGGTTCGCGCGCCTTCGTCCGCTTCGTGGTCGACAAGGGCTTGAGCAGGGAGCGCAGCATCCGCGTCCAGACCATGTCGGGCATCATCTCCCCGCGCCTGGAAGACGACGGCAGCGTCACCGTGGACATGGGCGCGCCGCGCCTGGATCCGGCCGAGGTACCGTTCGACAACACTGGCCTGGGCGGCTGGACCGAGGGCGACGATACCCTGTGGCCGGTGCAGGTAGAGGGCAAGAACGTGTTCGTGTCGGTGGTCTCGATGGGCAACCCGCACGCGGTGCAGGTGGTCGACGACGTCGACACCGCCCCGGTGGCCCAGACCGGCCCGGCGATCGAGTCGCATGCGCGCTTCCCGAAGCGCGTGAACGCCGGCTACATGCAGGTGATGGACCGCCATCACATCCGCCTGCGGGTCTACGAGCGCGGCGCCGGGGAAACCCTGGCTTGCGGCACCGGCGCCTGCGCGGCGGTGGTGGCGGGGATCCGGCGCGGGCTGCTCGATTCGCCGGTGCGGGTGTCGGCGCGTGGGGGCGAACTCAGTATCGCGTGGGCGGGTGAAGGACAGCCGGTGTATCTGAGCGGGCCGGCGGTGACGGTGTTCGAGGGCGAGATCGAGATTTGACTCCCTGACCTGCCGGCAAACCCGGGTCCCCGCCCTCGCGGGGACTGAACGGTTCACCAGCGCTAAGCCGCCAGCCCGAGCTCGTCCTCGTCACCCCCCGCCTCCTCGTCATCCCCTGCACGCTCCACCGCTCCCAGCAAGGTCCGCAGGCGGTACAAGCGCTGGCGATAATTCCCCTCCGGCCCCGACGGACCGCAATCCACCTGCTCGAACAGCCGCGCGATGCGGTCCAGCGCCTGGCGCTCGTGCCGTGATTCCACCAGCACCAGGCGGCGCTTGCTGCGCCCGTAGCTGGCGCGGATGTCGATCACCAGGCAGTGGCCCTGGTCGGCCGCGCCCACGTCGAGCAGCAGCGCTTCGGCGCGCGTCAGGCTGAACAGGGCCGCCAGTTCCAGCCGCGCGGCCAGCAGGGGATGGGCCGACTCCAGGCCGGGACGCGCCGCCAGCAGCCGCCCCGTTTCCGTGTACAGGGAAGAAGCCGGACGCGGCGCGATCTTGCCCAGCAGGGCGAGCGCCTCGGCCGAGCCCTGGGCGGCCGCCTTCTGCAGCCAGAAGACGGCGCGCACGTCGTTGCATTCGTTCTCGCGCCGCGCCCGCCAGGCGATGTGGCCGCACTCGAGCTGCGCCGCGCGGTAACCCATGCCGGCGGCCCGTTCCAGGTATTTCTGCGCATCGGCGACATTGCGCTGTGAGAATTCAGGCTTGATATAGATGCGCGACAGCGCATACCAGGCCTGCGCCAGCCCCTGCTCGCCGGCCAGGGTCAGCCAGCGGATCGCCTTCTTGAAATTGGCCGCCCCGCCCTCGCCGGCGGCGACGCGCCGGCCATCGACCTGCATGCGCGCGCAGCGCAGGCCCAGCGCCAGCTGTGCGTGACGGTCGTGCTCGGCGGCAGCCAGTTCCCAGAAATTGTCGGGTTCGCCCGGCTCCGGCGCGACGCCATGGCCGGCGCCATGGCCGTCGAGCAGCCTGGCGCAGCGCGACAGCAAGGTGATCTCGTCGGGCGCGAAACGCTGCACTTCGCCCTGCTCGGCGCGCATCCGGACCAGGGCGCGCGCCAGCGGCAGCGCGCGCACCAGGAAATCGCGCCATTGGCCGGCCTCCCAGGCCTGCCCCAGCAGCGTGTACTGGGCCGGCGCGACGCCGCTGTCGGCCGCGCGCCGCAGCCAGCCGCCGGACTGCGCAAGGGTCCTGGCGGGACCGCGCCTGGCCGGCCCCGCCGCCGCAACCGGTGCGGCGGTGGCCGCCGTGGCGGCGGACGCCGCGGCAAGCGCCAGGCCGGGGTCGGCGCCGGCCCCGCCCGGCTGCTGCGCCAGCAGCCACTGCGCGTGGGGAAAGCCGGCGCGCGCCGCTTCCTCGAGCGCGCACAGGGCCTTGGCGCGCGCCTGCGCATCCACGCCCGCTCCGCCGCCAAGCACCAGCTGGGCGAACACCAGTCCGGCATGCACGCTGCCGTCGTCGTAGGCGCGCTCGTACCAGGGCAGCAGCGCCTGGCCGCTGCGCTGCGCCAGCTCGAAAGGAATGTGGTTGCCGATCAGTTGCCAGGCCGGGGGGCACTCCTGCCGCGCCGCCCGCTCGAGCCAGTGCAGGGCGGTCGGCAGGCTTTGCGGCAGCCCGACGCTGCCAAACAGATACAGCTTGCCCAGTTCGAGCTGGGCCGCAGCCTGCCCGGAGCGGGCATGCCGGATGATCGCCAGTTCTTCGCGGTTAGCCATTGTCGTTCGTGTAAGCCATTGGCGAACCAGGCCGGACGCCTTAGCGACGCGAGGCACGCTACGGCAAGCCGGATCGGCTCGGCGGAAAAGTTTCCAATATACAAGGTATTGACAGTGTGTGTCGCCAGGGATGGCGGGTTTGCAAAAAGTTTAAGCCGGCGCCACCTGCGATTCGTCTGGATTTCCCCGATCTTTGCGCCGCCGCAAATCCCTGAACACCGGGCTGGCGCGTAGTAATGCCGTCTTTGCGACAGCCTGGTAAGCCTGCTGCGAAAAATCAGAAAAAGGTGTCGCGGTTTCGCGAAACGCACCAAGTCATTCAATTAAATCCATGCCGGAAGGGTGAAATAGATCCGCTGAGGAGCTAGCGCTAACAATTTAAATAGAAATTTTGTTACATCCTTGATGACACGCGTTTCAAAAAAACAACAGCACGATTGGATTTATTGGCTTTCCACCAAGTACGGAGCCGATAATCAACCAATCAACGAATCTTGACGCAGGAAACAATTAAGGTGCACACATCCCGAGTGTCCAGCACGCTTGATCTCGACGCTCCGGATTATGCGATTCACCTAATAAAAGGAATACAAAGAATGAAAAAATCCCTCATGGCAGTCGCACTGCTTGGCGCTTTCGCCGGTGCGGCACACGCGCAAACCACGGTGCAGATCTACGGTAATCTGGACGCGGGCGTGATCAAGCGCACCGGCCAGAGCCTGAATATCGGCAAGCGCGCAGCCAATACCCTGGGTTTCAAGGGTACTGAGGACCTCGGCAATGGCCTGAAGGCATTGTTCCAACTGGAAATTCGTTACGAGCCGGACACCGGCACCCTCGAAAGCGTCACCCGTCCGCTGTTCCAGGGCCAGAGCCGCGTCGGCCTGCAAGGCGACTTCGGCATGGTCCGCCTCGGCCGCGGCCTGACCCCGTACCACGAAACCATCGGCGCCTTCGAGCCCTTCCACGCACTGCCGAGCCCGGCCGGTTTCTACGCCGACCTGGCGGTCGCCGGCTACACCTCGCAGCCGCTGGAACCGGCAGGCAACTCGCATAACCGCTGGGGCAATGCTGTCTGGTACAACTCGCCGATCGTCGGCGGCTTCCAGCTGAACACCTCGATCGCGAGCAAGGAAGGCACCAACGGCGCCGCCTTCATCGGCCGCGGCACCGCAGCCGCTCCGCAGTATCCGGCCAACGCCCAGGCCTCGGCCAACCCGTTCTCGGTCAGCGCCACCTACAACTACGGCCCGGCGGCCTTCATGGCCGGCTACGAGCGCAACGCGGTCGAATCGAAGGTCTGGTCGATCGCGGCGTCGTTCAACGCGACCCCGGAACTGAAGCTGATGGGCATCTACTCCGACCAGGACCAGGGCCACACCCGCCTCCTGAACGCCGACACCAAGTCGTGGGTGCTGGGCGCGAACTACACCATGGGCCCGGGCAAGATCCTGGCCGGCTATGGCCAGAAGGACACCGACGGCCTGAACAAGGTCAAGCAGCTCTCGCTGGGCTACGAGTACAGCCTGTCGAAGCGCACCTACCTGTACATCGACGCATCGCGCAAGCGTGGCCTGACCGCCATCCCGTCGGCAGTCAACCACTACGACGTGGGCGTGAACCACTCGTTCTAAGCGGGAAGGCGCGGGTTGCGGCCCGCGGCAGCTACCCAGGGCGGATATGGGCAACCATGTCCGCCTTCGTTTTTGATCAATCTCTGTAGTGTTTTCACAACGTATCGTGGGATGTGAACAATTTCCGCACGAGCGTTCTGTACAGTGCGCACCACGAGTGGCATATTTGCAATGCGACCAAGCAACTAAATTGCTAAGAACAAACCATGGAGACCCAATGAAGAAGAGCCTTATCGCCGCCCTGCTCGGCGCCACCTTCGCAACTTCCGCCCTGGCCCAGACCAGCGTCCAGATCTACGGTATCGCCGACGCCGGCGTGATGTGGCAAAAAGGCGGCCCGACCAAGATCTACAGCGGCGGCGCCGACGGTTCGCGCATCGGCTTCAAGGGCACCGAAGACCTCGGTAACGGCTACAAGGCGATCTTCAACCTCGAGGCGCGCGTCGAACTCGATACCGGCACCCAGCAGCCGACCCTGATGAACGACAATCCGGGCCGCTACCTGCTGCGCGGCATGCAAGGCATCCCGGCTGCGATCCTCGACCGCCTCCAGGCCACCATCCAGCCGCCTGGCGGCCCGGCCGTGAACCAGGAACGCGCCCTGTTCGACCGCACGTCCTACGTCGGCATGATCACCCCGATCGGCGCCATCATGCTGGGCAACATGTACACCCCGGGCTACGAGGTGTTCAACATGGCCGACGTCTTTGAATCCGGCACCGCCGGCACCTGGGGCCACGTGACCGGCGGCACCGCCGGCTTCACCGCGCTCGGCGCCGACATCCGCTCGAAGGAAGCGGTCCAGTACCGCATCGCCCTGCCGAACGGCATCGGCGGCTCGCTGATGTACGGCGCGCGCGGTTCGGGCTACCTCGGCCGCTACAACAAGTTCCGCGCCGGCGCCCTGACCTACAAGGCGAACGGCTTCGACGTCGGCGTCGGCTACAACCATGGCTACGAGCGCCAGGGCCGTCCGAGCCTGCGCACCACCACGGTCGGCGGCTCCTACACCCTGAACGACACCTGGAAGTTCTTCGCCGGCTTCCACAGCCAGCGCAACAGCAACTCGGCCCTGATCCCCGACTACCTGGGCGGCTGGGACGCGGCCGTGGTGCCGGCACTGACGGCGCAGGGCATTCCGGCGGCCACCCAGGCCGCGCTGCGCGGCATCTTCTCGCGTGCGATCACCGCCAACACCCAGCAGGATGCGAAGAGCTACCAGGCCGGCCTGCACTACCGCCTCGGCAGCGGCCGCGTCATGGCCTCGTACGCGCACCAGAACGACCGTACCGCCTCGAACAGCGACGCCAACCTGTACGCGATCGGCTACGACTACTTCCTGTCGAAGCGCACCGACCTGTACACCGTCGCCGCCTTCATCAAGAACGACAATGAAGCGCAATATTCGCCGGGCACCGCGGGCAACCCGGGCGGCTTCACCGAAACGCCGGGCGCCGACGGCCGCGCACTGCAGATCGGCATCCGCCACCGCTTCTGACGGCCTGCGCCGTGGACCAAAAGACGCCTGCGGGCGTCTTTTTTTATGTCCGTCCGCCTGTTCCGGTCAGGTAGAATGTCAAACGATTACCTCCAACCAAGAATTTCTTCATGACCGCAACACTGGACTCCGCCGCCGTCGCACAATTCCTGATCGACCACCCGCAGTTCTTCGAAGAACAGGCCGCCCTGCTGGGCGAGGTCAAGCTGTCCAGCCCCCTGACCGGCCGCGCCGTGTCGCTGCAGGAGCGCCAGATGGAAGTCATGCGCGACAAGTACCGCGCGCTCGAACTGCGCCTGTCCGACCTGTCGCGCCGCGCCGAGGAAAACGCCGGCATCGCCAACCGCTTCCATGCCTGGACCCAGGCCCTGCTGGTCTCGGGCGGCGGCGCGGCCATGGCGCGCGACCTGGCCGACGGCCTGCGCACCCACTTTGCCGTTCCCCAGGTCACCCTGCGCCTGTGGAATGTCGCGCCCGAACACGCCGGCGCCTGGTTCGCCAGCGGCGTCTCGGACGACGCCCGCATCTTCGCCAACAGCCTGCGCGCGCCCTACTGCGGCCCGAACAACGACTTCGAAGCGGTGCGCTGGCTCGACGACGCGGCCTCGGTGCGCTCCACCGTGATGCTGCCGCTCGGCCCGCACGGCCAGACCTTCGGCCTGCTGGTGCTCGGCTCGCCGGACCTGGAGCGCTTCACCACCGCGATGGCGACCGACTTCCTGGTCCACATCGCCGCCACCGCCAGCACCGCGCTGGCGCCGCTGCGCGCCTGAACATGGACGCGCCCGCCGGCACGGTGGAACGGGCCGCGCAGGACTGGGCCGCGCGCTACCTCGGCGAGCTGGCCACCCAGCGCCAGCTGTCGCCGCACACCATCGCCGCCTACGGGCGCGACCTGGCCGAACTGGGCCAGCTGGCCGGCCACGCCGACTGGGCCCGCCTGACCCACGCCGACATCCGCCGCTTCGCGGCCAGGCTGCACGCGGGCGGCCAGTCGGCGCGCTCGATCGCGCGCAAGCTCTCGGGCTGGCGCGGCTTCTACGAATGGCTGGCGCGCCAGACCGCACTGCCGGCCAACCCGGTCGACGGCGTGCGCGCGCCGCGCCGTCCCAAGGCGCTGCCGAAGGCGCTGGCGGTGGACGACGCGGTGCAGCTGATGGAAGCGAACGTCCACGGCCATCCGGAACCCTTCGAGCTGTGCAACCGCGCGATGTTCGAGCTGCTGTATTCGAGCGGCCTGCGGGTGTCCGAGCTGGCCGGGCTGGACCTGGCCTACCGCGACGCCGCCGCCGCTCCGTCCTCGGCCTCGACCTCGCCCGGCTGGCTCGACCTGGATGGCGGCGAAGTGGTGGTCACCGGCAAGGGCGGCAAGATGCGCCGGGTGCCGGTCGGCGGCCCCGCGCGCGCGGCGCTGGCGGCCTGGCTGGCGGTGCGCCCGCCGGCGCGCGACGGCAGCGCCGCCCTGTTCCTGTCGGCGCGCGCCACCCGCATCACGCCGCGCGTGGTGCAGCAGCGCCTGAAGCAGCATGCGCTGCGCGCCGGCACCGCGGTGCACGTGCATCCGCACGTGCTGCGCCACTCGTTCGCCTCGCACCTGCTGCAATCCTCGGGCGACCTGCGCGCCGTGCAGGAACTGCTCGGACATGCCAGCATCACCTCGACCCAGGTGTATACCTCGCTCGATTTCCAGCACCTGGCCGCGGTGTACGACCGCGCCCATCCGCGCGCCAAATCGAAGTAGCACGCCGGGCACGGCGAACACGGCGCGCGGCGCTGAGCTGCGTCAATACGTGGCATGGTTGATGGTGAGCTTGCAAGAATTGCGGCATAATCCCCCGGTTCTCCCGTCTCATCCTGTCCCACCCGGACCCCAACCGAACGAGTAATCATGGACCTGATCCCAAGCACCATCCTCACCGGCTTCCTCGGCGCAGGCAAGACCACCCTGCTCAACCGCATCCTGCAGGAAGAGCACGGCATGCGCATCGCCGTGATCGAGAACGAATTCGGCCAGGAGAATATCGACAACGAAATCCTGGTCCAGGACAGCAGCGAGCAGATCGTGGAAATGAACAACGGCTGCATCTGCTGCACCGTGCGCGGCGACCTGATCGTGGCCCTGACCAGCCTGGCGCAGAAGCGCGCCGCCGGCGAGATCGCCTTCGACCGCGTGGTGATCGAGACCACCGGCCTCGCCAACCCCGGCCCGGTGGCGCAGACCTTCTTCGTGGACGAGGAAGTGGGCGCCAACTACCTGCTCGACGCCGTGGTCACCGTGGTCGATGCGCGCCATGCCATGGACCAGCTGGACCAGCACGAGGAAGCGCAGCGCCAGGTCGGCTTTGCCGACAAGATCCTGCTGTCGAAGACAGACCTGGTCGACGCCGCCGCGGTCGAGACGCTGAAGACGCGTTTGCACCGGATGAACCCGCGCGCCCCGATCTCGACCAGCGACTTCGGCCGCGCGCCGATCGCCGAGGTGCTCGACCTGCGCGGCTTCAACCTGAACGACAAGCTGGAACTCGACCCGGACTTCCTGCAGGTCGAGGAAGGCCACGACCACGACCACGATGATGCGCATTGCGGCCATGAGCACGAGCACACCGAGGCCTGCGGCCACGACCATCACCACAGCCACCACACGGACGACATCGCCGCCTTCGTGTTCAAGAGCGAGCGCGCATTCGATCCGGAACGCCTGGAACAGTTCCTGGGCAGCCTGGTGCAGGTCTTCGGCCCGCAGATGCTGCGCTACAAGGGCGTGCTGCGCATGCAGGGCGTCGACCGCAAGGTCGTTTTCCAGGGCGTGCACCAGATTATGGGCAGCGACGTCGGACCGAAATGGGGCGAAAACGAGACACCCGGCAGTAAAATGGTCTTTATTGGCAAAAATTTACCAAAAGACGTTTTTGTCCGCGGTCTTGAACAATGTTTGGTATAAACTACATTGGTTTTACTAGTATGCCCGGGCCTGCCTGATGGCCTGCCTCGACAGTTGTCACAGGAGTCCGGATTACGCCCCAGCAGTGTACCGTTCTGCCCGCGCAAGCGGCAGGACAGGATAGATGGGACGGCGGGCCCTCGCCGTCAAGGCAGCGTCGGACGCATACACCTTGTAGCATCGGAGGTGTAACGGCTGAGTAAGCTGATAAAATGAAAACCTCTGTCGTATCGAAGGCATCATGACTAAAACAACGAAACCGAATACCGCCCAACCCGAAGAACGCCTCCTGACGGAAGAAGAGATTCGGGCGATGAGCGACGACGACTACATGAATCCGGCGCAGCTCGCCTTTTTCAAGAACCGCCTGCAGGAACTCGAAAAAGAACTGCTGAAAAACGCCGGCGAAACCACGGAACACCTGCGCGAAACCGTCCTGGTTCCAGATCCGGCCGACCGCGCCACGATCGAGGAAGAGCACGCTCTGGAACTGCGTACCCGCGACCGCGAACGCAAGCTGCTGAAGAAAGTCCAGCAGTCGCTGCAGTCCATCGAAGCCGGCGAATACGGCTGGTGCGAGGAAACCGGCGAGCCGATCGGCATCCCGCGCCTGATCGCGCGCCCGACTGCCACCCTGTCGCTGGAAGCCCAGCAACGCCGCGAGCTCAAGCAGAAACTCTACGGCGACTGAGCGGCCCGCGCCCCATCGAAAAAGCATGCGACACCCTCGCATGCTTTTTTCGTTTACGACGCTCCGGCTGTACCTGTCGTGCATGCATATTCTTTCCCATGGGATACACTAGCTGCCGACGCGTGCGCGCAGCACGCGCCAAAGCGGTCCGTGCTAAGGTCTGGCGCGTACCTACCGGTTGACTGACGGACAACGGGGATCATGGGGCTCTTCTCCTTCCTGAAGAAAAAGAACGACGACACGGGCGCCGCCTTCCTGGCGCCCGAGACGCGGCTGCGCGCCGGCGAGCCGTCGCGCCTGGACAGCGAGGCCGAACGCGCGCGCCAGCGCGAGATCGCGCGCGCCACCGCCGCCAAGATCGACGAGATCGAGCTGGAGATGGCGTCCGACATCTTCAACGACGACACGGCCTGGGGCAGCCAGGCGCGCCATCCGGCGGCGGCGCCCGCCGCGGTGCCCGAGCCGGCGCCCGATGCCGATCCCGACGACAGCCTGGAGCCGGCCGCCGCGCCCGCCAGCGCGCCGGCGGTCGAGGAAAGCGCCATCCTGTACGCCGGCGGCCAGGCGGCGGCCGCCGAACAGCTGCTGCGCGACTGCCTGGCTACCCTCGGGCGCAGCGAGCGCCTGCCGTGGTGGATGCTGTTCGACCTGTACCAGGCCACTGGCCGCGAACAGGAGTTCGAGAGCATCGCGATCGACTACGCCAGCCATTTCGAAACCTCCCCGCCGAGCTTCCATGCACCGCTTCCGGTTTCCGGCGAAGCAGCCGCCACGGCCACGGTGGCGGCGGCCGAGAGCTTCCCGGCGCTGCTCGACGCCGGCGTCGCGCCACGCCTGCAGCGCCTGCTCGATGCCCGCACGCCGGTGGTGCGGCTCGACTTCGGCGCCGTGCGCCGCGCCGACGAGGACGGCTGCGCGCGCCTGCTGGCGGCCCTGCAGGCCCTGCGCTTCGGCGGCCGCGAGCTGGTGCTGGCCGCTCCCGACACCCTGCTGGCCGTGCTCAGGCCGATGCTGGCGATCGGCGTGCGCGAGGCCAGCCAGGCGCCCTGGCTGCTGCTGCTCGAACTCCTGCTGCTGACCAGCCGCGAAAAGGATTTCGAGGAAACGGCGATGGATTACTGCGTCACCTTCGAGGTGTCGCCGCCCTCGTTCGAGGCGCCGCGCCATGTGTCCACCTCGGCCCCGGCGCCGGCCGCGGGCGACCGTTTCATGCTGCCGCCCGTGGTGGCCGGCAACGCGGCGCCGCTGTGCGCGGCCATCGACGCCTACGCCGGCGCGCACCAAGCCGTGGTGCTGGATTGCGCGCGCCTGGCGCGCATCGAGTATGCCTGCGCCGGCGCCCTGCTGGCCCGCCTGCAGGTCCACGCCCAGGCCGGCAAGCGGGTCGAACTGCGCGAGCTGAACCACCTCGCCGCCGCCCTGCTGCGCCTGCTCGGGGCCGGCGACGGCGTCAGGCTCTACCCGCATCGCTATTAACAAAGCGCCAACACATCCCGGGGAAACAAACAGCTATTCCTGCCAGAAATTGTTTACTGTCGAGTTTGTCTTGCAATTTGATGCATGGCCCCCACCTCTGGAAAGCTAGACAACCACGAGGTCAAAATGGAACAATTTCACGGCACCACCATCGTCAGTGTACGGCGCGGCAACCAGGTAGCGCTGGGCGGCGATGGCCAGGTCACCCTGGGCAACGTCGTCATGAAGGGCTCCGCGCGCAAGGTGCGCAAGCTCTACCAGGGCAAGGTCCTGTGCGGCTTCGCCGGCGGCACCGCCGATGCCTTCACCCTGCTCGACCGTTTCGAAGCCAAGCTGGAAAAACACCAGGGCAACCTGCTGCGCGCGTCGGTCGAACTGGCCAAGGACTGGCGCACCGACCGCGTACTGCGCCGCCTGGAGGCGATGCTGCTGGTGGCCGACCGCGAGTCGACCCTGATCATCACCGGCAACGGCGACGTGCTGGAACCCGAGGACGGCATCGGCGCCATCGGTTCGGGCGGCGTGTACGCCCAGTCCGCCGCCAAGGCGCTGTTCGAGAACACCGAGCTGCCGGCCGCCGAAGTGGTCAAGAAGGCGCTGACCATCGCGGGCGAGCTGTGCATCTATACCAACCTGTCCCACATTATCGAAACCCTGGACTGAAGCGGCCATACCATGAACATGACCCCTCCCGAAATCGTCTCCGAACTGGACAAGCATGTGGTCGGCCAATCCAGGGCCAAGCGCGCGGTCGCGATCGCGCTGCGTAACCGCTGGCGCCGCCAGCAGGTCGAGGAACCGCTGCGCCACGAGATCACGCCCAAGAACATCCTGATGATCGGCCCGACCGGCGTCGGCAAGACCGAGATCGCGCGCCGACTGGCCAAGCTGGCCGACGCGCCCTTCATCAAGATCGAGGCGACCAAGTTCACGGAGGTCGGCTACGTCGGCCGCGACGTCGACACCATCATCCGCGACCTGATCGACATCGGCGTCAAGCAGACCCGCGCCAGCGAGCAGAAGAAGGTGCGCCAGCGCGCCGAGGATGCCGCCGAGGACCGCATCATCGACATCCTGGTGCCGCCGGCGCGCGATTTCGGCTTCAACGTCAACAGCACCGAAGCCAAGGAAGGCGACAGCACCCGCCAGACCTTCCGCAAGCGCCTGCGCGAAGGCTCGCTCGACGACCGCGAGATCGAGATCGAAGTGGCCGACGCCGCGCCGCAGATGGAAATCATGGCGCCGCCGGGCATGGAAGAGATGACCGAGCAGATCAAGTCGATGTTCGCCGGCGTCGGCGCGGCGCGCAAGAAGCCGCGCAAGATGAAGATCAAGGAAGCGATGAAGCTGCTGGTCGACGAGGAAGCGGCCAAGCTGATCAACGAAGACGAGATGAAGCAGAAGGCGATCGCCAACGTCGAGCAGAACGGCATCGTGTTCCTGGACGAGATCGACAAGATCGCCACCCGTTCCGAGCATGGCGGCGCCGACGTCTCGCGCGCCGGCGTGCAGCGCGACCTGCTGCCGCTGGTCGAGGGCACCACGGTGAACACCAAGTACGGCATGATCCGCACCGACCACATCCTGTTCATCGCCTCGGGCGCCTTCCACCTGGCCAAGCCCTCGGACCTGATCCCGGAGCTGCAGGGCCGCTTCCCGATCCGGGTCGAACTGGAATCGCTGTCGATCGCCGACTTCAAGAGCATCCTGACCTCGACCGACGCCAGCCTGACCAAGCAGTACGAAGCGCTGCTGGCGACCGAAGGCGTGAAGGTCGACTTCCTCGAGGAAGGCATCCACCGCCTGGCCGAGATCGCGTTCTCGGTCAACGAACGCACCGAGAACATCGGCGCGCGCCGCCTGTACACGGTGATGGAAAAGCTGCTCGAGGAAATCTCGTTCACCGCCGGCGCCGAGAAGGACCAGGTGGTGCGGATCGACGCGCCCTACGTCAACGACCGGCTCGACAAGCTGGCGGTCAACGAAGACCTGTCGCGCTACGTGCTGTAAGCGTCCAAGCAACCAGGAGACCCGCATGGCGAACAAGGCACTCGCGACCCGGCAGAAGATGCGCCTGCGGGTCGAACCTTCGCAACAGTTCGGCAAGCCGCGCAACCCGATCGCGGCCCTGGCCAAGGCCCGCGCGGCCGGCGCCCACGCCAAGCCGCTGTCGAGCGAGCGGCAGGAAGCCAAGCGGGCGCTCAAGAAGGCGAAGCTGGTCGCGGACGACGACGAATAATCCCCGATGTCGCCGGGCGGCGCAGCCGTCCGGCATGTAACGGTCCTCCCTTGGCGGGCGCGCTTGCGTGCCCGCTTTTTTTCGTGTGCGCCGGTCGCCCCGCCCTTGTGCCTCATCCGATTCGCAGGTACATTCAGCCGCATCGACCCCGCATGGAACACCATGAGCTCCCCCGAACTCGTCCTCGACGTGCTGCGCGCCCAGCTGCGCGCGGCCGGCATCACCTACAAGGCGCTGGCCGAGCGCATCGGCGTGAGCGAATCGAGCGTCAAGCGCATGTTCGGGCAGAAGGACATGGCGCTGTCGCGGCTGGCCCAGATCTGCCAGGCCACCGGCATCGCGATGGAAGACGTGCTGCGCGGCGCGCTCGATGCGCGCACCCAGGCCGACGCCCTGACCCTGCCGCAGGAAACCTCGCTGGTGGCCAATCCGCGCCTGCTGCTGGTGGCGATCTGCTGCCTCGGCCACTGGGGCATGGAACAGATCGTCGAGACCTACCGCCTCACCGAAGCGCAATGCATCGGCCTGCTCGTCGAACTCGACCGGCTCGGACTGATCGAACTCAAACCCCTGAACCGCTACACCTTGCGGGTGTCGAACGCCTTCCGCTGGCTGCCCGACGGACCGGTGCAGCGCTACTTCCGCGAACAGGTGGTGGGCGATTATTTTTCGGGCGGCTTCGACGGGCCCGGCGAAACGCTGATGTGCCTGCCGGCCCGGCTGTCGGCCGCCAGCGCCCAGGAACTGACGCAGAAGATCGGCCAGCTGGCCGGCGAACTGGCGCGCCTGCACCGCAACGACCGCAGGCTGCCGGCGAGTGAACGAGAGGGATTTACGCTGCTGGTGGGGTGCAGGTCGTGGGAACTGGCGGCGTTCACCGCGCTGCGGCGCTAGCCGGCGCGCCAGGCGAGGCGCCGTGACGCCTAGCGGGTCGGCGGATTCTGCTGCTGCGCCGGGCTGTTGACCGGGTTCGGCGCCGGCGGCATCTGCACCTGCTGCGGAGGCGCCTGGTCCGGATCGACCGGGGCCGGATCCGCATCCGGATCGACAGCGCTGGGTTCCGTCTGCGGGTTGAGGGCCGCCTCCGCCGCCGCATCCATCTTCGGCTCGGGCACGACCTCGACGTTCTGCTGCTGCTGCTGCTGTTGCTGTTGCTGCTGCTGCTGCTGCCGTTGCTGCAATTGTTGCTGTTGCTGCTGCTGCGCGGCCTGGGCCGGCTGCCCGCCGCGCATGCCTGGCGGCGGACTCACCGCGCCCGGCGAGGTCTGCGGCTCGACGCCCGGCTCCGGCGCCGCGCCCACCAGGGTCGGCGAGGCCTGGGCGCCATCCGGCGCGGCGGGGGCTTGCTGCGGCCGGGTATCGGTCGCCAGCTCCACCCGCTTCATCACGCCGCCGTCGGACAGCATCACGTAGCGCTGGTGCACTTCGGCCACCACGACGCCGGGCGCGATCTCGCGGCCGATGCGCACCGCCACCGGCGGCGCGCCATCGGCCACCATGATGACGGCGCTGTTCGGGCCCGCCGCCACCACGCCGGTGAGCTGGAAGTTCGAGATCTGGGTCGAGGGCTGGCCGCCGAACAGGGTCGCGGCCGCGTCCACGCTCGGTTCCGCCTGCGCCGAGACCGGCGCCGCCGCCAGCGGCCGCTGGGGCGGCTTGTACAGCTGCAGCACCCAGTAGGCGATCGATGCCGCCAACAGGATCAGGGCGAGCAGGCTGAGGATAATGGGCAAACGCTTGTTCATGGGTTCCTTGGGATCATTGCACCAGCTGGTTGATTTCGATGATCGGCATCAGCACCGCCAGCACGATCAGCAGCACCACCAGGCCCATCGCCAGGATCAGCACCGGCTCGAGCAGGCCGGCAATGGTCAGGGTGCGGCGTTCGAGGTCGGCCTGCTGCGAGTTCGCGGCGCGCTCCAGCATGGCCGGCAGTTCACCGGTGATCTCGCCGGCACGGATCATGTGCACCAGCATGGGTGGGAAATGCTTCTGCGCCGACAGCGCCCGCGCCAGGCTCACGCCTTCGCGCACGCTGGCGGTCGCCTGTTCGACCAGTTCGCGCATCGCCACGTTCGACAGGGTGTCGCGGCTGGTGTCAAGCGCGCGCAGGATCGGCACGCCGGAACCGGTGGTGATCGCCAGGGTGCTGGCGAAACGCGCCGTGTTCAGGCTGCGCTCGAACTTGCCATAGACCGGAGCGTTGAGCAGCCAGGTATGCCAGCGCCGCTTCAGGTCGGGGTTGCGCAGCGCGCGCCGCCACAGCCAGAACGCGCCGCCCAGCAGGATGGCGACATAGATGCCGTAGGCGCGCGTGAAGTCGGACACGGCCAGCATCATCACGGTCAGGACCGGCAGCTTCTGCTTGGTGTTGGCGAACACCGAGACGATCTGCGGCACCACGTAGGTCAGCAGGAAGATCACGATCGCGAACGCGACCACGGTGACGATGGCCGGATAGGTAAAGGCCAAGCGCACCTTCTGCACCAGCGCGTTGCGGCGCTCGATGTAATCGGCCAGGCGCGACAGCACGCGCGCCAGCTGACCGATCTGCTCGCCCGACGAGACCAGCGCGCGGTAGATTTCGGCGAAGTCGCGCGGATGGCGCGACAGCGCCGTCGAGAACGACGAACCGCCCGTCACCTCAGACCGGATCGAGGCGATCAGGTCGCGCAGGTAGGGACGCTCGGCCTGCTCCAGCAGGGCCGTGAAGGCCTGCTCGAGCGGCAGCCCGGCTTCGAGCAGGCTGGCCAGCTGGCGCGTGAACAGCGCCAGTTCGACCTGCGACAGGCGCTCGCCGATGCCGCGCGAGCGGGTGGTGGCGCCGGAGGCGTCGACCTGGGCCGCGATCGCTTCCACATTCAAGGGAGTCAGGCCCTGGGTGCGCAGGTCGGCGCGCGCGGCGCGCGGGCTGTCGGCGTTGACCACGCCCTTGCGGGTGGCCCCGCCGGCGTCGACCGCTTCGTATCGGAAGGCCGGCATCGCTTATTCCTTGGTCACGCGCAGCAGTTCCGGCAGCGTGGTGGTGCCGTCGCGCAGGAAGCGCTCGCCGTCTTCGCGCATGGTCTTCATGCCCGACTTCATGGCGGTGTCGCGGATCTCGGCCTCGGAGGCGCGGTTGTGGATCTGGGCGCGGATTTCCTCGGTGGTGGTGAGCAGCTCGTACACGCCGACCCGGCCGTGGTAGCCGGTATGGCCGCAGCGGTCGCAGCCGACCGCATGCCAGGTCTTGCCGTCGAAGGTCTTGCACTGCGAGCACAGCTTGCGCACCAGGCGCTGCGCCTGCACGCCCAGCAAGGATGAAGACAACAGGAACGGTTCGATGCCCATGTCCAGCAGGCGCGTCACGGCCGAGGCGGCGTCGTTGGTGTGCAGGGTCGCCAGCACCAGGTGGCCGGTGAGCGAGGCCTGCACCGCGATCTGCGCGGTTTCCAGGTCGCGTATCTCGCCGATCATGATCACGTCCGGGTCCTGGCGCAGGATCGCGCGCAGCGCCTTGGCGAAGGTCATGTCGATGCGGGCGTTGACCTGGGTCTGGCCGACGCCGTTCAGGTCGTATTCGATCGGGTCTTCCACCGTCATGATGTTGGTGGAGGACGCGTTCAGGCGCGACAGCGCCGCGTACAGCGTGGTGGTCTTGCCGGAACCGGTCGGGCCGGTAACCAGCACGATCCCGTGCGGCTGGTTGATCAGGCGGTCGAACTCCGGCAGCATGTCCTCGCTCATGCCCAGGTGGGACAGGTCGAGGCGGCCGGCTTCCTTGTCGAGCAGACGCAGCACCGCGCGCTCGCCGTGGCCGGTCGGCAGGGTCGAGACGCGCACGTCGACCGGCTTGCCGCCCACGCGCAGGGTGATGCGGCCATCCTGCGGCAGGCGCTTCTCGGCGATGTCGAGCTGCGACATGATCTTGATACGCGAGATCAGCGAGGCGTGGATCGCCTTCTTGGGACGCACGATGTCGCGCAGCGCGCCGTCGATGCGGAAGCGCACGACCGAGGTCTGCTCGAAGGGTTCGATGTGGATGTCGGAGGCGCCTTCGCGCAGCGACTGGGTCAGCAGCGCGTTGATCATGCGGATCACCGGGGCGTCGTCGGACGATTCCAGCAGGTCTTCGATGGCCGGCACGTCCTGCAGCAGCCGGGTAAGGTCGAGGTCGGCATCGAACTCGTCCACCACCTGGGAAGCGTCGCCGCCGCCGCCGGCATAGGCGCTGGCGATGGCGTCGTCCAGTTCGCCGCGGTCGAGGCGGCGCAGGGTGATGCGGCCGAAGCGGCGCGACACCTCGGCGATCGCGGCCGGCGAAGTGGTGCCGGACACCAGTACTTCGATGCTCTGTCCGGGTTCGTCGCCGCCGCGCGCCAGCACGCCATGGTCGCGTGCGAAAGCGTAAGGCAACAGATTGTTCATGATGAGGTCAATTCTGGTTCGGTGGCTGGCCAGGCTGGACACTGGCCGGCGGGTTAGGCTGGGCGGTGCCCGGCATAACCGGACGGAACTGCGCGGCCGGCGTGGCCTGGCTACCCGGCTGGGCGGCCGGCTGGGCCGCGCCCGGGACGGCTTGCGAGGACTGGCCCTGGCCCGGACGCGCCTGGACCGGCTGCGTCTGCCCCGGCTGGGTCTGCGCCGGCTGGGCTGGCTGGGGCTGGCCCGGCACGGTGGCCGGCATCCTGGCCATGCCGCCGCCGGACGGTGGCTGGCCGTTGGTCAATGGGGGCAGCAGCGGCGCGCCCAGGTCGCGCAGCAGCGGCGAATCGGCCGGCTGGCCCGAGGCGCCCGCCGCGCGCATGAATTCGTAGCGGTCCATCGCGAGCGAGTTCGAGGCTTCCTTGCTGCGCACCACCACCGGCCGCAGGAATACCATCAGGTTGGTCTTGTTGCGGGTGCGGGTGCGGTACTTGAACAGGTTGCCCAGGATCGGGATATCGCCCAGGCCGCGTACCTTTTCCTCGCCATCGCCCTCGGTGTCCTCGATCAGGCCGCCGAGCACGATGATCTGGCCGTCGTCGGCCAGCACATTGCTTTCGATCGCGCGCACGTTGGTGGTCAGGCCCGACGACAGGTTGCGGGTCGAGACATCGACGCTCGAGTTCTCGTGGTAGATCGCCATCTTGATGGTGCCGCCTTCCGAGATCTGCGGGCGCACCTTGAGCAGCAGGCCGACGTCCTTGCGGTCGACGGTCTGGAACGGGTTGCCGCCGCCGGTGCTGCCGGAGGTCGTGAACGAGCCGGTGATGATCGGCACGTTCTGGCCGACCTTGATCGTCGCCAGTTCGTTGTCCAGCGTAATCATGTTCGGCGTGGACAGGATGTTGGCGTTGCCGTCCGTTTCGAGGGCGCGCGCGATGGCGCCCAGGCCCAGCTCGCCATTGATCTGGCGGAAGATACCGATCGACAGGCCGCCCGGCAAGACCGGCGTCGAGGTGCCGCTCAGCCCCTGGCTCGCGGCCGCGGCCAGGTTGACGATGCTGTTCGACGAGTTGCTGCCGCTGAAGTTCTGCAGGCCGCCGAGGCGGTACCTGCTCTCGGAGTCGCCGGTGGCGCCGACCCACTGCACGCCGAACTCGGAGGCCTTGTTCGAGGTCACCTCGACCACCAGCGCCTCGATGTAGACCTGGGCGCGGCGCACGTCGAGCTGGTCGATGACGGCGCGCAGGTTGCGGTAGACGGCGTCCGGCGCCGTGATGATCAGGCTGTTGGTCGAGGCGTCGGCCTGGATGAAGCCCGAGCCCTGGCCGCCGCCGGCGCCGCCCGCGGTCGCCTGGCTCTGCTGGCCGAAGCTGCCGCCGGTGCCGCCCATGCCGGTGCTGCTCTGCTGGCCCTGCTGGCCGCCGAGCCCGCCGCCCTGCTGGCCGCTGCCGGTGGACGCGGTGATCGACCCGCCCGAGGTGCCCTGCTGCTGCACCGGCACCGCCGAGGCGTCCTGCGACACCACGGCGCGCAGGGTCTGCGCCACGCGGCTGGCGTCGGCGTTCTTCAGGTAGACGACGTGGATGTTGCCCTGCGACGTGGTCTGCTGGTCGAGGCGCGCGATCAGGCCCTTGGCCAGGTTGGCGCGCGCCTGCGAGGGGGCGCGGACCACGAGCGAATTGGTGCGCGGATCGGCCAGCACCGTGACGCGGCCCGAATCGCCGCCGGCGGATGGCTCCATCAGGCGCGTGACCAGGGTGGCGATGTCGCTGGCGATGGCGTTGCGGACCGGAATGACATCGAGGTCGGCGGCCACCGGCGCGTCGAGCGCGGCGATGATCTTGGCCAGGCGGCGCAGGTTGTCCGCGTAGTCGGTGATGACCAGGGTGTTGTTGCCCGGATTGGCCGTGATCGAGTTGTTCGGCGAGATCAGCGGGCGCAGCACGGCGGTGAGGTTGGGCGCCGATTCGTAGGACAGGTAGAACACCTGGGTCGCGATCTGGTCGCCGCTGGCCTTGCTGGCGCGCACGCCGCCGACCTGGGTCGGCGCGGACTGCAGCTTGGCCTCGGCTTCCGGCACCACCTTGGCATAGCCGTCGCCGCTGGTGACCACCGCATAGCCCTGCAGGCGCAGCGCCGAGGTCAGCAGGCCGAAGGCCTGGGTCTTGCTCAGCGATTTCTCGGACACCAGGGTCAGGGTGCCCTTGACGCGCGGATCGATGATGAAGGTCATGCCGGTGTAGTGGCCGATCGCCTTGATCACCGACTCGATGTCGGCGTTGACGAAGCTGAGGGCCGCGGCATTCGCACTTTCCTGGGCCCGGGCCGGCGCCGGCGGCAAGGCCGTGGCGGCGAAGCAGCACAGCATGGCGCCGGCGGCAAGGCGGCGCAGCGCCGGGATCGTGGAGGTCGTACGGGAATTTTTTTTCATTATCTGAACTCGAGTGCGATTATGTTTTTGCCGTTCACCGTGCGGCGCTGGCCCAGCAGGTTCAACATGTTACCTAGCGTATCTTCATAGCCCTCGGCGGCCGTGGCCTGCCCCGAGAACCGGAGCCGTCCATCCTGCAGCATCCCCGAACCCGACAGCAGCAGCGCCCCCCTCACGGTGCGCAGGTTCAGGTCCGCCTGCGGACCACGCCAGTCCATCACCATCTCGTAGCTGCCGAGCGGCTTGATCGGGGACATGCGCGACCCCATGTCGCTCAGCGACAGTACGGTACGGCCCTGGACCGTCATCGTCCGCTCCTGGCGCAGCAGGTCGAGCGTATTCCAGGTGAGCTTGATCGTGCCCGACGGCGCCAGCGTGTTCAGCGGGGCGCCCAGGCCGGACAGGCCGGCGGCCGGCAGCAGCAGCTCGCCAGGACTGACCTGCCATTGCGACCAGCTGCCTTCGATGCGCACCGGACGCGACAAGGCCTGCGGGTTGTCCAGCTCCATGCTGACCTGGCCCAACAGCACCAGTGGTGACAGCTGCCAAGAGAAACGTCCTGGCAGCAACGGCGTCACCACCCCACCCTCGCCCGGCGCACCGCCCACGAAGGCAGATCCTCGCCACAGCGTACCCTGCGCATCCCCCAGAGTCAAACGGCCCCCGGTCTGCGCCTCGACCTTCGGGCCGAGCCACGCGGCGGGCAGGAAGGCCAGGATCGTGAGCAGTACCGCCAGCACCACCAGCGCACCCCACAGCAGCACCCGCCTCATTGCGCCGGGGCGCTGCCCTGGCGCAGCGTCAGCATGGCGTCGACCTGGCCCAGCGCGGTCTGGGCGGTGAAGGCGGCGTCCTGCACCAGCACCCGGTTCTCGCGGCGCTGGGTGTCGAGCCAGGCCATCAGGTTGGCGAACGACACGCCTTTCAACTCGATCTTGGCGTATTCGCCGGTCATGTTCAAGGAGGCGGCGGTGAGGCCGCGCGTGCTCATGCTGGCGGTCAATCCTTCGCGCGTCATCGGCGTCACCGCCGGGGCCGGCGTACCGGCCAGGGCCTGGGCCTCGGACGCCAGCGCCTGCAGCTGGGCGGCCTGCTGGCGCAGGTTGGGCAGCGAGCGCCTCAGCTCGGCGCGGCCTTCGAGCGCCGGATCCAGGAACACCAGGTAGAGCAGCGCCAGCGCGGCCACCGCCCCGCCGACGGTGAGAAACTTGCGCTCCTGGTCGGTGCGCGCGATCCAGTAGGACAGCGCGCGTTCGCGTACCTGCGCGATCTTGCTGGTGAGATTCATGGCTTGGCTCCTGTGCTACGGATCACCCAGGTGGCGGGAGCCGTTTCCTCCAGGGTCAGGTTGCGTGCCGACAGCGCCGTCTTGAGCTGGCTGGCGGCGTTCGGGTCGATGCTGTCGGGTTTGACGCGCACGGTCAGCGCCCGTTCCCGGTACTCCATTGATGCAAGCCCGGGCTGGCGCGCGAGCGCGCGCAGCGATTCGCCGAACGCGGCCGCCAGCCAGTTGAACTCGTCGGTCGCGATCTGGCCGCTATTGGCCTTGGCGCGCGCGATGTTCTGGCGCATCTGGGCCACCGGGTCGATCGCCGGCTGGTTCGGATACACCGAGCGGAAGGACTGGGTCATCTGCTGGCGCACGGCGTCGGCTTCGCGCTTCAGGCGCAGCCACTCGATGTTCAGGCCGATGATGTTGACCACCACCGCCAGCACGGCCAGCCGGATCGGCCAGCGCCAGCGGCTCCAGTCGCGCTGCACCGCGCCGGCCGAGCCCAGGCCCGGCACCAGGTCCATGGTCGAGCTCTTCGTGCCGGCGATCCAGTGCGCCCAGGAATCAGATTCCACGGTGATACCGGGACCGGCTTCGGCCAGCAGCATCTGGTATTCGCCCAGCCGTTCGTTCGGCACGTACAGCACCAGCGGAGCGTCGCCCGACAGCGCGCGCGCGGTCTGCAGCGCCAGCGCCGGGTTGCTGTCCAGCGCCAGGCCGAGGCCTTCGTACTGGCCCTGGCGCAGCAGCAGTTCGCCGGCGCCGATGGCGGCGCTGACGTTGCCCGGCTGGAGCGGCAGGCACAGCTGGGCAGGCACGGCGCTGACCGCGCGTGCGCCCATGGCCAGGATGGCCTTCACCATCGGCTCGAGCCAGTCCTGCTGCACCACCGCGATCGGACGGCGGCCGTCGGGCAGCGGCGGTCCGGCGACCAGCACGCACTCGCCCGGATCGCCCAGGATGTGTTCTTCGACCAGGGCCGGCAAGGCCGCGCGCAGGCGCGTACCGCTCAGCGGCGGCGCCTCGACCGGCAGCAGGGTGACGTCGGCGCCGGCCAGGACCAGCACCACGCGGCGGCTGGCCGCGACCAGGTCGCCCAGGTTGCGCAGCGCACCCTCGCCCTGCTGCTCGATGGCGCCGCCCTCGGCCACCACCGCGAACCGGCACAGCGCGCCTTCGCCTTCCGCGCGGGCCGGGTGCCGTATATAAAGAGTAGTCAAACTGTCTCGCTTTCTTCTAGTTCTGGCGGGTCCAGATTACTTTCACACCACCGCCGATCGTGCCGTCGCGCTGGATCAGCGAGTCGGCGTTCAGGGCGGCGCGGTCGAGCCGGATCCGGCTCTGCACCACAAACCAATTGCTGCTCACGCCGATCGACCCCTCGACCAGCCCTTCCGTGTTCTTGATCTCGGTCTTGAATTGCCCCAGGTCACGCCAGGCTGCGCGCTTCCTCTGTTCAACCAGCACGTTCGCTTCCGACACCGTGTACCCCGGCAACACCGCGGCCAGCACCTCGGCCGGGGCCGTGTTCACGTTCACCGCCGTCAACTGCGTGGTCGGCAGCACGATGACGAAGGGCCGCAGGCGCTCGAGTATCTCGGGCGTGATGCCCTGCACCGCCAGCAGGTCGTCCACCCGCAGCAGCGGCATCGGCGTGCCGCTGATGTTGGCCGGACGCTGGCCCATCTGCGGCGTCTGCTCCTCGCCCCCGGTCGGTATCGTCGGCACCGGTTGCCCGGCCGCCACGAAATCGGCGATCCGCTGGGCAAAGCGGGCTTCCAGGCGCAGGTTGTCCAGCAGGCGCCCGAAGATCACCCGCTGCCGCGGAGCCACGATGCCATCCTTGGCAAGGTTGGCCAGATTGTAACGCGAGGTGGCGTCAATGATGTTACCGGACAGTGAAGCATCAAAATTCTCTCCTTCGACCCGCTCGCGCTCGATGTACTGGTCGAGCCGGGTCTCGGCCAGCGGCGTGGCCCAGACCTGGTCGAGCGAGGTGTAATCCCCGCTGTAGTTACTCTGGCGCAGCACCACACTGGACCAATCGAGCGCGCCGCGCAGGATCCATTTGGTCTGCAGGTGCAGGCGCTGGTTTTCCATCGAGCGCACCTGGACCTGCTGCTGCCAGAACAGGCTGGCCACGATCGAGATGGCCAGGGTGGTCAGCAGCAGGGCGGTGACCACCGCGACGCCGCGCTGGCGGTGCAGGCGCATCAGGTGCCTCCCAGCAGGAAGGACTTGAGCATCGGCGCTTTCAGGCCCTGCACGGTCAGCGCGACCTGCACGCCGGTCGGCAGCTGGGTCTGTCCCGCGGCCACCGGCAGCTGCTCGGCCTGGGCATTGGTGACGGCGGCCTCGCTCTGCTCGTCGCGCCAGGCATTGTTCTGCCAGACCAGCACCTGCATCGCGCTCACGCCGACCTGCAGCACCACGGGCGGCGAATTCTCGGACGGCGCATCGGAGTTGGCCGCGTCCCACAGCTGGTCGATCTGCTGCAGGTCGCGGGTGCCGGGCGACTCGCGCCGCACCAGCTGGCCGCCGGCCACGCGGTAGGACACGACCTGCAGGCGCGACGCTTCGTTCTCGACAAAGACCTTGCGCACCAGGGTCAGGCGATCGTCGTCGAACAGCAGGAAGGGGCGCCGGCCGAGCACCTCGATGTCGGCCAGGTGCTCGCAGTCGCTCTGCATCTGGGCGAAGGCCAGCTGCATGCCGCGCGTGGTTTCCATCTGCTCGGTGAGCGACATGCGCGCACGCACGATGCCGTCCAGCCCGCGCCAGCCGAGCACGGCGACGATGGCCAGGATGGCGATCGCCACCAGCAGCTCGACGAGCGTGAAGCCTGGCTGGCGCTGCGTGGCGCGTTGTATTCCGCGTTGTAGGCCGAGTTTCATACCGGGGGAGGCCTCAGCACCAGTTGGACCAGCTTGACGATGCGGCGCCCCGGATTGTCGACGTCGAACACCGACACTTCGATCCGGCGCAGCAGGGGATTCGGGCTGGTCAGCACCTCTTCCTCGCAGATCAGGTTCAGGTCGCCCTGCGGGCAGGGGAAGCTGCGCTTCCCGACCTCGGGGAATTCGCGTCCCAGGCGGATCTGCACCAGGCGGTTCTCGGCCGACCAGGTCGCCATCATCGAGGCGCGCAGCCCGGCGCTGTTGGTGGCCAGGCTGCCGACCGCGCGCAGGCCCGCGCTGAGCGCGGTGCCGACGATGACCAGGGCCACCAGCACTTCGAGCAGGGTAAATCCGTGGATGCGGCGCGGGTGCATGCTCATTCGACCGTGAAATGCCCGACCCCGTCGGCGCGGATCGCGACCGCGTTGCCGCCGGTGGCCAGGGTGAGGACGAAGGGCTTGTCGACCGGTTCGCGGCCGAAGGTGATGCGCAGCCGGTCGCTGGCGCCGGACGCGCCGGCAGGCTGCAGGTTCAGCTGCAGCGGGGCGTTCTTGAAAGTGCGTTCGCGCAGCAGGTCGTCGCGGGTGACCGGCTCCCAGCCGTTATCGTTGCGCACGATGAAGCGGTAGCGTTCGCCGTTGGCCTCGAATGCGACCAGCCGGTTGCGCACGATGGCCTCGTCGCGCGCCAGCTGCAGCAGCAGCGCCAGGCGCTGGGCTTCCTGCTGCAGGTCCTGGCGCGGACTCGGCATGGCGTTCAGCGAAGCCAGCCCCAGCGTGATGCCGATGATGACCAGCACGACCAGCAGCTCCACCAGGGTGAAGCCGGAGTCCTTGCGCGGTGGGCGCGTGGCCGGCATCAAAAGAACTTACTCCCAGGAGCCGACGTCGGCATCCTCGCCGGTGCCGCCAGGCTGGCCGTCGGCGCCCAGCGAGAAGATGTCCACTTCGCCATGGATGCCCGGCGACAGGTACTGGTAGGCGTTACCCCACGGATCCTTCGGCAGTTTCTCGACATAGCCGCCGGTCTTCCAGCCGTTGGCCGCCGGACCGGAGGTCGGCTTGGTGGTCAGGGCCAGCAGGCCCTGCTCGGTGGTCGGATAGCGCTGGTTGTCCAGCTTGTACAGCTTGAGTGCCTGCATCATGGTCGCGATATCGACCTTGGCGGCGGTGACGCGCGATTCGCCGGTGCGGCCCAGCAGCTTCGGCACGACCAGGGCGCCGAGGATGCCGATGATGACCACGACAACCATGATCTCGACCAGGGTGAAGCCGCGGGCGAAGCGGCGGCGCTGCATACGTTGCGAACTTATATTCATAGTGATCTGGGCAGTGAATCGGTAAAGCCGGTCAGTATATGCCGGAAATATGACAGGCGTCGCAGCCTTGGATGCATTGTAAGCCACCTTGTTCAGAGCACGTATCGTTAAATTGTACGTTCAGCCAGGCTTAATACAGACTTGGCAAGACGGGTTATGTGCGACCCCGATGCTGGTCCATTCCATCGCCCGGCCCTCGAGCAGCAGCAGGCGTCCGGCCAGCGGCTGGCCGATGCCGACCACCAGCTTGATGGCTTCGGCGGCCTGGGTGGCGCCGACCACGCCGACCAGGGGCGCGAACACGCCCATGCTGCTGCAGGCGGCGTCCTCGTAGTGGCTGTCCTCGGGGAACAGGCAGGCATAGCAGGGAGCGCCTTCGCGGCGCGGGTCGAACACGGACAGCTGGCCGTCGAAGCGGATCACCGCGCCCGACACCAGCGGCACGCCGGCGGCCACGCAGGCGCGGTTGACCGCGTGGCGGGTGGCGAAGTTGTCGCTGCAATCGAGCACGACGGTGGCCGAGCGCGCCAGTTCCAGCAGGCGTTCCGGGCCGGCGCGTTCGCACAGGGCGACGACCTCGATCTCGGGATTCAGCGCCAGCAGCGCCGTGCGTCCGGACTCGACCTTCGGCTGGCCGACGCGGGCGGTGGTGTGCATGACCTGGCGCTGCAGGTTGGTGAGGTCGACCTCGTCGTCGTCGACCAGGGTGATGCGGCCGACGCCGCTCGCGGCCAGGTAGAGCGCGGCCGGCGAACCCAGGCCGCCGGCGCCGATCACGACCGCGTGCGCGGCCAGCAGGCGTTCCTGGCCTTCGATGCCGATGTCGTCGAGCAGGATGTGGCGCGAATAGCGCAGGAGTTGGTTGTCGTTCATGGGGTGGGGTAAACGTGGGGGCTGCGGGTGCGCAGGCCCGGCCCCCGCCTGCGCGGAGACCCAGGTTTGCGTGCACCCCGCAAACGCTTATTTCTTGGCTGGCGGCGCCTTGAGTTCGGGCGGCTTGTGCTCCGCACCCGGCAAGGGCTGCGGCACCGGCTTGAGTTCCTCCGGCTCGCCCTTGGCCAGCTGCACCGGCAGGCCCTTGAAGTGGTTCAGCGCCTGGGCCAGCTGGAAGTCGTCCTTGCTGCCGAACTCGAGCGGCTTGCGCTCCTTCAGCAGGGCCAGGGCGCGCTGCTGCTGGTCCACCTGGCCGGCCTTGTCCCTGGCGCTCGCGGCCTTCTTCTCGCCCTCGGCCACCAGGTGGCGCTGCAGGTCCGATTCGCGCACGCGCAGCGCATTGAGCATGTCGCCCTCGGCGGTCTCCGCGACCCGCATGTCGGGCACGATGCCGGTGGCCTGGATCGGGCGTCCCTTCGGCGTGTAGTAGCGCGCCGTGGTCAGCTTGATCGCGGTGTCGGCCGACAGCTGGCGCAGGGTCTGCACCGAGCCCTTGCCGAAGGTCTGGCTGCCCATCACGATCGCGCGCTTGTAGTCCTGCAGGGCGCCGGCCACGATCTCCGACGCCGAGGCCGAACCGCTGTTCACCAGCACCACCATCGGCACCGTCTTGAGCGCTTCCGGCAGGCCGGCCAGCGGATCGCCGCGCTGCGCATAGAACTCGCGGCGGCCATAGAACACCTGGTTCGAATCCGGCAACTGGCCCTTGGTCGAGACGATCACCTGGTCGGGCTGGGGCAGGAAGGCCGCCGACACGCCGATCGCGCCCGGCAGCAGGCCGCCCGGGTCGTTGCGCAGGTCGAGCACCAGGCCCTTGATCCCGGGATTTTCGGCATACAGGGATGTCGTTTTCCGGGCCAGTTCTTCCAGCGTGTTTTCCTGGAACTGGCTGACGCGCACCCAGGCATAGCCCGGTTCGACCAGCCTGGCCTTGACGCTTTGCACGTTGATCTTTTCGCGCGTCACCGGCACCACCCAGGGCTTGTCCTCGCCGCGGCGGGCGATGGTGAGGGTGACCTTGCTGCCGGCCTTGCCGCGCATGCGCTTGATGGCCTCGTCGACCGACATGTTGCGCACCGGGACGTTGTCGATGCGGGTGATCAGGTCGCCGGACTTGATGCCGGCCTTGTGCGCCGGGGTGTCCTCGATCGGCGACACCACCTTGACATAGCCGTCCTCGGTGGCGATCTCGACGCCCACGCCGACGAACTTGCCCTGCACGCTCTCGCGCATCTCGCGGAAGGCCTTGGGGTCGAGGTAGACCGAATGCGGGTCGAGCGAGGCGACCATGCCGCCGATCGCCTCGGACAGCAGCTTCTTGTCCTCGACCGGTTCGACATAGTCGGTCTTGATCAGGCCGTAGACATCGGCCAGCTGGCGCAGCTCGTCGAGCGGCAACGGCGCGCCGTTCTTTTGCGCATAGGCCGAGAACTGGAACGACGCGGCCACGCCGGCCACCATGCCCAGGCCGATCAGCCCGATGTTCTTTGCTTTGATGCCCATGTTTGCCCCTAGAATTTGATCCAGCTTGCAGGATCGAAGGCCTTGCCGCGGTGCCTGAGCTCAAAGTATAGCCCCGATTCCTCGTTGCCGCCGGTATTGCCCGCGCTCGCGATCGCCTCCCCCGCGCGCACCATGTCGCCCGGGCGTTTCAGCAGGGACTGGTTGTTCCCGTAGATCGACAGGTACTCGCCGCCGTGGTCGATGATGATCAGGTTGCCGAAGCCGCGCATCCAGTCGGCGTGCACCACCCGGCCCGGTCCGACGGCGCGCACCTCGGCCCCTTCGGCGGCCTTGATGAACATGCCTTTCCAGCTCGGGCCGTCGCCGCGGCGGGCGCCGAAGCGCGCCGCCACGCTGCCGCTGATCGGGGCGTTCAGGCGCCCGCGCAGGCTGGCGAAGGCGCCCGCCGGGGCGGCCGGCGCCAGGGTGACCTCGGGCGGCGGCGGCGCGGACGGTTTGGTCTCGGCCGGCTTCGGCGCCGGCTGCTCGACCACTTTCGGTTCTTCCGGGATCGGCACGGGCTTGGCGCCCGGCTTGGCCTCCCGGGCCGCCTTGGCGCGCGCGATGCGTTCGCGCTCGGCCTTTTCCTGGGCCGCCTTGGCGCGCGCCAGCGCCCGCGCCTTCTCTTCCGCCTCGGCCTTGGCCCTGGCGGCGGCCAGCGCGGCCTGGCGGCGCTGCTCGGCCTCGGCCTGCTCGCGGATCAGGCGCGTCAGGCGGTCGACCAGCCCGCTCATGCGCTGCTCGTCGCGCTGCAGGCGGTCGGCCTGCTTGCGCTGGTCGGCCAGCTTGCTCGACAGGTTCTGCAGCAGCGCCGCGCGGCGCGCCTTTTCCTTCTCCAGCAGCGCCTTCTGGTCGAGCTGCTCCTGGGCGATTTCTTCCAGCTCCTGCTGGGCGTTCTCGACCTTGTCGCGGTTGGCCTCGACCTGGGCCAGGTTGCCGCGCAGGGCGGCCAGCAGCCGCGCCTGCGCCTGCGACACATAGGCCATCATCTGCAGGTCGCGGTTGATCCGGTTCGGGTTGTCGCCGGACAGCAGCAGCTTGATCCGGTCTTCGTTGCCAGCCACGTAGTGCTCGCGCAGCAATTCAGACAACTGTTTCTTTTGAGAATCAATTGTCTGCGCCAGGCGCTGCTGCTCGGTGCCGAGGTCCTGCAACCGGTTGCTGGTCTGGTCCTGTTCCTCGGCCAGGTCGCGCAGCGCGCGGTTGGCGTCCGAAATGGCGGCCTCGGACTCCGCCAGGGTATCGGCGGCGTCTTCCTTTTCGCTCTCGGTGCGGATGATGTCGCGCTTGATCGCTTCCAGCTTTTGCTGGATGCCGGCCCGCTGTTTCTCGGCAGTCGCCTTCTGGCGGCTGCGTTCGGTCTGGCGTTGGGCGAAAGCGTCGGGGGACAGCGCGATGCCCAGGAGGGCGCACAGCAGCGCGCTCCCGAGCGACTTCGTGAATGGCAAACGCAAGACTTTACTTTGCCTTCCCTTGGTTGGCCACGGCCGCCATGGCGGCGGCGATCGCTTCCTGGTCGCCCAGGTAGTAATGGCGGATCGGCTTCAGGTCGGCATCCAGTTCGTACACCAGCGGCTGGCCGTTCGGGATGTTCAGGCCGACGATGTCGGTGTCGCTGATGTTGTCGAGCATCTTGATGATGGCGCGCAGGCTGTTGCCGTGGGCCGAGATCAGGATGTTCTTGCCGGCGCGGATGGCCGGGGCGATTTCCTCGTCCCAGGCCGGCATCACGCGTGCGACCGTGTCCTTCAGGCATTCGGTGAGCGGGATCTGCGCCTTGTCCAGGCCGGCGTAGCGCGGGTCGTTGAACGAGGTGCGCTCGTCGTCGGCGGCCAGCGGCGGCGGCGGGGTGTCGTAGCTGCGGCGCCAGACCAGCACCTGCTCGTCGCCGAACTTGGCGGCGGTCTCGGCCTTGTCCAGGCCCTGCAGGGCGCCGTAGTGGCGCTCGTTCAGGCGCCAGTCGTTGATGATCGGCAGATACATCATGTCCATCTCGTCGAGCGCCAGCCACAGGGTGCGCACGGCGCGCTTGAGCACCGAGGTGTAGCACAGGTCGAACTTGAAACCGGCCTCCTTGAGGACGCGGCCGGCGGTTTTTGCTTCGGCGACGCCCTTCTCGGTCAGGTCGACGTCGGTCCAGCCGGTGAAGCGGTTTTCCAGGTTCCAGGTCGATTCGCCATGGCGCATGAATACGATTTTGTACATAAATTTGTCTTGAAAAAAGGATGGTGGGTGTATGGTTCGCCTTCTATTTTATAATGCGCCGATTCAGTTCAACCATTGGAAGCCTTGTGAAATTCATACTCGATAATATTTTCATTGTGGCGATCGCCGTCATCTCGGGTGGCGCGCTGCTGTGGCCAGCCCTGGCGCCGCGCGGTAAACGCGCCACGCCGCTGCAGGTGACGCAGATGATCAACCGCGGCAAGACCACCGTGGTCGACGTGCGCGGCGCGGACGACTTCGCGGCCGGCCACCTGCGCGACGCGAAACACATCCCGCTGTCAGACTTGGGGCAACGCATCGGCGAACTGGACAAGTCGAAAAGCCGCACCGTCGTGGTGGTGTGCCAGAACGGCGCGCGCTCCGACAAGGCGGCCCGCCAGCTGCAGAAGGCCGGTTTCGAGGATGTCTACAGCCTGGAAGGCGGCCTGGCGGCCTGGAGCGCCGCAGGCCTGCCGCTCACCAAATAATCTGTCAAGGAAGGAAGAATCATGTCTGCCCACGTTGTCCTTTACCATACCGCAAGCTGCCCTTACTGCGTGCGCGCCGAGCGCCTGCTCGAAGCCAAGGGCGTGACCGACATCGAGCGCATCCGCGTCGACCTCGACCCGGAACAGCGCCAGATCATGATGCAGCGCACCGGTCGCCGTACCGTGCCGCAGATCTATGTCGGCGACACCCACGTGGGCGGCTTCGACGACCTGTACGCACTGGACCAGGCGGGCCGCCTGGATCCGCTGCTGAACGGCGAGTAAGGCGCGTACAAAACAGGTCTGCAACGCGGCGGCAAAGCGCTATTGCATCCAAATTGATTTTGATACAATTGCCGTTGCGTTTGACCCCAGCACCTGGGATGGCGCCCTGTCATCCTTTAATTATTTCAACGAAAGCGTTCCATGTCTGACGAAAATCTGCAACCAGTATTCCAAATCCAACGCGTCTACCTGAAAGACATGTCGCTGGAGCAACCGAATTCGCCGTCGATCTTCCTGGAGCAGGAAGCCCCGGCCATCGAAGTGTCGCTGGACGTCGGCGCCGAGAGCATCGCCGAAGGCATCTACGAGTCGACCGTGACGATCACCGTCACCGCCAAGCTGAAGGACAAGGTTGCGTTCCTGGTGGAAGGCAAGCAGGCCGGCATCTTCGAAGCCCGCAACATCCCGGCTGACCAGATGGATCCGCTGCTGGGCATCGGCTGCCCGAACATCATCTACCCTTACCTGCGCGCCAACATCGCTGACGTGATCAGCCGCGCCGGCTTCCCGCCGGTGCACCTGGCCGAGATCAACTTCGAAGCCTTCTACCAGCAGCGCCGCCAGGCCCTGGCAGAAGCCGCTACCGGCACCGCACAGTAATCCCTCCCGCGGGCGTCGCTTGCGACGCCCGTTCCACCGCCGGCGTTCCGGTTCTTGTCCATCCAAGGCCCGCCATGATCCTTTCCCGCTTCCTCGCAGGCCTGCTGTTCCTTGCAGCATCGGCTGCGCACGCCTTCGATTTCAAGACGGTCGGCACGCCCGCCGCGATCCTGTACGACACCCCGTCCGCCAAGGGCAAGAAACTGTACGTGGCGCCGCAAGGCATGCCGGTGCAGGTCATGCTCAGCTATGGCGAATGGGTCAAGGTGCGCGACATGAACGGCGATGTCGCCTGGACCCCGGCCAACGGCCTGTCGGCACGGCGTAACGTGCTGGTGAGCGTGCCCGGCGCCAAGGTGTTCGCGGATGCGAACGACAGCTCGCAGGTCCTCATGACCGCCGACAAGGGCGTCCTGCTCGAACTGGTCGATCCGACCGCGCTGACCTGGGCGCGCGTGCGCCACCGCGACGGCATCACCGGTTACATCAAGGCCACCGATATCTGGGGCCTGTAGTTCCACTGTTGGGATTTCATGCAAGATAACAAACAAGCTTCCAAGATCGTCGTGCTCGGCGCGGGCGCCTGGGGCACGGCGGTGGCGATCGCGCTGGCCGCGCGCCACGACGTGCTGCTGTGGGGCCGCAACCCGCAGCAGATGGCCGAGACCGAGGCCGCGCGCGAGAACCCCTACCTGCCGGGCCATCCGCTGCCGGCCAGCCTGCGCGTGACCAGCGATTTCGACGCCGCGCTGGCCCATGTGCTGGAGGCGCGCGCCGATGAAGCGCCGCTGCTGATCGCGGCCTGCCCGGTGGCCGGCCTGCGTCCGCTGCTGGAACGGCTGCGCGGGCATGCCATCCCGAACGTGGTCTGGCTGTGCAAGGGCTTCGAAGCCGACACCGGCCTGCTGCCGCACCAGGTAGTGGCCGAGGTGCTGGGCGACGGCGTGCCGGGCGCGGCGCTGTCGGGCCCGTCGTTCGCGCAGGAAGTGGCGCGCGGGCTGCCGTGCGCGCTGAGCGTGGCGTCGAGCTCGAATGAATTGCGCGAACGCGTGGTGACGGCGGTGCACGGCAACAACCTGCGCGTCTATTCGTGCGACGACCTGGTCGGCGTCGAAGTGGGCGGCGCGGTCAAGAACGTGATGGCGATCGCCACCGGCGCCGCCGACGGCCTGGGCCTGGGCCTGAATGCGCGCGCGGCCCTGATCACGCGCGGCCTGGCCGAGATCACCCGCCTGGGCACGGCGCTGGGCGCGCAGCCCGGCACCTTCATGGGCCTGACCGGGATGGGCGACCTGATCCTGACCTGCACCGGCGACCTGTCGCGCAACCGCCGGGTCGGCCTGGCGCTGGCCGAGGGCAAGGCGCTCGACACCATCGTGCGGGAACTCGGGCACGTGGCCGAGGGTGTGCCGTGCGCGAAATCGGTGCGCGAGCTGGCGCACAGGATGGGGGTGGAGATGCCGATCACCGAGGCGGTGGCCAGCGTGCTGTTCGATGGAATGGCGGCCAGCGAGATGGCGGCCAGGCTGCTGGCGCGGGACCCGAGGATCGAGCTGGCGTAGGGTGGGCGGCTTGTCCGCCCACGCGGTGATAGTTGGCGGCGAGATCATCGCGTACGAATGCAGCACCGGTAACGATCACCGCGTGGACGGCAAAGCCGTCCACCCTACCTGAGTTCGCCGTCCCGCGTGAATATCAGTTCGCCGCCCCGCGCGGATCCTTGGTCGGTCCACCCGCGCGCACCGGCCCCATCAGGATCGTCATGAGCGCCACCGCATCCCTGTTGGCGCGAATGGTGCGCGGCTCGCCGGCCGCCAGATAGACCATCTCGTTCGGCCGCAGCACGATCGTGCGGCCATGCGCGTCGAGCGCGATCTCGCCCTCGAGGCACAGCAGGGTCACCTCCCCTTCCACGCGGTGCTCGGGCACCGGCTTTTCCTTCGGAACCACCAGCCGGATCAGCTCCATCGTCTCGGTCTTGACCAGGGCGATCGACGTGAAATGGGCGATGTCGTCATCCCCGCGCTGCAATACGATCTTTTCACCCGATACTGCGTGTTGCAAGGCCATGTCGCCCTCCTTCTTTATTGCTCGTCATAGTTTTCCGGCACACCGCGCAGCCAGGTGACCAGCGCGAACGCATCCTTGAATCCGCTTGCCAGCAAGGGTACCAGCTTGTCCGGCGCATTCAGCTCCAGGTCCACCTCGGTCCACACGAAAAAGCTCTTCAGCTTCAGGTACTCGATGTGCGGATGGCCGGGGTCAAAGCCCTTGGGCGGACGTTGCAGCTTGTCTTCTTCCTGCAGGTCGCCGTAGCGCTCCCGGAGATGCTTATTCTTCAACATTTTGGCAAATCCAGGCGCATCGTTGACGACGTGCTCGCGGATCGCCTTCAGCCGCGGCCCCGGCGGCAGGTATTCGCCCGCGCCGAACAGCAGCTTGCCATTGCCTTCGATGTGGAAGTAATACGTCGGGCCGCCCGCCGCGCTCGGGCGCCGCTTGTCGCTCGGCGTGATACCGGCCGAGAAGCGCGTCTTGTAGGGCGTCTTGTCGTTGGAGAAGCGGATGTCGCGGTTGATGCGGAACATCGCCTTCTTCGGATCGCAGGCCGCCACCTGCTTGTCGAATCTCGCCAGTTCGCGGATCAGGTCGGTCACGACCGCCAGGAACTCCTCGCGCAGGATGTCGTAGCGCGGCTTGTTCATGATGAACCAGGGTCGGTTGTTGTTGTCGCTGAGTTCGGTGAGGAATTGCTTCAGGTCGCGCAGGTGCATGGATAATGGGGAAAAGGAACTACGGAATCTGGCGTGGCCGGCGGCCGACGGTCACGCCCAGGGTCGACTTGCGGCTCTTGCGCAGGATGGTCAGGTCGGCCTTCGAGCCCGGCTCGAGCTGGGCGATGAGGTTCAGCATGTCGCTGGTGCTGCCCACCGGCTTGCCACCCACGGAAGTCAGGATGTCGCCCGGCTGGACGCCGGCGCGGTCGGCCGGGCCGCCGCGCACCACGCCGGCGATGATCGCCCCGCTCGAGCGCGCCAGGCCGAAGCTGGTGGCCAGCTCGGGCGTGATGTCCTGCGATTCGATGCCGATCCAGCCGCGCACCACCTGGCCATGGCGGATGATCGAGTCCAGCACCGTCTTGGCGGTGGAGACCGGAATCGCGAAGCCGATCCCGACCGAGCCGCCGGTCTGCGAATAGATGGCCGAGTTGATGCCCAGCAGGTGGCCATTGGTGTCGACCAGCGCCCCGCCCGAGTTGCCGAAGTTGATCGCGGCGTCGGTCTGGATGAAGTTCTCGAAGTGGTTGATGTGCAGGTTGTTGCGGCCCAGCGCGGAAATGATGCCCAGGGTGACGGTCTGGCCGACGCCGAAGGGATTGCCGATGGCCAGCACCACGTCGCCCACGCGCGCCTGCTCGGGGTCGCCCAGCACCATCACCGGCAGGTTGCTTTCCGCAATGCGGATCACGGCCAGGTCGGTCTCGGGATCGGTGCCGACCATGCGCGCCGGGGCCTTGCGGCCGTCGGCCAGGCCGACCTCGATCGCATCCGCCCCCTCGACCACGTGGAAATTGGTCAGGATATAGCCGTCGCCGCTGACGATCACGCCCGAGCCCAGGCTGGCCAGCTGCTCGTCCGGCGGCAGGCGGTCGCCGAAGAAGCGGCGGAAGAAGGGGTCCTTCAGCAGCGGATGGGCCTGGCGCGACGCCTTGCTGGTGAAGATGTTGACCACGGCCGGCATCGCCTTGCCGGCGGCCTCGCGGAAGCTGCCGGCGGTGGCGGCCGGCGCGGCCTGCAGCATCGGCACCGACTTGCCCGGTGCGCCGACCTGGACCGGCGTCGGCGGGCGTTCCAGCCATTCCGGCCGCAGCACCGCGATCACGAAATACAGGGCGAGCGCGACGGTGACTGCCTGTGCGAACAGCAGCCAGAGCCGGCGCGGCGCACTGGGGCGCCTGACGATGTCGTGGAGGGTGCCGTCTTTCACTTCTTCAGGGAGTCCCGGATTTCGCGCAGCAGAACGACCTCTTCCGCAATCGCGGCCGCCTCGGCGTCCGCCGGGCCGCGCAGGCGGTTGACCAGCTTCACCATCTGGAAAATGATGAAGGCCAGGATGATAAAGTTGAGCAAGATGGTCAGAAAGTTACCATATGCCAACACTGCACCGGCTTTTTTTGCTTCGACAAGCGGTAAGTTGTAAGCCTGGTTGTTGAGAGGAATATAATAGTTTGCGAAGTCGAGGCCTCCGAACAGCTTTCCGATCGGCGGCATGATGATGTCCTGGACCAGGGAATCGACGATCCGGCCGAAGGCCGCGCCGATGATCACGCCCACGGCCAGGTCGACCACATTGCCGCGTACCGCAAACTTCTTGAACTCGCTTAGCATCGCCATTGGATTCCTCGAATTGTTATTGATACAAGCAGTTCCATCATACCCCAAGCATCCCGATTATGGATGTCGCTCTGCCTTCCGAAAGGCGTGCGCTGGCACGGGCATTTTGCCAACCATGTACCCTTGATAATTTTTTTCCAATCGGTATTGCCGTTCACATATAATTTTGTGTTGCTGGAAGCTCTTTATTAATTCTTAAGTTTCGTTTTTCACGGAGTGGGGTTGGTATGAGTAATGATAAGCAGGTCGATCCAGGCCGACGCGGTTTGATCGTCGCTACATGCGCGGCAGGCGGTGTCGTTGGTGTGTCCACGGCGGGAGTCCTCGTCAGCACCTTCCAGCCCTCTGAACGCGCGAAAGCCGCGGGCGCTCCCGTCGAAGTCGATATCTCCGACGTCAAGCCCGGCGAAATGAAGGTCGTCGAATGGCGCGGCAAGCCGGTCTGGATTCTTCGCCGGACACCGGAAATGATGGCCAATCTGACCAAGATCGACGCCGAACTCGCCGATCCGGCCTCCGACAAGGTATTCCAGCTGCCGATGCCGGAATACACCAAGAACCCGTACCGCGCGCGCATCGAGCACAAGGAAGTGCTGGTGACCGTGGGCATCTGCTCGCACCTGGGCTGCTCCCCCTCCTCGCGCCTGAACTCCGGCCCCCAGCCGAACCTCCCGGACAACTGGCCGGGCGGCTTCCTCTGCCCCTGCCACGGCTCCACCTTCGACCTGTCGGCGCGCGTGTTCAAGAACAAGCCGGCGCCGACCAACATGGATGTTCCACCGTACATGTACCTGTCGGATAACAGGCTGGTGATCGGCAAAGACGAGAAAGGCGAGGCATAAGATGGCAGGCCCATTCAAAGAAACCAAGCTTCCCGCGAACGCGCCGGCCGCCGAGAAGGCGCTGGCCTGGGTCGACGACCGCTTCCCGCTGACCAAGCTGTGGAACGACCAGTGGGGCCGCTACTACGCCCCCAAGAACTTCAACGTCTGGTACGTGTTCGGCTCGCTGGCCCTGCTGGTGCTGGTGCTGCAGATCGTCACCGGCATCTTCCTGACCATGCACTACAAGCCGGACGCCGCGCTCGCGTTCGGCTCGGTCGAATACATCATGCGCGAAGTGCCCTGGGGCTGGCTGGTGCGCTACATGCACTCGACCGGCGCCTCGGCCTTCTTCATCGTGGTCTACCTGCACATGACCCGCGCCCTGCTGTACGGTTCGTACCGCAAGCCGCGCGAGCTGGTCTGGCTGTTCGGCTTCGGGATCTTCCTGTGCCTGATGGCGGAAGCCTTCTTCGGCTACCTGCTGCCGTGGGGCCAGATGTCGTACTGGGGCGCGCAGGTGATCGTCAACCTGTTCGGCGCGATTCCCGTGATCGGTCCCGACCTGTCGCTGTGGATCCGCGGCGACTACGTGGTGTCGGACGCCACCCTGAACCGCTTCTTCGCCTTCCACGTGATCGCCCTGCCGCTGGTGCTGCTGGGCCTGCTGGCCGCGCACATCCTGGCGCTGCACGAAGTCGGCTCGAACAACCCGGACGGCATCGAAGTCAAGGACAACCTGGACGAGCACGGCCATCCGGTCGACGCGATCCACTCGCACCCCTACTACACCACCAAGGACCTGTTCGGCGTGTCGGTGTTCCTGCTGATCTTCTCGGCGGTCGTGTTCTTCGCGCCTGAAATGGGCGGCTACTTCCTGGAGTACAACAACTTCCTGCCGGCCGACTCGATGAAGACCCCGCCGCACATCGCGCCGACCTGGTACTTCACGCCGTTCTACTCGGTGCTGCGCGCCACCACGGCCGACTTCATGTACGTGCTGATGGCCGCGGTCGCCGCCTATGTCGTGTTCATCTGGCTCAAGTCGCGCCTGTCCTACCGCGCCAAGATCGCGATCGCCGCGATCGGCCTCGTGCTCATCATCGGCATGCTGCCGCAGGTGCTGGAAGCGAAGTTCTGGGGCGTGGTGCTGTTCGGTTCGTCGGTCATGATCCTGGCCTTCCTGCCGTGGCTGGACCACTCGCCGGCCCGCTCGCTGCGCTACCGCCCGGACTGGCACACCTGGCTGTTCGTGGTGTTCGCGCTGTGCTTCCTGACCCTGGGCTACCTGGGCACCCAGCTGCCGACGCCGTCGTTCACGATCCTCTCGCAAGTCTGCACCCTGCTGTACTTTGCGTTCTTCCTGCTGATGCCGTGGTGGAGCACGATGGGCACCTTCAAGCCGGTGCCGAATCGCCTGAGCTTCACCCCGCATTGATCGACATCATCAGAGAGCACAAGGACAACCCATGAAATTCTTTGCGAAGAAACTGATCGCAGTCCTGGCCCTGGTGCCGGGGCTGGCATTCGCCGCCGAGGGCGGCTTCCCGCTCGAGCGCGCGCCCGAGCGCAGCGAGCTGTCGGCGCTGCAGAATGGCGCCAAGCTGTTCGTCAACTATTGCCTGAACTGCCACTCGGCGACCTCGATGCGCTACAACCGCCTGCAGGACCTGGGGCTGTCCGAGGATCAGATCAGGAACAATCTGTTGTTCTCGCAAGACAAAGTCGGCGGCATGATGACGACGGCGATGCGCGCCGACGATGCGAAGGTCTGGTTCGGCGCGGTGCCGCCGGACCTGTCGGTGATCGCGCGCGCCAAGTCCTCGCCGGCCGGCTCGGGCGCGGACTACCTGTATACCTACCTGCGCACCTTCTACAAGGACGACACCCGCCCGACCGGCTGGAACAACATGGTGGTGCCGAACGTGGCGATGCCGCACGCGATGTGGCAGCTGCAGGGCGTACGCACTGCGAAATTCGTCGACGAAGCCGATCCGCATGACGCCGGCAAGACGGTGCACAAGTTCGCCGGCTTCGAGCAGGTGGCGCCCGGCGCCATGAGCCAGCAGGAGTTCGACACCGCCACCGCCGACCTGGTCGCCTACCTGGGCTGGATGGCGGAACCGGCGCAAAACACCCGCAAACGCCTGGGTGTCATTGTCCTTCTGTTCATGTCCGTGTTCGCTTTCCTGGCCTGGCGCTTGAACGCGTCATACTGGAAGGATGTGAAGTAATTCGCTTTCACTGCCCGGTTGGCTATAATACGGGCAATCATTTTTCGGGGTGAGTCGCTTTGCGCTTCACCCCTTTGTTTCTTAAGGAACTATAAACCATGATGGTTCTCTACTCCGGCACCACGTGCCCGTTCTCTCAACGCTGCCGCCTGGTCCTGTTCGAAAAGGGCATGGACTTCGAGGTGCGCGACGTCGACCTGTTCAACAAGCCGGAGGACATCTCGACGATGAATCCGTACGGCCAGGTGCCGATCCTCGTCGAACGCGAACTGATCCTGTACGAGTCGAACATCATCAACGAGTACATCGACGAGCGCTTCCCTCACCCGCAGCTGATGCCGGCCGACCCGCTGATGCGCGCCCGTGCCCGCCTGATGCTGTTCAACTTCGAGAAGGAACTGTTCGTCCACGTGCACACGCTGGAAAGCGAGCGCAACAAGACGAACGACAAGAGCCACGACAAGGCCCGCTCGGAAATCCGCGACCGCCTGACCACCCTGGCGCCGCTGTTCCTGAAGAACAAGTACATGCTCGGCGACGAATTCTCGATGCTGGACGTGGCGATCGCCCCGCTGCTGTGGCGCCTGGACCACTACGGTATCGAGCTGTCGAAGACCGCGGCGCCGCTGATGAAGTACGCCGAGCGCATCTTCTCGCGCCCGGCCTACATCGAGGCGCTGACCCCGTCCGAGAAGGTGATGCGCCGCTGATGGCGCGCGGGCGGCTCCCCCGGGCCGCCCTGCAGTCCGTACACGCCGGTTCGCCACGTTCCTGGGAATGGGGTAAACTGGCGCGTACTTTAGTATCTTTTTATCAACAAAGCCATGTCCGAGATCTCCACCAAGCCTTACCTGCTGCGCGCCATCTACGAATGGTGCACCGACAGCGGCTACACGCCCTACCTTGCGGTCAAGGTCGATTCCGCCACCACGGTGCCGATGGAATACGTCAGGAAAGGCGAGATCATCCTGAACATCAGCTACGGCGCCACGTCCGGGCTGAAGATGGACAACGACGCGATCCATTTCCGTGCGCGCTTCAACGGCGTGTCGCGCGAGATCTACATCCCGGTGCACAACGTGCTGGCGATCTACGCGAACGAGAATGGCCAGGGCATGGCCTTCGAGGTCAACGTGACCGCGGCGGACATGCCGGCGACGGCCGACGAGCCCGCATCGGCCTCGCTGTCGGCGGTGCCGGCTTCCGAGAGCGCCTCCACGGCCGAGTCCACTACGCCGCCGGATGACGACAACGAGCCGCCCAAAAAAGGCGGACGCCCGACGTTGACCCGTATCAAATAAGGGTATAATCCTTGCTCTAACGATCACATTGCCGACTTAGCTCATCAGGTAGAGCAGTTGATTTGTAATCATCAGGTGGCGGGTTCGAGTCCTGCAGTCGGCACCAGAATGAGCAGCAAGAACAAAGGGTTACATGTTCCGACATGTAACCCTTTTTCTTTATCCAATCGAAACGATGCGCGTGGTAATGGCGGGATGCAAGAGGCTGGCCGCATGCTCCGCAATCAGCTTCCACTCCGCGCAGGCGCTGCCGTACCACGCCTGCATCACGACCAGGTCGGCTGCGCTGGTGGCCAGGCCGAGCTTGTCGATCACGCCTGCGAGCTCCCCATCGAATACATCCCAGCTGGTGCGCAAGCCATCCAGCGCCGCATCGATGTTGTCGAGGTCGCTAATGACGAGACCGGTACTCATGGTCAGCGCACCCAGGGTGGCGATGATGGCCTGGTCCGCCTTGAGCGTGGACTGGTCGCCGGCGATCGTGTGCTGATAGCCGGACACGTTGGACTCCATGGCGTTCACCTTGTCCTGCGCCGCGGCGATCGAAGCCACCCCGATACCGGCCAGTATCAGTGACAAACCGCCCGTGAACGGGGCGAAGATGACGCCGAAGACGGTTTCGACGATGCCGTCGCTGCGCGCCTTTTGCGCCCTGGCGATGAGGTCGCGGTCGGTATTGATCCGGGTCGTCAGCGCTGCGATCTGCCGGTTGATGCTGTCGATGGCGGCCTGGATGCCCGCTTCCTGTGCCTGGACCTGGGCGATGGTGGTCGCCATGCCGGCATGCGGCGTCGCCATGGCGACCTGGAAGGCCTTCAGGCGGCCGAGGTAATCGCCGGTCCGGGCGGTCAGGGTGTGCAGGGGCGGCTGGAGCGCGCGCAGCTGCGCCACCAGTGCGGCCTTCCCGGCCGGGGTGACATCCCGCTCCAGTTGGGAAAACATGGCGTCGATCGTGGACTGCGCGCCCAGGAAGGCATCGCCAACCACGCCGACGGCGTCCAGGATCGCATTCTCAAAATACATGACGCCGCTGCGCCGCCAGGCGATGACGAGCTCTTCGGCCGCGCCCAGTTCCTGGTCCAGTTGCCGGTACCACGGCGACGCGACCTGCGCGATCTCGGCCTCGATCACGGCCTGGCAGGAGGCATTCAGCATCAGCATGCGGTTCATGCTCAGGTCGATCTGCGGATTGACGGCGGCGGCATTGAAACTCATGGGTTTCTCCCGGCGATGGTGAAACGCCGGCCGCGGCGCGGCCGGCGGGCAGGCGGATCAGGCAGCCTGGGATTGCATCGGCAATTGCTTGGCCACTACCTTGACGGGTGCGTTGGCCAGGGACTCGGCGAAGTTGGTCGCGTCGGCCCATTCGTTGGCGGCCGCCGTGGTGAAGGCGCCCTGCACGATGGTGCTGAGGCTCGTTTCGGCCAGGTCGAGCTTGGCCTTCACGCCTTGCAGCTCGCCCTGGAACACCGCCCAGGAGGTGCGGAAGTCGGACAAGGCATTGGTCGAATCGGTGACGTACTGGATCGACTGGTTCGACGAGCTCGCCAGGCCTTGCAGCGCCACCAGCTGGCGCTTGTCGTCGTCCAGCTCTTTCTGGTCGGCCGCGATTTCCTTGAACTGCTTGTCGATCTTGGCCTGCATCACGCCCCAGGTCACGGAGCCGCCAATGATCAGCGCCGCGCCCGTACCGGCCACCAGGTAGGCCGATGCGCCGCCGGTTTCAGGCGCCAGCGCGATGCCGGCGATGAGCAGCAGCAGGCCCAGGCCGATGCCGCCGGCCGAGGCCGCAATGGCGATGTTTTCCTTGTGGATCATCTCGTTCAGCGTGGAGATCGCATTGTTCATCTTCTGGATGTCCGTCGCCAGATCCGTTTCCGCGCTCTGGATATTCGCCGCCCCCGTCACCAGGTCGTCGTGCGACTTCTGCATCAGGTCGCCCCACTCCTTGAGCATCTGGGCGGTCGTTTCGGCATTGGTGATGATGTTCGACACCGACTGGTCCAGCGCTTCCACCAGCTGCTTGACCTGCACCACATACTGGTTGGTGGCCCCTTGCGCGTCCGGGTGGGCGTTGACGATGGACATGATCTGCGCGGTGAATGCACTGTAGGTGGTGCCGTAGTTGATCACCTGCACCGGAACGCCGCCGGTGACACCAGGGGCGATGTTGTCGATCCACTGGGTGGCATGCGCCTTGGCGGTATCGAGCTTGGATTGCAGCCCGTCGAACCAGGCCGGCTTGGGCGACGGCGCCACCAGCACCGTGTTCAGAATGCCATGGCAAGCCTGGGTGATGAGCGAGAGCGTGACGAAGGCCTGCTGGGTCTTCTGTTGCAGCGTGTCGGTGCTGTTCACGTTGTCGTTGCTGGCGGCGATGGCGCGGCGTTCATTGCTGAGGGGGAGATCGACTGCGTGCATGGTGATGTCCTTTCGGTGAATGGGGATGAGGGTGAATCAGATCGGATCGAGCGGATTCAGCAGTACGGGCTTGCCGACTTCGCGCTTGAGGTTGGGAATGGCCATGGCGAAGTCGTTGATCGCCTGCCAGTTGGCCGCGGCGGTCGGGATGGAAAAAATTTCAAAGTAGGTCTGCGGATCGGCACCACTTTGCAATGCTTCGATGACGGACTGGAGCTTCTCCAGTTCGGCGTTCCACATCGCACTGATTTGCGGCAGCACGTGCTGGATGGCGAGGAAGGACTTTTGCAGGTTGTAGACCAGTTGCAGGATCAGCTTGGTGCCCGCCGCCGCCTGGGCCTCTTCGCTTGCTTGCAACTGCAGCGCGGCGATCCCGGTCAGGGTGTCCGCGATCTCGTTGGTCGCCGTGACCAGGTCGTAGTACGACTTGCCGACCGTGAGCACCGACACGCCCAGCGAGAGGAAGGAAAACCCGGCGCCCGCTGCGGTGACGATGCTGTAGATCGTCTTGACCGAGGTCGTGATCGCACCCTGCCCACTGCTGATGACGCCGCTGGTGATCGACGACTCCAGCGACGCCACCTTGTCCTGCAGGTGGGTCAGCTCGGAAGCCAGTTTGATCATCTGCTGCTCTTCGTGCGCCAGTTCCGTCCATCCCTCGTCGATGCTCGCTTCCAGCAGCGGCTGGATCACCGAGAAGCGCTGCATGGCCTTCTGGACCCGCACGTCGACCGCGTTGGTGAGCGCCACCGCCTGGCCAAGCTGGGGCAGCAGCACATGCGACAGCAGGTCCACCCATTGCGCCGAGGTAGTGATCTTGCCGCCTTGCGCCATCTCGGCCACGCCCTGGAAGGCGGTGACGTAATCGGTGAACTGCACCAGGACCGTGGCCCACAGGTCGGGCTTTTCCATCATCCAGGCGACGCCGGCGTCGCCCAGCTGGGAGGTGCGGCTGCGCACGGAAGCGAGCCAGTCGGGATCGGCAGGCAGCTTGCCGATGACGATGTTGTCGGCGGACGTGGCGTACTTGTCGAGACGGATCACTTCGTTGAGCGCCTGCGTCAGCAAGTCCTTGGCCGTGTTGATTGCGGGGCTCAGCATGTCAGCCGCCGATGCTCAGGAAGGGATCGAAGCTCATGGCCTTGCCGTCCATGGTCAGCTCGACCGAATACTGCTGGGCGCCGGTGGTGCCGCGCGCCTCGACGCGCGCGGTCCAGTAGGTGACGCCCAGCGCCGTCACCGGCGTGGGCACGCAGATCTCGTCGGCGATCATCTGCCCGGTGAACCTGGTGATGTTGACGTCGCTCGACGGCGACACCGGGGTCACGCTCCAGTTGATCACCTGGCCGTCCTTGCACACCGTTTTCAGTTCGGCCTGGCCTTCGCTGCCGGAACCCACGTGCTTGTTGGTATCGATCAGGTAGACGTTGTCCTGCAGCGATCCAGCCAGTGCGCCCTGTACATCGACCACGATCAGTACGTCGATAGTGTTCATTGCATTCTCCTTGTTATGGTTAATCGACTTTCAAGTACGGACTGAAGCGCATGACCTGTCCGCCCAGCGCCAGGCTCACGACATACGGCCAGGAGGCGAAGCTGCCGCGGCTTGCCACCCGGCCGGTCCAGTAGTCGCCGTCCGCGCCGCCGCTCGACACCGGCACGCAAATGCCCTGGTCGGCCATGGGACCGGCGAATCCCGTGATGGCGACCCTGCTGCCGGGGCTGACACCGGTGGCATACCAGCGGATCAGCTGCCCGTCCTGGCACAGGGTATGCAGGCTGTCGGTGCCTTCCTGCCACGAACCCAGGTAGCGGCTGGAGTCGACCAGGTAGACGTTGTCCATCAGCGTGCCGCTGGACAGTGCGCCCAGCGCATCGACCACGACCAGTACGGATAAGGTATTCATCGCGTCCTCCACGGCATGAGGCCGGGCTCCATGCCCGGCGTGTCGGCATCAGCCGCGCGGCTTGATCGGGACGTTCTGGATCGTCTTGCCGCCGTACTGGAAGCTGCCGTGGCCGACCCACTGCTGGTTCATGACGAAGTTCGCTTCGAATTTTTCGCTGATGCTGCCGATCGCCGGCGCCGGCAGGGTGTAGATGTACTCGCCGCGCAGCGACATGACGCGGGTGGCGCCACCGATGCCGAGACCGTGGACCTCGCCGCTGACGCTGCGCACCAGCAGGCGCCCATCCGGCGGGGCGATGGCTTGCGTGACCAGGGCTTCACCGCTGACGGCGCCGGTTTGTCCGTCGTACAGGAGCGCGAGGTTCAACACGGGTGCGCCGGGAACGTCGATGTTGCCGGCCGTGAGGAAAACGAGGCTAACAGCTGAAAAGTCGGGTGCTGACATGGCAGTCTCCAGATGGGTTGGTGGACGAGCGGTCCGGCAATATTGCCGAGCTCGCCCGGTCCCTACTGCAAGCCCTGTGCCACTTGGCCAAGCGATTGATTTGAAAGGAAAGCGGCTGGAAACGGCGACGCCGAGGCCGATCGAAATGGACGAATTCGTCCACCTGGCGCTGGCCCGATGGACGGAAATGCGCATGCACGAGGAGGAATGAAGAAGGGCCCGCAAGCGGGCCCCGGCAGGCGTGGAGTCGCCGGACGATCAGGCGCTCCTGTCCTTGCTGTAGCAGGCCCGGCTCTGGCTGAGGCGCATGCGCACCAGGGACACCAGCATGCTGAAGCCGGCCTGGTTCGGATCGATCACCGGCACGTACATCTGCAGGGCATCCTCGAGCAGCGCCGACACGCGCTCGGCGACGCCGACAAAGCCGGTGCAGCCGAGCAGGATCGACTGGGCGCCGTCTTCTTTGACGGCCAGCATCGCCGCCTGGAAGGCCTTGACGATGACGGTGTCGAGGTTGTCGAGCTGGTCCACCGGGCAATCGATCGCCCGGATCGACGCGAAACTGTCTTCCAGGCCGTATTCCTGCATGTGGTTGCGCTGCATGGCGAGCGTGCTTTGCAGGATCGTGACGATCGAAAGGCGCGAACTCAGCGCCAGCGCGGTGAAGGCGGAACTGGAGAAGCCGCCGATGATCGGAATGTCGATCACCTCGCGCGCCGCCTCGACGCCGCACATGTCGAAGTCGCTCAGCCAGATGCCGTCGAAGCCCTCCTGCTCCAGCTTTTTGGCCAGCAGCACGACCGGATAGCCGTTCTGCAGCCAGTCGACGCGGTACTCGATGCAGTCGTGGCCATCGGGCAGGTTGCGCACTTCGACATCCACGTCGGGCGGGATCACCGGCTTGACGGCCTCGAACAGGCGCTGGTTATATTTGTCGGTGCCGACCGGGGCCAGGATGGCGATGCGCATGCGGCCCTTCCTCATGCCTGTCCTCCCCGCGCGCCGAGCGCGACATACGGGCCGTAGTAACCCATCTGCTTCAGCAGCTTCATGAAGCTGTCCAGGTTGAGTCCCCCCGGCTTGCGCAGCGCGGGATCGGCGCCGATGCCGATCAGGGTGACGGTGCGGTGCTTCAGCGCCGGCTTGAGCGAGCCGTCGGCCTGTACCAGGTCGCCATTGGAAAACACCGGCTCTCCCGCGCCTCCGACGAAGTAGGCGATGCTGTCGGGCGCCATGCAGAGCGGCATGGGCGAAGCGCTGTTCCAGGCCATCAGCGATTCGTTCTGGTAGACCACGGTGCAGGTGCCGGTGTTCCCTTGCAAGGTGATACGGCCGATGTCGAAGCCGCCGCCGGTATCGGTGTCGGCCTTCACGAACTCGCCCGGGCCGTGGATGACCTGGGCATCGAGGCCGTACGCCTCGCGCAGATGGGCGACGACTTGCGTTGCGGTGGCAAAGCGGCGCTCCGCCAGCGCCTTGCCCATGTCCAGGGCGCGCGTGAGGGTGCCGCGGATCGGCAGCGCGCCTGCCAGCACGGACGGCGCCATGATCCACATGGCCAGGCCGCCAAACTGGGCGAAGTCCGACTCCGAGACGATCGGACGCATCATCTGGTCGATCATTTCCGAGACATCCTGCTGGTGCGCCAGGCCGCCGTTGCCGCCCTGGCGCGGCTTGACATCGAGCTCCACGCTCAGGCCCGACTGGCTGACCAGGAAGGCCGGGCGCGGATTGACTTCGGCCGCGGCATAGGTGAGTTGCGGCAGCGAGGGCACGGCGCGGCCGGCGCCGTCGCCATCGACGACCGCCAGCCCCAGTTTGGCGGCGACCAGGCAGGCGACGATGAAACCGAGCGCGCCGCTCTCCGGCGGCACGACGTAGGCGAGTGTGCGGCCTTGCGAGGCGAGCCGGTCCATGATTTCCCGGACCGCCTGCACCGGACCGTCCGGATAGGTCGCGCCGTCGATGGCCTTGGGCGAACCAAGGTAGGCGACCATGACGGTGTCGCCCTCGAGGGCTTCATCGACGCCGACCACGCGCACCGTAGCGCGCGGGTAATAGCTGCCGACCTCGAAGTGGGCCAGCAGGCTGCGCGCGGACTCGACCGTACCACCGCCGCCGCTGCCGAAGAAGCAACCGCCGAGTATCAGCGGATCCAGTTCCGTTTTCTGCAACTCATACGCCATGGACACGTCCTTTCATAGGTACTGCGATGGAGCCTTCGGCGCCAAGCTCGGACAGCAGCGCGGCGGCCTGGGCAAATTGGGTCACACGCATGTCGACTTCCACGCCGCGCAGGGAGCGTCCCAGCAAGGCCTTGCCCTCGGCGGCGCGTCCCGAATCGGCCAGCAGGCGCGCCAGGTGGGTCGAGGCGCTCAGGCGGGCCGGCACGGCGCCCAGCACTTCGGCGGTGGACAGGGCGGAGCGCAGCTCGCGCTCGGCGCCGGCGGCATCGCCCATGGCCAGCAGGGCCCGGGCACGGACCTCGATCAGCTGCGCGAGGTAGGCGCGGTCCTGCTGGGTGATGGCCAGTTCCAGCGCCTGCGCGATCAGCGCCTCGCACTGGGCCGCGGCGCCCGCGTCGAGCAGCAGCTCGCCCCGCTTCCACGCCTGGAAGCAGTTGAACAGGTAGCCGCCCTGGCACAGCATGTGTTTTTCGTAGCCGTCGGCCAGCGCCGCTTCGGCCTCCAGCGGCGTGCGTCCGGGCTTCAGCGTACAAGCGAGAAAGACCTGGCCGATGCCGCGGTAGAAGATGAAGCCATGCTCGCGCGCGACCGCTTCGAGGTCGCTTGCCAGCGGGCCGAGCCGCTCCGCATCGCCGAACATGCAGGCCAGCCAGGCCGCGCCCTGCAGCGCCAGCACGCGGTTGAAGGCGTGCGGATTGTCGGGGCCGCTGCGCACGATCAGGCGGTGCCATGCCGCCCTGCCCCGGCCGAAGGCGCCCATCTGGAAAGCGGAGAGGCCTTCGAGCGTGAGGGCCAGGTCGACCACGTCGAAACCCTGGCTGCCGGCGCCGTCGTGCAGGGTGGCGCCGATCAGGCCGGCGCGCGTCAGGCAGGCCAGCGCTTCCTGGCTGTCGCCCAGCCAGTACAAGGTGTTGGCCAGCGCCAGGTGCGCCTGGCGGACCAGTTCGGGGCGGGCGCTTCCTTGCGCGCGCTGCAGCATTTCCTGCGCGGTGGCGCGGGCGGCGGCCAGTTCGAGCGACATCAGCTGCGTGCTCCAGATGCCGAACAGCAGCGTCGTCACCTCGGCCTCGTCGCCCAGCTCGTGGGCATGCTCGAGCGCCCGCTGGTAGCAGCTGCGCGCGTCCACGCTGAGCCAGCCATTCACGCTGCGGTGGCACACCGCCAGCAGGCGATGCAGCTCCAGGCGCAGGCGCAACTGGTCGTCCTGCAGCGAGGCGTCGGCCAGCTTGTCGAGCCCATGCTGCAGCACCGGGATGGCGTCGCGGAATTCGGCGCATTCGGACAAGCGCGTTCCCTCGTCGAGGCAGCGCTGCGCCAGTTGCAGGCGGTCCTCGCGGGCGCTCATGCGCCGCTCGACGGCCTTGCGGCTGACCCCGAGCAGGCGCGCCGCGGCCGCCTTGTTGCCGTCCGACAGACGCAGCGCGTGGTCGATCAGCAGCTTTTCGGCGGCGGCGAGCTTGTTGTCGCCGTCGAGCCGCATCAGCGCCTCGGCCAGCGGTTGCGCGACCGCTTGCGGCGCCGCCTGGTGCGGCAGGCACTTGTGCAACACCTCGACGTTGACGATCGGCGATTCGGCCAGCACGGCGAGGCGGTCGATGGCATTGCGCAGTTCGCGCACCTGGCCCGGCCAGGGCCGCTTGCACAGGAAGTCGATCGCGGCCGGGGTGAAGGTCAGGCGGCGCGGCTGGCAGGCGGCGAAATGGGACACCAGGTCGGCAATGTCTTCGCGCCGCTGGTCCAGGCCCGGCACCTCGAGGACGAACACCGCGAGGCGATAGTACAGGTCTTCACGGAATTTTCCGGCCCTGATCATGGCGGGCAGGTCGCAATGGGTGGCTGCGATGATGCGGCCTTCGAAACGGCGGATCTCGTTGGAGCCGACCGCGCGGTAGGTCCGTGTTTCCAGTACCCGCAGCAGCTTCGGCTGCAGGGCGAGCGGCAGTTCCCCGATTTCGTCGAGGAACAGCGTGCCCAGGCTCGCCATCTCGAAGTGGCCGCGGCGGCTGGCCACCGACCCGGTATAGGCGCCGCGCTCGGAGCCGAACAGTTCGGCTCCGAACAGGGCTTCGGGAATGGCGCCGCAGTTGACGTCGACGAAGGGCGCGTCGCGGGCGGCGCTGTGCTGGTGCACGAGCTGGGCGATGACTTCCTTGCCGGCGCCGGACGGACCGCAAATCAGGAGCGCACGCTGGGTGAGCGCGACACGTTCGGCCATGCCGCACAGGTGCCGCATGACGGCGGAATTGCCGACCACCGCCCGCGCGGGTGCGGGCCGGTTCGCCCTGGCGTCGCCGGTCATGGCGCGCGCCTGTGGCTGTTACTCGTAGTCCCCAACGGCATATCATCCCCTGAAGTAACTTGTATTTACTCAGGGTATCAGCAGGATGACAAAAATACCATCTGCCCAGGCATCTTCATCCGGAGAGGGTAAGCGTGGAAGGAGCGGCTCAGGAGAATGGCCGGTGGTGGTAGTAATGCAACAGGGCGCGAGCGGCGCGGCGGGCCACGCCCAGGCGCTGCGTTGCGAAGAAGTGCGCTGAAGTGCGACTAATTACTGAACAATATTTCGCAGGGCACGGCGTTTCGGCTATGCTGTCGGACACTATCGCGACACTGTAATTTAATTACATCGGAGACACCATGCAGAGTACAGCACCCAACCCGGCAGTCGCCGGCGTCACGGACGCAGAGCACAATCCGCAAACCGGGGCACTGGTCATCGTGACCATCCTGTTCTTCATGTGGGGGCTGCTGACCTCGCTCAACGACGTGCTGATCCCGCACCTCAAGTCGATGTACACCCTTACCTACCTGCAGGCGATGCTGGTGCAGTTCTGCTTCTTCGGCGCCTATTTCATCGTGTCGCTGCCGGCCGGCGTCCTGATCCGCCGCATCGGCTACCAGAGCGGCGCCGTCACCGGGCTCCTGATTGCGGCCGCCGGCTGCGCCCTGTTCTACCCGGCGTCCCAGGGCGGCTACGGCCTGTTCCTGTTCGCCTTCTTCGTGCTGGCCAGCGGGATCACGATCCTGCAGGTGGCGGCGAATCCCTTCGTCACCGTGCTCGGACCGGCGCGCACCGCCTCCAGCCGCCTGACCCTGACCCAGGCCTTCAATTCGCTCGGCACCACCGTGGCGCCGGCGCTGGGCGGCATCCTGATCCTGTCGGCGGTCTCGCTCGGCGCCGACCAGCTGGCGGCCATGGCTCCGGCCGAGCAGGCGGCCTACCGCGCCCAGGAGGCGGCCGCAGTGCAGGGTCCCTACCTGGGACTGGCCGCGGCGCTGGCGATCCTGGCGGTGCTGTTCGCGCTTGCGCGCCTGCCGAAGATCAGCCATGCGACTGGCGCGGCCGAAGCCGATGCCAGGGGCGGCGCGCTGGCCTACCGCCACCTGGTGCTGGGCGCGCTGGCGATCTTCCTGTACGTCGGCGCGGAAGTGAGCATCGGCAGCTTCCTGATCAACTTCCTCGGCGAGAGCCACATCGCGGGCCTGAGCCACGCGGATGCGGCGCACTACGTCAGCCTGTACTGGGGCGGCGCCCTGGTCGGACGCTTCATCGGCTTTGCGGTGATGCGCTACGTCAGCCCGGGCAAGTCGCTGGCGCTCACCGCGCTGGGCGCGATCCTGCTGGTGCTGGTGGCGGTCTTCGGCGAAGGCAGCATGGCGATGTGGGCGATCCTGGCGGTCGGCCTGTGCAACTCGATCATGTTCCCGACCATCTTCAGCACCGCGCTGCACGGCCTGGGCAGGTTCACCGGCCAGGGCTCGGGCATCCTGTGCATGGCGATCGTGGGCGGCGCCATCGTGCCCTTCGTGCAGGGCGCGCTGGCCGACACCGTCGGCCTGCAGCCCTCGTTCCTGGCGCCTGCCGCATGCTACCTGTTCATCATGTACTTCGGCGTGAAGTATGCAAACCTGCATCGCCAGAAGGTGGCGGCCGGATAATCATCCTGCGCACACAAGAATGCCTGCATCCGCAGGCATTTTTTTTTAGGGCGCAGACTTCCTGCTGCGCTGCGGTCCATCCCGCCAAATAGGCATTCCGTCGCAATCCACGCGGCGCACCGGCTGCCTTGTCTTATTCTGTTTCCATCGCAAACTTATCCGGAGAACCGCCATGCAAACACTGTTGACCGCAGCCCTCGTCGCCGGCTCGCTCGCCCTGGTCGCCAGCCCCGCCCACGCCGACGAACCCGTACGCGAAACCCGCAGCGTCGACGCCAAGGTCACCAAGGTCAAGCTGGGCGGCGTGGTCGACCTGGTCGTGCGCCAGGGCGCGACGCCGTCGCTGGTGGTGTCCGGCGACCGCCGCTACGTGCAGCGCATCACCACCGCGCAGCGCGGCGACACGCTGGAAATCGGCACCGAATCCTTCAATACCCGCAAGGGCGACATGGAGCACAGGCTGCGCGCCGAACTGACCGTACCGAACCTGTCCGAATTCGCCTCGCACGGCGTCGGCGCGTCGACCGTCACCGGCTTCTCGGGCGACACGGTGCGGCTGGCCCTGGACGGCGCCGGCGCCGTCACCGTCGACGGCGGCTACCGCAAGGTCGACGCGCGTCTCGGCGGCGTCGGCGGCATGACCCTGAACGGCCTGCGCGCCGAACGCGTCGACCTGAACCTGCGCGGCGCCGGACGCATGACGGTCACTGGCCAGGCCAGGCTGCTGCAGGCCAAACTGGCCGGCGTCGGCAGCCTGGAAGCCGAGGGACTGCAGGCCGACACGGTCGACCTCGACCTGAGCGGCCTTGGCGGCGCCACGGTGCACGCCGCGCGCGCTGCGGACGTGCGCCTGAGCGGCCTCGGTTCGGCCACCGTGTTCGGCAATCCGGCCAAGCGCAACGCCAGTACCAGCGGCATGGGCAAGATCAGCTGGAAATAAGGCTTGCCCAGGTGCGATGCCTCGCCAGGCCGGCTATTGACCCGAACCCGAGCGCGCCGCGGCATCCGCCGACTGCGGCGCCGCGGCGGCCGGCTCCGGCGTGGCGACGGCCGGCTGCGGGGCCGGCTGCGGCGCTGCGACGGCAGGCGGCGCGGGCTTGATTGCCGGCTCGCCCGATCGCATCATCGTGTCGTTCTTGACGTTCTTCACGCCCCTCACGTGGCGCGCCACTTCGCCTGCGCGCTGCGCGCTCGCCTGCGAATCGACGAAGCCGCTAAGCTGCACGGTTCCCTTGTACGTTTCGACCCTTACTTCGGTCGCTTTGACTTGTGGGTCGAAAGCGAATGCCGTCTTGACACGGCTGGTGATGAAGGCGTCGCTGAGATATTCGCCGGCTCCCTGGCGGGTACCGGTCGATGCGCAGGCGCTCAGAAGGGCGAGGGCCAGGGCGGGCAGGGCGAGATGGAGACGCTTTGCAAGTTTCATGTCGGGCTCCCGGAAATAGGCGGATCTGCCTATCGTCCAAGCATAGAACAACCGGGGTTTGGCACGCTACAAAGTGTCAGGTTTCTGCACAGGTGACGCTGAATATACCTGAGCGCAACGTCACCGCCGCCCCTGCGGCGCGCCGGATCGGTCACAGCGTATCCACCGGCACACCGATGCTAACCGTGCGCAATGCATCTTGCCTGACGAAGGCCTGGCGCCGTCCGGCCATGTCGCGCCCCAGCACCAGCCGCAGGTCGGCCGGTGCGCATTCGGGCACCTCGCGCAGCTGCGCGCTGCCGACGTGCTGCGCCAGCTTGCGGGCGGCATCGAGGTAGGCCGCCTCGTATTCGATGCGCGTGTGGCGCACGCCGAAGCCCTGCTCGTTCGACAGCCGCGTCACCATCAGTCCCGGCGCGACCATCTTGCGCGAGAGCGCGCGCGCCATGCCGGTCACGCCATTCCCGTTCCTGATCTCGAGGCGCACTGTCTCCGCTTCCGCCGGCTGCGCGGCCGCCGCGGCGGGCGGCGCGCCACGATGCAGCGTCAGCATGCCGTCGGCCCCGGCCACCAGCCGCGCCTCGGCCCAGGCCGGTTCCTCGCGCCCCTGCGCCTGCAGCGCCTGGCCGATCGCGGCGACCGCGGTCCTGGTCCCGGTCCTGGCGAAATCCGCGCGCAGGTCGTGCTGGCGCAATGCGGCGGCCTGTTTCAGCATCTGTTCGGCGCTCCTCCTGTCCGAGCTTGCGCAGGGTTTCCCCCAGCAGCTGCCAGGAACGGTGGCTGAGGGGATCGAGCAGGCAGGCCTTTTCCAGCGCGACCATGGCCTTGTCGTAGTCGCCGCTCAGGAAGTAGGCCTGGCCAAGGTTGCTGAACAGGTAGGCCTTGCCCGCTCCCGCGGACATGGTCAGATCGTCGGTGAGGCCGCGCCAGATCCTGAGCGCGGCCGGGAAATCGCGCTGCTCGGCATGCAGGGTGGCCAGGCCGTTGCGCGCGTCGACATGATCCGGCTGCGCCGCCAGCGCCGCCTGGTAGGCGGCGCGCGCCTCGTCGTAGCGGCGCGCCAGGTGGTGGTTGCGGCCGGCCACGTAGGTGTCGGTCGCCTGCGCCGCGAAGGCGGCCTCGGGACGCGCCTGGTACGGCGAGCAGGCCAGCAGGCCGGCCGCGCCGGCGCACAGCAAGGACAGGGCAGTCAGGGTTCGCATCGCAGGCTCCATGTTCAGCGCGCGCCGGGCAGCGCGCCCAGGGTCCGCGAGATCTGGATCGCGGCCGGTCCCAGCAGGACCATCATCAAGGTGGGGAAAATGCAGAAGATCAGGGGGAACAGCAGCTTCAGGCCGATCTTCGCCGCGCGCTCCTCGGCCATCACGCGGCGCTTGTAGCGCAGGTTATCCGCATGCACGCGCAGCGAGTCGCCGACGCTGGTGCCGAAGCGTTCGGACTGCACCAGCATCGCCACCAGGGTGTCGACATCCTCCACCCCGGAGCGCAGCGCGAAGTTGCGCAGCGCCTTTTCCTTGGTGAAGCCGGCGCGCATCTCCATCAGCACCAGTTGCAGCTCCTGCGACAGCACCAGGCTCTTGATGTGGATCTCGCCGGCCACCTTGACCATCGCGCGCTCCAGGCTCAGCCCCGCCTCCACGCACACGGTCAGGAGGTCGAGGGCGTCGGGGATGGTCTCGAAGATCTCGCGCCGGCGGCGCGCGACGATGCGCGCCAGTGCGGCGTTCGGTGCGTAGTAGCCGAACGCCACGCCCAGCAGCAGGACCGCCAGCAGCTCGCCGCCGCCGAGCGCGCCGCCGTGCAGGTACAGGACAGGGGCCAGCAACGCCGGCACCAGCAGGGCCAGTCCGGTCTTGGAGGCGAAATACAGGGTCGGCGCCGACGGGTGGCGCCAGCCGGCGTTCATGAAGCGGGTGCGCAGCGTCGATTTTTCCCAGCCCTCCTCCGGAATCGACAGGCGGGTCAGGGGCCTGGCCACGCTGGCGAGGCGCTCCACCCAGCCGCCCGCCGCGAACGCGGCCTCGCCTTCGCGCCCGGGCGGTCCGAGGAAGCGGCCCAGGCGCGCCCGCAGGGCGAGCGGAGCGAACAGCGCCACGCCCAGCCAGCCGAGGGCGCACACGACGATGAAGACGATGAGCAGGAAGATCAGTTGCGCTGGATTCATGTCGGCCTCAGAGACGGATGCGGATGACCCTGCGCAGCCAGAACACCCCGAATACGATCATCCCGGCGCCGTACCAGAGCATGCGGACGCCGGCCGGGTCCTTCCACAGCATGCCGACGTAGTCCGGACTGGTGACCAGCATGACGCCCATCACCGCCAGCGGCATGAGCCCGAGGATCCAGGCCGACATCCGGCCTTCGGCCGACAGCACGCGCACGTGCGCCACCAGCTTGAGGCGGGCGCGGATGATCTGGCTGATGTTGCAGAGGATTTCCGCCAGGTTGCCGCCCGATTCGCGCTGGATCAGCACGGCGATGATCAGGTAGCGCAGGTCGGTCAGCGGAATGCGCGCGGCCATGCCGTGCAGCGCCTCGTTCATCGGCACGCCGTAGTTGATTTCCTCGCGCGCGATGCGGAATTCGAGGCTGAGCGGCTCGGGCAGCTCGTTGCCGACGATTTGCAGGACGTTGCTGAACGAGTGGCCGGCGCGCAGCGCGCGCGCGATGAAGTCGGCGGCCTCCGGCAGCTGGCGCTCGATGCGCAGCAGGCGGCGCCGGCGCGCGCGGCGCACCAGGAGCCAGGGCAGGCCGAAGCCGGCGCCGGCCAGCAGGACGCGCAGCGGCCACGGCGCCGGCCAGGCCGACACCGCGAACGGCGCGGCCAGCATGCAGCCGAGCGACCAGGCGCCGAACTGGCTGACCGACAGCCGCGATCCCGCCTGCACCAGCAGGGCGTCGATCCGGTGCGCCAGGCGCATGCCGTGCAGCAGCCGGTCGAGCGCCGGATTGCCGCTGTAGCGGCGCTGCTTGAGGATCGAGATCCGCTCGCCGCTGCGGCCGGCGCCGCCCGACATGACCTGCAGGCGGCGCGCGATGCGGCGCGCGGCCGCGCCATGGCTGCCGATCCACCACAGGTAGATCCCTTCGGTCGCCAGGATCACCGCCGCGAACACCAGCACCACGAAGCCGTAGAACACTGCGTCCATGCCGTCCTCCGCTCAGTCGAACATCCGGTCCGGATCGAAGGCGTCGTCCGGCACCGCCGCGCCGAACAGCCGCAGCCGGTCGGCGAAGCGCGGGCGCACGCCGGTGGCGCAGAAATGCCCGAGCACCCTGCCCTCGCCGTCCACGCCGCGCTGCTCGAAACGGTAGATCTCCTGCATCGAGATGATCTCGCCCTCCATGCCGGTGATTTCCTGCAGGCTGACCATCTTGCGCGTGCCGTCGGTCAGGCGCGAGACCTGCACCACCACCGTGACCGCCGACACGATCTGCTGGCGGATCGCGCGCGCGGTCAGGTTGACGCCGGCCATGCTGACCATGTTCTCCAGCCGCGACAGCGCGTCGCGCGGGGTGTTCGAGTGGATCGTGGCGAGCGAGCCCTCGTGGCCGGTGTTCATCGCCTGCAGCATGTCGAGCGCCTCGGCCCCGCGCACCTCGCCCAGGATGATGCGGTCGGGGCGCATGCGCAGCGCGTTGCGCACCAGCGCCCGCTGCGTGACCTCGCCCTTTCCTTCGATGTTGGGCGGACGCGTCTCCAGGCGCACCACGTGCGGCTGGCGCAGCTGCAGCTCGGCCGCGTCCTCGATCGTCACCACCCGCTCGCTGGCCGGGATGAAGCCCGAGATCAGGTTCAGCAGGGTGGTCTTGCCGCTGCCGGTGCCGCCCGAGATCAGGATGTTCACCTTGGCCGTGCCCAGTCCTTCCAGCACCTGCATCATGGGCGGGGTCAGGCTCTTGTAGTCGAGCAGGTTCTGCACCGTCAGCGGGCTGGCGCCGAAGCGCCGGATCGACAGCAGCGGGCCGTCCACCGCCAGCGGCGGAATGATGGCGTTCACGCGCGAACCGTCGGGCAGGCGCGCATCGACCATCGGACTCGATTCGTCGACCCGGCGCCCGACGCGCGAGACGATCTTCTCGATGATCTTCATCAGGTGGGCGTTGTCGTGGAAGCTGATCTCGGTCAGCTCCAGCTTGCCGCGCCGCTCGACATAGACCTTGCTGGCGGTGTTGACCAGGATGTCGGAGACGGTGGGATCGTTCAGCAGCGGCTCGAGCGGCCCGAAGCCGAGCATCTCGTGCTGGATATCGAGCACCAGGTGATGGCGCTCGTGCTGGTTGAGGGCGATGCGCTCCTCTTCGATGATGCGCTGCACCAGCAGCGCCAGCTCGTGCTTGAACTGTTCCGGGGTCAGGCGCTTGAGGCGCTCCAGGTCGATCCGGTCCAGGATCATCTGGTGCATCAGCTTCTTCAGCTCCTGGTAGGCCTGGTTGGCCGACTCCGGCAGGCCGGCGCCGGCGGGGGGCTCCTGGCCCGACTGCGCCAGGCGTTCGCGTAGGGACATGGATTCTCCAATGCTCAGTTGTCGGCTCAGTAATCGGTATCCGCGCGTCCGAACAGGCGCTCGAACAGCCCGCGGCTTTCCTGGACCGGGAGCGCCGTCACCAGCTCGACCATCTCGGCCAGGCTGCGCGCGGCGGCGCTGGAGCGCGACAGCTGCAGCACCGGGACACCCTGGTTGACCGAATCGGTGACCGCGACGTAGTCGTTCGGGAAGGTGTGCACGACTTCGCAGCCGAGCGCCGCGTGCAGGTCCTGCAGGCGCAGCTTGCCGCCCTTCTCGTAGCGGTTGACGATCAGCCGGATGTGGTCGAGCACGTAGCCGAGCGAACGGAAGATGTCGAGCAGGCGGCGCGCGTCGCGGATGTCGGGCAGCGCCAGCTGCAGCACCGGATAGATGGTGTCGGTGCCGTCGAGCGCGCGCAGCGACACCGCGTCGATCTGGCGGCCGACGTCGAGCAGCACGTAGTCGTAGTGCTGGCGCGCGACGCGCAGGATGGTGTCGATGTGCTCCGGCCTGGCCTCCTTGGCCTGGGCCGGGTCGTCGGCCGCGGCCAGCACGCCGAAGCCCTCGGTCACGTGCACCAGGCAGGACGCCAGGAAGGGCGCGTCCACGCGCGCGATCTGGGCGCACACGTCCGACAGGGTCATGCCCGGCTTCTGGTCCGACACGTACAGCGCGGCGTCGCCGAACTGTCCGTGCAGGTCGATCAGCAGCACCTTCTTGCCCGCCAGGGTCGCCAGCGCATAACCGAAATTGGTCGAGATGAAGGTCGCGCCGCTGCCGCCCTTGCAGGCGATGAAGGCCAGCACCTTGCCGTCGCGCATGGCGGACACGCCGGCGGCGGCGGAGATCCGGTCCATCGATTCGTGGAAGGCGCGGTGCACCAGCGGCAGCTGCAGCACTTCGCGCACGCCGGCGCGCATCGCGTTGATCAGGAGCTCGGGCTGGTGGTGGTCGGTCAGCAGCATCAGGTGGGCGGACGGATACTGGCGTCCGAGGCGTTCCAGCAGGCCGGCCTCGGAAGGCTCGATGTCGCTGGCGTCGACGATGACCAGCTGCGGGATCTCGGTCTCCGGGCGGTCGAGCGCGTCGCGCATGCTGGAGCGGGTGGCCGCCAGGTGCAGCGGGGGCACGCGGGCCGCGCCCTGGGAGGCGATCTCCGAGTACAGGTGGCTGTCGCGGCTGATCAGGAGCGCTCTCATGGGATCTCCGCGCTGGCGTGGCGGCCGGACTTCATTGTTGCGCGCCGACCAGCAAAGGGGCCGGCTCTGGAGGCAGGGCGAACGAGCGCTGGTAGCGCTCGATGGCCCCGCGCGCCGCGCGGCCGTCGACGCCGCTGGCGGGATCGGCGTTCGCGCCGGCGGCGGGATCGAGCACCTGCGCCGCCAGGTTGGCGCGCACCGCGCCGCCGAATTCGCGCTCCCAGCGCGGCCCCTGCTGCGCGCAGCCCTGCGCCATGGCAGCCGCCAGCGCCAGCATGATCCAACGCGTCCTCATCGCTATTCTTGACATGGCCGTCCCCTATTTCAGTTCGAAGCCGCCGCTGGTCTGCGCGGGCGGCGGCGCGATGGCCGGCGTCGAGGCAGCCGCTGTGGTGGACGCGGGTGCCTCGCCTTCCAGGCGCCCGCCGAGCATGAGCTGGGCGCGCGTCGGCGCGCCGACCCTGTCGGTGGGCAGCGCATAGCCGGCGCCCACGATCGGCTTGACCAGGCGCGCGGTGATCACGAACACCAGCTCGGTGCGGTCGGCCTGGTAATCGGTGCTGCGGAACAGGGCGCCCAGCACCGGCACCTCGCCCAGCAGGGGCAGGCCTTTCAGGTTGGTGACCAGGTTGTTCTTGACCAGGCCGCCGATCGCGAAACTCTGGCCGTCGTGCAGCTGCACCGTGGTGCTGGCGCGGCGCGTGGTCACCAGCGGCAGGATCGCGGTGCCGGACACGCCGACGGCGCGGATGCCGATCCCCTCGCGCGACAGCTCCGACACTTCGGGCGCGACCTTCAGGTTGATGCGCCCGCCGCCCAGCACGGTCGGGGTGAAGCGCAGGCCGACGCCGAATTCCTTTTCCTCGAGCGTGATCTTGTTGTTGTCCTGGGCCACCGGAATGTAGAACTTGCCGCCGGCCAGGAAGGTGCCCTCCTGCCCGCTGATCGCCAGCACGTTCGGCTCGGCCAGGATGCGCACCAGGCCGTCCTGCCTGTCGGCCTCGATGCCGAAGCGGTTGCCATTGGTCTTCTCGCCGGACAGGCCGCCGCGCGTCATCCCGCTCAGGAAATTCGCCGCCAGCATCGTGGTCCAGCTGCCGGAACCGAAACTGAAGCGGGTGCCCGATTCGAGCCGCTCGAGCAGGGTCTTCGAGACCTCGGCCACCTTGACCTCGAGCTGCACCTGCTGCGGCGCGCTGACGCCGAGCAGGTTGACCACGCGCGCCGCGGGGTCCGACGCCGCGCCGCCGCCCGCGCCGCCCTGCTGGCCGACCTCGATCACGCCGTCGGTGTCGTCCCTGGCCGCCGCCGACAGCCGGCGCAGCGGGCGGCGCACGTAGGCCTGCGCCAGTTCGACCACGCGCGCCACGGCGCCGGCATCGCTGACGGTGCCGCTCAGGACCAGCGAATCGGCGGCGGCCAGCACCCGGATGTCCTTTTCTTCCGGCATGACCGCGGCCAGGGTCGCCTGCAGTCCGGTCGGGTCCATCGCGACCACGATGTCGAGCACGGTGCACAGGCCGCTGCGTCCCTGCACGATCATGTTGGTGCCGCCGACGTCGACGGCGGCGATATACAGCGTGTCGGGCGCGACCAGCATGGCCTGCACCACGCCCGGGTTGCCGACGCTGCGGTGGCGCACCGGTTCCGGCAGCTTCAGCATGGTCGACTTGCCGGCGTCGAGCGACATCCGGGCCGGGCGCACCACTTCCCCGCTGCAGCCCATGCCCGCCGCGGGCGCCTTGTCGGAACGGGGGGCCGGGGCGCGCGGTGCGGCCAGGGCGCCGGCGGCCAGCGCCAGCCCTGCCGCGAGGCAGGCGCTCAGCGCGCTTGAGCGCGCAATCGTGGGGCGACTAGTCATGGCATGTATCCCGGGCGAGTGGACTCAGAAGCATTCCTGCGAGCTGTGCAGGCCGTTGATGACGCGCACGCAGTCGCGCCTTGGCGGCGCGGCCGGACGCGGCGCCGTGCTGCGCGGCCTTTGCGCGACCGGCAGCGCGACCGGGCGCAGCGTGACGGGCGCCGGCAGCAGGTTCTGCTTGGTGGCGCCGCCGGTCCGGGCCGCGGCCGGATCGACCTGGTTGCGCAGCGCCAGCGACAGGGTGCCGACGCTGCGCGCCAGGTCGAGCTTTTCCGCCTGCTCGGGGGTGACTTCGAGCGTGACGGCGTTGACCACCTTCGGCTTGGTCTCGTCGCGGCTGACTTCCTGCGCCACCGCCAGCACCAGGATCCGCTCCAGCACGATCTTCGAGATGCTCTGCTCGCGCACCCCGGCCGACTGCTGCTGCGGCTGCGGCTCGGTCTCGGTGCTGACGATGATGTCGACGTAGTTGCCGGGCAGCGCGAAGCCGGCCACGCCGATCACGTCGTTGACGCGCACCGTGATGGCGCGCTTGCCCTCGGTGATGAGGGCCGACAGGCCGCCCAGGGTGCCCCTAGGTGCCAGCCTGGCCTCGCTGACCGGTTCGCCCGCCAGCACGCTGCTCCTGACCACCCGCCCGCTGAGCTTGTCGGGTGCGAGGTAGGCGCCCTTCGGAATGCTGTCGGCCGGCCAGTCGACCAGCTTGAGCATGCCCGGCGCCAGGCGCTGGCCGATGTCGATGTCGGCCGCCGCCACCACGATGCGGCCGGCGCTGGCGGCGGGCGCGTTGAGCAGCCACTGTGCGGCCAGCAGCACCGCGCCCAGTCCGAAGACGACGGCCAGCGCCATCACGATCACTGCACGCTTGTTCTTCATCGCGCCTCTCCCCATGGAGCCGGCAGGGAAACGGCGCCGAACAGGCTGCTCCAGGCCTGTGCCACGCTGTCCGCATCGAGCCGCGGCGTGCGCCCGGCGAATGCGGCGAAATCGGCGATCCGGCCGAGCAGTTCGTCCGGAAAGGCCGCCAGCAGCGGACGCCGGGTGCGCCGGTGCAGGTCGTTCAGCAGGAAATCGAGCGCCGTCTCGTCGACCTCGATGCGGCGCAGGCGGGCCTGGCGCCGCAGCAGCGCGCGGTAAGCCGCTTCCGGCAGCGGACCGATGGCGATGCGGTAGCCGATGCGGCGCATGCAGGATTCGTCGAGCACCGACTCGGGCGCGAGGCTGGTGGCCAGCACCAGGGTCACGTCGAACGGCAGCGCGTGCGTGGGCCCGCCCGGCACCGCCACATGGTCCTGGCCCTGCTCGAGCGCGCCGAGCCAGCGGTGCAGCAGCTCGCCGGCCGGCAGGCGCTGGCGCCCCAGGTCGTCGGCCACCAGCAGCCCGTTATTCGCCAGCAGGTGCGGCGGCGCATGGAACACGCCGCTGGCGCCATCGTGGCGCAGTTCGAGCATGTCGCGGGTCAGCTCGGCGCCGACCTGCACCAGCGGCCGCTGGCACAGCGCCCAGCGCGCGTCGACGCTGCGCCGGTCTTCCATCCCGCGCGGCGCCAGCGGCGCCGGATGCAGCGCGGGATCGTACAGCTGCACGATCTCGTGGTTGACCAGCACCGCATGCGGCACCGCGACCGGTTCCTGGCGCAGCCGCGCGAACTTGCGCGCCAGCGTGGTCTTGCCGCTGCCGCAGGGACCGACCAGCAGCATCGGCCGGTTCGAATGCAGGGCCGCGCCGATCAGTTCGCGCATGCCGGGTTCGATGCCGTCGTCGCCCAGCACCGCCTGCAGTTCGGCGGGCGTGATCCGCGCGCAACCGGGCTGGCGCAGCGACTGGCGCGCCACCACGGCGCGGTACACGGCCAGCGGCACCGGGGCCGGGCCGGCATAGCGCGATTCGAGCAGGTACTCACCGGCGGCGCGCTGCCCGAACGCGGTCAGCTGGTAGTGCACGTCGATGTCGGAGTCGCCGGACCAGGCCACCTCGGCCTGCTGGGCCGCGATCAGCTGCTGCAGGACCTCGCGCACCACGCCGATCGACAGGCGCAGGCGGCCGGTCAGGAGCGACAGCGGCATCTTGCCGCCGGCATGCATGGCCTTGACCACGAGGGCGGTCACGAAGCGCGGTTCCAATCCGGTGTCGCGCACGGTGCGCGCCTGGCGCGGCAGCACGGCGGCCACGTCGCCGTCGGGAACCTCCGCCGCGCGCTCGCCCTGGAGGACGGCGGCATGGGCCGATAACGCTTCCATCATGAACCTCCTGCTCGATGCAGTACGAATGCGGGGAACTTGATTTGATTCTAACGAGCGCCCTCCGGCGTCGTTTGATGCCTAGCAAATAGCGGACTCAAGCAGTTTTATCCGTAGCGGCCGGCAAGAACGGCCAGGGTGCCGGCCGCGATCGCCACCCCGTAGGGCATGGAACCGGCGCTTTCCCGCAGCGACGGCCCGGGAGGCAGGCGCAGCAGGGCCGGACGCAGCATGGCCCACAGGTTGCTCAGCGCCAGCCGCAGGCGGCCCTTGCAGACGATGATCAGGAGCGCCATCACGCCGCCCGCGCACCAGGCCAGGACGGCGATGGCCAGCGCCTCGCGCGGGCCGGTGAAGGCGCCGACCGCGGCCATCATCTTGACGTCCCCGGCGGCCATGCCGCGGACCAGGTAAAACGGCAGGAACACCAGCAGGCCGGTGGCGGCGCCTCCCAGCCAGGCCAGCAGCGCGGACAGCGGCGCCGGCGACAGCAGGTGCAGGCACAGCGCGCCGAGGGCGCCGGCCAGCAGCAGCAGGTTGGGAATGCGGCGGCTGGCCAGGTCGTTGATCGCTGCGGCCGTCACCATCAGCAGCAGCAGGGTGTCGAGATAGGGTGCGACCATCATGATACCTCCCGAAAAAAGGTTCTTTTCGGGGTCAGGTCTGTCATTCGGACACTGAGCGAATACCTTTGCTCTATCTCAAAATGCTGGTTTGTTTATCCCAAACTCGTCAATGCTCGGCTCACTTTGTCATCGAAACCCGCGCATCACGAGCCATGTCGGAAAGAGGAAGAAGTCCCGGCATACTTAAAACCGTTCTGAGATTTCGCAAGGCTTGTGCGTCCATGTCCGAATGACAGACCTGACCCCGAATGCCACATCTTCCTGCTAGTCCGTGAAAACAAAAAAAGCCCCCGGGGCCGGACCGCGCACCGGGGGCAATGGCGATCAGGCGGCCGGGATCACGAACTTGTCGCGGATGTACTCGAACGCGTCGTGGATCTTCTCGCCAACCTGGCCGGCAACCGCAGCCATTGCGACACCGATGAGGGCGGCGATCATGCCATACTCGATCGCCGTCACACCGTTCTCGTCAGCAACGAATGCCTTGATTGCGGAGGTAATGGTGCTCATGACAAAACTCCTTGTGGTGGTTGAGGGATGCACTGGCTGCGATGGGGCCCCACCGCGACTTGCTGTACTGCGTTTGCCAGTACGTTCACTGTAGCGAATAGTTCCACACGGCAAGTTGACCACAGACAAATTTTCCATACGGAAATTAAACATTCTGATGAAGAATAAACTGCCGGGATAAATGATGAAAATTGTCAAGAATAGTTGCCTCTAGTACAAAAAGGCTTTATCCTGTTTCTCTTGCCGCTCAAAAAAGCGGCATCCCGGTGAGACCGACAAGCCTCGTTTTTCCTGACGACGTTTCTGTGAACGACATGGATTCCCTGCTGCGACACATGGTGGACATGACTGGCCACCGCGATCACACGATGCTGGACATTTCCGTGGTTTCGGCGGTACAGGAATTGTCGGGCGCGGCCCAGACACGGGTGCTGACCCTCGCCACGGTATGCGGCCAGACCTTCGTGCGTTCGCGCGCCTGCATCCGCGCGGGCGGCGTGGCCTGCCCCGAGGAGCCGGCGGACGGCACCAGTCCCGGCGAGCCGATCTCCGCCTTCCCCGCGCTTGCGCAATGCCTGGAACAGCACGCTGCGCGCGCCGACGCCGTCGGGGCGGACGGGCTGCACCGCCTGTGGCTGCCGATCTGGTTCGGCGACACGGCCGACACCTGCCTCGAGATCGTGCATCAGGAGCCATTCACGGCGGAGGCGATCCACACGATCGGCGGCATCGTCGGCGTCTACCGCAACTTCCAGAACCTGCTCGACTACAGCGAACGCGATTCGCTCACCGGGCTGTTGAACCGCAAGACCTTCGACGACCAGCTGGCGCGCATGCTGCAGGCCTCCGACACCGAGCCCCTGGTGCCGGGCCGGCCGGAACGGCGCCATCACCAGGGCCAGGAACAGCAGTGGCTGGCGGTGGTCGACGTCGATCACTTCAAGGGCGTCAACGACCGCTTCGGCCACCTGTACGGGGACGAGGTCCTGATCCTGATCGCCAACCTGCTGCAGTCCTCGTTCCGCGCGCAGGACCGGGTGTTCCGCTTCGGCGGCGAGGAATTCGTGGTGCTGCTGCGCTCGACGACCCTGGAGAACGCCTGGCGCATCATCGACCGCTTCCGCACCAATGTCGAAGCGCATGAATTTCCGCAGGTGGGCCGGGTCACCGTCAGCGTCGGCTTCACCAGCGTCAGTGCGGCCGATTCGCCGGTGGTCACGCTCGGCCACGCCGACCAGGCGCTCTACTACGCCAAGGCCAACGGCCGCAACCGCGCCTGCCACTACGAGGAACTGGTCGCCCACGGCCTGCTGCGGACCATCGCCACCAACGACACCGCCGAATTCTTCTGAGCCGCCGCTAGCAGACCGACAGCGCGCCCAGCAGGGCCATCCAGGCTTCCGGGCGCAGCAGGCGCCAGCAGCCCCACAGCATCGCCACCGCAAGGGCCGCCACCACGCCCCACGCGCGCAGCGCTGCGTTCATGCCGCGTGCGCCGGACGCGGCGCCGCCAGCGGCGCATCGCTGATCGGCCAGTGGATGACGGCGGCGAACAGGCCGACGGCCACCGCGCACAGCCACACCAGGCCATAGGAGCCGGTGGCGTCGAACACCGCACCGCCCAGCCACACGCCGGCGAAGCTGCCGACCTGGTGGCCCAGGAAGACGAAGCCGAACAGGGTCGCCAGGTAGCGGGTGCCGAATACCTGGGACACGATGCCGGTGGTCAGCGGCACCGTCCCGAGCCAGAGCAGTCCCATCGCCAGCGAAAACAGGTAGAGCGTCCCCTCGCCCAGCGGGGCCAGCACGAACAGGGCGATCACGGCCGAGCGGATCAGGTAGATGACCGAGAGCAGGTGCGGCTTGCGCAGGCGCGCGCCGAGCAGCCCGCAGACATAGGTGCCGGCCACGTTCGCCATGGCCACCAGCGACAGCGCCACCACGGCCTCGCGTGCACCGAAGCCGCGGTCCAGCAGGTAGGCCGGCAGGTGGGTGGCGATGAAGGCAAGCTGGAAACCGCAAGCGAGGAAGCCCAGGCCCAGCATCCACATGCCGCGGTGCCGGAATGCGGCGCGCAGCACGGGCGCCAGCGCCTGCGGATGGCCGGCCGGAGCCGCATCCGCGCGCCGGTCGTCGAGCGGCAGCGCGCATACGCACAACAGCGCCATCGCCCCCGCCAGCATCAGCAGCGCGCCCTGCGCGCCCACGGTGCCGATCGCATCCTGGGTGACGGGAATGGCCAGGAACTGGCCCAGCCCTCCGACGGCGCCCGCCAGGCCCAGGCCCCAGCTGCGCCGTCCCGGGACCAGCATGCGGCTGAGCGCGCCATACACCGCGCCGAACGCGGTGCAGGACAGGGCGACGCCGAGCACGACGCCCGCGCCGAGCACGAGCTCGAAGCCGGTCGTGGCGCGCGCCATCGCCACCAGGCCAAGGGCGTACAGCAGGCAGCCGGCGGCGATCAGGCGCCGTGAACCGAAGCGGTCGGCGAGCATGCCGGCCAGCGGCTGGGTCAGGCCCCACACCAGGTTCTGTACCGCGAGCGCGAGGGCGAAATCGGCCCGGTTGCCGTCGAACGCCGGGGCCAGTGCGACCAGGAACAGGCCCTGTGCGTGGCGTATTCCCAGCGCCAGGCCCATGATGGCGCCGCCGAACAGCACCAGCGAGAGCGGACTGAACCGCGATGACGTGGACATGATGCGCTTCCTGTTCCGGTGGATGACCAGTCCAGTATCGCCAGCGCCTGGCCAGGCCACAAACGGCATTTTTTCGCATGTCCCATGCGCCGCGCGCATGCATGCGCGGCCGGCCTAGGCCAGCGACTGCCGGCTCAGGCGCGATTCGTGCAGCAGCCAGTCGCGGAACAGCGCCACCTCGGGACGCGCCGGCCCGGCGGCGTCGAGCAGCCAGTAGGCGCGCTCGGGAATGCGCTGCGTTTCATCGGCCAGCGCGGCCAGGCGTCCCGCGCGCAGCATCGGCTCGACCAGGGCCAGGCGGCCGAGCGCGACGCCATGTCCCTCGAGCGCGGCCTGGATCACCTGGTCGTACTGGTTGAAGTGCAAATAGCCGCGCGGCTGCGGGTTCTCGAAGGCGCGCTCGCGCAGCCAGCCGGGCCACGTCAGCCAGGAGCGGCCATGGTCGTCCAGGTCCAGCAATACCTCGCCGAGCAGGCTGGCGCGTGAGCGGAACGCCCGGGCGGCAAGCCCGGGACTGGCGACCGGCACCACCACCTCGTCGAACAGGTGCAGCGCCACGCGCGGCGCCTGGCTCGCGCTGCAATAACGGATCGCCAGGTCGATGCCTTCGCGCTCCAGGTCATGCAGCTGGTTGCTGGCCGCCAGGCGCACGTCGACGTGCGGATACAGGGCCTGGAATGCACCCAGCCGGGGCAGCACCCACAGGGCGGCCACGCCGATGCTGGCCGAGACGGTGACCGGACGCGCCTTCGGTCCGGCCCTGAGCGAGGCCGCGAATCCGGCCAGCTGTTCCAGCCAGGGGCCGGCCAGGCGGTACAGCTGCTGGCCCGCTTCGGTGAGGACGATGGCGCGGTTCCCGCGCACGAACAGCGGCGTGCCGAGCCGCTCCTCGAGGCTCTGGATCTGGCGGCTCACGGCCGATTGCGTCAGGCACAGGTCCTGGGCGGCGGCGGTAATGCTCCCGCGCCTGGCCGCGGCCACGAAGCCTTTCAGCGCATCCAGCGGAGGAAGGGAGGTGAATTGCATGTCTGCCTCGCAGTAGGGTTCCCGTTCCATGGTAGTGCGCGAGGCGCCGGCAGGGAAGCGCCGTCTTCTCAGCCTTCGTGTGCGGCCGCGAGCGCATCGTCGAGGCGGTCGTCGCCCCAGAACATCTCGCCCTCCACCAGGAAGGTGGGCGCGCCGAAGATCCCGAGCCCGCGCGCGGCGGCGGTCTGGGCGCGGAGCCGCGCCTTGGCGTCCTCTTCCCCGGCCGCCCGCACCAGCGCGGACGGATCGGCAACCAGGCCGTCGAGCGCGGCCAGCACAGCTGCCGGCGTATCGATCTCGAGGTCCTGGGCCCAGTTGCGCAGCATGACGCGGCGGCAGAACTCGCCCATCCATGGCTGGTCCGCGCCGAGCAGCGCGACCCGCATCGGCAGCAGCGCGCGGCGCGGAAACACCGTCGGGCGCACGAAAGGCAGTCCATATTTCTTCGCGCGGCGCGCCATGTCGCGCCAGACGTACTCGCCCTTTTCCCGCTGCACGACGAAAGGCGGGCTTTTCCACCCCAGTTCGAGGAAGATCGGGCCGAGCAGGAAGGGTTTCCAGACCAGGCGCACGGCAGCGCGCCTGGCCAGCTCTTCGATGCGCATCAGCGACAGGTAGCTGTAGTTGCTGCCGAACTCGAACCAGAATTCGATGGTGGGCGCTGCAGGTGCGGTCATGGGACTCCCGGGCAGGAATGGAACATGCCGGCGCCGCGCGCCGGTCCGTACCGCAGTATAGAAAGACTGCGCCTGCCGGGCCACGTTCTTTATGCATGGAACGCATGCCTACCGCGCATGCCTGGCATGCGGCGCCCGCGCTTGCCGAAAACCGTGCCAGCGGCGACACTGGGGCATGCCAGGCAGCCAGGGAGAACACATGCAGCGGGTACTGATCGTAACGGGCGCGGGACGCGGCATCGGCGCCGCGGTGGCCAGGGGCGCCGCCGCCGGCGGCTATGCGGTGGCGCTCAACTACCAGCACGACACGGCGGCCGCCGAGGCGCTGGCGGCCAGTATCCGCCAGGACGGCGGAACGGCGCTCGCGATCCAGGCCGACGTCGGCGACCAGGAGGAAGTGGAGCGCATGTTCGACCGGATCGAGGCGGAACTCGGAGCGCCTTCGGCCCTGGTCAACAACGCGGGCATCACCGGACGCATCGCGAACTTCATGGATACCGACCCCGCGGCCATCGAAGCGGTGTTCCGCACCAACGTCTACGGCGCCATGCATTGCAGCCGCGCCGCGGTCCGCTCCTTCCGGCGCTCGGGCACGCGCGGCGTGATCGTCAACCTGTCGTCGATCGCCGCCACCATCGGCAGCCCGCACGAGTTCGTGCACTATGCGGCCAGCAAGGCGGCGCTCGAGACCTTCACCCTGGGACTGGCGCGCGAACTGGCGCAGGAAGGGATCCGCGTGTGCGCGGTGGCGCCGGGGTCGACCCTGACCGGGATCCATGCCGCGGCCGGCGAGCCGGGACGGCCGGAACGGGTGGCGCCGAAGATTCCGATGCAGCGCCTGGCCACGCCGGCGGAGATCGCCGAGCCGGTGCTGTGGCTGCTGTCCGACGCGGCGTCCTACGTGACCGGCGCCACCCTGCGCTGCTCGGGCGGCCTCTAGGCTTGCGCCACCTGCAGGAAGCGCAGCGGTTCGACCTGCCATTTTTCCGGCGACTCGTGGCGCACGATCCGGTCGCCGCCGCCGAAGCCGAGCCCCTTCGACAGGTCCACGGTCTGGGGCTTGATATAGGCCCGGCTCTTCGTATGGAAGAAGACGTTCACCTTGGGCGTGAGCAGGCTGGTCTCGTGCGGCTCGATCACCACGCCCAGGCGCCCCGACTCCAGCAGCACCAGGGTGCCGACCGGGTAGATGCCGACGCAGCGCATGAATTCCTGGGCCAGGACCGGGTTGAAGTGGAACTTGCTCCACTCGTAGATCTTGCGCAGCGCCTCGGCCGCCGGCAGGCCCTTGTGGTAGCAGCGGTCCGAGGTGATCGCGTCGTACACGTCGACGATCGCCGCCATCTGGGCCAGCTCGCTGATCCGGCCCTCGCCCTGCCCTTCCGGATAGCCGCTGCCGTCGCGCCGCTCGTGGTGGTGCAGGGTGATGTCGAGCGGGATCGCGCCGATCCCGCCTGACTTGCGCAGGATGTCGTAGCCGTCGCGCGGGTGCTTCCGGATGACCGCGAATTCCTCGTCGGTGAGGCGCCCCTGCTTGTTCAGGATCTCGTCGGGCACCAGCGCCTTGCCGGTGTCGTGCAGCAGGCCGCCGATGCCGGCCTGGTAGATCGTCTCCTCGTCCATCCCGCGCGAGCGGCAGAAGGCCACCAGCAGCGCGCACACGCTGACCGAGTGGAGGAAGGTGTAGTCGTCCTTGTTCTTGATGCGCAGCAGGCCCAGCAGCGCGCCGGAATTGCGCAGGATCGATTCGGTCACGCTCTGCACCACCGGACTGACCTGGTCCAGCTCGACCGCCTTGCCGAGGCGCGCGTCCTGCATCACGGTGCGCACCAGGCCGGCCGCCTGCTTGCGGACCATGGCGGCACGCCCCAGCTCCTCGCCCAGCGCCACCTTCAGCGGCACCACCGGCCGGGCCGCGATCGCGGCGACTTCCGCCTCGGTCGCCGCGTCGGCCTGGGCCAGGGTCGGCGCGTCATCGATGTCGAGGCCGCGCGCGCAATCGATCACGACGCCGCGGATGCCGGCGCTGCGGATCTTGCGGATCTCGTCTTCGCTGGTGAGCGCGAAGCGGCTGCGCACGAAGGGATGTTCCATCCAGCCGCAATCCAGGTCATGGATGAACATTCCGAGTTTCAGCTGGGATGAATCCACCTTCTTCAACATCTTGTTTCCCTGCTAATGTGTTAATCTCGCCGCCTCGCGACGACCATGCAGTATAGCAATATTGCTCATCGTCACCACCACTTGTTGCCTGCAGAACACACTCTCATGGAACTCCGCCAGCTGCGCTATTTCGTTGCCATCGTCGACCACGGTTCGCTGTCGCGCGCGGCCCTAGTGCTGCACGTGGCCCAGCCTGCGCTGACCCAGCAGCTGCGCCAGCTGGAAGAAGAACTGGGTGCACAGCTGCTGCACCGCTCGGCGCACGGGGTGGTGAGTACCGACGCCGGCAAGGTGTTCTACGAGCACGCCCAGGCGATCCTGAAGCAGGTGGCGGATGCGCGCGCGGCGGTGGTGCAGTCGACCGACCGGCCTTCGGGCAGCGTCACGCTCGGCCTGCCGCACAGCATTTCCGGCGCCCTGGCGCTACCGCTGCTGACGGCGGTGCGCGCCCGCTATCCCGAGATCACCTTGCAGCTGACCGAGGAAATCTCGGGCAACCTGGCCGAGCAGCTCAAGTCGGGGCGCCTGAACCTGGCGGTGCTGTTCGACGACGCGCCCACCGCGCAGTTCACGGCCACGCCCCTGGTCGAGGAAGACCTGGTGTTCATCTGCCGCACCGGTTCCAGCTTCGCGCCCGCTTCCGCCTCCCTGACCCTGCGCCAGGCGCTGGACAGCACCCTGATCCTGCCGGCGCGCCAGCACGGCGTGCGGCCGCTGGTCGAGCAGGTGGCGCATGGCGCCGGACTGGCGCTGCGCAACGTCCTCGAGATCAATTCGATCACCATCCTGCGCTCGGCCATCCTGGCCGATATCGGCGCCACCCTGCTGCCGCTGGCGCCGCTGCAGGACGACATCGCGCGCGGGGCCATGTCCGCCTGGCCGGTGGGCGACCCGGCCGTGACCCGGCACGTGATCCTGTGCGGTTCGCGCAACATCCCGCTGACGAATGCCGCCGCCGCCATCAGCCGCCTGGTGCGCGAAGTCACCGAAGACCTGTGCGCCCGCGCGGCCTGGCCCGGGGCGCGGCTGGCCGCCCTGGCTGAATAACAGTCATCATTTTTTCTTATACCCCCATCCGCAAACCCTATTGGCTTGTGGACGGCTAAAACCCTACACTCCACGCGGTTAAAAAGCGCCATACCCGGCGCCTTGCCGCCGTCGCCCTGCGACGCCACCTGCCGCCCGCCTACCCGGCGCCGCACGCGGGAACCAGCCGAATTACCATTTTGGAGACCAGACATGCCAGATACCGTCATGCCGGGCGATGAGCCCCGCGTTGCCCCCGACTTTTCGTCCCGCCTCACCACCGTCACCCTGGACGACAAGTACACCGCCAAATCGGGCAACATCTTCCTGTCGGGTATCCAGGCGCTGGTCCGCCTCCCGATGATGCAGCGCGAGCGCGACGCCGCCGCCGGCCTGAACACCGCCGGCTTCATCTCGGGCTACCGCGGCTCGCCCCTGGGCGGCCTGGACGAAACCCTGTGGAAGACCAAGGGCCACCTGGACGCCAATCACATCCAGTTCGTCCCGGGCGTGAACGAAGACCTGGCCGCCACCGCCGTCTGGGGCACCCAGACCGTCGACCTGATCGGCCCGGCCAGGTACGACGGCGTGTTCGCCATGTGGTACGGCAAGGGCCCGGGCGTGGACCGCTGCGGCGACGTCTTCAAGCACATGAACCACGCCGGCACCGCGAAGCACGGCGGCGTGCTGCTGGTGGCCGGCGACGACCACGGCGCCTATTCGTCGACCCTGCCGCACCAGTCCGACCACATCTTCTCGGCCTGCATGATCCCGGTGCTCTACCCCTGCAACGTGCAGGAATACCTGGACCTGGGCGTGCACGGCTGGGCCATGTCGCGCTACTCCGGCTGCGCGGTGGCCTTCAAGGCGCTGGCCGACACGGTCGAATCGAGCGCCTCGGTCGACGCCGACCCGTTCCGCGTCGAAGTGAAGTACCCGAAGGACTTCGCGATGCCGGAAGGCGGCCTGAATACCAGGCTGTCGTCGGTGCCGCTGGGCCAGCAGGCGCGCAACCAGGAAGCGCTGATGCAGGACTACAAGATCTATGCGGCGCTGGCCTATGCCCGTGAAAACAAGCTGAATCGCACCACGATCGACAGCGCCAACGCCAGGCTGGGCATCATCGCCTCGGGCAAGTCCTACCTCGACGTGCTGGAAGCGCTGGAAGAACTGGGCATCGACGAAGCGATGGCCGCCAAAGTCGGCCTGCGCCTGTACAAGGTCGCGATGATCTGGCCGCTGGAACCGGACGGCGTGCGCGAATTCGCGCAGGGCCTGGACGAGATCCTGGTGGTCGAGGAAAAGCGCCAGGTGGTCGAGTACCAGCTCAAGGAACAGCTGTACAACTGGCGCGACGACGTGCGTCCGCACATCGTCGGCAAGTTCGACGACAAGGGCGAATGGGTGGCGCCGCGCGGCGACTGGCTGCTGCCGCCGAAAGCCGACTTCTCGGTGGCCCAGGTGGCGCGCGTGATCGCCAGCCGCATCGGCCGCCTCGGCCTGGACGACGCCACCCGTGACCTGATCAAGGCGCGCCTGGCCTTCCTGGACGCCAAGGACGCCGTACTGCAGAAGGCTATTACGACGCCGTTCCGCCCGGCCTTCTACTGCTCCGGCTGCCCGCACAACAGCTCGACCAAGGTGCCGGAAGGCTCGTTCGCGCTGGCCGGCATCGGCTGCCACGTGATGGCGACCTCGATCTACCCGGAGATGAACAAGCTGACCACCCACATGGGCGGCGAAGGCGCGCCCTGGATCGGCCAGGCCGCGTTCTCGAAGGTGCCGCACGTGTTCCAGAACCTGGGCGACGGCACCTACTTCCACTCCGGCTACCTGGCGATCCGCGCGGCGGTGTCGGCCAAGGTCAACATCACCTACAAGATCCTGTACAACGACGCGGTCGCGATGACCGGCGGCCAGCCGGTCGACGGCACCACCTCGGTGCCGATGATCGCGCAGCAGATGGCGGCCGAAGGCGTCAAGCGCATCGCCCTGGTCACCGAGGACCTGTCGCGCTACGCCGATCGCTCGGCCCTGCCGGCGCTCGTCACCCTGCACGACCGCAAGCACATGGACGACATCCAGCGCGAACTGCGCGAGCTGCCGGGCGTGACCGTCATCATCTACGACCAGACCTGCGCCGCCGAGAAGCGCCGCCGCCGCAAGAAGAACGAGTTCCCGGATCCGAACCAGCGCATGGTGATCAACGAAGCCGTGTGCGAAGGCTGCGGCGACTGCGGCATCCAGTCGAACTGCGTCTCGATCCTGCCGAAGGAAACGGAATTCGGCCGCAAGCGCCAGATCGACCAGTCCTCGTGCAACAAGGATTATTCGTGCGCCAAGGGCTTCTGCCCGAGCTTCGTGACCGTCGAAGGCGGCACGCTGAAGAAGAGCAAGGCCGGCGTGAGCAAGAACGGCGCCGATGACGGCTGGGGCGCCCTCCCCGCCCCGACCCTGCCGGGCATCGAGCATCCGTACAACATCCTGATCAACGGCATCGGCGGCACCGGCGTGATCACCGTCGGCGCGCTGATGGGCATGGCCGCCCACCTCGAGGGCAAGGGCGCCTCGGTGCTGGACATGACCGGCATGAGCCAGAAGAACGGTTCGGTCACCTCGCACGTGAAGATCGCGGCCACGCCGGAGCGCCTGCGCGCCCAGCGCATCGCCACCGGCGAAGCGGACCTGATCCTCGGCTGCGACATGCTGACCACCGGCGCGGCCGATGCCGTCTCGAAGATGCGTCCGGGCCGCACCCTGGCGATCGTCAACCTGCACGAGCAGCCGACCGGCACCTTCGCCCAGCAGCGCGACTGGGAATTCCCGGCCGCGGAAGTGCGCGCGCTGATCCTGGAAGCCGCCGGCGGTGAGCAAGGCGTGGACTTCGTCGACGCCACCAGGCTGGCGACCGCGCTGATGGGCGACTCGATCGCTACCAATTTGTTCCTGATGGGTTACGCCTGGCAGAAGGGCCGCATCCCGCTGGGCGAAGCCGCCCTGCTGCGCGCGATCGAACTGAATGGCGTGGGGGTCGCTTCGAACAAGATGAGCTTCCTGTGGGGCCGCCGCGCCGCCGTGGACTTCAAGCGCGTCGAGAAGCAGGCGATCCCGTCGCAGGCGATCGTGGTGCAGATGCCGCAAAGCCTGGATAGCCTGATCAGGAAGCGCATCGAGTTCCTGACCGGCTACCAGGACCGCGCCTATGCCGCCGTGTACGAAGACCTGGTGGCGCGCGTGCGCGCCGCCGAGACGGCGAAGGGCCTGGGCAGCAAGCTGTCGACCGCGGTCGCCAAGTACTACTTCAAGCTGATGGCCTACAAGGACGAGTACGAAGTGGCGCGCCTGTACACCGACGGCAAGTTTGTCGAGCAGCTCAAGACCCAGTTCGAAGGCGACTTCTCGCTCAAGTTCAACCTGGCCCCGCCGCTGTTCGCCAAGAAGGACGCCAAGGGCCACATGGTCAAGGCGCAGTACGGCTCGTGGATGTTCGGCGCGTTCAGGATGCTGGCCAGGCTGAAGGGCCTGCGCGGCGGCGCGTTCGACGTGTTCGGCTACACCGCGGAGCGCAAGATGGAGCGTGCTCTCATTGGCGAATACCGCGGGATGATCGACAGCCTGCTGGGCACACTGGATGCCGCGAACCACGCCCAGGCGGTCGAACTGGCCTCGCTGCCGGAACAGATCCGCGGCTTCGGCCACGTGAAGGAAAAGGCCGTGGCCGAGTTCCGTGAACGCAAGGCTGAGCTGCTGTCCGGCAAGGTCAAGCGTCGCGCAGCCTGATCGACCGACATGTCGCCCCTGCCTTGGCGGGGGCGACCGCGAACCCTTCTTGACGTTAACGTTAACGTCATATACCGTACCAAGAATCCCTCGTCCTCATCCGACCCCAAGGACTACCAATGAACGACATCACCCCCGCCGCGAAACTGGACATCCCCGAGCAGACCAAGCTGGCCAACAAGGTGCGCTTCGTCACTGCCGCCTCGCTGTTCGACGGCCATGACGCCTCGATCAACATCATGCGCCGCATCCTGCAGTCGAACGGCGCCGAAGTCATCCACCTCGGCCACAACCGCTCGGTCGACGAAGTCGTCACCGCGGCGCTGGCCGAAGACGTGCAGGGCATCGCCATTTCCAGCTACCAGGGCGGCCATGTCGAATACTTCAAGTACATGATCGACCTGCTGAAGGCACGCGGCGGCGCCCACATCAAGGTGTTCGGCGGCGGCGGCGGCGTGATCGTCCCGAGCGAGATCGAGGAACTGCACGCCTACGGCGTCACCCGCATCTTCAGCCCGGAAGACGGCCAGCGCATGGGCCTGGTCGGCATGATCCGTTCGATGCTGGAAACCTGCGACATCGATTTGTCGCCCTATGCGCCCACCTCGCTGGAGGTGCTGCGCGAAGGCGAGATCGCCGCGCGCCACCGCCCGCTGGCCCAGCTGATCACGGCGCTGGAGAGCGGCAAGGTCGACCCTCTTCTCCGCAAGCAGCTGGTCGAGCGCGCCGACACCCTGAAGGTGCCGACCCTCGGCATCACCGGCACCGGCGGCGCGGGCAAGTCCTCGCTGACCGATGAACTGATCCGCCGCATCCGCCTCGACCAGGGCGACCGCCTGAACATCGCCGTGATCTCGATCGATCCGTCGCGCCGCAAGTCGGGCGGCGCCTTGCTGGGCGACCGGATCCGCATGAACGCGATCAACCCGTGGAACGGCCAGGCGCGCGTGTTCATGCGCTCGCTCGCCACCCGCGAAGCCGGCTCCGAAATCTCGCAGGCGCTGCCGGACGTGATCGCCGCCTGCAAGGTGGCCGGCTTCGACCTCGTGATCGTCGAGACCTCGGGCATCGGCCAGGGCGACGCCGCCATCGTCCCGCACGTCGACAGCTCGATGTACGTGATGACCCCGGAATTCGGCGCCGCGTCCCAGCTCGAGAAGATCGACATGCTCGACTTCGCCGACTTCATCGCGATTAATAAATTCGACCGCAAGGGCGCCCAGGACGCGCTGCGCGACGTCGCCAAGCAGTACCAGCGCAACCGCGAACTGTGGAGCAAGTCCCCGGACGAGATGCCGGTCTACGGCACCCAGGCGTCGCGCTTCAACGACGACGGCGTGACCGCCCTGTACCACGGCCTGCTGCCGAAGCTGGCCGAACTGGGCCTTCGCATCGAAACGGGCAAGTTGCAGGGCCCGTCGCAGAAGTACTCGAGCGGCAAGAACGTGATCGTTCCGCCGGCACGCGCGCGCTACCTGGCCGAGATCGCCGATACCGTGCGCGGCTACCACCGCAACGTCAGGAAGCAGGTCACGCTGGCGCGCGAGCGCCAGCAACTCAGCGAGACCAAGCGCATGCTGGCCGCCGCCAACAAGGGCGCCGACTTCGACGACCTGATCACGGAGCGCGACCACGCCATGGACGGCGGCGCCAAGAAGCTGCTGGCGATGTGGCCCGACATGCAGGCCGCCTATGCGGGCGAAGACTATGTCGTCAAAATCCGCGACAAGGAAATCCGC
>NZ_KB908094.1 GCF_000382345.1 Massilia niastensis DSM 21313
GCGCGGCCGAACAGGCAAAGTGCTCACCGAATAGCATCAGCTTCGTCTTCGCGCTGGCTGCGTTTCAGTACGAAATGACTCACGCAGCCGCCTTGCATGCACAGGGCAACTTACCAGGTGTACTTAAACGCATGCGCGAGAGGATGATTATCGAACTGAATGTGTATCGACCCGGCCGAAAGTTCGACCGGGTCACCAAAGCCAAACCGCAACGCTATCCAGAACGCCGACTCCGACGTCCGCCATCCCTAACTTAACGGCATTAGGGTCAGAGTCGAATTGTTTGACAACTTCCGAACGTTTCCCATTAATTTGACTCTGACCCTATTTATCTCGCGCGCAATTGCGCGGTAATTCGACTCTGACCCTAATTGTCTCGCGTATCAGTTCAGCTGGGCCATTGTTCAGGGTTGCGATTGGTCTCTTCAATATGCGAAGGGGCAGCGCCAAATAAAACGGGACCCGCCTGCAAAGGCGGGTCCCGCGGTCGGGTCAATCGGGGTCGTGGCGCTTATCCTGCTCGCACCTCACCCGTCTTGCCCGGAGGCTGAGCCTTGAACGAAGCGTCTCCCTCCTGCGCGCCGGCCGTGTTGGTCGGCAGGTCCTGGTCGAAGCGCTCCGCGCTGAAGTAGAAGGCGATGGCGCTCACCAGGCACAGGCCGCCGAAGAACAGCGCGACCAGGATCGGATCCGTGCCGCCCTGCAGGGCGAGCAGGCTGGAGGCGATCAGCGGCGCCGTGCCGGAACCGATGGTCGAGGCCAGCTGGAAGGTCACCGCGATGCCGCTGTAGCGCACGTCGGCTGCGAACTTCTCGCCCATCCAGGTATTGACCGCGCCGCCCATCATCGCCTGGACCAGCGGCAGCGCCAGGATCAGGGCCAGGATCAGGGCGCCGAGGCTGCCACTGTTCACCAGCACGAAGATCGGCCAGATCAGCACGGCGCCCAGCAGCGCACCCGTGATCATCAGCGGACGCCGGCCGTAGCGGTCGGACATCGCGCCGAACACCGGCATCGTGAAGATGTGCAGCAGGTTCGCCACCGTCATGGCCAGCAGCGAGTCGGTGCGGCTGTGGCCGACGGTCACCGCGTAATTCAGCAGGAAGGCGGCCGCGAAGGTGGCGAAGGCCAGCGGGGCCAGGCCGCCGATCACGCCGGACAGCACTTGCAGGGGGTTGTGGCGGAACACGGTCACCACCGGCAGCACGCTGCGCTTTTCGCCCGACGCCGCGCGTTTCTTGCGCGCCTCCTCGAACTCCGGCGTCTCGTCCAGGTTCATCCTGATCACCAGGCCGAGCACCACCAGCAGCGCGCTCAGCAGGAACGGCACGCGCCAGCCCCAGGCCAGGAATTCCTCGTTCGGCAGCTTGGAGAACAGCATCATCACCAGGGTGCCGAGCACCGCGCCGCTGGGCCCGCCCGAGGCCACGATCGATACCGCCAGGCCGCGTCCCTTGGGCTTGGCGTGCTCCATCGACATCAGGGTAGCCCCGCCCCATTCGCCGCCGATGGCGAAGCCCTGGACCAGGCGCAGCACGACCAGCAGGATGGGCGCCGCGATGCCGATCTGCTGGTAGGTGGGCAGCAGGCCGATCAGGACACTCGCCAGGCCCATCATCAGCAGGGTGATGATCAGGATGGTCTTGCGGCCCAGCTTGTCGCCGTAGTGTCCGAACACGACCGCGCCCAGCGGCCGTGCGAAATAGCCGAAGGCCAGGGTGGCGAACGCCGACAGCGTCGCCATCAGGGGTTCCATGGTCACGAAGAAGATGTGCGGGAAGACCAGGGCCGCGGCAACGCCGTAGAGCAGGAAATCGTAGTATTCGAGCGTCGTGCCAAGGTAGCTGGCAATGATGGCTTTGCGCCGGTTCTTGACCTGCGCAGTGGTGGTGGAGTAGTCAGCCATGTTGGTTTCGCATAGTTAGTTGATCAAATATCTTGAAGAAGACCGGCCTGGAGCTCCGCCGCCGGATGCCTCCCAGGCGCGGTCCGCATGCCGAAGTACGCGCGCGATGCAAGCCGCCCCTACCCCCGTTCCTGTTCCGGATCGCGAAAAATGGACGGAAGCTCCTTGAGATCCCCGAGCTTGCCCATCGGGGCGTGCATCTTCAGCATCGGCAGGTAATGGCGGATATACGCGAAGATCAGGATCACATTCATGTACAGGCACCATACCGCCATGTAGGTGCTGAAGATGCGCTCGTAGCGGACGTTGAGTGCAATCGAGTTATGGAACACCATGTACGAAACCGGCAAGGCGGCGGCCAGGGCGAGTGGCACGAAGATGTTGAACACCAGGCAGATGCCGACGATGAGTTCGACCGTCTTGACGAGGTCGAACAGGCCGACCTCGAGCAGCGACACCAGCATCACATTGGATGGGTGGAGGTTGCCCAGTGGCTGGGGAAAGATCGGCGGAAAGCCGAACAGCGGAAGCAGGTGGCTGGTGCCGCTCACGATCATCCACGCACCGAGCATGATGCGGAAGAAGATCAGTACCAGCTTGCCGATGAACCAGATATCGAGCTTGTTGGTGGTGGTGCCGATGGCCCTGGTGGAAATCGCCATGATTCTTGTCTCCAAATGATTGTTGTCTTGATGCGCGCTCAGGGCTTCAGCCCGAGGTCGACCTTCTTGTTCATGCTGCTGCTGTCGCAGGTCCCGCCGTTCAGCGACTGCGCAAGGGTCTTGCGCCAGGCTATGCGCCCGTTCCAGGTGCGGAACATGTCGACGACCTCGTGCGCAGGCTGGCCGCGGGTGGCCTCGACGCAATGGTGAACGACGACGTTCAGGCCTTCGGCCACGACCTGGCGTACCGTGGAAGTCAGCGGCCCGGAGTCGGCGCGGTAGACCGCCTGGGGCGTGAGGTCGATCGTCTTGGGGGTGTAGTACAGCTTGGCCGCTTCCGCGCCCTGGCCCTTGCCATAGGCGATGTCCATGTATCCGGAGACGACCTCGCGCGGCAGCTTGCCGACGCCCGGGCCCTTGTCTCCATACCAGCGTGGATTGAAATGCAGGTCTTGCGCCACATACGCCGTGAGCAGCAATCCCAGCGCGACCGAGATGCTGTTGAGTTTCTTATCGCTTATCACTTCAGTGTCTCCCAGTTATAGGTTTTGTAGTACATCGTGCCGGCGGCTGTTTCCCTGCCGGAAGCGCCCGATGTTGTTTGTTCATGCAGCCCCACCCCGGCCTGGTAGAGCCGGCGCAGGTCGTCCTTGTGCTTGCCGAAATACCGATCCCGCATCGGCTGCGTCAGCTCCCGCAGCCTGGTGCGTTCGGATGGTTCCAGCTCGTTGACCGCCATGCCACGGGCCACGAGGCTGGCGCGCGCCTGGCGCGCCTCGTCGCGCACGAGACTGCGCTGGAAGCGCCCGGCCTCGACGGCCGCCGCCTGCAGCACGGCGCGCTGCGCGGCTGTCAGCCTGCCCCAGGCCTCCGCATTCGCCACCAGGACCATGGCGCCATAGGAATGCCTGGTCACGCTCAGCGATGACTGCACTTCGTAGAGGCGCCCGGCCAGGATCTGGGAATAAAAATTATCCTGTCCCTCGACCTGCTTCGATGCCAGCGCCTCGTACACTTGCCCGAACGGCAGTGGGATGGGGTTGGCGCCCATCGCGCGAAACGCTTCGACAAACACCGGCTCGCCGATGACGCGGAAGTTCAGCCCGCGCAGGTCGCCGGCACGGCGGATCGGCCGGCCCGAGGTCGTGAGCTGGCGAAAACCGTTTTCCCACCATGCGAGGCCGACCAGGCCGCACTGGCCCATGCGCGCCAGCAGGGCGTGTCCGAAAGCGCCGTCGAGCAAGGCATCGGCCTGCCGTTCATCGCGCAGCAGGAACGGCAGGTCGAGCAGTTCGAATTCCCGGTTGAGCGCCGCCAGCCCGGTCGCGGCCACCAGCATCAGCGCCGGCGCATCGGCCCCGCCGGCCTGGAGCGCCGCGATCTGTTGCGCGGGAGATCCGGGCAGCGCATCGGTCCTGACCCTGACCCGCACCGCGCCCCCGCTGCCCGCCTGGACCAGGTCCGCGAACCTGCGCATGCCCTGGCGCACCGGATGATCCTCCGCCAGGTAAGCGCGATAGTCCGCGATGTCGAGCTGGCGCAGCGCCGGCTCTGCCGCCGCCGCAGGGCCGGCCGCCAGCGAGAACAGGCCGAGCACCGCGAGGGTGAGACGGGCCAGGCCCGGGAAGGAAGCGCCAGGGCTGGCGCGCCGCGATGGGCGCGCCTTCACGGCTGCGCATGGAAAGAGCGTGTCCAGCATGGGTGTTTCCGTGGTGTTGCGTCTGAAGATTAACATGTCCGGCCACCCTGCTTTCAATGCGATCGGTGAGATGCCTGCTGCTTTACACGATGGCCATGGCGGCATTCAGGGCCGACACGTCCGCTTCCGCTTCCAGGTTCTGGATCCGTTGCACGAGACGCGTGGCCTGCCCGCGTTTCATGCCCGCCGCGTCGGTACACTCCAGCACCTTCTTCTTGTACTCGTCCGCGCTCATCGGGTTGTTCGGATCGCCCTTGGCGTATTTCACCTGCCTGGCGTAGGTCCTGCCGCGCGCCCTGATTTCCAGGCGCACGAATCCGGGCCCGCCGTCGGGGCGCACCAGGCTCCTGTCTTCCACCGTCACCATGCGCCTGGCGAGCGCCCGCAGGTCCGCCCTCTGCAATGCTTCCGGAGAGAAGTGACGCAGCCCGACTTCCCGGTCCTGGATCGCCACCGCCACCATCCATGGATTGCTGAACTGGGCCTCGACGATGGTCCTGGGATTCTGCTTTTTCTCCAGCGGCGCACCGAGCAGCATCATCTCGGCGGGCGGGCTGTAGATCGTCACCCCTTCCACATCCGCGGGCCGGATATTGTTGGCGTTGACGAGCTCCAGGATGCCATCGATGGCGACATGCCCTCCCCGGCAGCAGGGATAGGGCTTGGGTGCGATATCGACGCCGGCGAAGCTGCTTCCCAGGCCGCCCAGCAATGCTTCTTTCGAGTACTTGCCACCGTGGTATTGCTTGAACAAGCCCTTGACGCCTTCGAGGACATGGTAGGAACCGAACACGCCATGTTTGGCCAGGCGCGCCGACATCACGCCGCCATAGGCGGCGAAGCCGGCGCCCAGGCGCTTGGCATGGGTGCCGTCGATGCTCGCCTGCGCATTGCCCGACAACTGGTGGTAAGCCAGCCCGACCGCGGCCACCATCTGCTCGCGCGTCAGCCCCATCAGGCGTCCCGCCACCAGCGCGGCGGCGAGGTAGCCATACATGGGTGTCGGATCCCAGCCGACGATGAAGGGCGACACGCCCGGCGAGCCGGCGCGCGACAGGCGGCAGGCGGCATCGGTGCCGGTCGCCACCGCGGCAATCAGCTCCTTGCCGTCGACCCCGCCCACGTAGTCCGCCACCGCCAGGGCCACCGGGACGGTGACGCACGAGGCATGCAGCAGCGAAGGCTCGTAGGTGTCGTCGTACTCGAGGGCGGCGGCCATGGAGGCGTTCAGGCGGGCGGCCTTTTCCGCCGGCAGGCGGATGTTGGTGCCGAGGATGAAGCTTTCCGGCTTGCCGCCCGTCTCCCTGCTCCAGGCATGGAGCTGCTTGATGCCATCCGCACCCAGCGCCGGCAGCGCGACCGCCACCGTGTCCAGGATCTGGATCCTGGTGGCCGTGGCCACTTCCGCGGGCAGGGCCTCGTAGCGGGTATTCAGGCAATAATCGACCAGGGTATGGATGGCGTCGGGGACCTGCTGGCCCGCCTCCGCCGGCCTGGCGGGGTCGTTGCTGGCCCATGCCCAGCTGGCACTGCCTGCCCAGCCCGAGGCGAGCAATCCCGACAACTGTACAAATTTCCTGCGGCTCGTTTGCATGATCGTCTCCTTTGTTATCGTGTTCGCTGCCCGCAAGGCGGCGCGATCAGTCTTTCTTCTTCGCGTCGCGGATCATCATGTAGATGAGACCGATCCACGAGCCGGCGAAGGCGACCAGGTCATAGTTGCGGATCGGCCGGAACTGCGTGTAGAACAGACCCGTCGAACCGATATACGCCGCCGCCGTCAGGAGGAGACACACTGCCACGGCAATCCATTTGCTCTTGTCCATTAATACACCTCGCTATTGAGTTTGATATCCCGTGCGCTCTTCCTGTCGGCGATGCGTTCGCCGATCTCCGGCTTGTAGGCCATCGGGCCGTCCCACAGCCACAGCGGTTCCAGCTTCGGCTTGATCGCGGCGTACATCCATCCGCTGTAGGCCAGCAGCAGGACGCCGTTCATGAACAATTCCTGGGGCCCGGTGAAGAGCTGGCGCGGCATGGCCACGATGAAGGTATTCAGCCAGAAGATGTTCACCGTGGCGGGGAATTCCAGGATCAGGCCCAGCAGCGTGAAGCGGTTGAAGAAGATCATCGCCCCCGTGACGATTTCCAGGTACTTGATCAGCTGGTACAGGTAGATGTTGGCGTTCGCCTGCACCCATTCGCCGCCGACGCCGGGAATCTCGGGAACGTATCCGGTCACCGCATAGCGGATACCGGAAAACAGCAGGTGCGCGCCGAAGTACAGCCGCAGCCAGTGGACGATGTAATACCAGGGCGATCTGTTGGTCATTTCACTACTCCTTGATAGGGAAGATTCGCATTCCCGACGCTTCGGTGCAGCGCCGGGCAACAACAACGACAAGCACGGGCTTGTCAGAAACGCCAGGTAGCGCCGACGGTGAACCCCTCGACGGTATCCCCTGCCAGGGGCTTGGGACTCTGGAACACCGGCCAGCTGGCGGCAAGGCCTTGCGACAGGTGGGTGTAGGCCGCCATCAGCATCAGCCTGCGGCTGACGTCGTAGGTGTAGGCCACGCCGTAGCTGCGCGCATCGCGATCGGGCGTACCGCTGTCGTAGCGGCCCCAGGTCATGCGTACGCTGCCGCGCGCGCTCACCGGGATCACCGCGCCGAGCAGCTTGACCGTCTCGGTCCTGCCATTCAGGACGCTTCCGGTCGCGCCCAGGGTCTGGTCGGTCAGGTCGCGCCGGATATAGGTGAGATAGGGCTGGATCGGGCCGGCGACGAACTTGGCGCCGATCGCCGCTTCCGCGACCGAATCGGTCGGCCTGGCCGCTCCCGATCCGGGCGTGCTGCCCGCCTTGACGAAGAGCGCGCCGATCTGGAACGGCCCGGCCAGGTAATCGAGTCCCGCTTCCAGGACCTTGGGCTGGGTCAGCGAGCCCTCGTTCAGGCTGTACGAGACCTCGGCCTGGACGCCGCCGATCCGCGGCGAGGTGTAGTTGACGGTATTCTCCGAGCGGAAGGTCGGGTTGATCAGGAATCCGGTCGACACGCCGGTTCCCGAAGCGGTTCCGGGAGCCGCGCTTCCCAGGGTGGACAGGACGCCCCACGCATCCATTGCCGGCAACAGCATCGGATCGTAGGTAGGGAAGAAGTTATAGGTCGGACCTTGCAGGCGGCCCAGCTTGAGCGCGCCGAATGACTTGTGCCCCATCTCGACATAGACCTGGCGGCTCCAGACCCGATTCGGGTTGCCGTTGGTGGAACTCGAGGTGCCCGCATCCAGGTTGACGCCGGCCTCGAGGCGGGCGTTGACTCTCCAGCCCTGGCCCAGGTCTTCAGTCGCGAGGAAGCCGATCCTCGAGCCGGAACCGCCCGCATGCATGGCGGTCTTGGTTGCGTCCGAGGTCCGGTAACGCGCAACGGCGATATCGGCAACGCCATACACCCTCACACTGCTGGCCTGGGCGGCCGGGGGCGCTGCGGGGGGCTGGGCCATCGAAACAGCCGAGGCGGACAAGGCTGTGATACCCGCGATGAACTTCTTCATAGTGTCTCCATTTTCGTTCATTATATTTACCAAAACTCAGTTCTGGAAGTTATGTTCTAGAATTCTCGCCATAGCCGTGAAAGTATGCAACGTGGAAGCCTGCATGCCTGCTATACGTTTTTTGCATGAGTTGCCAAGGGCGAAACAAGGCTCACGCATGCCGGCAGCACGGAAAATCCGGGCGCGCCGGGGCCTCGCCCGCGGCGGCCCGGAAAAACATGGATGAAAGATGCGGCCGCATCGGCGGCCGGCGCTGCGCGGCGGGCAACCAGTCCAGTGACTGGTTGCTCGCCTGGCTTGGCATCAGGCGACGGCGCTGTCCCGCTGCTTCAGCATGTCGAGCGCGACATCGACGATCATGTCTTCCTGTCCGCCCACCATGCGCCGCTTGCCCAGTTCGACCAGGATGTCGAACGCCGGCAAGCCATACCGGGCCGCCGCCGCTTCCGCGTGCCGCAGGAAGCTCGAATACACGCCCGCATAGCCCAGCGCCAGGGTCTCGCGGTCCACCCGCACCGGGCGCTCCTGGAGCGGCCGCACGATCTCCTCCGCCGCATCGATGAGCTTCTTGACATCGCAGCCATGGTTCAGGCCCATGCGGTCGGCCGCCGCGATGAACACCTCGAGCGGCGCGTTGCCGGCGCCGGCGCCCATGCCGGTCAGGCTGGCGTCGATGCGGTCGCAGCCATGCTCCAGCGCCACCAGCGAATTGGCCACGCCCAGGCTCAGGTTATGGTGGGCATGCATGCCGGTCTGGGTCTCGGGCTTCAGGGTGTCCTTGAAGGCCTTGAAGCGCTCCGCGATGTCATGCATGTTCATCGCCCCGCCCGAGTCCACCACGTACACGCACTGCGCGCCGTAGCTTTCCATCAGCCTGGCCTGCTGCGCCAGTCCGGCCGGGGTGTTCATGTGGCTCATCATGAGGAAGCCCACCGTGTCCATGCCCAGTTCGCGCGCATGCTCGATGTGCTGCCTGGAGATGTCGGCTTCGGTGCAGTGGGTGGCCACCCGCACCACGCGGGCGCCGGCATCGTAGGCGTTCCTCAGGTCGTGGATGGTCGCGATGCCCGGCAACAGCAGGGTCGCCACCTTGGCATGCCTGAGCGTGCCGGCCACCGCCTCGATCCACTCCAGGTCGGTGTGCGCGCCGAAGCCGTAGTTGAAGCTCGAACCCTGCAGCCCGTCGCCGTGCGCCACTTCGATCGAGTCGACCTTCGCCTCGTCGAGCGCCCGGGCAATGTCGATCGCCTGCTGCAGCGAGTACTGGTGGCGCACCGCATGCATGCCGTCACGCAGGGTGACGTCCGAAACATAAATTTTCTTACCTTGGTCAAACATGATGTTTCCTTCGTCGTTCGTCAGGCCGCCACCGGAGCGGCGGCGGTCATGCTGGCGGCAATGCGTTCGGCGCTGGCGAGGGCCGCGCTGGTCATGATGTCGAGATTGCCCGCGTAGGCCGGCAGGTAGTGCGCCGCGCCCTCCACCTCGAGGAAGATCGACACCTTCAGGCCGGCCTGGCGGCCGATGCCCGGCAGGTTCAGCGCGCGCTCCGGCCCGAAGCGCTCGAACTGCACGTCCTGCTTGAGGCGGTAGCCGGGCACATAGGCGGCGACCTCCGCGGCCATGGCGCGCACCGAGGCGCGGATCGCGTCCTGGTCGGCGTCCAGCGCCGCCAGGCAGTACACGGTATCGCGCATCATCAGCGGCGGCTCGGCGGGATTGAGGATGATGATCGCCTTGCCGTGCTGCGCACCGCCGACCTCGACGATCGCGCGCGAGGTGGTTTCGGTGAATTCATCGATGTTGGCGCGCGTCCCCGGGCCGGCCGACTTGCTGGCGATCGATGCCACGATCTCGGCGTAGCGCACCGGCGCGACCCTGGCCACCGCGGCGACCATCGGGATGGTGGCCTGGCCGCCGCAGGTGACCATGTTGAGGTTGGGTGCGTCGACGTGGGCCGCGCCATTCACCACCGGAACGCAGTAGGGTCCGATGGCGGCGGGCGTCAGGTCGATCATGCGCAGCGACGGCTTCAGGCGGCGCAGGAAGGCGTCGTTCTTCACGTGGGCGCCGGCGGAGGTGGCGTCGAACACGATGTCGATCTCGTCGAAGCCCGGAATGCGCGCCAGGCCTTCCACACCCTCGTGGGTGGTCGGCACGCCCATGCGCGCCGCGCGGGCCAGGCCGTCCGAGGCCGGGTCGATCCCGACCATGGCGCCCATCTCGAGGTGCTTGCCGTTCCTCAGGATCTTGATCATCAGGTCGGTGCCGATGTTGCCGGAGCCGATGATGGCGACCCGTTTCTTCATGTCTTGCTTCATGGTGAAGTCCTTTTCAGTTTCCGAATACGGCCCGCACTTCGCCCAGGCCCTCGATGCGGGCCACGAAGCGGTCGCCCGGCGCCACCGCCGCCATCGGGCCCAGCGCCCCGGTCAGCAGCACTTCGCCGGCGCGCAGCGGCGTGCCGACCCGCACCATCATGTCGGCCAGCCAGACCGCCGCATTCAGCGGATTGGCCAGGCAGGCGGCGCCGCTGCCGGTCGAGACTTCCTCGCCGCGCCGTTCCATGCTCATCGCACAGTTCACCAGGTCGAGGCGGCCAAGGCGCACCGGCGTCGATCCCAGCACGAACAGGCCGCTGGAGGCGTTGTCGGCGACGGTGTCGAGCAGCTTGATGTTCCAGTTCCCGATGCGGCTGCCGACCACCTCGATCGCCGGCAGCGCATAGGCCGTGGCCGAGATGATGTCGGCGAAGGTGTGGCGCTCGTGCGTGAGGTCGCGTTCCAGCACCAGGGCGATTTCCGCCTCCACCTTGGGCTGCAGGGTGCGCGCCAGCGGGATCTCGGCGCCGTCGCCGAAGGCCATGTCGGCCAGCAGCATGCCGAAGTCGGGCGAGTCCACGCCCAGCTGCTGCTGCACCGCGACCGAGGTCAGGCCGATCTTGCGCCCCACGGCGCGCGCCCCGGCGTCGAGGCGGCGCCGCACATTGTGCTGCTGGACCGCGTAGGCGGCGGCCACCGGATCGCCGCCGGCGGCGGCGTCGAGGATGCGCTCGCGCAGCGGCGCGCAGGGCGCCCCGTGCTGCTCCGCCTCCCACAGCAGGTCGGCGATCTGCTTGATATGTTGTTGGTTCATTGTCTGGTTCTTTCCTGGATGTCAGAGTGGTGTCAGCCGAGCCCGAACTCGCGCCGGATCGCTTCGTCGTGCTCGCCGAGCACCGGCGCCGGACGGGTGCTGGGCCCGCGTTCGCCATTGATGGTGACCGGCCGGTGGATGCCGACCAGCCTGCCGTGTTCCGGATGCTCGATCTCGTAGAAGGTCTGCGACAGCATCACCTGGGGGTCGACCATGACCTCGGGCACGGTATGGACCGGGGAGAACGGCACATCGGTCTCGGCCAGGCGCCGGCACCACTCCGCGCGGGTCCGGGTGCGGAAGGTGTTCGACGCTTCCTGGGCCAGGGCCGCATAGTTGCGGGTGCGCAGCTCGGGGGTCAGGAAGCGCTCGTCCGCCAGCAGGTCCGGCCGCTCGATCGCCGCGGCGAAGGCCTGCCAGAATTTTTCCACCGACGACAGGTGGACCGTCACCAGGCGGTCGTCGGCGCACGGGAACGCATGGGACTGCGAGATCGCCACCCGGGTCTGCGGCTGCGGGACGACGCCGAGCCGGGTGAACTGCGCGAAGCCTTCGGGCGAGAAGGCGATCGAGGCCTCGAGCATGTTGACCTCGACGCGCGCCCCCTCCCCGCTGCCGGTGCGCTTCACCAGCGCGCCCAGGATGCCGTAGCAGGCGTACATGCCGGTGACGTTGTCGGAAATGGTGGGTCCGGACATCGACGGCTGCGCGGGGTCGAGCATCAGGCTGGCCAGCCCGCTCAGCCCCAGCGCCACGGCGTCGTAGCAGGGCCGGTCGCGGTAAGGGCCTTCGGCGCCGAAGCCGGTGATGGAACACCAGACCAGGCGCGGATTGAGCTCCTTGAGCACCGATTCGGTCAGGCCCAGGCGCGCCATCACGCCGGGGCGATAGTTCTCGAGCAGGACGTCGGCCCGGGCCAGCAGTGCCAGCAGGTCGGCCTTGCCGGCCTCGCCCTGCAGGTCGAGCTGGATGCTTTCCTTGTTGCGGTTGTAGGACGAGAAGTGCGGGCTGTACAGCTTGCCCGCGTGGCGGCGGAACGGATCGCCGCCGGCCGGATGCTCGACCTTGATGACGCGGGCGCCAAGGTCGGCGAGCATCATGCCCGCCAGGGGCGCGGTCAGGACCGTGCCGAGTTCGATGACCAACATGCCTTCGAGGGCGTCTTTCATGCGTGGCTCCAGGTGGTCAGCTGTAATGTTTCAGGATCTGGCGCGCCATGGTGGTGCGCAGCACTTCGGTCGGGCCTTCGGTGATGCGGTAGCTGCGCAGGTCGCGCCAGAAGCGCTCGATCGGCGTATCCTCGGTCAGCCCCATCCCGCCATGCAGCTGCATGCAGGTGTCGACGACCCGGAAACCCGCTTCCACGGCAAAGGTCTTGATCATGAAGGTTTCGAGGCGCGCCTCGTGGCCGGCATCGGTCTTGCGCGCCGCGTCGTAGACCATCATGCGGCTGGCGTACAGCTCGGTGAAGGCGTCGGCGATCATCCATTGCACGCCCTGGCGCGCGGACAGCAGCTCGCCGAAGGTCTTGCGCTGGTTGACGTATTCCGCCGTCAGCCCCAGGCAGCGCTCCATCGCCCCGCAGGCGTGCGCGCCCTGGCGCACCCGGCCGTAGTTGATGTAGCCCTGGGCCAGCGCGAAGCCGCGCCCCTCCTCGCCCACCAGGTTGGCCAGCGGGACCTCGACGTCCTCGAAGCTGATCTCGCAGGGCGAGTCGCCCATCAGGGTCTTCTCCGAGGTCGCCAGGGTCACGCCGGGAGCGTCCATGTCGACGATGAAGCAGGAAATGCCGCCGCGCGCGCCCTTCTCCGGATCGGTGACCGCCATGACGATGGCGAAGTCCGCCAGCGCCGCCCGCGTGATGAAGCGCTTGACGCCGTTCAGGCGGTAGCCGCCGGCGCTGCGTGCGGCGCGCATGCGCATCGCGGAAGGATCGGAACCGGCATCCGGCTCGGTCTGGGCAAAGCAGGAGCGCTTGCTCCCTTCGAGCACCGGGACCAGGTACCGGGCGCGCTGGCTCGCGTCCAGGCCGAGCAGGATCGGGCCGACCATGGGCCCGAACAGGCCGTGGTCGCGCACCCAGGAAGCGACGGTGCTGCGCCCGACCTCTTCCCAGAACACGGCCAGGGCCAGCAGCGGCAAGCCCTGGCCGCCGAATTCCTCGGGCACGTCCATCAGCCAGAAGCCGGCGCGGCGGGCGCGCTCGCGCAGGCTGTCCGCCTGTTCCGGCGCGAGCATGCCGTTCGGCCCGAGGGAGTGTTCGAGCGGAATCAGCTCGCGTTCGACGAAGCGGCGGATGGAGTCGCGAAACTGCAGCAACTCCTCGGAAAGCGATTCATGGGGGATCAGGTCGAGCATATCGGATAGGTAGACGAAGTGGGGAAAAGGAGCCGGCGCGGCCGGCTCCCTGGACACGGCTCAGGCCACGGCTTCCTGGCCCGGCTGCTTCGGCAGCGGCGCCGCGTCGTTCTGCGAGCGCCAGGTCTTGGTCCGCTGGCCGGTGGTCTGCAGCTCGAGTTCGCGCCAGAACAGCTTGCGCAGGGTGACGATGCCGAGGTCGGAACGGCCGAGGATCTCGTCCTCGCGCGCGGTGATGCGCGCCTGGCCGCGGATCGACAGGTAATCCTGGGCGGCGGTCAGGCCGACGAAGGTGTCTTCCGGGTTGTCCCAGGTGCGCGAGCCGAACAGTTCGTCGTGGTGCTCGGCCGGATCGTACTTGCCATACTTGGCGAAATACTCCCTGAAGCGGATGCGCGACGCGTCGCTGGCCCCCGGCTGCTGGCCGTAGATCATGAAGCGGGTGGTGTTCATCTCGTCGTTCGGGATCATCCACACGTAGACGTCGATCCATGGATCGTCCGGCGTCAGGCCCGGCACGGTGATGTGGTTATTGTTCGGGAAGGTCCAGTCGCTGACCCGCACGTTGGTGGCCGAGCGGCGCGCGGTCTGGCGGATGCCCGAGGAAGTCTCCTCGTAGGACAGGTCGGGGATGGCGCCGGTCACGGCCTGGCCGAACGGGCCGACCGTCAGCGCCTGGTGCACGAAGCTGACATGCACGGCGTCGAGCGAGTTTTCCACCTGCTGGAACCAGTTGTTGTCCCAGCGTTCGCGGCCGTTGGCGACCAGGACGCCCTCGCGCTCCAGCGGCAGCTTGCGCGGCAGGTCGAATTCCGGCGCCTCGCCCTCGCCCATCCAGGCGAACACCAGGCCCATGTACTCCCTGACCGGATAGGCCGGGATCCGGGTGCGCGGCATGCCGGTATTGGCTTCGGCCGGACGCTGCACGCACTCGCCCTTGCCGTTGAATTGCCAGCCGTGGTAGATGCAGCGGATCTCCTCGCCATCGATCCAGCCGGTATGCAGCAAGGTGCGGCGGTGCGCGCAGCGCCCGCCCACCAGGTGCAGCGCGCCGCTGTCGCCGCGGTACAGGGTCAGTTCCTCGCCCATGATCAGCAGCGGGATGGCGCCGCTGGCCGGGACACTCTCCGCCAGCGCCACCGGCTGCCAGAAGTTGCGCAGCAGGCGCCCCATCGGCGAGCACTTGTTGCACTCGGTGAGCAGTTTGAACTGGTTGGCGCGCTCGTCGCGCCGCTGGTCCTGGATGATGTTCATGCTTGTGTCTCCGTAAGATGGGGGGGCGGCGCTCAGGTCGGGTCGCCAAGAAGGTCGGTCAGGTATTCCTGCTCTTCGCCGTAGCGCGTCACCCTGGTCGCCTTCGCGTAGTCGCGGATGTCGATGGGGTCGTGCTTGCCGGGGGTCCAGGTCGGATACTTGTGGCGCAGGCCCGCATCGACCGGCAGGTCGGCCCCGGTCATGCAGGACGATTCGTCGGAAGCCAGGAACACGGTGGCCCAGGCCATGTCGGCGGCGCGCGGGAAGCGGCGCAAGGGAAGCTGGTCCAGGTACTCCTGGCGCGAATAGAATCCGCTGCGTTCCGGCTTCACCCAGCCGGGATCGAACATCTCGTCGCGCATCGTGGTCCAGAGCTGGTGCTCCATCGAGCACGGCGTCACGGTGTTGACGCGGATGCCGGTGTGGGCCAGGTCCATCGCCGCCGAGCGGGCGAAGTTCAGCAGCGCCGCCTTGGCTGCGCAGTAGGCCGCGCCATCGGCCTCGCCGAAGTGGGCGGCGGTCGACAGCAGGTGGATGATGCTGCCGCGGGCGCCGCAGGCCAGCATGGCGCGCGCGCAGTGCTGGGTGGTGAGCAGGCCCGCGGTGGCGAAGCTGCCGACCGAGTCATTCCAGTCGTCGAGCTGCATGCCCAGCACGTCGGCCCAGTGGACCCGGCCCGCCATGTTGACCGCGATATCGAGGCGTCCGTATTTTTCGACGGTCTGCCAGACGATGCGCTTGACGTCGTCGTCGTTGCGCGCGTCGCCGGCCAGGCTCATCGCTTCCCATCCGCGCTGGCGGATGAATTCGGCCGTCTCCCGGGCGGCTTCTTCCCTCACGTCGGACACGCACACCCTGGCGCCTTCGCGCGCCAGGAAGTGGGCGATGGTGCCGCCGATGTTCGGGCCCGCGCCGAATACGATGGCTACTTTGTCTTTTAATCTGTCCATGGTCTCTTTCTCGGCCGGTCGGTCGACCAGTCCTTCTTGGCTATCAACGTTGAGCATTGTTAGCCGCGGCGCATGGCCGAACAAGGCGATTACCTTCACACCTACTATGCGCAAATTGCATGAATCGGCTCCCGGCGAGCGGCCTGGCGACAGCGCCGCGATATTTTCTTGAATTTAAATTCTAGAGCGCTATAATCACCAACGACACCGGCCTGCCGCGGGATTTCAGTGCGGCGGAACAAGAATCACTACTTGAGAGACAGCGAAGGACATATGGAAGCCCACTCCCCAGCAAGGCAATTTGACAGCGCCCGCTTCCGCGAGGTGCTCGGGAGCTACCCGACAGGCGTAGCCATCGTGACCGCCATGGACGAAGATGGCCTGCCGACCGGCATGGTCATCGGCTCCTTCACCTCGGTGTCGCTGGATCCGCCGCTGATCGCCTACCTGCCGATGAAGACCTCGCGCACCTTCGCGCGCCTGCGCACGTCCAGCACCTTCTGCGTGAACATCCTGGCGGCCGACCAGGAACCGATCTGCCAGCATTTCGCTTCCGCGGCCGAGGACAAGTTCGCCGGGCTGGCATGGCATCCCAGCCCGGAGGGCAACCCGGTGCTGGACGGCGCCGTGGCATGGATCGACTGCGACTATGCGAGCGTGACCGAAGCCGGCGACCACTACCTGGTGCTGGGCGGCGTGCTGGACATGCGGCTGGAAAGGGATACCGCGCCCCTGCTCTTCTTCCAGCGCGGCTACGGCCGCTTCTCCCCGGGGCCGCTGGTCGCGGCCGCCGAGCGCGAGACCATCGAGGCGGTCCGGCTGGCCGAGATCGGACGCGACGACATGGAAGCCGTTGCGGCCGAGCTGAATGCCGAATGCAGCATCGTGGCGGCGGTAGGCGGCGATGTCGTCTACGTCGCGGTGGAAAACCGCTCGCCCCACTGGCGGCTGCGCAGCCGCCTCGGCTTCCGGGTGCCCTGCGCGCCCCCTCTGGGTACGCTGTTCGTCGGCACGCCTGGCGCGCCCACCGACACGGAATGGCTGAAACGCCTGGGCCGCCCCGACCAGGAGACCGTCGACCGTTCGCTCGCGCAGCTGGAACGCGTGCGCAGCCGCGGATGGTCGATCTCGCTGCTCGGCACGGACGACGCCGACAGCCTGGAGGAAGTGGTCGCGCTGTATTCCAATCCGCACAGGACGCCCGCCCAGGAGCGGCGCCTGCTGGCGGCCGCCAAGGAGCGGGCGAACCTGCATGAACCCGAGGACCTGCGTGAGGACGCGGCCTACGACGTGCTGCACCTGTCGGTACCGGTGAATAGCCTGTCCGGCGAAGTTCCGCTCGTCCTCAGGCTCGGCGCCCTGCCGCGCGGGGCGGACCTGCGCCAGATCCGGCAGTGGGTGCAGCGCCTGGAGCAGGCGGCCGTCAGCCTCGAAAGGAAGATCGGGGCGCGTCCGGACCGGCTGCGCGCCTGAGGACAGTTCCGATGCCGACATCCCGCCACGATTGCTGAGACAGAATGGAAATTACCCAGATCCGCCATTTCGTGCGCATCGCCGAAACCGGCAGTTATATCAAGGCTGCCGACCTGCTCGACATCGGCCAATCGACCTTGAGCAGGCAGGTGCGCGCCCTCGAGGTCGAGCTGCGCGCCAGCCTGTTCTATCGCCACGGCCGCGGTGTCCTGCTGACCGAGGCCGGCAAGAAGTTTCTCGAGTATGCACGGGGGGTGCTGCACCTGATGGATTCGGCGACGATCGCCTTGCGCGACTCGGAAGCGGCGTATTCGGGCCAGCTGGTCATCGGCATGGCGCCCAGCATCGGACGGGCCTGCATCCCGATGCTGTTGCCGAAACTGGGGGAGCTGTATCCGCGTGCGGCGATCAGCGTGGTGGAAGGCCTGTCCGGCGCGCTGTATGACGCGGTGCTGCTGGGCCAGATGGATATGGCGCTCGTGTACAACCCGGCGGCTTCGCCGAACATCAAGATCACGCCGATCGTCACCGAACCCCTGTACCTGATCGGTCCCGAGCCGGTCGGCGCCGACCATGAGTGCGTCCCCCTGAGCACGCTGGCCGAACTGCCGCTGATCCTGCCTCATGGGAATCACTCGGTGCGGGTCGCCGTCGAATCGGCCGCCGCGCGCCTGGGCCTGGGCGTGAATGTCACGCTGCAGGTCGATGCATCCTACTCGACCATGGAACTGGTGGCGCAGGGCATGGGATACTCGATCATGCCGCGCTTCATGGAACGGGGCGCGCGCCTGCCCGAGCTGTCGTGGCAGATGATCACGGAACCCAGGCTGGACACCACGATGTGCATGGTGCTGTCGGGCCAGCAGCCGGGCAATCCGCTGGTTGCGGCGGCGGCCGAGGTAGTCCGTGCCAGCCTGAGCGAGCTGCTGGTCCGATAGCCGGTCCAGCCCGCTCGTCCTCGCCGCGGTGGCGGTCCGGACGAGCGGGCTGCGTGTCGACGCCTAGCTGGCGTCGGGCTGCAGGGCCGGGGCGGCCGTGGCGAAGGCCTCGATGTCGGCGCAGGCGCGGTCCACGGCGGCGACCAGCGGCCAGCGCGACATGTCCACCTTGAAGCGGCGCGCGCTTTCCACTTGCGGCGCCAGGTAGACATCCGCCAGGGTCGGCGCATCGCCGTAGCAGAAGCGCCCGCGCGCCGGATCGGCCGCCAGCAGCGCTTCCAGGGCGTCGAAGCCGGCGCCGATCCAGGTGGCGCTCCAGGCCTCGATCGCCGCGTCGTCGCAGCCGAACTGCGCGCGCAGGTACTCCAGCACCCGGCGATTGTTGAGCGGATGGATATCGCAGCCGACCAGGGCGGCCAGGGCACGCACCCGCGCGCGCCCGTCCGGATCCCGCGGCAGCAGCGCCGGCGTGGGGTAGCGTTCTTCGAGCCACTCGATGATCGCGGGCGTCTGCAGCAGGATCTTGCCGTCCTGCTCCAGCGCCGGCACCAGGCCCTGCGGATTGATCTTCCGGTACGCGGCGCCGGCATGTTCTTCGGTACGCAGGTCGACCGGAATATAGCGGTAGTCCAGTCCCTTCAGCTTGAGGGCGATGCGCAGGCGGTGCGAGGTGCCGCTGCGGAAGAAGTTATGGAGTTTCATGCCTGCTCCTGCCCCGCTCAGGCGGCCGGCCCGATGTCCAGGGCGATGCTGCCCACGCCCTCGACGCTGCCCTCGATGCGGTCGCCCGCCACCACCGCGCCCACGCCTTCCGGCGTGCCGGTGAAGATCAGGTCGCCGGGCTGCAGGTGGTAGAACCGGGACAGGTCGGCGATCACTTCGCGGATATCCCAGATCAGCATGCCGATGTCGGACTTCTGGCGCACTTCGCCGTTCACGCGCAGCTCGATCGCCCCCTTCCCGATGACCTCGCCGACCATCGGCACGATCTCCGACACCACCGAGGACTGCTCCACATCCTTGCCCAGGTCCCAGGGCTTGCTGGTCTTGCGCGCCACCAGCTGCAGGTCGCGGCGGGTCATGTCCAGGCCGCAGGCGTAGCCATAGATGGCGGCGGCGGCGTCGGCCTCGGTCGCACGGAAGCACGGTGCGCCGATGGCGACCACCAGTTCCATCTCGTGATGGTAGTCCGCGGTTTCAGGCGGATAGGCGACGGTGCTGCCTGATTCCACCAGGGTGTGCGGCGACTTGGTGAAATAGAACGGACGGGAAGTGGCCTTGTCCACCGGGATGCCCATTTCCTCGGCGTGCGCATGGTAGTTGCGCCCCACGAAGAACAGGCGATTGATCGGCAGGCGTACGTCGCTGCCGCGCACTGGCAGCGACTGGATGGCGGGAGGAGTCCAGAGATAGCGGATGTCGTTCATGATGGTTCCAGTAGGGTAGTAAAGGGGTCGTTCAGTTCCGTACTTCGTAGACGCCGAGCTTGCGATGCAGTGGCGACTCGTCCGCGATGAAGAGGAAGGCCGGCTGGTCGGCCGAGGTGTTGCGTAGCACCACCTTGCTGAAGCCGGGGACGCAGCAGGTATCGGCCTCCTCCAGCGTGAAGGCCGCGTCGTCCGCCGCGACCCGGGCCGCGCCCTCGATCAGGTGGAACACCATCGCCGGCGAGCGCGCCGGCAGCGGCAGCGACTGGCCCGGGCGCAGCATCAGGGCGTAGTAGCCGAGGATGTTCTGTGTATCCTCGCCGGTCTCGGGGTTCACATAGCTGACCTGCACGGCTTCCAGGCCGGGCTGCGCGGCGGCCAGGCTCTCCAGCGCGGCGCGGGTGTCGCTCCAGGCGTAGCGCAGCATCGGATAGCGCTTGGCGGAGCGCTCGAACAGCGGCGACGGCAGCACGCCGCCGCCCTGGCGGAACGCGGCCCGGCCCAGGTCGGCCCGCACTTCCTGGCGCGGGCCGTCGACGTGGTAGGACGCTTCCATGTAGTAGACCAGGGGCAGGTCCAGCACGTCGAGCCAGACCACCGGCTGGTCGCCGTCGTGGCCGTGCTCGTGCCAGAGGCCGGTCGGCGTCAGGATCAGGTCGCCGCGGCGCATCGGGCATTTCTCGCCATCCACCGTCGTGTAGGCGCCCTCGCCTTCGACGATCATGCGCACCGCGTTCGGGGTATGCCGGTGCGCGGGCGCCCACTCGCCCGGCAGCAGCAATTGCATGCCGAGGTAGATGGCGGCGCTGGCCTGCATCTTTTCCAGTCCGTGGCCCGGGTTGGCCAGCACCAGCACGCGCCGCTCGGCCTTCTCGATCGGGGTCAGCTCGCCCGCCTTGAGCAGCAGCGGCTTGATCGCCGAGTACGACCAGCGGGTGGCGCGGGTGCGCGGGATCGGCTTCCCGGGCGGCAGCACGGCGCGCAGGCTGGGCCACAGCGGCACCAGGTTCTGCTCGCTCAGAGCGTCGCAATATTCAAGGGGCAGATCTTCAAGTCGGCCTAGTTCCTGCATGTCCTCGTCTCCTTTGTCTATCGGTTTTCCGGCTCGTCGGCCAGGCAGGCCTCGGGCTTCCAGCCGTACAGCCACTCCATGGCGTCGTAAAAACGCTCCGCGTCGCGCCCTTTCCACAAGCCGTTGCGCACCAGGCGCTCGACGCCGTGGGCGTGGAAGATGCGCCCCATCTCGCGGGCCGAGAGCACGATGCGGGCGGTGCGCGCGACGCGCGAGCGCTGGTACAGGGCGAAGGCCCTGGAAAAATCGTTGTCGTGCACGCGCAATGCTGCGCCGAGCGTGACCGCGTCTTCCAGCGCCATGCAGGCGCCCTGGGCCAGGTACTGCAGGGTGGGATGGGCGGCGTCGCCGAGCAGGGTCACACGGCCGAAGGTCCAGGTGCCGATCGGATCGCGGTCCGCCGTCGCCCAGCGCTTCCAGCTCCTGGGCAGCTCGATCAGCTGGCGCGCGCGCGGACAGATGCCCTGGAAATAGCTTTGCACCTCGGCGGCGCTGCCTTCGGTCACGCCCCACTCTTCCTGCTGGCGGCTGTGGAAGGTGACGACGACGTTGTACTGCTCGCCGCCGCGCAAGGGGTAATGGACCAGGTGGCAGTTCGGGCCGACCCAGATGCTGGCCGCATTCCAGCGCAGGTTTTCCGGGAAATCCTGCCGGTCGACGACGGCGCGATAGACCACATGGCCGGACACGCGCGGCGGATCGCCCACATACTGCTCGCGCACCACCGACTTGACGCCATCGGCGCCAACCAGCGCCTGGCCGCGGTAGGCCCGGCCGTGCTGGTCGTAGACCGTGACTCCGGTCTCGTCCTGCTCGATCCGTTCCACCCGGGTCGAGGTATGGAATCCGATGCGGCCGGTTTCCTGCGTCCCTTCCAGCAGCGACAGGTGGACGTCGGCGCGATGGATCACCGCATACGGATTGCCGAAACGCTGGCGGAATCCCTCGTCGGTCGGGATGCGGCCGACCAGGGTTTCGTCGAGCGCGTCATGCATGAGCATTTCATCGGTGTACACGGCGCGGCTGCGCGCCTTCTCGCCCACGCCGAGCGCGTCGAACGCCGCGAAGGCGTTCGGGCCGAGCTGGATGCCGGCGCCGATCTCGCCGATCTCGGGAGCCTGCTCCAGCACCTGGACCGCGAATCCGCGCCGCACCAGGGCCAGGGCTGCGGCGAGGCCGCCTATACCGCCGCCGGCGACCAGCACCGGAAGCGAAGAACCAGAAGTCTGCATATGTCCGTCTCCATGTATGTCCCTGACCCGATCTGCGCGGCCAAGATCATAAGTACACTGTTAATCAGTACACTTAGCATATCACGGCTTTATAATCCGTCAAACAGTTTCGAGAGCCTCCATGCCGACACCAGCCACTCCCGGACACGATCTTGCCGATCTGCCCGGACATTACATACGACGCCTGCAACAGATCGCCGTCGCGGCCTTCCTACAGGAAACTGATGGGTTCAGCATCACGCCGGTCCAGTACGCAGCGCTGCAGGCGGTTGCCCATTCCCCCGGCATCGACCAGCGTTCCGTCGCACGCGGCATCGGCTTCGACACCTCGACCATCGGGGAGGTCATCGATCGCCTCGAAAAGCGCGGACTGCTGACACGGAATGCGGACCCGAACGACCGCCGGGTACGCCTCCTCACGACGACCGCCGAAGGCGATGGCCTGCTCGCCGATATCGCCCCCGCGGTGCTGCGCGTCCAGGAACTCATCCTCGATCCCCTGCCCCGGGAAGAGCGTGCGGAGTTCGTGCGGATGCTGAAGCAGCTCGTGTTCGCCAACAATAGCCTGAGCAGGGCGCCCACCGAACGCGTTCGAAAATAGCCCGGCGGCGCGATGCGACGGACCTGTCACGATCGCGCCGCTGCCGCCCTCCCTCCCGCCACCCCTGACATCAGTGATAATAGGGTGAGCACACAAAGGTTCCCGACTGCAAGCTGGACGCGTCTGCGCCGTGCCGAGCAGTAACATCTATTCAGGACGATTCAGGCCTTCATGCATATGGATGGACGTGGCACATCGCTTCACCGCAGCGGGCAGCCTGGAGACAAGCGCCGGCTTCAGGGCCCTGTCGTATCCAGGAGGGCGCTCCTCGTCCTGGCCATCGGGATCCTCCTGACCCTGTTCCTGTCCGGCCGGGTCTACCGGGTGGAGACGGAAAAGCACAATGCCCAGTTCACCCGGGAGGCCGAGCTCAGGGTCCGCCTGTTCGATGAGAGCATCGACGACGCGGTGACGGGACTTCGCAGCCTCAACCAGTTGTTCGCGATCAGCGACACGCCGGTCAGCCGCGCGCAGTTCCGTGCGATGGCCATGCCGCTGCTGAAGGAGCATCCCTATCTGCGCAGCTTCGTGTTCCATCGCTATGTCAGGCCGGGGGAGCGGCGCGCCTACGAAGCGGCCATGCGCACCAGGCACCCCGGCTTCACCATCAAGCAGGAGCGGGAAGGAAGGCTGGTGCCGGCCACCGGCCCTGGTCCCTGGCTGGTCATCGAATTCTTCGAGCCGCTGCCGCGCAACGACCTGCTCCTGGGCTACGACGGACTGTCCGACCCCGTGCATGCGCTTGCCGCACAGCGGGCGATCGACAGCGGCATGGTCGCCGCAAGCGGGCTGAAGCCGTTCGTACAGTCGCGGCAGCGCGGCGTCGAGGGAAAAGTATTCACGCTCATGGCGCCCCTGTACCGGCCCGGCGCCCCCCTGGATGACGTGGCGGCCCGCCGGCGTGCATTCATCGGCGAAAACGTGGCGGGGGTCCATGCACACCGGTTCGCGCGGCAGATCTTCGAGCGCGCCGGCCTGCTGGCGACAGCGGGCATCCACATCAATGTCTATGCGGCGCCCTCGCCCACCGAAGCGGCGCTGTTGTTCCGGCACGGGGCGCCGCCACCGCCGGTCCCGGGCGCCAGCCCGCTGCTGGAACGGCTGCTCGGGCCTGCCGCCTTGACCAGGGTGTCGCACACCGTCGACATCGGCGGCACGCCCCTGCACCTGGTCGTCTCGCGCGCGCCTCCAGCGGCAGGGAGCGCGCATGCGAGCGCGCTGCTGGTGCTGGCAGCCGGCATCGCCCTGAGCCTGCTCGGCGCGGCCTACCTGGATGCAGTCGCCGCACGCTCGCGCATCATCGAGCGGACCGTGGAGGAACGCACAGCCCAGTTGCATGCAAGGACCTGTGAACTGCAGCGGACGGCCGCCGAACTTCAACTGCGCAATCGCGCCATCGAGGCCAGCGCGAACGCCATGTTCATCACCGGCGCCCAGGGCCCGGACTATATCGTCGAGTACGTCAATCCGGCCTTCGAACGCACTACCGGCTACCCGTCCGCGGAAATGGTCGGCAAGCCAACCAAGCTGTTGGTGGGTGCCGATGTGGAACAGCCGGGATTGATCGAACTGAGGGCGGCGCTGGCCGCGTGCAGGGAGGGACACGCGACCGTGCGCTGCTACCGCAAGGATGGCGCGATGTACTGGAATGAAGTCTATCTCGCGCCGGTGCGCGATGAGAACGGCGAGGTGCACCATTTCGTGCACGTCAACTACGATGTCACCGAAACAAAACGCTACCAGGAGCAGCTCGAATACCGGGCCAACTTCGACCCGCTCACCGGCCTGGCGAACCGCAACCTGTTGCAGGACCGGCTGCAGCAGGCGATTTCCTATGCATCGAGAACCAGGAGGACGGTCTGGGTCGCCTTCCTCGATCTCGACCGCTTCAAGTTCGTCAACGATAGCGCCGGACACAGCTGTGGCGACATGCTGCTCAAGGTGGTCGCCGAGCGCCTGCAAGCCAGCGTACGCGCCGCCGACACGGTCGGGCGCATGGGCGGCGACGAGTTTGTCCTGGTCCTGCCGCAATATGAGACGGGACCGATGACGGCCGCGACCATCGAGAAGGTCATGGCGCAGGTTGCCAGGCCGATCCCGGCCGGCGGCAAGGAATTCTTTGTCAGCTGCAGTATCGGGATCGCCGTCTTCCCGGACGACGGCAGCGATAGCGAAACCTTGCTGATGCACGCGGATGTCGCCATGTATCGCGCCAAGGAAATGGGGCGCAACAATTACCAGTTCTTCGAACCGGCCCTGAATACCAGGACGCAAGCGCGGCTGCGGATCGAAAGTGCGCTGCGCAATGCGCTCGCCCGCGACGAGTTCGTGCTGCACTACCAGCCGCAAGTCGACCTGAAGACGGGCCGGATGATCGGTGTCGAAGCGCTCATCCGTTGGCAGCATCCCGAGTTCGGCATGGTCTCGCCCGCCGAATTCATCACGCTGGCCGAAGAGACCGGCCTGATCGTTCCGATCGGCGCATGGGTATTGCGGTCCGCCTGTGCGCAAGGCCGGGCCTGGCAGGCCGCGGGCTACCCACTGCGGATGGCCGTCAACCTGTCGGGCATCCAGTTCGCCCAGCACGATCTCGTCCAGACCGTCGTCGCCGCGCTGGACGACAGCGGATTCGATCCGGCCTGCCTCGAAATCGAGCTGACGGAAAGTATCGTCATGCACGATGTCGAGAAGTCCATCGCCACGCTGCATCAGCTCAAGCTGCTTGGCGTGCAGCTTGCCGTCGACGATTTCGGCACCGGCTATTCCAGCCTGGCCTACCTGAAGCTGTTCCCGATCGACGTCCTCAAGATCGACCAATCCTTCGTCCGCGATATCGCCACCAGCGCCGACGACGCGATGATCGTCCTCTCGATGATCTCCCTGGCGCACAACCTGGGCTTGAAGGTCATTGCAGAAGGCGTCGAGACGCCCGAGCAGCTCGCGTATCTGCGGCGCCATGATTGCGATGAGATCCAGGGCAACCATTTCAGCCGGCCCATCGCCGCGGCCGCGATCGGGCAGATGCTCCACACGGAAAGGTGCCTGTAGTGGGTCTCATCGACGTTTGGCGCGGCTGCGGAAAAATGTCCAGCCTTGAACTCCGCGATCATGCAAGGCAAATTTGGAGTTCGTGGCCCAGGACATACAACGGACAGAAACGACCGAACCAACGGAAGCGAAGTCGCACGGCTACACTGCAGGCCCTGCCCCTGGCGACGGCGCTTCAACACACGGCAGGTTACGTTATTCCAGCGGTTTTACGCTTCTCCAACTCATTGCCGAGTATCGCGCATTGCGCGCGAGCGTACTCAAGCTGTGGCAACAAGGCGGAGCCGATGTATCGCTTGAACATACTGCGGACATGATGCGATTCAATGAAGCAATAGATCAGTCGCTCGCCAACGCCGCTGTCGCGTACTCGGACAAGCTCAACGAAACCAGGGACATCTTCCTGGCTATTCTGGGATACGACCTGCGAAGTCCCTTGGCCGCTACCGCGACAGTCGGAGGTTACCTGACCAGGCCCGGCACGTTCTGGGTGCGGACAGCAGGATTGACGGACTGAGAAAATGGGAACATGGCGTCGCTTCTCGGTGTGAGCCGCACAAAATGCGATCACTTGAGGAATAACTTGCGCAAGCGCCTGGCGGACCAGGGGAAGGCAGCACCAGCGGCGTGTTCATTTCCCGCATCATGACACTCCCATGTATTGTTGATCGATGGCCGGTTCGGCGCGCAGCGCATCGGAACTACCCTGCCACACCACCCTGCCCTTTTCCAGGACGAAGTGCCGGTCCGCGAGCTTGAGCAGCGCGCCGACGTTCTTGTCGATGACGATCTGTGCCAGCCCTTCCGCCTTCAGCGCGGCCAGCGCGTTCCAGATCTCGGTGCGGATGATCGGCGCCAGTCCCTCGGTCGCCTCGTCCAGTACCAGCAGCTGCGGGTTGGTCATCAGCGCGCGGCCGATCGCCAGCATCCGCTGTTCGCCGCCGGACAGCTGCCAGCCCAGGACGGCGCGCTTTTCTGGACCGGGTGTCGATGCGCGCTCCGAACTCCGGCGCCAATCGCTGACCCCGGCTGCAGGTTTGCAGCAGCGCCGGGTTCATCGACGAAACGTCGAATCGATCAGCGCCTCCTAGGCGTAGGAAAGTGATGGCATCCGCGTCCGGCTTCCTTGCGGGCCGGCGGAACCGACTATCTTGATGGCGGCGATCAAATGGTTCAGTTCACTCGTTTTCGTCAGGTGAGCATCCGCTCCGGCCCTCATGACACGGGATGAGTATTGCTCGTCTTCGCTTTTGGTAAGGATGAGGATGTTCAGCTCCGGGGCTTCATCCCGGATCTGCCGGACAAGCTCGATGTCACCGTAAGGCGAGAGAGAAGGATCAAGCAGCAGGACATCGACACTACCTTCTCTCACATGCGAGACGGTGTCGTTGGCGTTACCCGACTGGCCAACAACCTGTAGGCCACTCACACAGCCCAGCAACATCTTTAATCTCTGACGCATGATCTCGTGGGGGTCTGCAATAAAAATTTTTATCATCTTATGAAAAAACGATGCAAGGATCCGTTCTCGCAGCGTTTTATGTCTCCTCTTGGTGAATTCCTCCAGCTGGCAAACCGGTAACAACGCTTTATTGTTATATGTTGTACCTATCCAGGCAATTGCTCATGAAGCAAGCCCCAATATTATCTTCATTCTCAGTGCCATCACAACGATTTTTATCTGGGAAATAGATAAAAAACATCACATCTTGTTTCCACTCTGGAATTTTGTTGCTTTTTGGAAACGCGACGCAAGACTGGCAAAACAGCAGGACAAGCTTGGGAATGGATTTGGAGTTTAACTACGACATTCCGCATATCAGTTATTCATTCGGACTTACTTCAAATCTTTAAAAAACAAAAACATAGAAGGCATGAATACTTTTATGTAGTTTAATGAACGAATGCACTGCGTGAGCGGACTGCCGCTGCTTTCACGGATACCCGGCGGTTCACGATGGCGCAGCCTACACTGCCCGCCCCGCAAACGATATAGTCGTAAGCGTCCTGCTGCGCTCCGCCTGGTGCGCGCGAATCTCTTCCAGAGTATCCGCCAGCGCCGGCGCGGTGACTACGGACAGGCCGGCAGCGCCGCACGGAATACTGCCGCATTGTTTGAACGCTCACGCGACGACGGAATGCGTCCACGTGGCGGGCGCCGCGTGGCGCAAAGGCGCATGGCGCAGCCTCCTCGGTGAGGCAGGCATGCGAAGGGATGCGAAGGCCGGCCAGGACGACCGGCTGGGCTCAGGAGAATTGCCGAACGGTCAGAAGCTGTGCCGCACGCCCACGTTGACGCCGGACTGGTTCATCCCGATGCCCACGGTGCCGCCCGCATCGAGCGCGATGGCGGCAGCGCCGCGGTTCTTCATGTGACCGAGCGAGCCGTACACGGCCGTCCGCTTGGACAGCAGATACGTCAGCCGCATCACCGCCAGCGTGGAATCGTTCGGGCTGTCCTCGACCGCATGCCGCGCCACCTGGGCATCGAGTTCCATCGCTGGCGCCAGCTGGAACTTCGCGCCGACGAAGTACAGGTCCGACTCGAGGTCGGCAGCGCGGGTCGCCGCGAGCTTCTTGCGGCTCATGACGCCGGCGCCGATGCGGGTTTTTCCCAGCATCGCATAGCCGCTCACGGTGACGCGCCGGTCGTAGCTGTCGGGTGTCGCCAGTCCCATCGCCGCGCCGGTATTGCCCTGCATCTTGTCGTAGGCGGCGGTCACGCCAAACGCCTGGTTGTCGTAGCCCAGTAGTGCCGTCACCTGGCGGCACGCCTTCGAGTTGCCAGGCACTTCACCGGCGCAGGCGGTGCCGGCCGGCCCGCCGGCGGTCGAGATATCGCGCCCAACGCTGTACGTCGCTCCCGCGGTGATGTTGGCGAACGTGCCCATGTAGCCCACCGCATTGTCGCTGCGTGCGTTGGGGATATACAGGTCGATGCTGGAAATACTGAACAGGTTCGGCCCCAGCACGTCGGACTTGAGCATCGAGTAGAACGTCATGTTCGGCAGCCGTCCCACCATCAGCGTGCCGTAGCGGTTCTTCAGGCCGACCCAGGCCTGGCGCCCGAACAGGCGGTTACCCTGCCCCATCGTACCTGTATCCACGTTGATCCCGCCTTCCAGCGTGAACAGCGCCTGCAAGCCGCCACCCAGGTCCTCGGCGCCGCGAAAGCCAATGCGCGAAGGCACGCTGCCCGTGAGGCCGGGCACCTTGGTCACCGATTCCCCGGCGGCGTCGGCGTGGTTCGTGTGCACCACCCCGCTGTCGACGATGCCGTAGATGCTGACCTGGCCCTGCGCCAGGACCGGCTGGGCGGCGATGCCGCCGACGAGTGCGAGGGTGGTACCGATGACTGCTTTCTTCATTACTCTGTCTCCGTTGATTATTTTTTGATGTCATATGCGGCCCCGCGCGATGCGCGAGGCCGCATGCTGCGTGCTTATTCGCTGTCCGGCTGACGGGCCGGGTGCGCCTGCTGGAAGGCCGGCAGCTCCTGGCATGCCGCCTCGATCGCCAGCAGGGCCGGGAACGCCGACACATCCATGCCGAAGCGGCGCGCGGCAAACAGCTGGGGCACCAGGCAGCAATCCGCCATGGTCGGGCTATCGCCAACGCAGAAGCGCCCACGCGTCGCGTCACGCGCCAGGTCCGCCTCCAGCGCAGCCAGTCCCAGTCCGTGCCAGTGCGCGATCCAGGCCGCCTTGGCCTCCTCGCTTGCTCCCAGCGGGCCGGTCAGGTACTTCAGCACGCGCAGGTTGTTCAGGGGATGGATGTCGCAGGCCATGGACAGGGCCAGCTGGCGCACCCGGGCGCGCTCGCGCGGCGTCCCCGGCAGCAGCGGCTGCTCCGGATACGCGTCGTCGAGGTACTCGATGATCGCCAGCGACTGGCTGACGTCCAGGTCGCCGTCACTGAGCACCGGCACCAGGTGGTGCGGATTGCGTGCGCTGAAAGCGGGCCTGAACTGCTCCCCGCCGTCGCGCCCCAGGTGCACCGGCACATAGGTGTACGGAAGCCCTTTCAGTCCCAGCGCGATGCGCACCCGGTATGCCGAGGAGCTGCGAAAATAATTGTGCAGCACCAGCGGCGTGTTCATTTCCCGCATCATGACACTCCCATGTATTGTTGAACGATGGCCGGTTCGGCGCGCAGCGCATCGGAACTGCCCTGCCACACCACCCTGCCCTTTTCCAGGACGAAGTGCCGGTCGGCGAGCTTGAGCAGCGCGCCGACGTTCTTGTCGATGACGATCTGCGCCAGCCCTTCCGCCTTCAGCGCCGCCAGCGCGTTCCAGATCTCGGTGCGGATGATCGGCGCCAGTCCCTCGGTCGCCTCGTCCAGTACCAGCAGCTGCGGGTTGGTCATCAGCGCGCGGCCGATCGCCAGCATCTGCTGTTCGCCGCCGGACAGCTGCCAGCCCAGGTTGGCGCGCCGTTCCTGCAGGCGCGGGAAGAACTGGTACACCCGCGCCAGGTCCCAGGGCTTCAGGCTGGCCTGGGCGTGGCGCGGGGCGCGCGCCGTGGCCACCAGGTTCTCCTCGACCGTCAGGTTGGTGAAGATCTCCCGGCCTTCCGGCACCAGTCCCAGGCCGAGCCGGGCGATGCCGTGCGAGGCCAGCCCCGCCAGCGGCCTGCCGCCGAAAGAGATCGCGCCGGACTTCAGGGGCAGCATGCCGAACAGGCATTTCACCGTCGTCGAGCGGCCCATGCCGTTGCGGCCCAGCAGGGTCACCACCTCGCCGGCCCGGATATCGAAGCTGACGCCGAACAAGGCCTGCGCGTGGCCATACGATGCCTGCACATCGTGCATTTCCATCAGGGTCCTCATGCCGCCTCCTCTTCGCCCAGGTACACCGCCTTCACTTCCGGGTGCCGGCGGATCTCGTCCGGCGTCCCGCTGAACAGCACCTTGCCGTAGACCAGCACCGTGATCCGGTCGGCCAATGCGTACACCGCATCCATGTCGTGCTCGATCAGCAGGATGCCGTAGCGCCCCTTCAGCCGCGCCAGCATCTGCACCACCGCGCCCGATTCCTGCACGCTCATGCCCGCCATCGGTTCGTCGAGCAGCAGGCACTTCGGCTGCGCGGCCAGCGCCATGGCCAGCTCCAGCTGGCGCCGTTCGCCGTACGCCAGGCCGGCGGCCGGCATGGCGCTGCGGTGCGCCAGGCCGCACGTGGCCAGCACTTCGTCGGCGACCTTGACCTGGGCCGCGCGCGCCAGCATCGGGCGCCAGAAGCGCCACCCGTGTTCCTGGGCGCCGATCGCGGCCAGCACGGCGTTCTCGCGCACCGTGAATTCCTCGAAGATCGAGGTGATCTGGTAGGACCGCAGCAGGCCGCTGCGCGCCCGCGCATGGATCGGCAAGGCGGTGACGTCGACCCCGTCGTACCAGACCTTGCCGGCATTCGAGGCCAGTTCGCCCGACAGCTGGTTGATCAGCGTGGTCTTGCCGGCGCCGTTCGGGCCGATGATGGCGTGCAGCTCGCCGGGCCGGATGTCCAGCGACACCGAGTCGGTCACCAGGATGCCGCCGTAGCGCTTGACCAGCGCCTCGGTTCTCAGGATGCTCATGCGCGTTCTCCTGCGAGATGGATGACGGTGGCCTTCGGCGTCGGCGGAGGATCCGCTGCCGGCGCGGCTTGCCGGCGCGACAGGCGTTCCAGCAAACCGGCCAGGCCTGGCGTGCGCAGCAGCGCGATCAGGAAGATCGCCAGTCCGAAGATGGCCGGCCAGTACTCGGTCGCCATCTTCAGCAGCTCCTCGGCGCCGAGGAAGGCCAGCGCGCCGAGCAGCGGGCCGAAGACCGTCCCGATCCCGCCCAGCACGATCATGACGATCAGGTCGCCGGAAACGATCCAGCCCAGCGTCGCGGGGGAAGCGAACGCGGTCAGGTTCGCCAGCAGCATGCCGGCGATCCCGCACAGGACGGCCGACAGCACATAGGCTGCAAGCTGGTAGCGCTTGCCCTGGAAGCCGATCGCATTGATGCGGCGCGGGTTCTGGCGCGCGCCGCGCAGCACCATGCCGAACGGCGCGCTACGCAGGCGGGCCGACCACCACAGCACCAGGCACAGTACGACGAAGCCGACGACGTACACGGTCAGCGGACGTCCGAGGTCCTGGCCGAAGAAGCGGCTGGTGGCCGAGATCGGCGTGCCGTCGTCGCCGCCGTAGTGTTTCAGGCTGACGAACACGAAGTAGCCCATCTGCGCGAACGCCAGCGTGATCATGATGAAGCCGATCCCGGTGGTGCGCAGGCTGACGGCGCCGGTCAGCAGCCCGATCAGGCCGCACGATACGACGCACACCGCCAGGTGCACCCAGCCGCTGTCGATGCCGTGCCAGGCCGGGATCGCCACGCTGTAGGCGCCCAGGCCCAGGAACAGCGCGTGCCCCAGGCTGACCATCCCGCCGAAGCCGAGCGCCAGGTTCAGCGCGCTGGCCGCGATCGCATAGATGATGATGCGGGCGAAAAAGACCGTGTAGAACGGCTGGTCGGCGAGGGTCGACACCACGGGCACCAGCGCCAGCAGGAGCAGGAGCAGCAGCGGCACCAGCGTGGCTGGGCGGCGAAGAGTTGCGAATGACATGATCAGGTCCTCCCGGCGGGAAACAGGCCTTGCGGGCGCACGGCGAGCACCACGGCCATCAACAGATACACCAGCATGGATGCCAGTGCCGGTCCGGCGGCGTTGGCGATGTCGCGGCTGGCGACTTCGCGCAGCAGCGCCGGCAGGAAGGCGCGTCCGAGCGTATCGGCCACGCCGACGATCAGCGCCGCGTAAAACGCGCCGCTGACCGAGCCGATCCCGCCGATGACGATCACGACCAGCGCCGTGATCAGCACCGGCTCGCCCATGCCGCTCTGGATCGACATGATCGGGCCCGCCATGACGCCGGCCAGGCCGGCCAGCGCCGCGCCCAGCGCGAACACCACCGCGTTGAGCAGCTTGATGTCGATGCCCAGCGCCGAGACCATCTTCGGATTGACGGCCCCGGCGCGCACCAGCATGCCGAGCCGCGTCTTCTGCATCAGCAGCCAGGCGCCGACGGCCACCGCCAGGCCGACCACGATGATCGCGAAGCGGTAGCTGGGGTAGCTGATGCCGAACAGGTCGACCGTGTTCTCGAAGAAGGCCGGCAGCGGCAGGAAGTAAGGCTGCGGGCCCCAGACGATGCGGGTCAGCTCGTTAAAGAACAGTACCAGCCCGAAAGTGGCCAGCACATGGTCGAGGTGATCCCGTCCGTACAGGCGCGAGATCGCGGTCCGCTCCAGCACGAAGCCCACGACCACGCAGCCGGCCACCGCGGCCAGGAGCGCCAGCGCGAAGGATTCTGTGTGCTGGTAGGCGGTGGCCGCGAAATAGGCGCCCAGCATGTACAGCGAGCCATGGGCCAGGTTGACGAAGCTCATGATGCCGAACACCAGCGTCAGCCCGGCTGCGAGCAGGAACAGCAGCACGCCGAACTGCAGCCCGTTCAGCAGCTGCGTTGCGATGAGAGTGAGTGACATGGCAGGCTCCGGCCGTCAGGGCATGCCGCACTTCGACTGATACACGTCCGCGTGCGCTGCGAGCGGCGTTCCCAGTTGCTTGACGGTCGGCTTGCCGGCTTCCTGCGCGACGCGGAACGCGTAGTAGTTCTGGACCGGCATGTTGTTCTTGTTGAAGCGGAACGGTCCACGCACCGATTTGAACTCACCGCCCGACGCCTTGACCGCAGCGGCCAGTGCGCGCTTGTCGGTGGCCTTGGCGCCCGCCTTGCGCACTGCCACGTCCAGCAGGCGCGCCGCGTCGTAGCCGGTGGCCGCGTACTCGCTCGGCGTACGCTTGTATTTCGCCACGAAGGCGGCCACGAAGGCCCGGTTCTCCGGCGTGTCGAGCGCAGCATCCCACATCGCGCCGTAGGTGGTGCCGACGGCGGCGTCGCGCAATGCGGGCATGGTGGTGCCGTCGACCGTGAACACCGAGTAGTTCGGCAGCTTGGCCAGCATGCCGGCCTGGCTCAGTTGGCGGATGTAATTCACGCCCATGCCACCCGGGTAGAACGCGAACACGGCATCCGGCCTGGCCGCCTGCAGCTGCGCGATCTCGGCCGAGTAGTCCGATTGGCCGACCTGGGTGTAGACCTCGTCCACGATTTCGCCCTTGAAGTAGCGCTTGAAGCCCTGCAGCATGTCCTTGCCGGCCTGGTAGTTCGGCGCCATCAGGTAGACCCGCTTGTAGCCCTTATCCTGCATGTACTTGCCCATGCTTTCGGCCGCGCCGTCGTTCTGCCAGGCGACCGAGAACACGTTCGGGGAACAGGACGCGCCCGCGAGAGGCGATGGCCCGGCGTTGGTCGCGATGGCGACCGTGCCGGAATCCGCGATCACCTTGGCGCTGGCCATCAGCACGTTGGAGAAGCCCAGGCCGACGATGGCGTGGACGCGGTCCTTGTCGATGAACTTGCGCACGATCTGGTTGCCGATCTCCGGCTTGAGCTGGTCGTCTTCCCTCAGCACCGTGACGGCCTGGCCGCCGAGCTTGCCGCCGCCCTGCTCCACTGCCAGCATGAAGCCGTCGTACTGGTCCTGGCCCACCACGGCCACGGGGCCGGACAGGGGAGCCGAAAAGCCGATCTTGACCTGCGCCTGGGCGGCGCTGGCGAGCAACAGGGCGGTGCAAACGCCAAGGCATTTGATGTACATGGTATCTCCGTAATAATTATGTGAGGGTGCTGCTCAGCCGAGGTCGACGTAGACCCGGCCGCCTTCGACCTTGACCGGATAGGTGCGCACGGCGTCGGTGGCCGGTTCGCAGGTGGCCAGGCCGTTGCGGATATCGAACTTCCCCTGGTGCAGGGGGCACTCGATCTCGTAGCCGTCCAGGAAGCCGTCGCACAGCTTCGCCGCGCCGTGGGTGCACAGGATGGCGGTCGCGTAGACGCCACCCTCGGCGCCATACAGCGCCAGCTCGACGCCGCCGGCCACCACCGCGGTCACATCGTCGTCGGGAATGTCGGCCTCGGCGGCCGCGTCGATCCAGTTGTTTGCCATGGTGTCTCCTCAGATTGGATAGATCAGCGAGTTGGGGATCATCTCGGTGTCGTAGATGCAGTGGCGCCGTTCGAAACGCAGGCCATCTGCGGTCATGCGGATCCGGTCCAGGTAGCGGCCCACGTTGAAGACCGTGGTTTCCTGCGACAGCTTGGTGCGGAACACGGCGTAGTTGGCCTGGGCATGGATGACGCCGTCCTCCACCTTCTCGACCAGCGGTGCACCGACCACATGGCGCTGGTAATACGGATCGTGGAACAGGGTCTCCTTGATGCCGTAGGCGCGATCTACCAGCATCCCACGGCTCAGCAGCGCCAGGGTCGCCAGCGGCATGCCGCGCTCGTGGTTCTCGCGCGGCTGCACGCGGTAGTCGCAATCCTCGACGAACAGGGCGATCCACTTGTCCCAGTCGCCGCTGTCGACGGCGGCCGCGTAGTCCGCGTACAGGCGGGTCAGGGCGAGGTAGGTGTCGATGTCGAGGGTGTTCATACGTCCATCACCTTTCGCCAGTATTCATACATCCCGCGGATCAGGGTCTCGGTGACCATGTGGTCGGTGTTCTCGACGCCGGTGCCGCCCAGTTCCGCCAGGGTGCGGTGGCAGGGTTTCTGTTCGAAGCCGCATTGCGACAGTTCGATCACTTCGCCGTCGTCGGCCGAGACGAAGCCCGCCGGGCCGAACAGGTTGGCCTGGATCAGGCGCCGCTGCGTCATCTCGGGCGTGTCGTCCTCGAAGCCAAAATGGGTCCACACGAAGTCGAACGAGCCGGCGCCGTTGGGCTGGATGTGGCGCGTCGAGACGCTGTTGACCTGCTGCTGGAAGATCACGCTCGGGAACACCGTCATCATCACGGCGGTCGGGCCCTTCCACCACTCCTCGGGCACGATGTCGAGCAGCCGCTTGTCGTTGACGTCCATGCCGGCCTTGAAGCTGGTCACGCCTGCCGTCACCTCGCTGGTGGCGGCCTGGCCGCTGCGGGTGGAGATCATTGCCGCGTGGCGGTGATGCGCGTCCATCTTCAGCTGCGACTTGTTATCGGCGCGCCACAGGCCATAGGTGACGAACCAGGTATGCAGGAGGCCCGGATGGTACGGGTCCTTGATGTTCTCCTGCATCAGCTTCCAGTTGCCGGGAATGCGCTGGCGGTTGTAGCCCAGGACCGTCAGCTTGCGGCCGTTGAACAGGCGGTCGAAGTAGGCGCACATGTCGGGGCCCAGGAAATCCTCCAGCGATTCGACCTCGTGGTCGAACGAGGCGAACACCACGCCGCCGCGCACCGCCACCTTGAGCTTGTTGAGGCCATGGTCGGCGGTCTCGAAGTCCTTCGGCATGCCGCCGTTGACCTTGCCGTCCTGCCTGACGCCGCGCCGGAACGGCACGCCCTGCAGGTCGCCCTTGAGCGTATAGCTCCACTGGTGGTAGGGACAGACGAATTCCTTCTTGTTGCCGTGCCGTTCGCGGCAGAACTGCATGCCGCGGTGGGCGCACACGTTCTCCACCACGTTGACGCTGCCGTCGGCCGCGCGGGTCAGGATCACGGAACGTTCGCCGATGACGGAGCGCTTGTAGTCGCCCGGATTCGGAATCTCCGCCTCCAGTCCGACGTAGCACCAGTGGCCCTGGTAGAACAGGCGTTCCAGTTCGCGCTTGTAGAGGGCCTCGTCGGTGTAGGCCCAGAACGGGATGCGGCTCGATCCGGGCTGGTCCCAGACCGGCTTGATCGGAAAGACGGCAGCCATGTCAAGCTCCCACGACCCGCACCGTGATCGGCGCCAGGCCCGCCACTTCGCCCACCATCACGTCGCCGGGCACGACCGCGTTCACGCCTTCCGGGGTGCCGGTCATGATGACGTCGCCCGGTTCCAGCGTTTCGTATTCCGACAGGTAGGCGATCGATTCCGCCACCGACCAGATCAGCTTGGAAATATCCGAATGCTGGCGCGGCGCGCCGTTGACGGTCACCGAGATGGCGCCTTCGCTCAGGTGTCCCACATCGTCGACGCGGGCGATCGGGCCGATCGGTGCCGATTGGGCGAACGACTTGCCGAACTCCCACGGACGGCCCTTGTCGCGCGCTTCCAGCTGGATGTCGCGCCGGGTCATGTCGAGGCCCACGGCGTAGCCGTAGACGTGTTCGAGCGCCTGTTCGACCGGGATGTTCGCGCCGCCCTTGCCGATGAAGGCCACCAGCTCGATCTCGTGGTGGAAGTTGGCCGTCTTCGGCGGATACGGAATCGTTACCTCCCCGGCGCCCGCCTGCACCGTGGCATTGGCGGGCTTCATGAAGAAGAACGGCTTTTCGCGGTCCGGATCGCGCCCCATTTCACGGGCATGCGCTGCGTAGTTGCGGCCGACGCAGAAGATGCGGTTGACCGGGAAGCGCTCTTCGCTGCCGGCGATGGCGAGGGTATGGACTGCTGCTGGGGGAACTGCGTAGTTCATGGAGGTCTCCTGATGAATTGGTTTTAAGGTCAGCCTGGGATTTTTTCTTCGCGCCACAGCCCCAGCGCCTGCTGCATGGGACGGTCCGAGAAGCTGAACAGGATGGTGTCGCTGCCGGCCCGCAGGCGGAGCCGGTGCCAGGACGGCACGACGAACACGTCGTTCGGTGCGAAATCGAATTGCACGCCGCCGATATCCGCGCTGCCCTCGCCTTCCAGGCAGACGTACACGGTGCTGTCGGTCGAGCGGTAAGGCAGGGTTTCGAAGCCCGCCGGCAGGCGCTGCGCAAACGCGCCGATGGTCGGCATGGGCGAAGCGCCGGTCGCCGGATTCACATAGCGCAGCTTGTGGCCGAAGTGCGCATCGATGGCGCCACGCGAGATCGCCAGCAGCGTGTCGCGCGTCCGGGCGAACGGATAGACGAAGACTTTGGTCGGCTCGGATGGCGCCTGCGCGAAATCGACGGGCAGCATGTTGTTGCCATAGCGGGCCAGCGCATCGCCCTCGGGCCGCGTGGCTTCCTGGCTGGCCTGCTCCCCGTGTTCGGCGAAGCCGGCGTCAAAAAAGCGCACGGTCGGGATGTCCAGGCCATCGAGCCAGACGACCGGCTGGTCGCCCAGGTTGCCATGGTCGTGCCAGGTCCAGGCCGGGGTGATGATGAAGTCGCCGCGCCGCATCGTGGTGCGCTCGCCATCGACTGCCGTATACGCGCCTTCGCCGTCGAGCACCAGGCGCAGCGCCGATTGGGCGTGGCGGTGGGCCGGGGCGACCTCGCCCGGCATGATCAGCTGCAGGCCGGCATACAGCGACTGGGTGATCGAGGAATTGCCGCGCAGCGCAGGGTTTTCGAGCACCAGCACGCGGCGCTCCGCTTCGGCGGCGGTGATCAGGCGCCCGGCTTCCATGACGTGGCCGCGCACGTCGGCGTAGCGCCACAATGCCGGCTGCAGCGGCGATGTCGGGGCCTTCGGCACCAGCGCGCCCAGCACCTCCCACAACGGGGTCATGTGCTGTGCATCGATGCGCTGGTAAAACTCCTGGCGGGCCTGGTTACTCATGCTTGCTGTCTCCTTCATCTTAAATGCGCTCAGTTACTGCTGGAATAAAATGCGTCGGCGTACACGTGCTCGGCCAGCACGCCCTTCCTCCTGGCCAGCAAGGTCGCCGCATCCACCATCGGCGGCGCGCCGCACAGGTAGGCGCGCCAGCCCGTGAGGTCGGCCCAGTCGCTGCCGACCGCATCGGTGACGACGCCTGCGCGCAGGTCCGGATCCTCATTGCCGGTGCTGACCACCACGTGGACGTGCAGGTTGGCGTGGCGTTGCTGCAACTGGCGCAGCCATTCGATGCCGTAGATGTCGCGTGGCGAGCGCACGCCGAAATACAGGTGGATGGGATTGGCCATGCCTTCGGCGATGGCGCCGCGGACGATCGACAGGACCGGCGCCAGGCCGGTGCCTCCGGCGATACACAGCATCGGGCCTTCGTGCTTGCGGCGCAGGTAGGCGGTGCCGAGCGGCCCGCTGACGCGCACGGCGTCGCCGACCGCCAGCCGGCTCTCGATATAGCCCGTCACGCGTCCGTCGGGCACCAGCCGGATATGGAATTCGAGCTCCTCGCTCCCGGCCACGTTCGCCATCGAATACGGACGGATATGCTCCGGCCCGAACTGCAGCATGGCGTACTGGCCGGGCGAGAATGCCAGCGGCTTGGCAGGCTTCAGGCGCAGGCGGCGGATGTCGTGCGTGAGCGGCTCGATGGCGGTGACGGTGGCCTTCACGATGCGTGCCGGGTGCGTGACGACTTCGTCCGGCTCCGGCACCTCGATGACGCAATTTCCCGTGACGGTGCTCATGCAGGCCAGCACATAGCCATCGTCGTCGGGATGGGTGATCTTCGCTTCGCGGCCCGCCTCATGGACATCGCCCTGCACGACCTTGCAGCGGCAGGTGCCGCAGCGGCCCGCGGTACAGCTGTATGAAATGGGGATCTGGTGCTCGCGCAGCGCGGCAAGCAGGTTGACGCCCGGCTCCAGATGCAGCTTACGGCCCAGTGGTTGCACGACGAGTTCCATGTCGGTTGATCCATGCGTTGTTCGATGGTCAAAGTATGGCAACCGGAGTAATATAAATAAATAGCATTCGGCGAATGCATCAAATCACTCAGCGCAATATTACTCGGACCATGGAACTGAAGGACGTCGATCTCAATCTGCTGCTCGTGTTCCACAAACTGCTGGCCGAGCGGCGCGTATCGAAGGTGGCGGAAGCGCTGGGCATGACGCAGCCGGGCGTCAGCAATGCGCTGAAACGCCTGCGGCTGTTGCTGGGAGATGAGCTGTTCGTGCGGACGGTACGCGGCATGGAGCCGACGCCCTACGCATTGCGGCTGGCGGAGCCGATCGGATTCGCCCTGTCGACCATCCACGACTCGCTGAACGAGGTCGAGCGCTTCGACCCGCTCACCAGCGGGCGCCGGTTCACCCTCGGCATGACCGACATCGGCGAGGTCTACTTCATGCCGAAGCTGATGGAAGCGCTGCGCCCCATCGCGCCGGGGGTGACGATCAGCACGGTGCGCAATACGTCCGTGAACCTGCAGGACGAAATGGAGGCCGGCCACGTCGACCTGGCCATCGGCCTGCTGCCCCAGCTGAAGTCGGGCTACTTCCAGCGCCGGCTGTTCAAGCAGCGCTACGTGTGCATGTTCCGGGCCGGCCACTCGCTCGACAAGGACGCGATCACCGTGGAGGAGTTCCGCAATGCGGAGCATGTGGTGGTCGTCTCCAGCGCCACCGGGCATGCGATTGCGGACCAGACGCTCGAGCGGCTGGGCATCGGGCGCAATATCACGCTGACGGTGCCGCACTTCGTCGCGGTGGGCCACATCCTCGCCAGCAGTTCGATGATTGCCACGGTACCGGAACGCTTTGCGATGGCCTGCGTCCAGCCGTTCGGGCTGAAGTACGTGACCCACCCGGTCTCGCTACCGGAGATTAACATCAACGTGTTCTGGCACACGAAGTTCAACAAGGATCCCGCCAACCGGTGGCTGCGCGGGCTGATCTTCGACATCTTTGCCGATGGGCGTGGCGGCTGATGCCGACCTGGTCGTCTTCCAGTTCCCGCTGTGCTGGTATGCGGTACCCGCCATCCCGAAGGGCTGGACCGGGCGTGCAGGGCGCGCCCGGCAGGCGTAGAAAAGTGGAAGGAAGAGGCGGAGAGGTGCGCGCTCATTCAAGTGACCACGCCCTCTTTGACGGACAAGCCTGGAGAAGGTCGTGGCAGGTCAGTCCAGCCTGACCCCGGCCTGTTTGATGACTGCGCCCAGTTCGGCTTTCTCTGTCTTGATGTAGTCGTTGAACTGGTCAGGCTGCATCGCATGTGGTTCCGCACCCAATGCCGCGAAGCGGGCTTTGACTTCCGGCAAGTCTAACGCTCTCGAGACGGAATCATGCAATTTTCTGATGATGTCGGGAGAGGTCTTTGCGGGTGCCAGCAGGCCAATCCAGAAATTGAACTCGGATCCCTTGACGCCGGCTTCGACCGTCGTCTGCACATCCGGCAGCAATTGCGTACGGTGGGCGCTGCCTACCGCCAGCGCGCGCAACTTGCCGCTCTTGATCTGGGGCAGCGCCGATACGATAGGCGCAAACATGAAGTCGACCCTTTGGGTCATGGTTTCGGTAACGGCCGGCGGCGTGCCTTTGAAGGGCACATGCACGGCGTCGAACTTGGCCTGGAACCGGAATTTTTCGGCATTGATGTGGGTGGCGCTGCCGGAACCGGCCGAGGCATAATTGAGCTTCCCTGGGTTTTTCCGGGCCACAGCGACCAGCTCGGCGACCGACTTGTAGTCGGATGACGCAGCCACAATCAACACATTCGGCAGGGTCGCCAGCGTCGTGATGCCGGCAAAATCGCCGATCGTGTCATAGACGATCTTTTCATACAGCGCTGGATTGGCGGCATGCGCGCTGGAGTGGACCAACAAGGTATGGCCGTCTGGCACGGCCTTGGCCACCATGTCGGCCCCGATTGTTCCTCCCGCCCCCGGACGGTTTTCCACAATGACGGGCTGCCCCAGGTCTTTCCCCAGCCGTTCGCCGACCAGCCGTGCAATGACATCGGTCGCGCTTCCGGCAGTGAACGGGACAATGATCGTCAGTTGCTTTGTCGGATAATGTTGCGCCGAGGCGGTGGCGCAGATTGCGGACAAGGCAAACGGCAGGACTGCATAACGCAAGATGCTCGATGCTTCTTTCATGCTTGTCTCCTCCAATTAGGATGCAGCTATTCTCAAGAGTGCTACCTGGTCGCGGACGCCTTGCTAGTTTTCGACGCATGAGGCATGGCGGCAAAACCGTCGCCGGACGACTGGTACGGTTTGCCAGCGCGCGTTCCCCTCCCCTGCCTGGTCGACAGGACGAGGAGGCAAGAACAAGCCTTACTGACAGGTTCGGGATGAGCTTTTATGCGAACGATCGCATAAAAAAATGGTAAGCGTGCGTGACGGAGGTGTCAACAAGTTTTTTAACTTGCCCAAGAAAGACCAGAAATCGTTGAAAAATGCCCTGATCCTTGCCATCGTCGCAAATTTAAAATGCGAACGTTTGCATTGAATGAGGCCGTGAGAGACAACTCAAGAACGTACGAGCAACGCCCTTCGGCGCCATCTTCTGCGCCCAGGGTCCTGGAGTGGTCGAGCAGCGAATTCCCGCATCGGGATGGCGCGAACGCATCGCGCAATGATGCTGCAGCGGCCTGTTGGCCGCGAGCGCCCTTCCCGCTGCTGCCGGTGCAGGTCGGCAGCCTTGTCGCTACCGGGGTCCCGGAATGCCAGGTTTGCCGACTACGGTGCGGCGGCCACCCGCCGGCCCGACCGTGGCTTGACGTGTTGAGGGAAAGCTACGCGTACGTGCAAGATGAATTTTTGCAATGCATCTTCAATTGTGCTTTATGTAATTTTTTTGAGCTGCGTCTTGAACAAGCGACTACGTTCTACATAGCCGTCAGCGCTGCGCTTCAAGCCCGCCACGCCATCGGCCGTCAGTTCACGCACGGCCTTGGCCGGGGAACCGATGATCAGCATATTGTCTGGAAATTCCTTGCCCTCGGTGACCAACGCGCCGGCACCGACCAGGCAGCCCTTGCCGATCTTCGCTCCATTCAGAATGACGGCCTGGATGCCGATCAGGGTACCGTCGCCTACCGTGCAGCCATGCAGCATCGCCTGATGGCCGATCGTCACGTCACGGCCGATCGTCATCGGGTAGCCGATATCGGTGTGCATGATCGCGCCTTCCTGCACGTTGCTGTTCTCGCCGATCGTAATACGCTCGTTGTCGCCACGAATCGTGACGCCGTACCATACCGAGCTGTTCGCCTGCATTGTGACCTTGCCGATCAGCGTGGCATTGTCGGCCACGAATGCGGATGGATCGATCTCGGGTACGTGTTCGCCCAGCTGGTAAATAGTCATGGTTACCTTATCGAATAGAAAGATCAGCGTTGTTTGACACTATCGTGCGTATTACTTCATGGAACAGAGCGTGTCGCGCACGGACCTGTCGAGCCCCGTATGACAAGTTCTGGCCTGAGGCGCACTTCCATCACGCCCGGGGCATCCTGCTGCAGCCGGCGCAAGATGAGCTGCGCCGCCTGAATCCCCATCTCATGAAGCCCAATGCGAATCGTCGTCAACGGAGGATGCACGGCGTCGATGAAGGGCATGTCGTTATGGCCAATGACCGACACATCTTCCGGACAACGCAAGCCGCGCGCGCGCAAGCTGTCATAGCATCCGATTGCTACCAGGTCGTTGCCGGCAACAATCGCGGTCAGGCCCGGATAGCGTTCCAACGCTTGATCGCAGGCCAACTTGCCGGCCTCCCTGGTGTAAGCCAGGCAATCCACGACGCCCGACTCACCCGCGAGACCATGTGCGGCCAGCGCCTCCTCGAAGCCCACCTTGCGCAAATGACCGGTCGACACCTGCTGGGGTCCGACAAGATGCACGAGCCGGCGGTGCCCCAGCGCGACCAGATGCTCGACTGACAGGCGCATGCCGAGCGCTTCGTCGTTCGCCACGCTCGACACACGGCCGTCATCCTCATTCCGGTTCACGGTCACGACGGCGACCCCGGCTTCGAGGCAGTGCGTGATGACCGGATCCTCCCGCGTTGCGGTCGCCAGGATCAGTGCATCGACCTGCCGGGCCAGCAGCTGGTCCACCACGTAGCGCTGCTGTGACTTGTCGTCTCCCGCATTCGACATGAGCACCACGTACCCGTGCTTGCGCAGCTCGTCTTCGATACCGAGCACCATCGGCGGGAATACCGGGTTTGTTATATCCGGCAGCATCACTCCGACCAACTTGGAGCGGCCGGTCCGCATCGCTGCGGCGAGCTTGTTGGGTCGGTAGCCGTGCCGTGCTGCTTCCTTGAGCACGCGCTGCCTTACCTCTTCACCCACCATGTGGCGGGTTTGAGGATCCATCACGCGACCAACCGTCGACGGATGCACGCCCAGGATCCCGGCCAAACCTTTCAGGGTCATTCTTTTTTGTTTCATAAGGGCCTATTGTCGCACGAACGCCCAACCGTTTCAAAAAGATCACATTGATGCGAACGTTCGCAAAGATTCTTGACTACGTTAGATGTTCTGTTAAGATAAATTTTATGCGAACGTTCGCATAAGGCTTCGCGCAAGAATTGGTTCAACTCAAGTAGAGGAGACAGCAGTGAACACATCCCACATCATCGACGGTGAAGCCTCCGTCACCGCTGCGGTCCAGGCGGCGATGGCTGACACCGCCAACCCCCGCTTACGCGACATCATGGCGGCCGTGGTCGAACATTCCCACGCACTCATCCGCGAAGTGAATCTGACCGAGGACGAATTCCAGGCAGCCATTCGCTTCCTCACCCTGATCGGGCAGCAGACCAATGACAGCCACAACGAAGTCATCCTGGCTGCCGACGTGCTGGGCATCTCAACGCTCGTCGCCTTGCGCAATAGCCCTGAACACGAAGGACAGACTGCCGCAGCCCTGCTCGGCCCGTTCTGGCGCGCGGATGCACCATTTTGTGAGAACGGAGACAACATCGCCCGCTGCGACATGCCAGGCGCGGTCATGGACGTTTCTGGCCAAGTGAGCGATGTACGCGGCAATCCCGTCGCCGACGCAGTGGTCGATGTCTGGCAGGCTTCACCAGTCGGACTATACGAGAATCAGGACGACCAGCAGCCGGACATGAACCTGCGCGGACGTTTCCGCACCGACGCGCAGGGGCGCTACCGGTTTCGTACTGTACGTCCCGCCGGCTACCCGGTCCCGACACACGGTGTCGTTGGCGAACTGCTGCGGGCGCAGGGCCGCCATTGCATGCGTCCGGCACACCTGCACTTCATGGTCCATCGAGAACACTACAAGACCCTTGTCACCCAGGTGTTTGCGGACGATTGCACGCACCTCGGGAGCGACGTCGTGTTCGGTGTCAGCCGGGCATTGATCGGCACTTTTCGCTCCCATGATCCCAGGCCGGGAAGCGACGAGCCCCACTATCGCCTCGAATACGACTTCGTGATCGAGGCCGGCCAATCCTGCTTGCCCACAGCACCCATCAAGTAAAGGAAAACCCATGTCTGGAATTGTGCAGGGCCCGCTCACGGGTCAGGTAGCCGTCATCGCGGGCGGCGTCGGAGCAATCGGCTATGCGAGCGCCCAGCGGCTCGCGCGACAAGGTACGCGCGTTGTTCTCCTGGTGCGCGATCTTGAGCAAGCACAGGCGAAGATGGCAGACCTTCCTGGTGCAGGACATCATGCGCTCCGTGTGGACGTCAATTCCGGCGCGGAACTGAGCGAAGCTGCCGCCGCAGTTCGCGAGCGGTACGGACGCACCGACATCCTCGTCAATGCTGCGGGGATCACGCAGCCCGTGCCCCACCATGACCTGGATGCGCTCAGCGATGAACTGATCGACCGGATCTTTGCGGCTAACTGGCGTGGTCCCTTTGCCGCCATCCGTGCCTTCGCTCCCCTGCTTCGCGCTTCCGGCAAAGGCTTGGTAGTGAACATCTCCTCGATCGCCGCGACGACAGGCATCGGCAGCAATGTCGCATACTGCGCCGCCAAGGCCGGCCTGGACGTCATGGCCAATTCCTTGGGCCGCGCGCTGGCGCCGGCGATACGGGTCATCAATGTGTCGCCTGGCGTCGTGGACAGCAGTTTCGTTCCGGGACGCGATGCAGCCTTCAACGACAAACAGGCGGCGACCACGCCCTTGAAACGCATCGGCCATGCCGACGACATCGCTGCGGCGGTGGAAGCCTGCGCCACCACGCTGCTTTTCAGTACCGGGACCACGATCCAGGTCGACGGCGGCCGCCACCTGGGCTGAGGATCGACCATGAACAAGACCATCATTACCTGCGCCGTCACCGGCAACATCACCAAGCCGGAGCAGCACCCCGGCCTTCCCATCACGCCACGCCAGATCGCCGACGCCTGCCTCGACGCGGCGAACGCGGGTGCGGCGGTCGTCCACATCCACGTGCGCGATCCGGACACCGGCAAACCGTCCATGAAACTCGCGCATTATGCCGAAGTCATGGAAACCATCCGCAGCCGCAACCGCGAGCTCGTCATCAACCTGACGACCGGGCCGGGCGGACGCTTCATCCCGAGCGCGCACGATCCGCAGGTGGCGGCGCCCGGCAGCACCCTGATGGCGCCGGAAAAGCGGGTCGAACATATCGGCCTGCTGCGCCCCGATATCGCGACGCTCGACCTGAACACGATGAATTCCGGTGGCGACGTCGTGATCAATACCCCGGCGAATGTCCGGCGCATGGCGCAGGCGATCCGCGCGGCCGGCGTCAAGCCCGAGATCGAAATCTTCGATTCCGGCGACATGCATCTTGCACATGACCTGATCCGCGACGGCACGCTCGAAGGCCCCGGCCTGTTCAGTTTCGTGCTGGGCGTGAAATACGGCTTCGATGCCAGCCCGCAGACGATGGCGTATGCCCGCAGCCTGCTCCCGCAGGGCGCCATCTGGACCGGCTTCGGGTTGGGGCGCCAGGAATTCCCGATGGTTGCCCAGTCGTGGCTGCTGGGAGGCCACGTCCGCGTGGGCTTCGAGGACAACCTGTACATGGCCGCCGGCGTGCTCGCCAAGGACAACGCGGAACTGGTCACGCGCGCACGGCTCATCGTCGAATCGCTCGGAGGCGCCATCGCAACGCCGGGCGAAGCACGCGCCATGCTGGGACTCCGGCAAGTTTGACCCACTCACGACGACATCAAACCATTCAACGAAAATCAAGGAGCAGACAATGAACACCATCCGTGTAACGGCCAAGGCCGCGAACATCGACGCACTCGCGCCTGACATCGAAACCCGCGCCGCGCCGCGGCCCGGCCCCGGCCAGTGCGTCATCGAGATACACAGCGCCGGGGTCAACCCGAGCGACGTGAAAGCGGCGCTCGGCGCGATGCCGCACGCCGTATGGCCGCGCACGCCCGGCCGCGACTACGCCGGCATCGTCATCGACGGGCCTGCCGAGCTGCTGGGCATGGAAGTGTGGGGCAGCGGCGGTGAGCTGGGCATTCGCCGCGACGGGACCCACGCGCGCTACCTGGTGCTCGACATCGAAGCGGTCCGGGCCAAGCCGAACAACATCTCGATGGTCGAAGCCGGCGCGATCGGCGTGCCGTTCATCACCGCCTACGAGGGCCTGCGCCGCGCCGGCCTGCCGCAAGAAGGCGACAATGTCCTCGTCCTCGGCGGCAACGGCAAGGTTGGCCAGGCAACGATCCAGCTGGCGACGCAAGCCGGGGCCCGTGTCTTTGCCGTGGAACGAACGAAGGAAGACTATATTGGTCACGCGAGCGGCCCCGTCGAGATGATCGGCGCGGACAGCACCGATATCGCGGCCCATGTACGCGACATGACCGGTGGACACGGCGCGGACATCGTCTATAACACCGTGGGCAGCCCGTATTTTGAACAGGCCAACGCGGCGATGGCGGTCGGAGCGCGCCAGATTTTCATCTCGACGATCGAGCGTCCGGTCCCGTTCGACATCTTCAATTTCTATCGCGGCCAGCACACCTATGTCGGCATCGATACCCTGGCGCTCGATTCGCTGGCCTGCGCGCGCATTCTCGACGCACTGACGCCTGGCTTCGTGGCCGGTACGCTGCAACCCTTCCCTGTCGGCCCGGACACCATTTACAGCCTGCGGGACGCGGCGGCCGCCTACCGCGCCGTGCTCGGCGGCGCCCGCGAGCGTGTCGTCCTCGAACCGGGGCGCGCATGAACATCACGCGCTATGGGAGCGCGCCGCGCTATCACCCGCCCAAGCACGAAGGGATGAGCTGCCTGCGCCTGCAGGGGCACGAAGCCGGTCCCTCTTCCGACCTCTGGCTTGGCCTGTCCCACCTGCTGCCAGGCGGCGGCACCACGCTCGACGCCTCCGGCGTCGAGAAGATGTACGTCGTACTGGACGGCGAAGTGACCATCCGTACCGGGGAGGACGAATGCGTCCTGCAGCGCTTCGACTCCGTGCGGCTGGCTCCAGGAGAACAACGTCAACTGATCAATAACACGAATCAACCCGCCAGCATCCTGCTGGCGATGCCGTACACCGCACCAACATAAACATCACGAATCATATCGGCCACTTTGCTGGAGGAGACATCATGATCGTCATAGATGCAAACGGAACGGATCCAGGCGGCATGGCAAGTGCAGCAATGCCTGTCAAGAGAAAGAAACGGTTTTACGAAGTACTCTATGTGCAGGTGCTGATTGCCATTGCGGCCGGCATCCTGCTCGGCCACTTCGACGCGAAGCTGGCGATCGACATGAAGCCTCTTGGCGACGCTTTCATCAAGCTCATCAAAATGCTGATTGGCCCGATCATTTTCTGCACGGTCGTCAGCGGCATCGCCGGCATGCAGGACATACGCAAGGTCGGCCGCATCGGGTGCAAGGCCTTGCTGTATTTCGAAATCGTCTCGACCCTCGCCCTGTTCATCGGCCTGGCGGTGGCGAACGTCGTTCGTCCAGGCGACGGCTTCAACGTCAACCCGGCGACACTGGACGGCGGCGCGGTCAGCGAGTACGTGGGCAAGGCGCAGCATCTGAGCGCAAAGGACTTCTTCATGAATATCATCCCCACGACCGTGGCGGATGCGTTCACCAAAGGGGACGTGCTGCAGGTGCTGCTTATCTCCTTGCTGTTCGGGTTCGCCCTTGCGGCGATGGGCCCCCGCGCCAAGCCGGCGACCGACATGATCGACACCGCATCGCACACGATCTTTGGGGCCATCAGGTTCCTCATGTACTTTGCACCGATCGGCGCATTCGGCGCGATGGCATTCACCGTAGGCAAGTACGGCGTGACCTCGCTGGCGCCGCTGTTGAAACTGATCGGTACTTTCTACCTGACGTCCATCCTGTTCGTGTTCATCGTACTGGGCGTGATCGCGCGCATCGCCGGGTTCCGGATCGGCCGCTTCCTTGTCTATATCAAGGAAGAGATTTTCCTGGTGTTCGGAACGAGTTCGTCGGACACGGCCCTGCCGACGCTGATGAGCAAACTCGAAAAGCTCGGCTGCTCGAAGTCGCTCGTCGGCCTGATCGTCCCGACCGGCTATACCTTCAATACCGACGGCACCAATATCTATATGACGATGGCGGCGCTGTTCGTGGCCCAGGCCACCAACATCGAGCTCAGCTTCCTGCAGCAAATGGCGATCCTGAGTGTGGCCATGCTCACGTCGAAGGGTGCGAGCGGCGTACAGGGGGCGGCTTTCATCGCCCTGGTGAGCACGCTGGCTGTCGTGCCGACCATTCCGGTTGCGGGCATGGCTCTGATCTTGGGCATCGACCGCTTCATGAGCGAAGCCCGTGCGCTCGTCAACATGATCGGCAATGGCGTGGCGACAGTCGTCATGGCGCGCTGGGAGGGAGAACTGAGCGAGGAGCAGCTCGAGACGCTGCGCTAGGGATGAAGTCCAGGTCAGCCGCTCCGCAATGGAAGGCTGCCGCTTCGTTCTTGAAAATAACCAGAACAAGGAGATGATCGATGCACCCAACATTTCACTTCAGTGTCATCGCATGCACGGCAATGTGCGCCGCCGGCGCGCATGCACAAACAAATGTACAGATTTATGGCCGGCTGAACGTATCGGTCGAGCGTGTAGAGACCTCAGCCAACAGCGCAGGCCGGGACGTGAGCCTGTCGCGCCTCTCGAACAACCGCTCCGTCCTGGGCTTCCGCGGCACCGAGGATCTCGGTGGCGGCCTGAAGGCGATCTTCCAGATCGAGGGCACCATCTCGCCCGATACCGGCGCCGGCGCGATCGCGCAGCGTGATACGCGGGTCGGCCTGCAAGGCGAGTTCGGCACCGTGTTTGTTGGCCACTGGGTCACCGCATACAACGGCGCCACGTCCGGACTGGATCCCTTCTATCCGACGACGGCAGGCTATATGAGTATCATGGGCAACGGTTCTGCATCGTCGGTGGACAATGTCAACGACACCGCGTCATTCGACCGCCGACAGGCAAACTCCGTGCATTACTGGACGCGCCCCTGGAATGGCGTGACGCTGCGGCTCACCCATGGCCTGAACGAGGAGCGGCCGGCGAATGGCGCCAAGCCCTCGCTGACGTCACTGGCCGGCATCTATGAACAGGGTCCCTGGTATGCGACGCTGGCGCACGAGCGTCATCATGAGTACCAGGGACCCGGGCGCAACGACACGGGCACCAAGATTGGTCTCGCATACAAGTTCGGCAATACCCGGATCGCTGGCGTGGCGGAGAAATTGAAGTACGAGACGGCGACCGGGGACCTGGAGCAAACGGCTTACTACCTGTCGCTGACGCACCAGATCGGGCCGCATGGCCTGCGTGCCGGCGTGGCCCGGACCAGCGGAGGCAAAGGCGCGTCGACGAGCAATATCGGCTACTTGCTTGGCGGACCCGACACTGGTGCCACCCATGCAACGCTTGGCTATGAGTACACACTGTCGAAGCGTACCAGCGTGTACGCCTACTACACTCACCTGGACAACGAGCGCAACGCTGTTCATGACTTTGCGATCAACAGTCTTACCGTCGGTCCTGGTGCCACGCTCAAGGGAGCTGCGCTCGGCCTGCGACATGGCTTCTGAAGGGAAGGCGCCACTCAGCTCCTTTAGCGCAGGCATGCCAGCACATCGAAGCTGACGCCTGCTCCAAAGCGTCCCGGCGGTTACATGCAAGTCAGGATGGCGAGAGATGCGACCGTGCCGCACTCTCGCCATTCATCGTTTGTCCGGCAGAGTCATCCGCGAGTCCATCGCCGCGGGTTCCCATCTTGCCGATCCTGCTTCCTGCATCAGAAAATGTGACGCACACCAAGGATCAACGAGCGTGGATCCGCGTCTCTGGCCACAGCCAGCGCCTGCCCCGTATTGCCGTTGATGCCGAACATGGAGCGCGACTCGTTACGTATGTGTGCAACACCGCCGTACAGCATCGTGCGCTTCGACAGGTTGTAGTCATAGCGCACGCTGAACGCCGTCGCGTCTGCATCCGCTACGCTCCGGTGGCGGAACCGCCCGGCATCGAGCAGCAGGAAGCCACGGCCTACCGGCACCTGCACGCCGATCTCCAGCGCATCGCTTTCGGTGGCATCGGTATCGTCCCGGCGCCCCTGGGCCAGTACCCCGACCTTGGCGAAGCCGAAGCTGTAGCTGGCCCCGCCGGCGTAGAACCGCTCCGTGTTGGATGCCGTCGTCTTGCGGGTTTCGACCGAGAACCCGGCCGACACCGGGCCACTGTCGTACTGCAGCGAAGCGCTGTTGATGTCGCCGACGTGGGAGCCGCCGGGCTGGCTGGCGTTCTCGCCAAGGGCATGGAAGACACGCGCCTTGAACCCTTTCACCGATGGCGAGACGTAGCTGATCGCATTGTTGACCCGCAGCGGCGCCACATCGGTGAAGTAATTCGACGCATTGCCCCATGCCAGGCCACCGCCAAGGCCGTAGGTCACGATCGTGAAGAAGTTCGGAGAATACTGGCGGCCCAGCATCAGGTCGCCGGCGCGGGTGGACAAGCCCACCCATGCCTGGCGCCCGAACAGTACGCCGCCCTGCCCCGAACTGCCGTCGTCGACATTGATGCCCGCTTCCAGCATGAAGATCGCCTTCATCCCCGAACCCAGGTCCTCGCTTCCCCGGAACCCCAGGCGCGAGCCGGAAATGCCGCCGCTCTGGACGCGCTCGGCGCTCGCGCCGCCCGCCCGGCTGGCGTCGAGATAGGTGTCCAGGATGCCGAACACCGTCACGTTGCCCTGCGTCTGCGCCAGCACCGGCGCCGCCTGCAGCGCGGCCAGGATGGCGGCCGCCTTGATGATCTGCTTGCTCATGCCTTGCCCTTCCCTGCGCCGCGGTTGGCCACGAACAGGACACCGGCGCTCAGTACCAGCACGACGCCCAGGCCGAGGAGCGCGGCATCCATGCTGCCGGTTGCCGTCTTGATCTGCCCGATTGCCCAGGGCGCCACGATGCCCGCGCTGGTGCCGAGGCTGCTGATGACGCCGATGCCGGCCGCACGGGATTCCTGCGGCAGGTGGACCGTCGGGATGGCCCAGAAGATCGGCAAGCCCGAATACAGGCCCACCGCCGCCACCGACAGCAGCGCCAGCGACACCGGCAGGCTGGCTGGATGCGTGGTCAGCACAGCGAGCGCGATCGAGGCGCTGACGACGCAGGCCGCGAAGTACAGGGCATGGCGCCCCGAACGGTCCGCGCTGCGCGCCACCAGGATCACGCCGATGGCGCCGATGGTATAGGGGATGACCGAGTACAGGCTCACCATCAGGACGTCGGTCACGCCGAAGTCGCGGATCATCAGGGGCATCCAGAAGCTCAGCGTCAGGGCCGCGCCGGTCACGGCGAAGTACGGGAAGGAGAACAGGTAGATGCGCGGATCGCGCAGACTCGCAGCCAGCGACTTGCCCGCCTTTCCGTGCACCTTGCCGCCGCCCTGCTCCAGGTTGGCCGCGATCCGGGCCTTCTCGGTCCTGCTCAGCCAGCCCGCTTCCTCCGGATAGTCCTTGAGGTAGAAGTAGGCGATCACGGCCAGCAGCAGCGCGGGCGATCCTTCGATGGCGAACATCCACTGCCAACCCTTCAGGCCCCACACGCCGGCCATGTCGCGCATGATCCAGCCCGATATCAGCCCGCCCAGGATGCCGGCCACGGCCACCCCGGCGAAGAAGTAGGACAGCACGGAGGCGCGGCGCAGCGGCGGATACCAGTAGGTCAGGTAGAGCACGATGCCGGGGAAGAAACCGGCTTCGAATACACCGAGCAGGAAGCGCAGGATGTAGAAATGCGTCGGCGTCGAGATGAACATCATGGACACCGAGGCGGCACCCCACAGGATCATGATGCGCACAAAGGTCTTGCGCGCGCCATGTTTGGCCAGCAGCAGGTTGCTGGGCACTTCGAACAGCACGTAGCCGATATAGAACACCGCCGCGCCGAGGCCGTACATCGCGTCGCTGAAGCCCAGATCCTGCTTCAGCTGGAGCTGTGCGAACCCGACGTTGATGCGGTCGAGGAAGGCCACTACATAACAGATGAAAAGAAAAGGAATGATACGCAGTGAGATTTTTCTATAGAGCGCATCGTCCGCGTCGCGGGCCAGGCCTGGCCGCAACGCGCTTGCATCGGTGGTGTGATAGATACTCGTTTCCGCCTTCATGATTGTGGCACCCCATTCGTGCGCGGTCATCCCGCGCTTGATTCATACGCCGGCCATGCCAGCATGACCGGATCATCAGGGAACGGCGCGGCGCGCGCGCCGCCACCGACCTTCGCTTCCACTCCATAACAACGCGCAGGCGGCCGGCGACACCGGCGGCCATGATGGATTCCCCGTCAGGCGCTGAAGTGGGCGCGCTCGACGTGGTCGGGCGGCAGGCCGTCGCGCCGGGCATGCAGGTCGAAGTCGAACTCGATGGCGTAGAACGGTGCGTCGACTTCATGCGCGCGCAGCCGGGCCGGATCGGTGACCTTGACCAGTGGCGGCACCAGGCCTTCGCGGGTTGCGAACGCGAAGTCGTCCCACAGGTAGGGGTCGCCTTCGATGTTGATCTGCGTGGTCAGCTTGCGGTGGTCCGGGGCGGTCACGAAGAAGTGGATGTGCGCCGGACGGGTGCCATGGCGGCCGAGCAGCGTGAGCAGCTTGTCGGTGGCGCCTCCCGGAGGCACGCTGTAGCCGACCGGCACCTTGCTGCGGAAACGATAGCGGCCGTCGGCGTCGGTACGGATCGTGCGGCGCAGGTTGTAGGCCGTCTGGCCCGGGTCGAAGAAGGAATAGCCGCCCAGGTGGTTGGCATGCCAGACTTCGACCAGGGCGCCCGGCAGCGGCTTGCCGTCGGCGCCACGGACCTGTCCTCCCATGAACAGCACCTCGCCGGGCTGCTCGTCCTGGTCCAGGCGCGCGCTGCCCAGCGATTCGGGGGCGCCGGCCACGTACAGCGGACCTTCGATGGTGCGTGGGGTGCCGCCCGCCACGCCCTGGCGCGCCTCCTCCTCGTCGGTACGCAGGTCGAGGAAGTGCTCGAAGCCCAGGCCGGCGGCGATCAGTCCATATTCGCCGGAACGGCCGGCCTCGGTCAGGTAGCTCATCGCGCTCCAGAACTCGTGCGGCTGGATGTCGAATTCGTCGATCGTCACGAACAGGTCGCGTACGATACGGTTGACGATGGCCTGGACGCGCGGGTTGCCGCTGTCCTTTTCGGTGCTCTCGATCTTGCGCAGCAGCGCGTCGATGGCGTTCTTGTCCATGCTTGTCTCCTTTGGTTGTGTCAGTGTTGTTTAGCGATGGGCGACCAGGGCCGCGCGGCCGATGCCGCGGCCGAGCGCAAGGGCTGTCCGGCCGCCCAGCCCGAAGTCGGTGTTGGGCAGGTCCTGGATGAAGACCCGCACCACGCCTGGCGCCACGCCGATGACGGCGGATGCCGCCGTCAGGGCCTCGACCAGGCGCACTTTCTGCGCATCGGTGCGGCCGGCGATCAAAAAGGCCTGCAGCACGGCGCGCGGCGCCGTCGCCGCATGCGCGGGCTGTCCGGCGACGCCGAAGTGCGCGCGCGGGACTTCGCTCAGGATCACGCAGACCGATTCGACGGGAGCGTCGACCGATTCCACGACGGCATCCGTGAGCGCCGCGATCAGGCGCTCCTTCTGTCCATCGGGGTGGCCCGCCATGATGAATGCCTGGATTGTTGGCATTGCCTACCTTTCAATGTTCGCAGCCTGTCAGCGCATGAACAGGCCGCCGTTGATGTCCAGGCAGGCGCCGGTCGCGGAACCCGCTCCGCTGCTTGCCAGCAGGACGACGGCATCGGCGATGAAGCCCGGGTCGCCGAGCGAGCGCACCGGGATGGCCTGGGTGATCGCGGCCAGCTTGTCGGCCGGGACGCTCTCGTGCACGATCGGCAGGTCCAGCGGGCCGGGCGAGATCGCGTTGACCGTCACGCCGTGCGGCGCCAGTTCGCGCGCGAACACCTTGGTCAGGGTCAGCACCCCGCCCTTGGCCGCCGCGTAATGGGCGCCGGTGGCCGTGCCGCCGGTCTGGCCGGCGAGCGAGGCGATGTTCACGATGCGTCCGAAACCGCGCGCCGCGAAGGCCTGGCCGAACACCTGGCAGGCCAGGAACACGCTGCGCAGGTTCACCGCCACCACCGCGTCGAACTCCTCGGGGCTGATCTCCATCAGGGCCGCGACCCGCGACTGGCCGGCATTGTTGACCAGCACGTCGGCGCCGCCCCAGCGCTCCTCCAGCAGCTTCCCGGCAGCCTCGAAATCGGCCTTGCTGCGCACATCCAGGCGCAGCGCCAGGGCATTCTCGCCCAGGCTCTCCGCCACCTTCGAGGCGGCGTCCAGGTCGAGATCGGCCAGCGCCACCCGGAACCCGGCGGCGTGCAGGCGCCGCGCCACCAACTCGCCGAGGCCGCGCGCGGCGCCGGTGACCAGCGCCACCTTGTCGTTGCCGGCCATGGTTCAGGCTCCCTGAATGATGAGGGCGCGGCCCACGCGCGCTTCGATCTTGCCGTACTTCCAGAGGCGGAATTCGCCGACCTTCACGGTGCGGAACAGGTTGCAGGCCGCGACCACGGTGTCCAGGTCGACCACGTCGGCCATGATGTAGACCGTCCACGGCGCCGTCGCGGAACTGCCGACCATGGTGCGGTCGTCGTCCATGGTGCCGAGGATGGTCACGCCCGGCATGGTGTTCATGGCGCTCATCATCTCGCCGTAGCCTTTCCACACGGCGCCGATCTCCGCCTCCGGCAGGTCGAAGAAATTCTGGGTGACGCCGATGCAGAACAGGACGCGCAGCGGATCTTTTTGGGTGTCGGACATGAAGTCTCCAGTCAGGGATAAAGCGATAGGGTCAATTACAGGAAGCCGGGCATCGGCGCGACACCCAGGGCGACGGCGCCGGCGCCGTCGTAGATGCCTTCGCCCAGGAAGGCGTGCTGGCGCACCACGGCGGCGTCGCGCAGGTAGCGCTGCAGCGGGTGGCTGGCATAGATGGCGGTGGTGCCGGCCAGGCCGAACATCTGCTGCACCACCCAGTCGCCGGCGCGGGCCGCCTCGACCGCGGCGAGGCGCAGCGTCGCGACCTGCTCGGGCGTGACCGGATCGCCGGCCAGGATCCCGTCCCACACTTCGCCGGTGATGTCGTAGAAGAAGCCGCGCGCCGCGCGCAGCCGGGCCTCGGCCTTGGCCACTTCGATCCGCACATAGGACCGGTCCGCCAGCCTGGGGGCGCCGGTGATCGCGACGCGGCCGCCCGCCATGTGGGTGATCTCGTCGATGGCGGCGCGGGCGATGCCGAGGTTGACGACCGCCAGCACCTGGGCCGCGTAGGCGATGGTCGGATAGCGGTACAGCGGCTCGTCGATGGTCGGTTCGCCGCCGCGGATGAAGGTCCAGTCGTCGTCGACGAACTGCGAACTCACCTTCAGGTCATGGCTGCCGGTACCGCACAGGCCCATCACATCCCAGTTGTCGACGATCTCGACCTTGCTGGGTTGCAGCACCGCAGTGCGCGGCTTGCCGCCTGGCTGGCCCGGGCTACCGGTGCCGATACCGACGCCGAGCAGGTCGGCGCCCTTGCAGCCGCTGGCGAACTTCCAGGTGCCGTTCACCATCCAGCCGCCGTCGACCTGGGTCGCCGGCTGGATCGGGAACAGTCCGCCGGCAAACACCAGATCCGGGCTGGCGCGGTACATTTCCGCCTGGGTGGCCTTGGGCAGCGCCGCCAGATAGACCGAGGCCGAGCCGAAGCTGGCGACCCAGCCGACCGAACCGTCGGCCTGCGAAATGCGCTCGACCAGCGCCAGGAAGTCGCCCGGACTCATGCCGCTGCCGCCGAAACAGACCGGGGTCGCCGCGGAATACACGCCCTGGCGCTTGAGGCGCTCGATGACATCGCGCGGCACGTGGCGCAGGTGGGTGAATTCGGTACGGCGGGCGCGGATATCCGCGAGCAGTCGGTCCAGGGTTTCGGTCTGGCCGGCCACGCTGGGGGCAGCTTCGGCTTGGAAATCGAGCATGTTTGTCTCCGTTGGTAGGGGTGCCGGAAGGCGCACCGGATAAGCGTGGAACCAGTGTAGGGACGGTGACAAACCGCTTCAATTCGGAGTATTCGGGTCCTCCATAGGTGGCAGCACGGCGGCGGCTAAAGAAATTACGTAGCCGGCGCATCCACGCGTCTCCGTATAATCGGAAGCGGGATTCAAGACCAGGGGCGATCATGGCGCAGTTCGAACTGACTGATTTCAAGCGGATGGTAGAGGCAATGTCATCCTGCATCATCGTGCATGATGCCGACAGCAAGGCGATCCTGTGGGCCAACCCGGCGGCCTGCACGGTGCTCGGCTTCACGCTCGACGAACTGCTGCCTTTGAAAGCGCCTGACATGAGCAGCCGCGCCGACCAGTACCGCCGCGAGATCGGCCTGCGCTGGCTGCAGGGCGCGGTCGAACGCGGCATCAACGTCATCGAGTGGTGCTACCGCGCCAAGAACGGCGAAGAAATCATGTCCGAAGCGACCGCCACCCTGGTCCGGCTGGCGCGCCAGGACGTCGTCATGGTGCAGTTTCGCGATATCGCACGCGAGGAACGGGACAGGCGCGAAATGAAGCGCCTGGAGCGCCGCCTCAAGGAGTTCATGCAGGACTCCGATGAAGGCGTGGCGGTGCTGGGTCCGGGCGGCTGCTTCGAATACCTGAGCGCCACCGGACGCAAGCTGCTGATGCTGGATGCCGCCCCCGGCGCGGCCCTGCCCTGCCTTCCCGTGCTGTGCACCCCGGACACGGCGCGCGAACTCGAACATATCCAGGCGCTGGCATTGCCGGACAGCCTGCCTCTCTCTCTCGTCTTCGAAGCCAGCCTGGCGCATGGGATCCGGCGCTGGTTCCAGGCCAGCTGCCGCCATATCGACATCGAGAACGACCTGAAGGGGCAGCTGCTGCACTTCCGCGACATCACCGGCCAGGTCGAGGCCGAGCAGGCGCGCCGCGACCAGCAAGCCGCCCTCGAGTACCTGGCGCGCCACAATGCGATGGGTGAAATGGCGGCGGCGATCGCGCACGAACTGAGCCAGCCGCTGGCGGCGATCCGCAATTACCTCGAGGGGGCGACCCTGCTCCTGCGCAGCCCGGATGCGGCGCGCGAGGGCGTCATCGTCGGCCTGAATGGCGCATCGCGCCAGGTCGAGCATGCCAGCGCGATCATCAAGAGCGTGCGCGATTATGTCGTCAAGCTCGAGCAAAGCGAGGCGCCGGCCGATCTCAACGCGATCCTCGCCGACACCCGCTATTTCATCGAGCTCAAGGCGGGAGATGCCGGCGTCAAGCTCGATTTCTCATTCGCGCCTGATGCGCTGGTGGTCAACTGCGAGAAGGTATTGATCGGGCAGGTCATCCTGAACCTGGCTTTCAATGCGATCGAGGAGATGCAGCGCTTCCCGGCAGAGCGGCGGCTGGTGCGGATCCACAGCGAACGGCGCGACGGGCGGGCGCTGCTGTCGGTGCAGGACCAGGGCAGCGGCATCGACGCCTCCCTCCATGAACGGCTGTTCGACGGCTTCTTCACCTCCAAGGTCAGCGGCAATGGCATCGGGCTGGCGCTGTGCAAGAACATCATCGGGAGACATCACGGCGACATCTGGGCCGAACCCGTCGCCGCGGGCGGCGCACTGTTCCGTTTTTCCTTGCCGCTGCTTCCTGGTACGTCGCCTGCTCAGGAATTGCGCCCGTAGCGCTGCAGCAGGTCGAGCACCAGCTGGCGCAGCCAGCGGCTGCCCTGGTCGTTCTCGAATTCCTCGTGCCAGTGCAAGGTGACGTCGACTGCAGGCAGGGACACTGGCAAGCCGTAGATGCGGAACTGCTCGCCGATATTGAACAGCTTGGCGATCCGCAGCGGCAGCGTCGCGGCCAGGTCCGACTGAAGCAGGATCAAGGGCAGCACCGAGAAATGCGGGATCTCGAGCGCGACGCGGCGTCCGACACCCAGTTCCTGCAGCGCCAGCGCGAGCTGGCTGTGGCTGCTCTCGGCCGAGCGCACCTGCACATGCGACAGTGCCTGGTACTCTTCCAGCGACAGCGCCTTGTGGCGCGGCAGGCCGACCCGCTTGCGCGTCAGGCAGCAGTACGACTCGCTGAACAGCAGCGCGTGGCGGGTCGTCTCCTTCAGGGCCGGCAGATTACCGATCGCGAAGTCGAGATGCCCGGTGCGCAGGGAGTCGACGATCTGGTCCTGCGGCACCTGCACCACCTTCAGCTGCACGTTCGGCGCCAGCACCCGTAGCTGCTCGCAGATCGGCGGCAGGAACACCATCTCCGCCACGTCCGTCATCGACACCCGGAACACCCGCTCGCTCACCGCCGGATCGAAGCCCCCCGCCAGGCGCAGCGCGTCCTGCACTGCCTGCAGCGCACGTCCGATCGGCTTTTCCAGCTCGAGCGCCGTCGGCGTCGGCTGCATGCCGTCGCGGGTGCGCACGAACAGCGGGTCGCCGAACAGCTCGCGCAAGCGGTTGACCGCGTGGCTGACGGCCGGCTGCGACAGGTGCAGGCGGTTGCCCGCCAGCGTCAGGCTGCGCTCTTCCGAGACCGCCTGGAATACCCGTAGCAGGTTCAGGTCCATGTTGTGAAAGGTCGTCATGGCCTACCAAAATTCGTTTGATTCATGTGTGGAATATGTCACATCAATTTGATTTATGCAACGGCCATTCCTAGAATCGGTTCCAGGCATCTGCCATTCACATCATGGATCGACACACATGACCTCTCCCGATTCCAGCGCGCTTCATGCCCTCGGCCTGCGCCTTCAGCGCCTCGAGGCGGCACAAGCCTCACGCAATACGCTGGCGCGCTACATGCACCTGTGCGACCAGCCCTGTGGCGACCGCAGCGCTCCCCGGCTGGCCGACCTGTTCACCGGGGACGCCATCTGGGAAGGCGTCGGCCCCCTGTATGCCGGCAAGTTCGGCCGTCACCAGGGACCAGCCGCCATCGCGGCCTTCGTCGGCAGCTACCTGGCGCCGTCTCCCCACTTCAAGCGCAACCTGCATTTCCTCACTTCGGAGCGGCTGAGCGTGACGGAGGACTGTGGCGGCGCGCACGGCCAATGGCTGATGCTGCAGCTCTCCACGTATGGCGGGGGCGGCGCGGAAGCCATCACGGCGCGCCTCGATGTCGACTTCCGCGCGACGCCGGACGGCCGCTGGCTGATCGCGCACTTCCGCACCGAACGCCTGGAATGCGTCCCCTGGAACGACAACGGCATCCTCGGGGAAGCGGCATGAACGCGTTCGCTCAACGCTTCTCCGTGGGCAGCCAGGCAGGGCCCACGATTGCGATCAAGGATTGCATCGACGTCGCCGGCTGGCCGACCCGCGCCGGCAGCGCCGCACTGGCCGATGCGCCGGCGGCGGAGCGCGACGCCGCGGTCGTCCGCTCCCTGCTCGACGCCGGCTGGCATATCGTCGGCAAGACCAACATGCACGAGCTGGCCTATGGAATGACCGGCATTAACCGCTGGAGCGGCACGCCGTGCAACCCGCAGGATCCGGCCCTGATCCCGGGCGGCTCGTCGAGCGGTTCGGCGGTCGCAGTCGGCAACGGCGAGGTGGAGGCGGCCCTCGGCAGCGATACCGGCGGCTCGATCCGCCTTCCCGCCGCCTGCTGCGGCGTGATTGGCCTGAAGCCCGGCTTCGGCCGGGTCGATCGGCGCGGCGCCATGCCGCGCGACAGCAGTCTCGATTGCATCGGTCCGTTCGCACGCGGGATGGAGGTGCTGAACCGTGTGATGGAAGCGATTGCCCTGAACTTCGATTCCCGGGCCGCCGCCCAGCCGCTGGCCCGGGCCAGGCTTGGCGTGGTGGCGACCGGCAGTGACGCCGCGGTCGAAGCGGCCGTGGCGGCAGCCCTGCAGGCCAGTGGCTGGCAGCTGGAGACGCGCGCCCTGCCCGGGCTACGGTCCGCTTTCGAGGCCGGTCTCGCCGTGATCGATCAGGAGACCTGGAACGCTTTCGGCCATCTGGCGGCTGGCGGCCGGGTCGGCATCGATGTGGCGCGCCGCCTGGCAGCGGCCAGCGCCGCAAGGGAGGACGCCAGGCAGGCGGCAGAGTGCGTCCGTCTCGCATTCATCGACCAGGTAGACCGGGCGCTCGCGGACGTGGACGCCCTTGTGCTGCCGACCCTGCCGTCGCTGCCGCCCACCCTGGCCGAGGCCGAGGCCGGCCACGCCATCATCGGCCTCAGCGCCCTGGTGCGTCCTTTCAATCTCAGCGGCCATCCGGCCCTGAGCTTCCCGGTTCCCGTACCTGCCTCCCACCGGGGGAACGGCGCCTTGAAGGCCGGACTGCAGCTGGTCGGCCGCAAAGGCGAAGACGAGCGCCTGTGCGCACTGGCGCTCCATCTGGAACGGACGCTGCGCCGTCTGCACTACTAACCATTTCAACACTGGAGCATCCCATGAACGCCCCTTTACGCTTCCATCCGCGCACGGCGGATTCCTCGTACGCCGACCTGGTGCAGGACGGCGCGGTCGACCCCGCGCTGTATAACGATCCGCAGATCTTCGAGGTCGAGATGGACCGGATCTTCGCCAGGACCTGGGTCTGGGTCGCCCACGTGAGCGAACTGCCCAGGCCGGGCGACTTCCGCTCGACCTTCGTCGGCCGCAATCCGGTGATCGTCGTACGTGATCGCCAGGACAGGATCCATGTACTGGAAAACCGCTGCCGCCACCGCGGCGCCACGGTCTGCGAGAACACCAAGGGCAACACCACCGGCTTCACCTGCCCCTACCACAGCTGGTCGTACGGCCTGGACGGCAAGCTGCGCGGCCTGCCCTACCCGGACGGCTACGAGGACGTGATCGAAAAATCCGACCTGCCTCTCAAGAGCCTGAAGGTGGGCGTGTATGGCGGCATGATCTTCGCCAGCTATGACCAGGACATCGAACCGCTCGAGGACTTCCTCGGCAATGCGCGCCACTGGATCGACCTGTTCATGAAACAGGGCGCCGGCTTCCCGATCAAGACCCAGGGCGAGCACAAGTTCAGCTTCAAGGGCAACTGGAAGATCCAGCTGGAGAACACCACCGACGGCTACCACTTCCCGGTCGTGCACAAGACCTTCCTGCAGTCGGTCGACGAAGAGACCTCGGAAATGCTGTCCTTCATGACCGACGAGGAATCGATCACCCGCTCGCTCGGCAACGGCCACAGCGTGATGGTGATGGTGCCGGAACACGTTGACCTCGACGTCGACGACGGCAGCGAGCAGCTGCAGGAGCGCTTCCAGCACGTGATCGAGGCGCTGTCGAAGGATTACCCGCCGGAGCAGGTGCGCCGCATCGTGCGCTCGCTGCATGGCGCCGGCTTCAACCTGAACCTGTTCCCCAATGTCGCGATGTCGATGTCCTTCTTCCGCGTGCTGCGCCCGGTGTCGGTGGACGAGACCGAGATCCGCCACGTGGCCCTCGGGATGGACGGCGGACCGGAGATCGCCAACCGCGAGCGCCTGCGCATCCATGAACACTTCCAGGGTCCGTTCGGCTTCGGCAGTCCGGACGACGCCGAGGCCTGGGAACGGGTCCAGGCCGGCTCCCGCGCGGGACGGGACGTACCGATCCTGGTGAACCGCGGCCTGAATCGCGAGTGGCAAGACCAGAATGGCGACAAGGTGTCGCATTCGACCGACGAAACCGGCATGCGTGAAGCTTATGCCATGTGGAAAAGGATGATGAGCAAATGACTAACTTGAATATTCCGGCCGCCGACCTGACGACACCGCTCGGCCGCGCCATTGCGTTCATCTGGCAGGAAGCTGAACTGCTGGACCGCAAGGACTACGACGCCTGGGGCGCCCTGTGGAGCGCAGACGGCTACTACGTGGTGCCGATCGATCCGGACACGACCGACTTCGCCAGCCAGCTGAACTACGCCTACGACGACGCCCGCATGCGCCAGTTGCGCATCGAGCGCTTCACATCGGGCTATTCGATGTCGGCGGCGGATGCCGCTGTCACGGTGCGCACCGTGTCGCGCTTCACCCTGACCCGCAGCGAAGGGGACGAGGTCGACGTGCAGTCGGCGCAGCTGCTGGCCGCCTACAAGCGTGGCGCGACGGCCCTGTTCGCCGGCAATCTCACCCACCGCATTCGTTTCACGGCCGAAGGCCCGAAGCTGGTGCAAAAGGTGGTGCGCCTGGTGAATTCGCAAGATGCGCTGAACGCGCTCGGCTTCCTGCTGTAACGACCATGAAGCTGACCGTCGACCGCATCACCCAGGAAGCCCCCGGCATCCTGGCCTTCCGCCTGGTGGATCCGAGCGGCGCAGCGCTGCCGTCCTATCCGCCCGGCGCCCACGTGGATGTCACCGCTCCCGGCGGCATCGTACGCCAATACTCGCTGTGCGGCGATCCAGCCGATCGCAGTGCCTACCTGATCGCCGTGAAGCTGGAAGCTGCTTCGCGCGGCGGCTCGCGCTCCCTGCACGCCGATGTCAGGGCGGGCAGCATCCTCGAGGTCGGGACGCCGCGCAACCTGTTCGCGCTGGAGCCGTCGGCCTCCGAGCACTTGCTGTTCGGCGCGGGTATCGGCATCACGCCGCTGCTCAGCATGGCGTATGCGCTGGCCGCGGACGGCTCGCGCTACACCCTGCACTACTTCGCACGCAGCGCCGCCGATTGTGCGTTCGCGGAATTGCTGGCGGGTGAGCCGTTCGCATCCAATGTGCGCTTCCATTACGCCGTGCAGCCGGACGGCCTCGATACGCGGCTGGACGAATGCCTGGCCGCCGGCAGCAACGCCGCCCACGTCTACACCTGTGGTCCGGCGCCGTTCATGGACAAGGTGGTGGCACGCGCTGCAATCAAGCGGCCGGCAGACGCGATTCACCTGGAGCATTTCAAGGCCGACCCGGTGGTGTCAGGCAGTGGGGAGCACGCGTTCGAACTGAAGCTCGCCAGTTCGGGGCAGCTGCTGGCCGTCCCTCCCGGGACCAGCATTGTCGAGGTATTGGCCGAAGCAGGCATCCGGATCGACACCTCCTGCCGTGAAGGTATCTGCGGCACCTGCATCGTGCCGGTCCTGGATGGCGAGCCCGATCATCGGGATCACTGCCTGTCGAAAAAGGAGAAGGCGGCCAATGACCAGATCTGCGCCTGCGTGTCGCGTTCGCGCACGGCGCAGCTGGTGCTGGATCTTTGAGGGAAGGTGGACGGAGAACCCGTCCACCATGGGCTAGGAAGCAGCGCGGGTCGGCTGCACGGTATGGAACAGGCGATTGAAGTAGATCAGGCTGTCGCGCTCTTCGCTGACTTCGATCTTGTCCAGTTCGACGAACAGGACGGAGTGCGAGCCGACCGCCTTGGAATCCTTGATCTGGCCTTGCAGCTTGACCAGGGCCCCGGCCAGCACCGGCTGGCTTGACACGCCGGGACGCCAGTCATCCAGGCCGAAGCGCTCGGCCATCGGCAGCCTGGTAGCACCGGAAAAGTGCATCGCCAGCTGTTCGTGTTCGCCGCTGAGCACGTTCACGCACAGATGACCGTTTTCCTTGAACACATCGTGCATGGCGCTGCGCTGGTTCAGGCAAACCAGCACGGTCGGCGGGCTATCGGTCACCGAGCACACGGCGCTGGCCGTGATTCCGCAGCGGCCGGCGGCGCCGTCGGTGGTGATGATGCAGACTGCGGCCGGCAGGTGCGCCATGGCGTGGCGGAAAGCAAGCTGCTGGGGGCTCAAAGGGTCCGCCGGCTTGGCGGTGGGAATGGCATTACTCATGCGTGTCTCCTGGCTGGTGATTGTCGCAGATGCGACCCTTGAAGCCAGAATACGGGAGCCATTCCTGCCGTACAATTCGGCAGAACGACAGCCCGGCTAAGGAAATTACGTAGTGCCGGGGTATGGACGCGCTGATAAAAGTATAAAAGAGCACATGGGGAGTACGTAATGGAAAAGACGGAACAGTCCGTGGTGTATATCGTCGATGACGACGAAGGTGCGCGCACGTCGCTCGCATGGCTTCTGAACTCGGTTGGCATCCAGACGGAATGCTTCAGCGGCGCGGCGGCTTTTCTCGAAGCCTTCGACCCGCAGCGCCCGAGCTGCCTCGTGCTCGACGTGCGCATGCCGGAAATCAGTGGTTTCCAGCTACAGGAACGCCTGAACGCCATCGCCAGCGAACTGCCCATCATCTTCGTGTCGGGCCACGGCGACATTCCGATGTCGGTACGCGCGCTGCAGAATGGCGCGGTCGACTTCTTCGAGAAGCCCTACAATTCGCAGCAGATGCTCGACCGTATCCAGTCGACGCTGAAGGCGGAAGAACAGCGCCAGCCGGAACGGGCGCGGCGCATCTTGTTACGTGAAAGAATGAAATTGCTCAGCCCGCGCGAGCGCGACGTCCTCATCCTCATGCTGCGTGGCGACGTCAGCAAGGTCATCGCACGCGAGCTGAACATCAGCGCGCGCACGGTCGACGTGCATCGCGCCAGCATCAAGGAAAAGCTGGGCTGCCAGAGTTCGGCGGGCCTGGTGCGTGACGTGGTGCTGGCGTTCGGGCCGCAGATCCTGCACGACGGCCCGGTCTCCTGAGCGCCTGCTTTCAGGCCCGCTCGATCGCCAGCGCGATCCCCTGCCCCACGCCGAGGCACGTCGTGCACAGCGCTCAAGGTATAAGTCGCATCACTGGTCCATTTCCGGGATCACCGGTGACTGAATCCGTGCTTCTACCCGTCGCAGGTGGCGGCCGGCACCGGTATGTTCAGCATACCGGTTACCGCCTCCATCACGACGTCGATCCCATATCCAGCACCTTCCCCGGATTCATTAAAAGCTGCGGATCAATGGCGCGCTTGATCGCACGCATCACGACAAGTTCCGCCTCCGATTTGTAGTGCGCCATTTCTTCCTGCTTGGCCTGCCCGATACCATGCTCGGCACTGATCGAGCCACGTTGTCGGACTACGGCGTCATGCACCATCGTGTTGACAGCGTGGGTTTCATCCTGCCACTGCGCATTGTCGACTGCCAGTGGCCGCGCAATGTTGAAGTGGAGGTTGCCGTCGCCCAGATGACCGTAAATGATTGGACGGACGCCGGGATAGGTTTTTTCAAGCGCCCCCACGACTTCGTCGATGAACGCCGGAATGCTGGAAATCGGCAGCGAAATGTCATGCTTGATATTCGGGCTGTCAATCTGCTGCGCTTCAGAGACGTTCTCGCGCATCATCCACAGTTCCCCGGCCTGCGCCTTGCTCGATGCCAGCGCCACATCGTCGATGATCCCCTGCTCCAGTACGCGCTCCAGTGCCCCTTCGAACAGGGCGCCAAGCGCGGCGTCAGTCCCGCTGTCGGTTGCTTCCATCAGTACATACCAGGAGTGAGGCGACGTAAACGGATTTGGCGATGCCGGGAAATGGCAACGGATCAAATCAATGCTGGCATCCGACATGAGTTCGAATGCCGTAAAGCGCTCGCCCAGCTCGGCCCGCATGTGTTGAAGCAGTTTGACTGCCTGCGCGGGCGACGACAGCGCAGCGAAGGCAACGGCGCACGCTCGCGGAGCAGGAAACAGTTTCAGCGTCGCCGCCGTGATGATGCCGAGCGTTCCTTCCGCGCCGATAAAGAGCTGCTTGAGATCGTAGCCGGTATTGTCCTTGCGCAGGCCGCGCAATATATCGAGAATTTCTCCCGACGGCAACACGACTTCCAGCCCAAGGACAAGGTCGCGCGTATTTCCGTAACGAAGAACCTGCACCCCGCCGGCGTTGGTCGAGATATTGCCACCGATCTGGCACGATCCCTCCGCACCCAGCGAAAGCGGAAACAGCCTGTCGACCGATTCCGCAGTGTCCTGCAGCGTCTGCAGGATGCAACCGGCTTCAACGGTCATGGTATTGTTGGCCGGATCGACGGAACGCAGGCGATTGAGCCGGGCGAGATTCAGCACCACCTGCTCGCCGCTGGCGTCCGGCACCGAGCCAGCGCATATCCCGGTGTTCCCTCCTTGGGGCACGATCGCCACGGCATGCTCGACGCAAAGCTTCACCAGCGCGGCAACTTCTGCGGTGGAAGCCGGACGAAGCACGGCAAGAGGCCGCCCGAAATACTTCTTGCGCCAATCCTGCGCATACATGTCGAGGTCGCTCGTCAGCACGTGGTCATGCCCGATCACGGCACAGGCCGCGTCGATAAATGCCTGATGGTTTTGCATAGCTAGCGTGTCTTTCTGACAGAACGATTATTCGGCCTTGATATTGCCTGCCTTCACCACGTGAGACCACTTCTCAACCTCTTCATTGATAAAGGTCGCGGCATCCTTGACGGAGCCCGGCGTGGTGACCATCGCCCCTGCGGCGAGGCGGGCTTTGACATCCGGCATCGCAAGGATCGTGTTGACGGTGCGGTTCAGGCGCTCCGAGACGGAAGCCGGCAGGTTGGCCGGTCCCGCGATGCCGGTCCATGATTCCATCACGACACCGGGCAGGCCCGCCTCGGCCATGGTGGGAACATGCGACAGGCTGGGACTGCGAGTCTTGCCGGTCACTGCAAGAGCACGCACTTTACCGCCCTTGATCTGGGGCACTGCAGCTGCGCTATTCACGATCAGCAGATCAACTTGTCCACCGATCAGGTCGGTGATTGCAGGCGCATCGCCTTTATAGGGCACGACATTGAAATCAATGCCGGCGGCCTGTTTGAACAGTTCCATCGAAATATGGCCCGACGATCCGACCCCGGTCAACGCGAAATTCAGGGAATTCGGATGCGCTTTCGATTGCGAGATGACGTCTTGCACGTTGTTTCCCTTGAACCCCGGAGAAGCCAGCAGGACGTTCGGATTACGCGTCAGCATCGCGATATGTGTGAAGTCCTTGCGCGCGTCGTACTTCACGTTGCGATTGACCAGCTGGTTGATGGCATGGGTACCGGGGCCTGTCACGACCAGGGTGTAGCCGTCCGGCGTTGCGCGCGCTACCACGTCGGAACCGAGGGACCCGTTCACACCCGGGCGGTTTTCGACGATCACGGTCTGACCCAGCTCCTTGCCCAATTTTTCCGCCAATATCCGACCGACCGCATCGGTTTGCCCACCTGGCGGGAACGGCACAACCAGCGTGATCATTTTCGAAGGCCAGGCGGCCTGCGCAAACGCCGCGAGCGGTGCGGCGAAGACCATTCCGACCAGGCAAACGGCGAGCGATTTCCTTCTGCTAATTTTCATACTGTCTCCTGAATATTTTTGGCTATCTAAGGGGCAACACTGATTCGCACTGGGCGGAACTGCTACGGAATTTCTATTGCTGATTCTAGTATTATGCAATGAACGTTGCAAGCATCTTCGCGATTGTTCCTGCCTCCTTCGCACTTCGTGTGTCGTGATTGTCCCGGGAATGCCGCTGCGCTCAAGAACGCCTGGAAACCGCCTTGCCCGCGGCGGCGGGCGCGGGGGTCGAAGTCTTGCTTTCATCCTGCTGCAGCAAGGACGCCAATGCGGTGGCAATGGTTTGCACCAGCGACATGGGGGCCGCCAGCGAGCGCGCAAAACTGTATTCCTCTTCCGGGACAGTGAACAGCACACTGGCATCCTTGCTCAGGGGCGATAGCTGGCTGTCCGTGATCGCAACCACGGGTGTGCCGTTCGCGGCCGCGTTTTCAGCAATGGTGACCACTTCCTTGGCGTAGTGGCGGAACGCGATCGCGATCAGGACGTCTCTACTGGTCATCGTGCTGGCGACTTCCGTCGCCAGGCCACCGGGCGCATTCAGCAAAATGACCCGGCGGCGCAACATGGTCAGGACATAGTGCGCAAAGAGCGCAATCGGTTCCGATCGATGGTGACCGGCGACATAGATGATCTCGGCATTCCGCAGATGGACCGCCGCGTGCTGGAGGCTCTCTTCGGAGACCGTCTCCAGCAAGGTTTGCAGCGTCGCGATATCCCGTACGACCTGATTGCGCAGATAACCCAGAAAGCCCGGTTCGACGTTTTTCTTCAGCTCTGTTTCAAGCGCGTTGATGCGTTCCTGAAACCCCGGCGCCGCCGTCGCCAGTCGATCCTGAAAAATGAGCTGCAACTCCTTGAATCCGGAATAGCCAAAGTTCTGGGCAAACCTGACCAGGATTGAAGGATGCATCCCGCAACGGCCTGCGATCGCGTTGATGGATTCGAGCGCAATGACGTTTGGATTCTGCGTCACGAACCGCCCCACCTGCTGATAGCGCTCCGATAGCCGCGGATAGGCGGCGGTGATGGTGTTGACCAGGGCCTCGTAGGTCGTTGCAGGGGCGGCGCCGTGAGCCGGCGCTTTGCGCTTGCTTGCCTTCCGCCCTCCCACTCCGGCTTTGCCGGCGCCCGTCTCGCCGTCCACTGGTTTTTTTCCGATGCTCATTTCGTTTTTCATTCCATTTTGAAGACGACAGAGCATCGGACTGGAGGCGCCTGAAGTCAATAGCTTTTCTGCTGAGCTCCAGGCGTGACTGGATGGCTTCCCCCAGCGTTCAACCGGCGGAATTCCGACACGCTCGCAGCCGCGGCGCCGGCCAGCAACCTGACGTCGTTCGACACCGTCACCATATCGAATCCCCACGCTACCGCCTGCGCTGCATAGGCCGCAGACCCGCAATGCAAAGCGGCCTTGATACCCGCCCCATGCGCCGCGTCGAGAATATTCCGGATCGCTTCGATCATTTCCGGCTCGGTGCGATCGAAGCCCGGCGGATAGCGCATGCCGGTCAAGCCGATGGTCAGGTCTGCCGGTCCGATATACACCGCATCCAGCCCCGGCGTGGACACGATTTCTTCAATATTGGCCACCGCCTCGCGCGTCTCGATCATCGCGAAGCAAATGATCTGATCGTCCGCCTCGACGCCATAATTGGACCCGGCGGAAAAATTCGCGCGTGTCGGACCGAAGCTGCGTACACCCTTCGGCGGATAGCGAACGTAGGAAACCAGGGCCTCGGCCTGCGCGCGATTGTTGATCATTGGGCAGATCACCCCGTAGGCGCCGGCATCCAGGACTTTCATGACGTATGCGGGATCAAGCCATGGCACGCGGGCCAGCGGGGTCACCGCACTTGCCTGCATTGCCTGAAGCATGCTTACCGCGGCCTGGTAATCGATCACCCCGTGCTGTAGATCGATGCCGACAGAGTCATACCCTTGTGCCGCCATGATCTCGGCAGTAAATGCATTGGCGACCGAGAGCCAGCCATTCAATACTGGCTTGCCTTGCGCCCACAAGCTCTTGATGTGATTCGGTTTCATGCCGCGATTCTCCGAGCAATGGATGTGCCGGGTTTTGACCAGCAATGAATGAGCAACAGGTGTCGATGTGGCCGAGCTGGGTGATTTCCTTCGCGGAAACTCACATCGTTTGTTGCGCCAGCTATCGTATTCCCGAAGCAGACGCCAGCAATAATACTTGCCATCGATTGATATTGCAACGAAAGTTGCGAGCACCTCGAATCGGTGCTCCCGTTGGGCAAGTCTTGGGATGGGCGCTTGGCTTACTCCCTTGAAAAGCCTCCGCTGAGCGACTCGCGCAGGTAGGCGACGAACGCAGCCACCGGACGTGGCACGTAGGGACTATAGGGCCTGATTGCAAAGAGCCGCTCGGCAAACCCCCCGGCCGGTCGCCACTTTGGCAGCACCGATACCAGCTTGCCGCTCTCGAGTTCAGCCTGCGCACTGAAATCCGGGACCAGTGCTATACCAAGTCCGGCCAGCGCACATTCACGCAAGGCTTCGCTATTGTTTGCGGAAAAAGATCCTTTCACGGCGACACTGACGCGGTCTCCTTTGCGCTTGACAGGCTCGAAGCTCCAGGTGGGCGTTTCGCCGGAACGCGGATAATGCAGGCAGTTGTGATGCGCAAGATCGTCTGGATGAAGGGGGGTGCCGTGGCGGCGCAGGTAATCGTCGGTGGCCACCAGCAAGGAGCGCGTCTCGCACAGAGTCCATGCCACGTGCGTCTCCGGGACCGCCGCGGAATGGCGTATTGCCAAGTCGAAGCCTTCCTTTGCCAGCGAACTCAGGCGATCCGACAATTCGATTTCGATGCGCACCTCGGGGTATTGGCGCAGAAAAGCGGGTAAGCGAGGGACTATTTGCTGACGCCCCAGTGCAACGGGCGCGGTAATGCGCACCTGCCCGTGCGGCACTGCGGCAAGGTCTTTCACTCCGGCAAAGCTCAATTCGATCTGATCGAATGCGCTGTGCGTTGCGTCCACCAACTGCTGCCCTGCTTCCGTCAGCCGCACGCTGCGTGTTGTTCGCCTGACCAGGGGCACCCCCGCTGCCTGCTCCAACTCCGCAATCCGGTAGCTCACAGTCGCCTTGCTGACGCCGAGCCGCTGTGCCGCAGCACTGTAGCTGCCCATGGAACCGAGCACGCCGAGCCAGTAAACATGGGACCACAAGGTTTCGGTTTTTCGATTCGTCATACTTTGATTGTCAAATATTTTGAACAGTGAGTCCAGTTTTTCGGCATTGGTTTCGAACTGGGCGCTCCCTATACTGCAGCTCTGTTCAATGCAATCAACCACCGGAGACTTGCCATGGCTGTGCCGAATGTTTTCAACGATACCCAGAATGTAGGTCACTTCATCGGCGGGCGCAGGGTGCCTGGCGACAGCGGCCGCTTGCAGGCGGTTTACAACCCGGCGACGGGCGCAACGGCCCGGCAAGTGGCATTGGGATCGGTCGATGAGGTCAACCAGGCCGTGGCTGCCGCGGTGGCGGCGGCGCCGTCCTGGGCGGATACGCCACCGATCCGGCGTGCCCGGATCATGAATAAATTCCTGCAGCTGATGAATGAGCACAAGGATACGCTGGCAGCCATGATCACTGCCGAACATGGCAAGGTGTTTACCGATGCCCAAGGCGAGGTGGAACGCGGCATCGATATCATCGAATTCGCCTGCGGCATCCCGCAATTGCTCAAGGGCGACTACACCGAGCAGGTGTCCACCGGAATGGATAACTGGACGGTCCGCCAGCCGCTCGGCGTCGTGGCCGGTATCACGCCATTCAATTTCCCCTGCATGGTGCCGTGCTGGATGTTCCCGCTAGCGATCGCTACCGGCAACACATTCGTGCTCAAGCCGAGCGAGCGCGATCCCAGTGCGTCTCTCTTCATGGCTGAACTGTTCACCCAGGCCGGCCTTCCCGACGGGGTCTTCAATGTCGTCCAGGGCGACAAGCTCGCTGTCGATACCCTGCTCGAACATCCGCAGGTCAAGGCGATCAGCTTCGTCGGCTCCACGCCAATCGCCCACTACATCCACGAGCGCGGGTCTCACTTCGGCAAGCGGGTACAAGCGCTTGGTGGCGCCAAGAACCATCTCGTGGTCATGCCGGATGCCGACCTGGAGCGAACCGTCGATGCACTGGTCGGTGCTGCCTATGGATCGGCCGGCGAGCGCTGCATGGCGATTTCGGTCGCGGTGCTGGTCGGCGATACGGGCGACAAGATCGTGCCCTTGCTCGCAGAACGGGCAAAAAACCTGAAGATCCGTAACGGCATGGAACTGGATGCCGAAATGGGACCGGTGGTCACGAAACAGGCGCTGGAACGGATCGAGGGCTATATCGGTGCGGGGATCGAGGAAGGTGCAAGGCTGGTGGTTGACGGCCGCGGCTGCAGTGTTCCTGGCCATGAGAATGGTTTCTTTACCGGCGGCACGCTGTTCGATCATGTGACCCCGCAGATGCGCATCTACAAGGAAGAGATCTTTGGACCGGTGCTGTCTTGTGTGCGGGTAAAGGACCTGGCCGAGGCCGTGCAACTGATCAATGACCATGAGTTCGGCAACGGCGTTTCCTGCTTCACGAGCGACGGCAACGTAGCGAGGGAGTTCACACGGCGCGTGGAAATCGGCATGGTCGGCATCAATGTGCCGATTCCGGTGCCCATGGCATGGCAGGGTTTCGGCGGCTGGAAAAAGAGCCTGTTTGGCGACATGCATGTCTACGGTGAAGAAGGCGTCCGGTTCTACACCAGGCAAAAATCGGTCATGCAGCGCTGGCCGCAGAGCATCGGCAAGGGTGCGGAATTTGTGATGCCGACGGCAAAGTAAGCGGCTGTAGAATGGCGGGAGGTCCTGCGGGACCTGCCAGTTATCCAGCAAGATGGTGATCTGCCTGACGGTTCTATCGCATCGCTGAGCGGAAGTCGCGCACGGCTAACGCCCAGCGACCGGCATGGAACCTCGATGCGCCGATCATCCGACGCACTGGGTATGTGGGCCCAGCTCGCCTCAATGTCGTCCCTCGACAGGCTGACGGATTTCAGCCTTCCTCGTTACCGACCAGCCGCATGAACGCTTGGCGGCCGGTCGTGGCAGCGACCAGGGACTCTTCCGTGCTGCGACGCAAAGCCTGCGCGACAAATTCGTGGTGCAAGTCCACGGCAACCAAGGATGACGGAGAAGACAATGAGCAAAGTGGGATTTATCGGCCTGGGCATCATGGGCAATCCGATGGCAGGCCAGCTGGTCAAGGCCGGGCATGAGGTGTACCTGTACAGCCGCAGTGGCGTACCGGGCGAACTGACCGAAGCCGGTGGCATGGCCTGCGCATCGGCAAAACAGGTTGCGCAGCAGGCCGACATCATCATCACGATGGTGCCGGATACTCCACACGTGGCATCGGTGCTGTTCGACGCGGAGGGCGTCGCCGCAGGCCTGTCGCCGGGCAAGGTAGTGGTCGACATGAGTTCGATCTCGCCGGTCGAGACGAAGACCTTTGCCGAGCGCATCAAGGCGCTGGGATGCGACTATGTCGACGCTCCCGTATCGGGTGGCGAAATTGGCGCCAGGGCCGCCAGCCTGACCATCATGGCAGGCGGTTCCGACGCGGCGTTCGAGCGCGTCAAGCCCCTGTTCGAACTGATGGGCAAGAACATCACCCTCGTGGGCGAGAATGGCGCCGGCCAGACCTGCAAGGTGGCCAACCAGATCATCGTTGCCCTCAATATCGAGGCGGTCGGCGAGGCGCTGCTGTTCGCTTCCAGGATGGGCGCCGATCCGGCCAAGGTTCGCCAGGCACTCATGGGTGGATTTGCCGCTTCGCGCATCCTCGAGGTGCATGGCGAGCGGATGGTCAACCGCACTTTCAATCCTGGCTTCAGGATCGAGCTGCACCAGAAGGACCTCAATCTTGCCCTGTCGAGCGCCCGCGCGGTCGGCGTCTCCCTGCCGAACACGGCGACGGCCCAGGAACTGTTCAACTCCTGTGCGGCCCACGGCGGCGGCGGCTGGGACCATTCGGCCATGGTCCGTGCGCTCGAGCACATGGCGAACTTCGAAATCGGCCAGCAGCCATCCTGAAACCGGAGAGGACAATCCGGTGTCATCGAATCCCCGGGAACTGTCGGTCAACATATTCGAGGCAGCCATCGCGGCTGCGCAACTTGCGCTTGACCGAGTCCGCCCTGTTCACGGGAAGTGCGGCGTCGGCTTGCTGTCGCTCTAACGAGGACGCGTCCAGTCAAGCGCATCCGGCTGTCGATTTCCCGGGCCATTTCGGGCAACGTGACCGGATCCAGCAGCCCGACTGCCGCGTCCTGAACACGCAGGACCACAGGGCAGCTGACGTTTGCATCAAGCAGACCTCTCCCGGCGTCTTCTGTCAGCTCATCATGCCATGGAACTCTTGGCAGCCAAACACGGTCTGAATACGAACTTGCTGTCCGCCGGCGCCACCGGCATGGGCGCCGGTCTCAGCGCCCTGGCGGCGAAAGTCGAAACAGCCTTGCAGGAAGATCGGTACAGTGGCCACGTGTTCGTGTTCCGTGGCCGGCGTGGCGACCTGATCACAGTGCTCGTGTTGGGCGACACCTTCTGGTATGCCGGTCTGTAAATTGGACCGAATCCGTTCCGGATTCAACCAGACCTGGTCTTCCATCTTCCAGTTCCTCGTGTCTTGCGACCAGCGCCCCGGATTGCGGTTCCTGGCGTCCCGCTAGGCCGTCTCGCGGCGCGCCAGAATCGCTGCATCCCGACCGGTGTGGCGCTGCGCCTGCATCACGAATTTCAGGCTGCCGTGCGTGTGCTCCTGATCGTGCCAGCACACGAACTTCTGCGGGTCGCTCATCAATTTGACTATTTACAGCGAACCGCCTTTGAACCTTCATCACCCCATTAAATACTGTAAATCCTAGACATGTACGGTTCACAGTTCTATATTGGACCATGAAGTACGTGCATCGCCGGTTCATCCGGTTCATTCCACCATTCACCAAGGAGCATGAAATGAAGAAATTCTGGTTTGTTATGGCCGTTACGTTGTCCTGCGGCGGCGCGCAAGCAGCCGACATTGTCGACACTGCCAAGTCCGCAGGTAATTTCACGACGCTGGTCAAGGCGGTGGCAGCCGCTGGAATGATCGACACCCTGAAAGGCCCGGGTCCGTTCACCGTCTTCGCGCCAACCGACGAGGCATTTGCGAAGCTGCCCAAGGCAAAGCTGGATTCCCTGATGAAAGACAAAGCTGCGCTGGCCAAGGTGCTGGCCTACCACGTGGTGCCAAGCAAGGTCATGGCTTCCAATATCAAGCCAGGGTCGGTCATGTCGGTACAGGGCAGTCCTTTGTCTTTCAACATTAATGGCAGCAAGGTCCACGTCGACAAGGCGACTGTGGTCAGCGCCGACGTCGCTGCCGACAACGGCGTCATCCACGCGATCGATACGGTACTGATGCCGAAATAGCCCGGCAGCAGCGTGAATGGGAGACATGTCATGTTTCGATGGATAAAAGAAATCGTGGGCATCCTGCTGATCGCGTCGGTCACGGCCTGTGGCGGCGGGGACGATGATGATCATCCGCGCAACGTCGTGCAGGTGGCGCAAAACGATGCCCGCTTCAGCATCCTCGCCGAAGCCATCCAGACGGCAGGCCTGACCGACACCCTCACCGGGCCCGGGCCGTTCACGGTGCTTGCCCCGACCAATGACGCATTCTCGGCCCTGCTTGCCGAGCTGGGCGTGACCAAGGACCAGTTATTCGGCAACAGGGCGCTGTTGACGGCGGTATTGAAATACCACGTCGTGTCGGGGAATGTGCCCAGCAGCCAAGTGCCGCTGGGTAAAGCCATCACCCCGGTGGGCGGCGGCTTCTTCAAGGTGGACAAGCCTGGTGCCGACCTGGTCGTCACCGACGGGCGCAATCGCACCAGCAGGATCGTCCTGATCGATGTCGCAGCTTCCAACGGCGTCATTCATGCCATCGACAAGGTGCTTCTGCCGGCTGACAAGAACGTCGTGCAAACGGCCGCGGCCAACCCGGATTTCAGCATCCTTGTCGAGGCGGTCACTTCCGCGGGCCTGGCTGACACGCTCAGCGCTCCCGGTCCCTTCACGGTGTTTGCGCCGACGAACGCGGCATTTGCGGCACTGCTGAACGAGTTGGGGCTCACAAAAGATCAATTGCTGGCTGACAAGGCGCTGCTGACCAAAGTGCTGGCCTACCACGTGGTGCCGGCGCTCGTGTTGAAAGCAGAGGTCCCGGTCAACACGCCGATCAAGACCGTCGAAGGCGAAACCTTCGAAGTGAGTTCGACGCTCACCGTCGCGGACCGGCGCGGCCGCAAGGCGAATATCACTGCCACCGACATCCTCGCCTCCAATGGCGTGATCCATGTCATCGACAAGGTGCTCCTGCCGGCACCATAGTAAATGCGCCTGCCTTCTGCTCCGGGCGGCCTCGCTGTTCGAGTGTGATGTTGCCCATTTGCGCCACGTTGCAGTGGCGCTTTTTTTTTCAGGTCCACTACGGATGAACACACCAACCCCATCATTGTATGAGGTCTACAGGTCCAGCATGGTGCCGAGGCCTGGAGCTGACGAAGCTGGCGGAGCGCGCGGGATTCGTCTTGATCACGCATTCCTGGACTTCCAGAAACAAAAAACCCGCTGCACTCATCGTGCTGCGGGTTTCTCGCTTGTTTAAGGTTACCCCAAAACAGTGTCTTGGCGGAGGCGGTGGGATTCGTATTGCGGTCTGGAAGCCGCATGGATTCCGGGTTCTTCATCCCCTCACCCCATCCGGTACCCTTTCTCATACCCTCAAGGCTCCTTCAACCACTGATCCCCGCCGGTCCGCCCTTCCCCGCCAAGCGGCATTTCTAGTTCACAAGTCGGAGCATTTTTGCTTCAACGGACGGTGCCCGCCGTCTCTTCCTATGAAGAAAACGGATTCTGCGAATTTACCCACATTTCTATCCACATCGATTCGCTTCTCTCCGTGTCTCTGCAAGGCAGCGCCAGGGCCGTTGGCAGCGTCCTGTACCTCACTTATGTGAAATGGCGAGGTGAAAACGAACAGGCCCACAAGCTGGCAATACGTTTCACCACTTGCGCGGCTCCCATTACCATGGTTTTAGGGTCTTTCAAGCCAGCCTTTTCTTAACTCCTCAATGATATTCGGTGATGGTCGATCGTGGCTGATCGCTAACGATCAGCCAGCCACTTAGCCCCCAGACCTGTTGTCGCGCAAGGTGCCTTCCAGACGGCGCACACGCATCTTCAGTTTCTCGACCTCGCAGGTCGCAGCTTCCTTATCGCGCTCGGCTTGGAGCAGCGCAATCTTCGAATCTTCCAGTTCCTGCTCTGCAATCTCCCTGGCCGTCACGATCTCCCTGGCACCGAAGCCGATGCGGGCGAAGAATTCAGCGATTGGGTTGTACTCCTTCAGTTCAGTAGCACGCATTTGCTTCTCTCCTTGACGTAAATGTCTTTACGCATTTTCCTCGCCTTTGACGTAGGATTCTGCCACTCGAGAGCAACCACGACGTTAGCAAGGATCGGTTTGTCGGCGTCGAATTGCGTTGGCATAGACCTGATGGCTATGATCGCAAGCCTACTCCTAGCCGATAACGGAACGGGGCCTGCCGTCTGCTCGCGCCATTGCCGTCCTTAACAGAATCAGTTTTCAACGGCAACGTTCCGAGCATAGCGGTCAGCTTAATACTACAGTGATACTTGTCTTTATCGCAATCATTTGTGTAGACTTTCGGCCATAGACCTTGCTTTCCCCAGTGTTAGCGATGGCTTCATGGCAACCTTTTGTGTCATAGGCGCCGTCGCCACCGACGCTCGCGATAGGCTCATCTGTGCTGATACTGGAACCCCAACACCGTGCCGTCCGACTTGGTTTGTGCAACAAGGCCGGTCTGATGGCGAATCCAGCGGAGAACATGGGATTCGTATTGATGACACATTCTTATGCCTGCAGAAACAAAAAAACCCGCTGCACTCGTAGTGCAGCGGGCCTCTTGAATGTTAAATATTTCTCTAAAACAATTATCTTGGCGGAGGCGGTGTCCGTCGAACCTAGGGCGAAAAAGTGCGCTCGACTGTCTCTATCTACCTTGTGAATGATCAAATTTTATTTTGTATTGATGAGCTTACGTGACCAATAGCTGCGGCTTAGTCGGCCTGCCCCAGTTTTATACCTGGACGCTCCGTAATCGAAGTGCATTCGCGATCACCGATACCGAGCTCAAGCTCATCGCAAGCGCTGCAATCATCGGTGAGAGCAACTGCCCTGTGACTGGGTACAGGACGCCGGCCGCCAAAGGTATGCCCATCGCGTTATAGATGAAAGCGAATCCCAGGTTTTGCCGCATATTGCGTACCGTCTGCTGTGACAGCAGGCGTGACCGGGCGATGGCCCGCAGGTCGCCTTTGATCAAGGTGACGTGGGCCGAATTGATCGCGACATCGGTCCCGGTTCCCATCGCGATACCGACATCGGCCCTGGCCAGCGCCGGGGCATCGTTGATTCCGTCCCCGGCCATGGCGACGACACGGCCTTCTCGCTGCAGCCGCTCGACCAGCGCCAGCTTGTCCTGCGGCTTCACTTCGCCGTACACATCGGTAATGCCGAGGCGCGCCGCCACCGCCCTGGCGGTAGTGACACCGTCCCCCGTTGCCATGACGACCTTGATTCCAGCATCGCGCAGCGCCGTCAGAGCCTCCTGCGTCGTCTCCTTGACGGGGTCCGAAACGGCGATCAGTCCCATGAGGCGTCCGCTGCGGGCAAGGTACATGACGCTGGCACCGAGCCGCCGCAGTTCCTCCGCGGTGTGCCGCAGCGGCGTCCAGTCGACCCCGTCGGCTTCCATCAAGGCCGTGTTTCCCAGCGCGACGCGCTCACCTCCCACCAGGCCGCGCACCCCGATACCGCTGGACGACTCGAAACGCTCGGGCTTGTCGAGCGCGAGTTCGCGTTTTCTCGCCTCGGCCACGATCGCGTGCGCCAGCGGATGCTCGCTGCCCTGGTCGAGGCTTGCGGCGACGCGAAGCACCTCCTCCTCCTGCTGTCCGGAAACCGCCGCAACCCGGTCGAAAGCGGGTTTTCCTTCCGTCAGCGTACCGGTCTTGTCCACGACCAGGGTATCGACCTTCCTCATGGCTTCGATCGCCGCGGCGTCCCGAAACAGCACGCCCTGAATGGCGGCGCGTCCGGTTGCCGCCATGATCGACATCGGCGTGGCCAGGCCCAGCGCACAGGGACAGGCAATGATCAGCACCGCGACCGCGTTCACGAAGCCATACACCCAGCTCGGTTCCGGCCCGAACAGTCCCCAGCCAAGGAGCGTGAGCAGTGCGAGCAAGACGACCACCGACACGAAGTAGCCGGCCACCACATCCGCCAGCCGCTGCATCGGTGCGCGGGAGCGCTGTGCGCTCGCGACCATTTGCACGATCTGCGCCAGCATCGTCTGCGAGCCCACGCGCTCGGACTGGATGACCAGGCTGCCGCTGGCATTGATCGTCGCGCCGAACACCTTGTCGCCCGGACGCTTCGTGACCGGCAGCGGTTCGCCCGTGAGCATGCTCTCGTCGATGGCGCTTTCGCCTTCGATGACGGTGCCGTCGACCGGCACCTTCTCGCCCGGCCTGACCCGCAGCCGGTCGCCGACGCACACCTGCGTCAGTTCCACATCCTCCTCGCCGCCGTCGGCGCGGATGCGGCGGGCCGTCTTCGGCGCCAGGCCCAGCAGGGACTTGATCGCGGCCGAGGTCTGCGAACGAGCGCGCAATTCGAGGATCTGGCCAAGCAAGGTCAGGGAAATGATCACGGCCGCGGCTTCATAGTAGACGCCGATGCGTCCGTGCATGCCGAATGCCGCAGGGAACAGGTCGGGAGCAATCGTCGCGACCACGCTGTAACCGTAAGCGGCGGCCACCCCGGTACTGATCAAGGTCCACATATTGGGGCTGCGGTTGCGGACTGACTGCGCGCCACGCACGAAAAACGGCCAGCCTGCCCACAGCACGACCGGCGTGCCAAGGGCGAATTCAATCCAGCTTTGATACGACAATCCGCCGGTGAACAGCCGGTGCCCCGCCATGGCGAGCACCGTGACCGCGACGGTCAGCGGCAGCGTCCACCAGAACCGGCGCCGGAAGTCGGCCAGCTCAGGATTCTCCTCCTCTTCCAGCGAAGGCATCGCCGGTTCGAGCGCCATGCCGCAGATCGGGCAGGTTCCCGGCCCTGCCCGCTGAATCTCCGGGTGCATCGGGCAAGTGTAGACCGTACCGGCGGGAGCGGCCGGCGCGACGGCCGGCGCTTCCTCTCCTGCGTAGGCTGAGGGGCCGGCCCTGAATTTGTCCATGCATTTGGCGCTGCAGAAATGGTAGATCCGTCCGTCATGTTCGATCTTCCGATCCGGCCTGTCCGCGACCTGCATGCCGCAAACCGGATCGGTGAAGGGTTTGTCCGCGTTACCGGATGGCGCCTCCTGGCCCCCCGCCCCGGCCACGCTGCCGTGGTCGCCGGCACGGCCCGGCGTCGGGGACAGAGGCAGGCCATGTCCGTGTGCATGTTCGTGATTGGAATGACTCTGAGCTACATGTTTCATGGCAGCTCCATCAAGAAAGAATCAGACTCACTTTAAGCCTTCCAACAAGGGGAAGGTCAAGCAAAATTCGCGAAGAAGGCGACGTCCAGGCCGTCTACCCGGCCCAAGCACCGGAAGGCTCGCGCCGCGCCAAGGTCCAGCCTAGTGGTCTGATGCACGAGTCCACCGCGGCATTCATGTTCGCAAATGTACTGCCCGGCGTACTCGGCGACGCGCTGCCGAAGGGAGGCAAAGCCACGATGCCCGCACAAGAGAGAAGGAGAAACAAGTAGCCGGGCGAACCCGCATTTCCTCATCAAGTTGGCACACGCGGTGCCGGGTCTTGGGTGCTGCACTTGAGATCGACCATTTTCCGCAAAATATCTTCCTCGGCAAGAAACGCCTCCACGGCTATCGGGTCGAACTGCCTGCCCGACTGCCGGCAGATTTCCGTTTTTGCCGCCTCGAAGCTCAGGCCTACGCGATAGGGGCGGTCGGATGTCATTACGTCCAGTGTGTCGATGACGGCGAACAGCCGCGCGCCGAAAGGAATGTCGCTGCCGGCCAGTCCACGCGGATAGCCATGTCCGTCGAAGCGTTCCTCGTGGCTGAGGACAAGCTCCGCCGCATACGCCATGCCGGGAAGAGCAGCGAGCAGCTTGTAGCCCACTTCGACATGCGACTGCATGACTTTCCACTCTGCCTCATCGAGCGGCCCCTGCTTTAACAGAACGGCGTCCGGAATGCCGATCTTGCCGATGTCATGCAAGAGTGAACCCCAATAGATTTGCCTGAGCTCGGCGGGATCACTGGTAAAGCGCCTAGCGAGCACTTGCGTCTGGCAAGCGACGCGCTTGGAGTGCTGACCGGTTTCGTGCTCACGTACATCGAGCGTGGCAGCCAGGGTCTCGGTAAATTTGGCGGACACGTCGCTAACGATATCCCGATCGTGAGACGAATTGCCCTGGCTCAGCAGGCAATTTTCGCAGCTGAACGCTTCGCCCCGGACAGAACACAGCGCGGCATCGGGTGAGACGCAACAGTGGCGCCCACAGCGGCAGCATGGCATGGTGAGGAAGGCGGCTTGTGACGGCCTACGTGTCAGGGCAAGAATTTCACGAAGAGTTCAAGATCTTCATTAATCTGCGGATTCACACTTTTACTTCATCGTTCGTCCCAGGCCTACTTCAGCAGACGTAAACGGACATTGGGCGCGCGCCTGTTGGAACGACTATCACAAAACTAGCAGGAACAATAACCTTACGTGTCGCCTTTGCCACCCTGTCCGTACTCACTCTTCAGGCCACGGTGCCAAACTCGGTTTAGCAGTTTTGGCTGAAAGCACCGCTACAAACAGACCATCCTGCTATAATCCGCGCCTTCAGGTACCTATACGTGCGACAACTCTTCTGCCTTCTGCTGTTGATCTGTCTTCCCCTGCAAAGCTTCGCGCTGCAGGGCGGCCAACTGCTGTCCGCGGGGATCGCACACGAATTGCAGCACGATCACGGCATTCAGCATCACCACGACGACGATGGATCGATCCATTACGACGACTCCGACGACTCCGTGCAGCATGCCATCGACCATTCGGCATCCACCCACTCCGCCTGGTCGCCGGTGCCTTACATTCCGGCAATGCTGAACGACGCTCCATGCACGTTTATTGTCGTGGAGCCAGTACAGTTCCCTCCCGACCCTCACCTCGACTGTCCCCACAGACCTCCTGCTTCGTCCCTCGGCTGACTGTCCGAGGGGACCCGTGGCACTTCGGACGACATCGATGATGGCGTCCTAATGCTATTCGCGTCCTCCCCTCGGTGAACCTGACATCACCTTGACGGAGTACCCAATGCGCACATTTCACTTGCGCTCAGCATTATTAGGGGCCTGCCTTGCCCTGTCCCTGCCCATGATAGCGGGCGCGGCGCAGCCCTCCCCGCAACACGGCGCCCCAAGCCTGCGCGCCGCAGTCGAAAGCGCCTGGCAGCGTTCGCCGCTGGTCCAGACCCAGCACGCGCGCCAGGACGAATCGAGCGCTGCGCGCGAGAATGCGGCGTCCTGGATCGCGGCAGCACCGACCCTCGGCCTGTCGCAGCGTTCCGATCGCTGGACCGACCAGCGCGGCGAGCGCGACACCGAGATGTCGCTTGCCGCGTCTGTCTGGCTGCCCCGGCAAAAGACGGCGCGCGAATTGCTGGCCTCGCGCTCGATCGAGGAGACCGAAGCACAGCTTGCGCATGCGCGCCTGGCGATCGCCGGCGAAGTCCGCGCCCGCATGTGGGAGGCGGCAACGGCAAGCGAAGTCCTGTCCGAAAAACGCGACCACGTCCACCATCTCGAAGCCCTCACCGAGGAAGTGCTGCGCCGCGTGAAGGCCGGCGATCTGGCACGCAGCGACGGCCTGTTGGCCAGCCAGGAGTTGCTTGCAGCCAAGAACGATGTCTTCATTGCGCAGGACGCGCTCGACGAGGCGCTAGCGCGCTTCCGCGTGCTGACCGGCTACGACGACCTGCCGCCGCTGGATCCGGAGCCGGTCGGCGAACCGCAACCCCGCAACGTCCGCATCGAGGCCGCACGGGCCAGCCTGCAGCGGGCGCAGGCCAATCTGGCCGTTGCCACGGCCTCGCGTCATCCGCCTCCCACCGTCGCGCTGTCGGTGCGCCGTGAGCGCGACAGCAACTTCACCGAACCGAACCGCAGCATCGGCGTCGCAGTCCAGATCCCGCTCGGCAGCCAGGCACGCAACCGTCCGGTCGAAACCCTCGCGGCCACCCAGTTGGCCGGCGCAGCGGCGGAAGCAGCGCAAGCCGAAGCCAGCGTGACCGCCGAGGCGGATGTCGCACGACGCCAGTTGACCACCGCCCAAGCCGCGCTCGCAGCGGCCACGCAGCGCGCCGCCGCCATGCGCGAACACACCCAGCTTCTTGAAACCGCCTTCAAGGAGGGTGAACGGGGGCTCGCAGAACTGCTGCGCTCGCAGGCACTCGCGCACGAGGCCGACATATCGGTACGCCAGCGGCGCGCCCAGCTCGGCCAGGCGCATTCCCGACTCAACCAGGCATTAGGAATACTTCCATGAAAGCACTTTTGGCAACCCTGCTGACGCTGGCGCTCGCACTGCCGGCGTGCGCTTCCCCGGGCGCACACGGCCCGAACGGCGAGCACCTCGACGGACCGGCGGCCACCGCCACGGTCGGCACGGTACCGCGCATTGAAACCTTCAGCGAGCTGTTCGAGCTGGTCGGCCACCTGTCAGGTGGCGAACTGTCGATCCTGGTCGACCGCTACGAGACCAACGAGCCGGTCCTTAACGGCAAGCTCGAAGTCGAGTATCAGGGCCAGAAGGCCAACGCCAAATTCCACGCCGACCTCGGCGACTACTCGATCGACGAACCGAAGCTGCTCAAGGCGCTCTCGGCTCCGGGCAAGCATGCGCTGCTGTTCACCTTCGTCTCTGGGGATGAGAGCGACCTGCTGGAGGGCACGCTCGAGGTAAGCGCCGTACAGGTCCATGGCCATGAACATGGCGGCGGTCGCGCATGGCTATGGCTCGCCGCCGCCATCACGCTGCTGCTGGCCATCGCCGCCATTGCCCTTGTGCGCCGCAGTAAGCTCGTATCGGGGAAATAAGATGAAGACTAGTTACAGTCAATTTGCGGCCGGCCTCGCGGTGGCCGCCTCGATCGCCGCCGTGAACGCATCGCCCGGCGCGCACGGCCCCAGTGGCGAACACCTCGACGGCCAGGCCACGACCACGGCCAGCGGCCTGGCGCGCCTGCCCGACGGCAGCGTGAATGTGCCGAAACTCGCGCAGCGCCGCATGGCGATCCGCACGGTGATGGTGCATGACGGCGACCACCCACTGACCGTCGAGCTGAACGGCCGGACCGCGATCGACCCGAATGCGGGCGGCCGGGTGCAGGCCCCGTTTGCCGGACAGGTCGCGCCGGGCCCGAATGGCCTGGCGGCGGTCGGCCAGACGGTGCGCAAGGGCCAGGTCCTGGCGCGCCTGCATCCGGTGTCCAGCGCCGTCGAGCGCGGCAACCAGCAGGCCGCCCTGGCCGAGCTGCGCGCCAACCGGGACCTGCTGGAACGCCGCGTGCAGCGCCTGCAAAAGCTGGAAGGCACGGTGCCGGCCAAGGACATCGAGGCCGCCAGGGCGGAACTGGCCGGCACGATCGGCCGCGAAAAGGCCATCGGCGCGTCGGTGGCCGGGGCCGAGAACGTCGTCGCCACCGCCGACGGCGTCATCGCCAGCGCCCACGTGCTGACCGGCCAGATCGTCGATGCCCGCACACTCCTGTACGAGATCGTCGATCCGCGTCGCTTGCTGGTCGAGGCCATGACGCCGGACGTCACGCTCGCCGGCCAGATCGGCAGCGCCGTGCTGGTCCAGGCGCCGCAGGCCCGGCTGCACCTGATCGGCGGCGCCCGTACGCTGCGCGACGGCGCCCTGCCTCTCAACTTCCGAGCCCAGGGCGAGGGCATGCCGCTGGCAGTGGGCCAGCCGGTCACGGTACTTGTCCGCCTGCGCACCACGGTCAAGGGCATCGCCCTGCCCGCCGCCGCCCTGGTGCGCAACCAGGCCAACGAGACAGTCGTGTGGATCAAGTCCGGTGCCCAGCGCTTCATCGCGCAGCCGGTCGAGGCCACGGCGCTCGACGCGGCGACAGTCGTGGTGACCAGGGGACTGAGTGCGGACAACCGGGTCGTGGTCGATGGCGCCGCCCTGATCAACCAGATCCGGTAACGCCATGTTCAATACTATCGTTCGTACCAGCCTGAACAACAGGCTGTTCGTTCTCGCCGCCGCCCTGCTGCTGATGTTCTTCGGCGCGTTCACGGCCTGGCAAACGCCGGTCGACGTGTTCCCGGACCTGAACAAGCCCGTCGTGACCGTACTGACCGAGGCCGGCGGCATGGCACCAGAGGAAGTCGAGCAGCTGGTCTCGTTCCCGATCGAGACCGCGCTGAACGGCATGCCGGGCGTCTCGCGCGTGCGCTCGGTCTCCGGTGTGGGGCTGTCGATCGTCTACGCTGAATTCGACTGGGGCACCGACCCGTACCGCAACCGCCAGCTGGTCGCCGAGCGCATGGCGCTGGTCAAGGAACAGCTGCCGGCCGAAATCACCCCGATCATGGGACCAGTCTCCTCGATCATGGGCGAGATCATGCTGATCGCCCTGCCGGTGGACGTCGCGAAGACCGACCCGATGAAGGCGCGCGAGTATGCCGATTTCGTGCTGCGCCCGCGCCTGCTGTCGATTCCCGGCGTCTCGCAGGTCATTCCGATCGGCGGCGACGTGCGCCAGCTGCGGGTCGAGCCGGACGTCGCGCGCATGGCTCAGCACCGCATCACGCTGGAACAGCTGCGTGATGCCCTGCGCGGTTTCGCCGCCAACACCAGCGGCGGCTTCGTCGACCTGAACAGCCGCGAATACCTGATCCGCAACCTGGGGCGCACGACCCGCCTGGAGGATGTCAAAGGCCTCGCCGTGACCACCCGCGACGGGGTGCCGGTCCTGCTCGAGCAGGTCGCCAGCGTTCGCTACGCGGCCGCCTTCAAGCGCGGCGACGCCGGCATGAACGGCAAGCCCGCCGTCATCGTGAGCGTCCAGAAGCAGCCGGCCGCCGACACGGTGCGCCTGACTGGGCAGATCGAGTCGGCGCTGGGGGAGCTGAAACAAGGCCTGCCAGCCGGGCTGGCGGCGCCGGTGGTGCTGTTCCGCCAGGCGGACTTCATCGAATCCTCGATCGGCAACGTGGTCGAGGCGCTGCGCGACGGCGCCATCCTGGTCGCCATCGTGCTGTTCGCCTTCCTGCTGAGCGCGCGCACCACCGCGATCTCGCTGATCGCGATTCCGCTCTCATTGGCCCTCACTGCCATCGTGTTCAAGCTGTTCGGCCAGTCGATCAACGTCATGACCCTGGGCGGCCTCGCGATCGCCATCGGCGAACTGGTGGACGACGCCGTGGTCGACGTCGAGAACATCGTGCGCAGGCTCAAGCAGCGCGCCCCCGGCGGTCCCCCGGTGCTGGAAGTGGTCTGGCACGCCTCGGTCGAAGTGCGCTCGGGAATCGTCTACGCCACCGTGATCGTGGTGCTGGTGTTCGTGCCGCTGTTCGCGCTGCCCGGCATCGAAGGGCGCCTGTTCGCGCCGCTCGGCGTCGCCTATATCGCATCCATCCTGGCCTCGATGCTGGTGTCGATGACGGTCACGCCGGTGCTGTCCTACTACCTGTTGCCGCGCATGAAGCGCCTCAAGCACGACGACAGCCCCGTGGTCCGGCGCCTGAAAGCCTGGGATACGGCAGTGCTGGACTGGTCGTTCAAGCGGATCAAGCCGGTGCTTGCAGTCGCCCTGGTCGCGGTGCTCGCGGCGGCGGCCTCGGTGCCCTTCTTCCCGCGCACCTTCCTGCCCGCCTTCAACGAGGGGTCGCTGGTGATGGGCATGACCTTCATCCCGGGCACCTCGCTGGCCGAGGCTAACCGGATGGGCGCGCTGGCGGAAGACCTGATCAAGCAGGTGCCCGAAGTGATCACTGTCGGGCGGCGCACCGGACGCGCCGAGCTCGACGAGCATGCCGAGGGTGTGCACTCGTCCGAGATCGACGTCGACCTGAAAGCGTCCGAGCGCGACCGCGAGGCGATCATGGCCGACATCCGCAACCAGTTGTCGGTGATTCCTGCTTCGGTAGCGATCGGTCAGCCGATCTCGCACCGGCTCGACCACCTGCTGTCGGGCGTGCGCGCCCAGGTGGCGCTGAAGATCTACGGCGACGATATCGACACCCTGCGCGGACTGGCCGACAGCCTGCGCACCCGCCTGTCCGGCGTACCGGGACTGGTCGACCTCTCGGTCGAGCGCCAGGTCCTGATCCCGCAGGTCAAGGTCCGGGTCGACTACCGCAAGGCGGCGCAGCACGGCCTGACGCCGGGCCAGGTGCTCGGCTCGATGCAGGCCCTGACCGAAGGCATGCAGGTGACCCAGGTCATCGACGGCGCACGCCGCTTCGACTTGGTGCTGCGCCTGCCGGACGCGAACCGCTCGCCGCAGGACCTGGCCAGGCTGATGCTCGACAGCCCGACCGGTCCGGTGCAGCTGTCGAACATCGCCATCATCGAGGAAGGCGACGGCCCGAACCAGATCGGCCGCGAGAACAGCCGCCGCCGCATCGTCGTCTACGCCAACACCGATGGCTCAAGCATGTCGCGCATCATCGGCGACGTGCGCACGGCGGTGACGCAGACCGCGCTGCCGGGCGGGTATTTCGTGAGCGTCGAGGGCCAGTTCCAGGCGCAGGAGCAGGCCCAGGCCCTGATCGCCGGCCTGTCGCTGGCCTCGCTGACCCTGATCTTCCTGGTGCTGTACTCGCGCTACCGCTCGGCGACTCTGGCGGCCGTCATCATGGGAAACATCCCGTTCGCATTGGTCGGCAGCGTGGTGGCGATGTGGATCGCGGGTATTTCGCTGTCGGTGGCGTCGATGGTGGGCTTTATCACGCTGGCGGGCATCGCGACACGCAACGGCATCCTCAAGGTCAGCCACTACATCAACCTGTGCAAGTTCGAGGGCGAGACCTTCGGCTGGCCAATGATCGTGCGCGGTTCGCTGGAGCGCCTCACGCCGGTTCTGATGACGGCGCTGGTTGCCGCGTTTGCGCTGACCCCGCTGCTGTTCACGGCCGATGCGCCAGGCAAGGAGATCCTGCACCCGGTGGCGGTCGTGATCTTTGGCGGACTGATCAGCTCGACGATCCTCGACTCGCTGCTCACGCCACTGATTTTCTGGCTGGTCGGGCGCAAGCCGCTGGAGGCGCTGGTCGCCGAGAGGCATACCGAAGGATTCTAGAGAAACGGGCACGCGGCGACGCCCGACTGAGTCGCCGCGCATACTGGAGAAAAACCATGAAAAAATTCTTTGCAGTGGCCGCCATGGTACTGGCCGTGGCCGCACCGACCGCGGCGCTGGCCCACGAAAGCGCCGCAAAGCACGGTGGCGTCGTCCGCACCGCGGGCGACCTGTCGTTCGAACTGGTGAACAAGAACGGCAAGGCCACCATCTATGTCGACGACCACGGTCGTGATTTGCCGGTAGACGGCATGAGCGGCAAGCTGACGGTCCTGAACGGCAAGGAAAAGACCGAGGTGCCGCTGGAAGCGGGCAGCGGCAACATGCTGGTCGCCAAGGGCGATGCCAAGCTGGCGTCCGGCGCAAAGGTCGTGGCTGCGATCACCTTCCCGGACAAGAGCACCAGGACGATCCGTTTCGCGATCAAGTAAGGGGCCGCGTTCGGGGCAAGATGCGGATACCGTATCTTGCCCTCGACCGGCACTGTCCTGTCACGGGAGATACTACTGCGTGGTGTTGGTTGCGGCATCGCGTCCGCACAAAAGCACAAAGCACCGTCCCGCGCCAGACAAGCAGCACCATCGGATGGCAAGGTCGATCCTGGTCCAGGTACGCAACTCATCGGAGGATCAACATGAACTTCGCTCGTAAGCTCATCATCGTGACACTGGTGTGTTTCTCTGCTGGATGCACGACGCTGTACGAAGGCAAATGCCCATCGCGATGGCTGGCGCATCGGAACAGTCCTCAACCTCGATGTCGATGCCGCAGCAGGCCGAAGTTCTATTGACTGCCGACACACCTTGTCTGTCCGCGACATGGCGGATGCCAAATTTTCCTATGTGAAATATCGCATCCATGGCACACATGCACAAAAAATGATCGCTGCGGTCGATCAGGAGATGGCGCTGCAGACAGGCGACAAAGTTTACGTTCGAGTAAAGGATCGCACGAGACGCCTGGTTAAAGTCGTAGCATGATCAGGATGCGGCCTTTTTGTTTGGCTCACGCCCTTCAGGTCCCGAAGCGCTAACGCTCCGGCCTCTTCCTGTTTGCCGCGTCGGATTTACGACCGCCTCGCATGCCGCGCCCAGGATAACGGCGATTGCCCCCCTGCTTCTGGCGACGTCGCTGGATCCCCGAGTATGCGACAAAACCAGCAGCGCAGACACCGATGAGCGCGCTAGCAACAACAACGAAACCGAGCATTTCTTCAGAGACAACTATATCCATAAGTTCGTTCATCTATCTGGGTCGATACAAGCGTCGGATCGGTTTAAGCGGCTGAAAATTTTTCGGCCGCGGTCTCTTCTCCGACCAGAATCACGGTGCGCGTACCGGCCTAGCTGCTTTCCTTCGCGTGGTTCAAGGAATACCGAGGTATCTCTACCGTCAGGTCGGTATCGGCGACGATGGCTTGGCACGAAAGTCGCGAGCGCTGCTCCACTCCCCACGCACGGTCGAGCATGTCCTCCTCATCTTCACCAGCCTCGCCAAGAGATGAGAAACCTTCATGCACGATGACATGGCATGTCGTGCAGGCCCCGACCTTGCCACATGCGTGCTCGATGTCGATGTGATTGTCCAGCAGGGCATCACAGATATCCAGTCTTCGTTTGGTCAGCAATCATTTTCCTTGCCATTTTTTGAAGCTGCGGGTCCCTGCCGTTCTTCAACTGTGCCCTCGCCATATCGACGCCGGCCTGGTGGTGGGATCGCATCATCATCGCAAAATCGTGGTCATGATTGCCCGTCGTCGGCATGCTCGACATTTTCTGGTGCATGTCGTGCATGGTCTGCATCATTTCGTGGCCCCCATATCGTGTTGATGGGATGCCGACGTTCCCGCGGCTCCATGCTGGGCATGCTGCTCAGACTGCGCAAACGATATTCCGGCCGTGCTAAGAACTAGCATTAAGGCGCTCGTGACAAGCGCATACCGCCGTTCTATTTTCTTCATGTTCCTCTCCTCCCCCAGTTGATCGGCGTGCTGCCAAAAAAATCGGCGCACCCCGATCATTCCGTGAGGAGTCTGCGATGACATGCTGTGCGCTGACGCGCCTTGTCTGTACATCCTTCATGTTAAACGAAGCCGGCAGGAGGATTCGCTATTTGTAGTGACGTTTTGCCTGACTTTGAACAGCCTCAAGCACGTTACCGAGCGAAATTTGTCGTGCTATACTGAATCACCTATGAACCGCATGCTCAAGACATTTCTGGTTTGGATACTGATGGCCGTGCTCCCGCTCCATGCGGTCGCCGCGGCGGTCAGCATGTCTTGCGCGCCGGTTCATCATCAGGATGCCCAGGCTCCGATCGGTCTCGACCTCTCGCACCACGACCTTGTCGCCGATGCCCATGCTCACCACGCTGACCGGCATGCCAGCGACACCGCTGATTCCGCGACCGACGCCCATTCGCCTGTAGGAAAGATCGAGAAGCAGTCGCATTCCTCATGCAGTGCCTGCTCGGCCTTCTGCGTCGGCGCAGTAGCTCCCCCTTCGACTAATCTTCCTCTTCCTGTGCTCGATGGCTCTGATGCCGTCGTCGTGTCGCCTGCTGACTTGGTCGCAGGTTTCATTCCGGACGGCCTGCAGCGCCCTCCCCGGCATCAATCCGCTTAATCGAAACAAGAGCTGATTTCGGCGTTCCTTACCGCCGTTGTTACGCCTCTTGAGCTACATGCGTGCATGCGCATGCCCTGTTACCGATTTTGAGGATGAATCATGAAACTCAAGCTCTGGGCCGCCATTGGCGCCGTGCTGGCTGTGCCGTTTGCTGCACAGGCCCAGCAATCCCATCGCGCGGCTGATCCGGCCGACCCCGACGTTGTCGTACCGCCGACCGTGTACGAGTCAGCGATCGCCGGCTATTCGCCGCTGGTGCAAGACACCCAGGCAACGCCCGACAAGTCCTGGCGTGCGGCCAATGAGGCAGTCGCCCGCTCTCAAGGCCACGCCGGACACGGTGCTCATCACGGAGCAGAGAGCGGCCAGGCACATGGCGCGTCTGCGCCGCCGGCCGCTCCGGCGAAGCCCGCGACGCCGGCGAGCCCTGCACCTGCGGACCACAGCAAACACCACCAGGCGAAGACAGATCAATGACAACAAAGCCCTCTACTTCTTCGTTGCGCGCCATTTCCACAGGTGTACTGGTTCTTGTACTCAGCGGTTGCGCCACGTTCTCGAACGACGGTGGTCTCGATGCCGTCTCTGCAATGACTGCAGAGCGTACCGGCCAGGACGTTCGCCTTCCAAAAGGAACCGCCGATAGCGAAGCTGCCCAGGCCGAGCTTGCCCAGTTGCTGAAGCAACCGCTCTCCGCTGACAATGCGGTGCGGGCAGCCCTGATCAATAATCGCGGCCTGCGCGCATCGCTTGCCGAGTTGGGCGTGGCGGAGGCCGACCTGGTCCAGGCCGGACGCATGAGCAATCCGGGCTTCAGCTTCAGCCGCCTGTCCGGCGGAGACGAGAAAGAGATCGAGCGCAGCGTCATGTTCGATCTCGTCGGCCTGCTGACCATTCCAATCCGCAGGGATATCGAATCGCGCCGTTTTGAAAGCGCCAAGCTGGTGGCGGCGACGGACGCCGTTCGCCTGGCAGCCGACACGCGCAAGGCTTACTTCGCCGCAGTCGCAGCGGTGCAGTCGGCGCGCTATGCGGAACAGGTTCGCGAAGCGGCCCAGGCGAGCGCCGAGCTGGCGCAGCGAATGGCCAAGGTCGGGAACCTCAGTGCTCTCGATCAGGCCCGCGAACAGGCTTTTTCCGCCGAGGCCACCGCGCAGTTCGCCCGTGCGCGCCATAACGCTACCGCTGCACGCGAACAGCTTTCCAGAATGATGGGCGTATGGGGTTCCAATACGGCCTTTCGACTCCCCGACAAGCTCCCGGACCTCCCGGCCGCTCCGCGTGACGTCGGCAATATCGAAGCACTCGCGATGCAGCAGCGGCTCGACGTGCGCCTGGCGAAACTGGAGACGGAATCCACGGCGCGCGCATTGGGCTTGTCGAAAGCGACCGGGGTGATCAATGTGCTCGATGCCGGTTACGTCAACTCGAGCAAGTCCGGTTCCCCGCGAGAAAACGGTTATGAAATCGAACTGGCCCTCCCGATCTTCGACTGGGGCGGCGCGCGTATCGCAAAGTCCGAAGCGATCTACATGCAGTCGGTCCACCGCACCGCCAATACCGCGACCGTCGCCAGGTCGCAGGTGCGTGAAGCCTACTCGGCCTACCGGACAAGCTATGACGTCGCCAGGCACTACAGGGACGAGATTGTTCCGCTACGGAAGAAAATCTCCGAAGAGACCCTGCTTCGCTACAACGGCATGCTCATGAGCGTATTCGAGTTGCTGGCCGATGCACGCGCACAGATTACGGGCGTGAATGCTGCCATCGACGCCCAGCGCGATTACTGGATCGCTGAAACGGATCTGCAGGCCGCCATCAGCGGTACAGGCGGTTCGTCCATCTCGTTAAGTGCAAGCGCTTCCGCCGAAGCCGCCCCCGAACATTAAACAAGGATTAGTAATGAGTTCTCGTCGAGATTTCTTCACTGGTGCCGCTGCGCTGGTTGGTGCCGGGCTGGTGAGCCGCGCGGGCGCCGCCACCCTTCCGGAAGCGCCGATCATGACGACGGCGGCAACGCAGCCGCCACTGTCCCCGCCCAACGGGCGTCCGTACAACCCGGTCGTCACTTTGAATGGCTGGTCACTTCCCTGGCGCATGAATAATGGCGTCAAGGAGTTTCACCTGGTTGCGGAACCGGTCGTGCGCGAGATCGCTCCGGGCATGAAGGCCAATCTGTGGGGGTATAACGGTCAAAGTCCGGGCCCCACGATCGAGGTGGTCGAAGGCGACCGCGTGCGCATCTTCGTGACCAATCGCTTGCCGGAACAAACCAGCATTCACTGGCATGGCCAGCGCCTGCCGAACGGCATGGACGGTGTCACGGGCCTGAACCAGCCGGGTATCCAGCCAGGCAAGACCTTCGTCTACGAATTCGTCGCACGTCGGCCCGGCACCTTCATGTATCACCCTCATGCCGACGAGATGGTGCAGATGGCGATGGGGATGATGGGTTTCTGGGTCACGCATCCCAAAAACCCGGCGCAACACGCCGTCGACCGTGACTTTGTTTTCCTGCTCAGCGCCTACGACATCGACCCAGGCAGCTACACGCCGAAGGTCAACGAGATGACCGACTTTAACATCTGGACCTTCAACACCCGGGCGTTCCCGGGGGTCGACTCAATGAATGTCCGCCAGGGTGACCGTGTACGTATCCGCGCCGGCAACCTGACGATGACGAATCATCCGATCCACCTGCACGGACATGAATTCGAAGTGACCGGCACCGATGGCGGCTGGACCCGGCCGGAGTCCCGCTGGCCCGAGGTCACGACCGACGTCGCCGTGGGCCAGATGCGCGCCATCGAGTTTATCGCGAGCGAGCCTGGCGATTGGGCTTTCCACTGCCACAAATCGCACCACACGATGAATGCGATGGGGCATGACGTCCCAACCTTGATCGGAGTGGATCATCGCGGTGTCGCGGAAAAGATCGCGAAGCTGGTCCCGGATTACATGGTCATGGGGGACAAGGGCGGTTCGATGGAAGGCATGGAGATGCCGCTGCCGGACAACACCCTGCCAATGATGACCGGCCAGGGGCCGTTCGGCGGCGTAGAGATGGGCGGGATGTTCACCGTCCTGAAGGTGCGCAAGGACCAGAAGCCGGGCGACTACAAGGATCCGGGCTGGTACAAGCATCCCGCCGGTACTGTGGCCTATGAATGGAAAGGCGAGCCCCCGGCCGCCGTGCGTCACCGTGACGCGGGCGGACAAGCAATGCCGGCCACGAAGCCGGCCGACATCGAAGTGACCGTGCGCAAGCCAACCGGTCACAACGGCCACCACTAAAGCATCACGAAAGGACTATCTCATGATCCGACGACTCGTTTCGCAGGCGGCACTTGCAGCGACCTTGTGCGTGCCCGTGTTCGCGATGGCTGCCGCGCCGGTCATCGACGTATTCAAGAGCGCCTCGTGCGGGTGCTGCGCCGCATGGGTGGAGCATCTGACATCGAACGGCTTCGCCACCCGCGTGGTCAATGTCGACAACCCTTCCGACTACCGCGAACGTGGGGGGATACCGAACGAACTTGGTTCCTGCCATACCGGCATGGTGCAAGGCTATGCAATCGAAGGGCATGTCCCTGCGAGCGAGATCAAACGCCTGCTTGCAGAGAATCCGAAGGCAAAAGGATTGGCTGTCCCGGCGATGCCGCTCGGCTCGCCTGGCATGGAAGGGCCGCGCAAGGACCCGTTCGACGTGCTGCTGGTACATGCCAACGGTCGCACGACTGTATTCAAGCACTACAACTGAACATCACTACTGAACCAATGAAAGGACTCACCATGAACGCATTTTCGAAACTCACCATTGCTCTCGCACTGACCGCGTCCGCATCCATCGCGTTTGCCCAGGAAGGTTCGCACAGCGGCCATGGCTCGCACGGCGCCCATTCGTCGCATGCTGGACACCTGGCTGCGGCGGCGACGGAGCTTGTGGATGGCGAAGTCAAGAAGGTCGACAGGGATGCCGGGAAGATCACGCTCCGTCACGGCGAACTGAAGAACCTCAACATGGGCGCGATGACCATGGTGTTCCGCGTGAAAGATCCAGCCATGCTTAACCAGGTCAAGACTGGCGACAAGATCAAATTTGCGGCTGACCGGGTAAATGGTGCGCTTGCGATCGTGGAGTTGCAAGCAGTGCAATAAGTGCGCTCGCCAATCGCATCATGTCCCTGCTGTCACAGGGCATGGCAGGGCTGCAATAGGAGAATCAAATGAAAGCCAAGAACGTATTCCTGGCGGCTGTCGCTGCATTCGGATGTATATTTACCTCAGCAGCATTTGCACATGCAAAAATGGACGCTCGCCGCCTTCCATGACGCCCTCACGAACGGAGACAAGGCCAGGGCCCTTGGCCTGCTGGCACCGGAAATCGCGATCTATGAGGCTGGCTATGTCGAACGATCACGCGACGAGTACGCCCATCATCACCTCGGTGGCGACATGGAGTTCGCGAAGAACTCGACGCGCAAGGTACTGAAACAGACCGAGCGCATCGACGGCAACACCGCAGTGGTTTGGGAAGAAACCGAAACGACCGGGACTTCCCGAGGCAAGCCTGTGCATGCCTTTGGTACGGGAACCGCGGTCTTCGAACAGAAGGGCGATGCCTGGTCGATCGTCCACGTGCACTGGTCATCGAGAAAGGCAAAGTAAACGCCCTTCCCCCAGGCTGGCATTGGCAGACGCAAGGGGCGCAGCCCCTTGCGCATCGACACTGTCAGATCTTGAAGTCGTCGTACGCGACGTTCACGTCATCCACCCCGAGGCTACTCAGCATCGCACGGGTTGCGTTTAGCATCGCCGGGGGGCCGCAGACATAAAACTCCAGCGAGGAGATGTCGGGGTGGGTCTGCAGAAGGCCTTCTTGCACCGCCTCGTGCACAAATCCGCTCCGCACATCAGCCATCCCTTCCTCCTCCGACAGTACCAGATGCCAGTGGAAGTTGGGATGTTTGGCCGCGAACGCGCGCATCTCGTCGACATAAGGAGCGTCTCGCAGGCTGCGGGCGCCGTACCAGAAATGCAGTGGCTCCTTCGCTCCCTTCGCAAGCAGGTCATGGATCATCGCGCGTAACGGCGCCATGCCGGCGCCGCCGCCAATGAACACCTTTTCACCGCTGCCCTCCTTCAGCGCAAAATCGCCGAACGGCCCACTGAACCTTACTTCATCGCCAACTTTCAGCGTGTACATATAGCCGGATCCCCTCCCCGGCTTCTTCCCTGGCATGAAGCGCACGAGGAAGGTCAGTTGCCACCCGGCCTGTTCCACTGGGACCGAGACCGAGTACGATCGCCGTACCGGTGCATCATTTGCGAGCGCGCTCAGTGGGCCCACGGCTCGCCAGTCTTCGTGATGGTCCGGTGGGATGTTCACGTGGCTCGCGTCTCGTGAATATTGTGGCACGTGGACCTGGACATAGGACCCCGGGCGACATGCCAGCAGCTGATTGGGCCGTATCGTTATCTCGCGTAAAAATGGCGTTACCGGTTTCACGCCTGTGACTAAGCCGACCCGCTCCGAGGATAATGCCAAGGTATTTCCGATGTCGATGTCGAGACGACGCTTCACGGGAAGATTGCAGGCCAGCCTGAAGCCGGCGGCGAGCTTCTGGGGGGACAGCAGGGCCCGGTCGGCACTGGTCGGTTCCGGCGCCTTGCCGACGCATCTGACTTCGCACAGGCCGCAGCTCTGACCGCCGCCGCAGTTCGACGGCAGTTGCAGGCCGGAGCGGGCGAGTGCGCGAAACACGGTGTCGCCCTCCACGGCATCGATCGAACGCTGGCTGGTTCCGTGTTGGTCCAGCAGGTTCACGGTGCGGCTGCGGCGCCAACGGCTTGGGACGAACTCCGCGAGACGAATGCTGGCGAACAGCAGCCAGACACCGGTCAATGCCATCCACAGGCCGCCGATTGCACTGGACACCAACAATGGATTGTTGAAATTGGTTCGCTCGCTGTAGTCCATGATGTGGAGCATCCAGAACAGATCGAACAGGCGCCAGGTGCTGTTCCTGTGCTCGAGCACGGCCCCCGATCGGCTGGATACATAGACCGAGGTGTCGTCCGCATCGTCGAAGTCGACGCGCCAGACCGGTTCCTTGTGGGCGCGCGTCTCGAGCGTAAAGTCCAGTAAGCTGGGGGCACCTGCGTTGCCGGGCCCGGAATAGGATGCCCGGGCGAGATCCAGGGCGAGGTTGGCATCGACCGTCACACCCGTTCCATCGGCGGCGTTCACCAGCCAGCTACGCTTGTCGTTCTGCAGGCGGTAGATAGGCCGGTCGAGCAACCAGCCCGAGGTGATCGCCATGACCTTGTCCGCACTGGCAGCCAGGATCGCATCCGCGGCAAGCACGTTGCGCGGCCATTCGGCTGGCGCCGGTGGCTTGATGCGGAATTCACGCCCCTGCACCTTCTTTGAATCGAGCAGACTCATAAGTACGCCACTCGACATCCACAGTACGAACTGAACTGCAAGGATCAGTCCTACCCACTTGTGAAGGCGTCTCATCCAATGGCTCATGCCTTCTTCCTCCGATTGAAACTATAGATGAGTAACCAGGCGCCGCTGAGTGCGAAGGCTAATCCGCTTATCGATGCAACACGTAACAGCGTATTGTTCACGTTCTCGCGCTCTTCGTAGTCCATGATGTGGAACATCCAGAGGAAATCGAACCATCTCCAGAGTTCATGGCGCCTGGCCACCAGGTCGCCGGTATAAGGCGAGAAATACAAGGTCGTCTTGCCCGGTTCATCGTAATGGACAGCCCATAACGGTACCGGCCGGGAGCCCACCTCTTGAGGCGCCTTGGTTACCCATTCGACGCCGCCGATGGATCCCTCACCTGCATAGGCCACATCGGCAAGCGCAATAATGTCCTCGCGAGCAAGCGGGCTGATCTTCTCACCGCTGGCCGCGTCCACGAGGCTGGCCTGCGGCCCCTGCTTGATTTCATATACTTCTTTTCCAAGCAGGCTCTTCATGCGAACAGAAGTGATGCCTGGATAGAGCTCATGCAAGCGAGTTTGCGCAATACGGGTACCGGCAGGGTTGAGTCGTTCGGTGTGGACGTGTGCAAGATGGTCGCCGTGAATGACTTCCAGTGGGACCACGACCATGTAGAGGCCACTGATCATCCAGAGCAGTGCCTGCACGCCGATAATGAGCCCGATCCACTTGTGGGCGCGTCGCACCCAGAAAGCTAATTGCATAGTTGTCGATAATAAGTTGAATTGCCTGATCCTGAGGATCGGGCCGTCCACGCGACGAAAATGCGGAACGGCCCGGCCGGCATGATCAAGGGTTTAGAACTTGTAGCCCAGGCGGACATGCCAGCGGCGACCGAGCAAGTCATAGGTCATTGTGTCGGTGTTCCCATCCGTCCAGCTCTGGATGTACGGCGGACGCTTGTCGAACAGATTGTCGACGCCGAAGGAGATCGCCATCGCCTTGTTGAATGCATACTTCACGCTGGCGTTGTGGTAGGCGATGCTCGGTGCACGCGACCCGATGTCGGTCGGCGCCGCATTGATGTCGTCTGCGGACCCAATGTACTGAACCGTGTATGAACCCGACCACGGTCCCCTGGTCGTGGTGAGGGATGCTGTCGACCTCCACTCGGCATAGCTGCCGCGGCCACCCGTGATCTTGCCTGCATACTCGATCGTCTCGCCACCCGGGAACGGCGCTACATCGAATCGGTTCAGGCGTGAGACGTCCGCCGTGAGCGACGACGCCCACCCGAACACGGTGAAGTCAACCATGGCACCGAAGTCCACTCCGCTAACCCGCTGCTGCGCCGCGTTTGCTGGCTGCGAAGAGAGGAAATTGATCTCGCCAGTACGTGGATCGCGGGTGAAGCTCGAAGGGCTGCAGAAGATATGTGCCAATCCCGGCGAGTTGAAGCACACCGACAGTTTGGTCGAGCCTGGGACCGTCTCGATCGCGTTATCGATCTCGATGTTGAAATAGTCGAGGGTCAGCGTCAGCGCTTTCGACGGTGTCCACACGGCACCCACAGTGAACGTATCCGCCTCTTCCGGCTCCAGGTTGGGGTTGCCGCCGCCGGTCGTCAGGATCGACGGACCGAACTGCCTGAACCCGACCGGTACACCGGAAGCCTGGCAGTTCTTGTAGACGTTCGAATTCGGATCGAGCGTATTCCAGTTGTTGCACGGGTCAGTCGTGGTCAGGTTGCCCTCGGAGACACCACCAAACAGCTCAGGAACGTTCGGAACGCGGAAAGCAGTCGACCTGTTCGCGCGCATCTTCAACGAAGGAATCACTTGCCAGTCGAGGCCCAGCTTGTAAGTGCCCTGGGATCCGAAGAGGCTGTAGTCCGAATATCGGGCGGCGACGTTTGCGGTCAAGGAATTCACGAGGGGCAGCTTTGCCAGCAAGGGCACGGACAGCTCTGCGAAGACTTCTCGCGCACTGTACTGGCCGGCGATCGGATCCTGGGCATTCGTGTTTGCCGCCCCCGACACAATCAGGCTATCAGGGTCGCGCCAGCCTTTCTCGCGGCGGTACTCGAAGCCGGATGCGAAACCGACCGCCCCGGCAGGCAGCGAAAACAGTTCGCCGCTGATGCTTGCGTTGAAACTCTTCTGGTCGTTGCCGCCGTGGTCACGCGTCGTGAAGTGAATGTATTCCAGCACCGCCGGGCTAAGGTTTCCATAGCCGAGATAGTTGCCGCACGGGGCAGCGGTCGGACTGGCGCCGCAAGTTGCGGCGTTAAGCGTCGCGTCGACACGGTCGAGGTTGATGATGTTGGTCATTCCGTCGACGCCGGTGTTCCGGCCCCAGTTCAACGACGCCGACCAGTCCCACTTTTCTCCGATCAGACCCTTCAAGCCAGCCACGATGCGGAAGGTGTTCGTCTCCTGGAAAAAATGGCGAGGGCCAACCTCCGCGACCCTGCGGCGCTCCAGGGTCAAGTTTTGTCCGGTAGGGTTGGTCGGATGGTTCGCGGCGATTTCGATCGGCCGATAGACACCGATTGCCCCTGGCGTTGCCAGCTGCTCGGACTGGCGGTTCGTGAACATGAGCTCACTGAACAGGTCGACCTTGTCGCTCAGCCTCATATTGCCAAATGCACTCAGGCCGACACGCTTGATCGGATTCACCGCGTTGAGGAAGGGATTGCTGTTGTAGGCATGCCGGGCCGCACTGTAGGTTTCGAACCCACGCGGATTACCATTCGGATCCTGGTTGAAGTTGATCCGCCGGCCATCCGCCAGGCGTGCGCGTCCGCCAATGGTGGACGAACTGCCCGAGCACACCAATTCACCGTCGTCCTCGAACAGCGCGCATGGCGCACGGGAAGCAAGATTGACCTCTTCGCTTTCCGAGTAATTCAACGAAGCCATCATGGAGCCGCGCTCGCCGCGGGTACCCCACACGATGTCCGCCGACTTTTCGGCGCCGTCGCCCTGCTCGGTCCTGCCGTAACGGACGGACGCTTCGACGCCCTCGATCGCCTTCTTGGTGATGATGTTGACGACACCGGCAACCGCATCGGCCCCGTAGATCGCTGATGCGCCGTCTTTTAATACCTCGATCCGTTCGATCATCGCGACGGGGATCATGTTCAGGTCGACCGAGCTGTTGGCGCCCGTACCTCCCGAAACCACGCGGCGCCCATTCAGGAGCACCAGCGTGCGATCGATCCCGAGACCGCGCAGGTTGACCTGCGTCGTCCCGTAGCCGTTGCTCGTCCAGTACGCGCTGCTTTGATTCCCGGCAGTGCCTGCGGACGATGGTAGCCGCTGCAGGAGCGTCTCGACCGAGATCGCACCGGAACGCTGAATGGTTTCTGCATCAATGACAGTCACGGGACCGACTCCCGATAGTTGCTCTTGGCGGAGGTTGATTCGACTTCCGGTGATCTGGACGCGCTCCATCCCAGTCGCTTGAGTCGTGTCGCCAGTGCCCGGCTGCTGTGCGTGAACGGTGGGCTGCATGACCATCAAGGCAAGCGCGGCTGTGGTTGTTGGGATGTACTTGTAAGTCATTTACCCTCCGGGTTTGTTTTTGTAAGAGCTACAGAACTGAAACCGCTGCCATGTCAAGGCGACGGCAACTAAGAAAAATCGGGGATGCACCTGGTTGTCTATACAAATTGCAGCTTTTTTTAATGTAGCTACAAATTTTGACATTGGCAATAAAAATGTATTTTTACAACAGTTGGCCATACAGAATTTTTAGATAAGCGAATACGCCGCCACTTCGTTCGTGTCGGACCAGATCGTACTTTTCGTTTTGATTTCGAGCGCCGCGCCCTTTCCGGTCAAAACCACAAGCGCAGGCCGGCGAGCGCCTGAACTTCGCTTCGGTCACCACCACGCATCCGCGTAAACTCGGCGGCTTCACCAAATTGCCTGGTCCAGGTCACTCCGACGTAGGGAGCGAATTTGCGGGTGATCTCGTAGCGCAGCCGCAAGCCCGCGTCCATGCTGGAAAGCCCGCCTCCCGTGCCCCGATCCGGATCCGTACGGCTGTACAGGTTCATGCCCAGCTCTGGTTCAAGAATTACCCTGGATGTGAACAGCAGTTCGTATTTCACGTTGAAACGTGCAGGCCAGCCGTCTCCGGAACGCCAGTAAGCTGTGGTCTCCGTCTCGAACCAGTACGGCGCCAAACCCTGTACGCCGCTGTCGTGTCGCACGCCCAGCTGCGTACTCCAGAACGGTGCAAATGCCCTGTCCCACAGCAGCTCCGTGCGGGCCGCTTCCAATGCTTCGCCGCGGCGCTCTCCCTCAAGCTTGATCTCGATCGCGACGTTCTGGCCGCGTTCGCCGTCACCTTTGGCCAGCTCAGCCTTATCGACCAGCACCTTGCCGCATGTGCTACCGCGACAGCTGGAGAAGCCGGGGCCGCCGGCGGCTTCGCACCCATTCCTTGTCCGCTGCCTGCCGTAGCCGAGGCATGCATTCCAGCCATGCCCATTGCGCCCATTATGTCCGTCATCGTCAGCCATTGAGCGGCATCCACGTCCGGTAACGGAGCCTGCATTCCCTGGCATGGCGCCAGCGTGGCCCTTACAAATCCGGAGCGCCCGATCGACTGTGCAAAGATCGTGTAGGCGCGGTCCTCGTTCGGTTCGACAATCACGTCATAGGTTTCGGCGACCGAAATATGGATCTCGTCGACGGCCACAGGTTCGACGTCCTGTCCGCCCGCAGAGATCACAGTCATTTTCAGGCCTGGAATTCGGAGGTCGAAGATGGTTGTCGCGGCGCCGTTGATGATGATGCGTAAGCGGACTTTCTCACCCGAATGGAAATGCCCCGTCCAGTTCATCTCCACCGTTGCACCGTTGATGAGGTAGCGAAGCGCTCCGCTCACATTCCGGCCTGCCGTCCCATCGCTGAAATCGGTGGGCATCATCCGCATCGGGCTCCGCCTCCTGCGCCTGTCGATGGCGGCGGCAAATCCCATGGTTTGCACGCCGCGTATGAACTCGCCAAAGCTGGGCTGCTGGCTATTGAAGAAGTCGCTCATCTTCTTCAAGCTGGCCAGTACGCGCTCCGGCTTTTCGTCGGTCCAGTCGGAAAGCATCACGACATGGTCGCGGTCAGTCTGTACGCGCGCTCCCTCCTTCGGCACGACGACGATCGGACCACAGAGGCCAGTTTGTTCCTGGAACGCGGAATGACTGTGGTGCCAGTACGTGCCGCTTTGCTTCACTTCGAACCGATAGGTAAATGTTTGTCCTGGCTGGATGCCGGCGAAGCTCAACCGTGGCACGCCATCCATGTCGGCTGGAAGAAGAATGCCGTGCCAGTAAATCGAGCCAACTGCAGGCAACCGGTTCGTGACCCGGATGGTGACAGTGTCGCCCTCGTTCCAGTACAGAGCAGGTGCCGGGACTTGGCCGTTGACTACGGTGGCGATGCGTTCGGCGCCGGTGAAGCTGACGGGCATCGTCCCGATCTGCAGGTCGAAACCATTCCCTCGAAGCTCGCCCCGATTTCTCGGTGCAGCAAACAGCGAACTAGGGCTCAAGCCCGCGAGTCCCAAGACGGCGCCGATTCCTTGCAGAATACGGCGGCGCCAACTGCTTGCGCAGTCGCCAGTGATATCTGAACGTTCCATATGGTTCTCCGATCCAAAATGCGATCCCTGCGCGCAGTGGTCTGCGCAGCGCCGTCCCGTCACCTTCCCTTTGCCGTTTGCTGCAGACGCGGGAACGCCAGCCTCGCGGCTAGTGGCCGCAAACGCGGGACTGCAAGTGCTTGATCCGTGCCGTTGGAATGCGTGTCGCTACCAGCTTCCGGCTTGGTACGTGCAGACGAGCGCACGCACTAGCAAAGGCACCGGAGATCGGGAGGCCGACAGCATTAACTGCTGCCGCCGATCACGACACGATAAAGTCTGAAGTACGTGGAGGTCGTTCGATTCGGGGCGGAATATGCCCGATGAATGAGGAAGGAAGAAATTGCTGCACGCTGATTGCCACTTCTTCAGCAGCCGTCAAAGCAACAACAGGCGGCGGCGCATAGGCACCAATGCAGCAACTTGCGCAAGTGCCACAACCCGATCGCGCGTGAGTGTCATTGCTTTCGCAGTCTTCGTTTGCCGATATGCTATTTTGTGCCTCGACATCGGCGTGTCCTTGCCCATGTCCGTGTTCATCATCCCCATGTGCGTCTGGGACCATCATCTCCTCCATCAGCGGTTCGGTTTGTACCACACCGCTGACGGTCAATAGATGATGCGCCATGCCGCACTCGAACCTCGCTACCCCCGCAATGCTCTGCACCGGAAGGGAAACGATGAGTAAGCAAAGAAAAAATGAACGTAAACTATTGCACATGTTAATCAATGTAGCATGTTCCAGGCAGATTTAGCACATTCCGTTATAAAAAAGCATCAGACATTGTAGAAAATCCATTAATCTTCCTGAAAACAATACAAGAAGCTGGAACGGAACTTCCATTGTTCGACGATGCCGAGTACCAGGCGAGCAATTTTCTGCGATAGGCAGCAGAATCATTGACCTGTCCCGGGTCGGACTTTTTAGTCGACGCGACTGACACAATTTTCGAACCGATCAAATGCGGCGCTCATTTCCGTCACTGTTCCGTTACGTTGCTCTGCTCCTGGTCGTGACCGTCATGACTTCGGGCATGGCGATGGCAGCGTACGTCTGTCCGGCCATCGCGGCGAATACGATGAGCACGCAGATGATGGATGGGATGCCCTGCGCTGGCCTGGACATGGAAAAGCCCGTGCATTGCGCCGAGCTCGCAGCAGACACCAAAGCGTCCCTTGACCACCACAATGTGGCGCCGGCGCTCGCACAGCTTTCGCCTACCATGCTGGTTCGAATAGTCCTACTTCCCTCGACGCCGGTCGTGGTCCTGTTTTGGCCTGGTTACATTCCACAGCCGGACCCCGATCCGCCGTACTTGCGAACGATTCGCATTCGAGTCTGACCTTCCTCCGCATGCTTACCGCCCGGCTATCCACTGCCGGGGCTTGTTTTCAGTTGCGGAGGGTATATGTATTTTTCTTCACGTCGTTTAAAGTCGCGCCGGCTGTTCCTCCACGCAACCGCCACGTCATGGCCGTGCCCCCGTGCCAATATAACTTGAGACACCTACCCGATTAATTTAGAGTACAGCGGTAGGCTCCCAACATGCACAACCGAAAGCACCAAATCAGCACGTCAGCAACCCCAGAGAACGCATCCGAACCGTCATCAGCCGAGACCCCACGTCCCGATCCTGAAGTGGTCGCAATGGCCAAGCGACGCACGTTCTCCAGATCCGAGAAGCTGCGCATTCTGGCCGCTGCCGATGCCTGCGTGGCGCCTGGCGAAATTGGCGCCTTGCTGCGTCAGGAAGGCATTTACTCGTCCCATCTGGCGACCTGGCGCAAGCAGCGTCAATCCTCTGGCGAGACGGAAGCGCTGGCGTGCAAGCGCGGACCGAAAGCCGATTCTGCCTCCGCCCAGGAACGCCGGGTGCTTGAACTGGAAAAGCAGGTCGAGCGCCTGCAGGCCAAACTGGTCAAGGCGGACGTGATCATCGACGTCCAAAAAAACCTTCCATTCTGCTGGGGCTGAGCACGGACGACACGCCGAGCGAGCCGAAGTGATCAGCGCTGCCCACACGCTGGCTGACCAGGTTGGCCTGGCCGTCGCTTGCCGCGCCCTGCGTCTGCCGCGCAGCGCGCTGTATCGCGACCGCGCTGCACGGCGTGTCTGTCCGCTGCCGGGTTCGGCCATCGCAACGCCGTCCAGGCGCCCGCCGCTGGCCCTGTCTGAACTGGAGCGCCGCGTGGTACTCGACGTGCTCAACAGCCCGCACTTTGCCAATTGCGCGCCAGCGGCCATTCACGCCCAGTTGATCGACGAAGGGCGTTACGTGGCGTCGGTGCGCACCATGTACCGCCTGCTGCAAGGCTATGCCGCCGTGCGCGAGCGCCGCGATCAACTGCGCCATCCGAGTATACGAAACCAGAGCTGCTGGCCGTGGTGCCCAATCAAGTGTGGAGCTGGGACATAACCAAATTGAAGGACCGGTTCGCGGCCTGCTTCCATCTGTATGTCATCCTGGACATCTTCAGCCGCTGCGTTGTCGGCTGGATGGTCGCCGAGCAGGAAACCGCCGAACTGGCTGCGCAACTCATTGCCGACACCGCTGCCAAGGAAGCCATCGGGCCGGCCACACTAACCCTGCATGCCGACCGGGGCAGCAGCATGCGCTCCAAGCAGGTAGCCACGCTGCTGTCCGACCTGGGCATTGCCAAGTCACACAGCAGGCCCTACGTCTCTGATGACAGTCCGTACTCGGGGGCGCAGTTCAAAACCCTGAAGTACCAGCCTGGCTTTCCGGCCCGCTTCGGCTCACTGGCTGATGCGCGCGCCCACCGTGCCGGTTCTTCACTTGGTACAACCAGCAGCATCGCCATTCCGGGATCGGCATGATGACACCGAAGAGCGTGCATACCGGCCGCGCCGCCGCAGTGCGTCAGCAACGGCAAGCCACACTGGCCGACGCCTTTACGCGCACGCCAGCACGCTTTAAGCACCGCATGCCGCAGCCGCAAAAGCTGCCGACCGCTGCCTGGATCAACCCACCGACGATGGAGAAAAAGGCTGCCTGAAAACCGAGATTTAGACTCTCACAGATTCACGCAGGTGTTTCAAAGTCATTGACACGCTCCGGGAGGCTCCTGTGCATTTTTCCTTGGCGCCCAAGGCTAGACGGCCGGTTGTTTAATAAGACACTCGGCCGGAATACCAAGGCCTTCAAACGCCAGATCATCGCAAGGGTTAGAGGACATCCCTTAATCCACGATCTTAACCATCGACTCGATCACTTTCTTGGCGTCGCCAAAGACCATCATCGTGTTCGGCTGGTAGAACAGGTCGTTGTCCAGGCCCGCGTAACCAGATGCCATCGAGCGCTTGTTGACGATGATGCTCTTAGCCTTGTACGCTTCCAGGATTGGCATGCCGGCGATCGGCGACTTCGGATCCTTCGCCGCCGGATTCACCACGTCGTTCGCACCCAGCACCAGCACTACGTCGGTCTGGCCGAACTCGCCATTGATGTCCTCCATCTCGAATACCTGGTCGTACGGCACCTCGGCTTCCGCCAGCAGCACGTTCATGTGGCCCGGCATGCGCCCCGCGACGGGGTGGATTGCGTACTTGACAATGACGCCCTTGTGGGTCAGCTTCTCTACCAGTTCCTTGAGCGCGTGCTGGGCCCGCGCCACCGCCAGTCCATAACCCGGCACGATGATCACGGTCTCGGCGTTGCTCATGATGAAGGCCGCGTCATCCGCCGAGCCGGCCTTGTGCGGACGCTGTTCCTGCACGCCGCGGGCAGCGGCCGACGTATCGCCCCCAAAACCGCCCAGGATCACGTTGAAGAAGGAACGGTTCATCGCCTTGCACATGATGTAGGAGAGGATCGCGCCGCTCGAGCCCACCAGCGAACCGGCGATGATCAGCATCGAGTTGTTCAGCGAGAAGCCGATGCCCGCCGCCGCCCAGCCCGAGTACGAGTTCAGCATCGACACCACCACCGGCATGTCGGCCCCGCCGATCGGGATGATGATCAGCACACCGAGGATGAAGGACAACACTGCCATGATGATGAATGGGGTCCAGGCTGGTTCGACACCCGGGGAGAAGCAAAACACCAGGCCGAGCGCGACGATCGCGATCGCGGCTGCCAGGTTGAGCATGTGCTGACCCGGGAAACTGACCGGCGCGCCCTGAAATAAGCGGAATTTGTACTTGCCCGCCAGCTTGCCGAATGCGATCACCGAACCGGAGAAGGTCACGGCGCCAACGAAGGTGCCGATGAACAGCTCAAGCCGGTTACCGAACGGCAGCGGGGAGTCGCGCGTGGCGATGTTGAAGGCCCACGGCTCGGACACCGCTGCAACGGCGATACAGACCGCGGCCAGGCCGATCAGCGAGTGCATTGCCGCGACCAGTTCCGGCATCTTGGTCATCTCGACCTTCCTCGCCGCGTAAGTGCCGATGCCGCCACCGGCCACGACGCCAATCGTCACCAGGCCAAGGCCCATGCCACCGGTGGCGCTGGCCTGCTCCTGCAGCTTGACGATCAGCGCCACCGTGGTGACGGCCGCGATCGCCATACCGGTCATGCCGAACGTATTGCCCACGCGTGCCGTAGATGGCGACGACAGTCCCTTGAGCGCCTGGATAAAGCACACCGATGCAATCAGGTACATCATCGTGACGAGGTTCATGCTGATGTGATTCATCATGCCGGGACCTCCGTCTTCGCCGCAGTCAGCTTCGCTTTTGGTTCCTTCTTCTTGAACATCTCAAGCATGCGCTGTGTCACCAGGAACCCGCCGAATACATTGACCGCAGCCAGCGCCACCGCCACGGTGCCGGCCAACTGGCCGACCATGCCCTCGGTCAGGCCCGCCGCCAGCATGGCGCCGACAATGATGATCGCCGAAATAGCATTGGTGACCGCCATCAGCGGTGTATGCAGCGCCGGCGTGACGGTCCAGACCACGTGGTAACCGACGTAGATGGCCAGCACGAAGATGATCAGGTTGATGATGGTATGACTGATTTCCATATTGCCTCCCTCGTTTTGAATTACTTGCGCAGCACTTCGCCGTCGCTGCAGACCAGCGTTGCTTTCAAAATCTCGTCTTCGCGGTCGATCACCAGGCGATCGTCCTTGTCAATGATCAGCTTGAGGAAGTCGAGTACGTTGCGCGCATACAGCGCAGAGGCGTCAGCCGCCACCAGCGTCGCCAGGTCCGGCTCGCCGACGATATGCACGCCGTGCTTGAGCACCGTCCTGTTCATCTCCGACAGCGGGCAGTTACCTCCCTGCGCGACGGCCAGGTCGACGATCACCGAGCCTGGCTTCATGGCCTTGACGGTGTCCTCCGAAATGAGCACTGGCGCCTTGCGGCCAGGGATCAGGGCGGTGGTGATGACGATGTCGGCCAGCCTGGCGCGTTCGTGTACCAGTGCTGCCTGACGCTTCATCCAGTCGGCCGGCATCGCGCGCGCATAACCGCCGGAACCCTGGGCGATCTCGCGCTCTTCGTCGGTCAGGTAAGGCACGTCGATGAACTTGGCGCCGAGCGACTCGACCTGTTCTTTCACGGGAGGACGCACGTCGGACGCCTCGATCACGGCGCCCATGCGCTTGGCGGTCGCGATTGCCTGCAGGCCGGCTACGCCGACACCCATGATCAGCACGCGCGCGGCCTTGACGGTGCCGGCGGCCGTCATCAGCATCGGCACGAAGCGCTGGTAAGTATTGGCCGCCAGCATCACCGCCTTGTACCCGGCGATGTTGGCCTGCGACGACAGCACGTCCATCGACTGCGCCCGCGTGATCCGCGGCACCGCCTCGAGGGCGAATGCCTGCAGCCTGGCGTCGGCCATGGCGGCGATGTTCCCGGCATCGAAAGGATCGAGCATGCCGATCAGAACCGTGCCCGGCTTGATCATCCTGCGCTCCTGGGCGTCGGGCGCCCGTACCTTGAGCACGACGTCGCAGCCGAATGCCTCGTCGGCGCTGCCGATGGCTGCTCCGGCTGCCACATAGTCGTCGTCGATGACCGATGCGTTCAGGCCTGCACCCGACTGCACGATCACCTGATGCTTCGCTGCGAACTTCTTGACTGTCTCGGGTGTTGCAGCGACGCGAGTTTCCCCAGGACGAATTTCGGCAGGTATACCAATTCTCATAGGATCTGCTTTCTAACATGTTGGCATTAATTGGGGCCGGCCTACCTTCGGGCACGAAGGTACTGTCAACTGGCCGCCGCCGCGATGGCGCCGACCAGCGCCAAGCCGCTGGCGAACTGGAGCGGGGTACCTGGTGTTGTCGTCATTGTGTTCCCCTTGACTGAACTTGTGACTCAAGGTTAGCGCCAGTCCTACATATGAAAAAAACGATTTATATTTATATAATTAATCAATTCGCCTGATATAGCGATGCTGCGCATGACGCTCAGCAGGAGGGCAGCCACAGCTTTTAAATTCATATAGATGATGTGGTTGACACGTATGAATCGGTGGTTTAGCATGAATTCACGTTCCAACAACCTGGATGGACGAACAAGGAGACAGACATGATTCATTTTGTGGTGCACGAAGATGGCGACTCGGTCGGTACGGTCGTGGTCGAAGGAGTGAAATCCGGCGCAACGCTGAACGGCTGGGTCATGGAGCAGGACCGCGTGGTCGAGGTGCGCACCGTCAGCGACATCCCGATCGGTCACAAGATCGCGCTGAATGCGCTGCAGCCGGGCGACACGGTGATGAAGTACGGCGTCGACATCGGCAAGGTGGTAGCCCCGATCGCCGCCGGCGAACACCTGCATGTCCATAACGTCAAGACCAAGCGCTGGTAAGCCGCAGTCCACCCATCGAACCGAACGGAGACACCCCATGATCAATCAGGACACCACTTTCCTCGGCTACCGCCGCGAAAACGGCCGCGTCGGCGTGCGCAACCACGTCATCGTG